>JBCLSJ010000001.1:0-164653 GCA_041225415.1 Lactobacillaceae bacterium 24-114
TAAAGCGTTCTTGTTATGGATTTTCCAATCAAAAATTCTTTTTCTTAAGAATTGATTGTCTGTTTGCGTAAAAAAACACCTCCCACATTTACGTGAGAGGTGTCGGCATCCATCAATACTAGTTGACAGCTACCCATTTAACTAACTATTTAATTAGTCTTCTTTCTTTTTCCGACGAGTACCTGCTAATCCAAACAAGCCAAGAGTAGCGGCGAGCAATCCGGAAGCAATTCCCCATTCATTCTTTTCATTACCGGTTTGTGGCAATTTTACTTGCTTTTGACCGTTCGTTGCTGATTGATCATTAGCAGGAGTATTTACTTCGTTAGTTGTTTCGTTACTGTTTATTCCATTATTTTGTTGGTCATTGGAACCTGGAACATCGGTTGGTGTTGTTGGATTTTCTGGTGTAACCGGAGTATCAGGGTTACCAGGGTTTACTGGTTCAACTGGATTCTTAGTGTAAGTAACAATCACAGTCTTGTCATCGCTTGTTGGGGTTACCGTTTCAGCTAGAACTGGCTTTGAAGTGTAACCTTCAATCTCTGGTGCGTTGTAGGCATTCCATTCCCCTGAAACCTTATCCCATTCACCGTATGTTACTTCACCCGTAGCAATATCAGTATACTTAGTCCGAGTAAAGGTCACGGTTTGCTTAACCGTTATCCGTTGACCATCTGGCATTTCTACAATAATCGTCCGCGTTACCATCTTCGTTTCGGTCGTAGCTACCGGTGGATTCTTGGTGTAAGAAATCTTAACGGTCTGGTCAGCAGTATCTGGTGTAACGGTTTCGGCTGGAACGTTGGAAATGCTGTAACCAGGAATTGCGGTTGGCGTGTATTCGCCCCAAGTTCCTGTTGGCTGGTTCCATTCGCCGTAAGTCTTTTCACCAGTGACCTTGTTAGTCGTTACCGTCCGCGTGAAGGTTACCGGTTGCGTAACTGTGGTGGTAGTCCCATCTGGATTTTCCACAATAATTGTCCGAATTACCGTCTTACTTTCAGTAGTTGTCTCGGTAGCAGCCTTGACCTTGATTTGGATTACCCCATTAACAACTTTAATTCCCATTGTTGCTTGATTTGGATCTACTAATTCGTAGTTCGTTGGCAAGTTGCCTTGAGCATTGAAATCAATGGTAGTGCCGTAGTTGGTGTCAGTACCAGCAATGTTATCGATTGTCTTGATAACATTACCGTTTTCGTCCACGTATTCAACCTTTTGGCTAGCAGCCGTAATGGTGTATGTGTAAGAACCATCAACAGTTATTTTGTAGTCTGGATTATTTCCTTGAAGTTTCTTTAAGCCGTTTTCATTTAAACTAATCGTGTAAGTACCAACTGTGTGTGGTGCTTTGCCATCTGGAGTATTCCAGCTAAAGTCATCGGAAGTTAATCCAGTCTTGTTGAGGTTTGTACCGGTTAAGCTGTTAACCAAAGTATCAAGATCAACATTTGCTGGTTGACCATCAGAAACCTTTGAGCCATTGCCTGACATGGTTACTTTCATGTTGGCTGGGGTGATGGTGAATGTTGCACTTCCCTTAAAACCACTAGTACTAATCGTAACGTTACCCTTACCAAATTTATCATCAATTGCAGACTGCAAGTTAGCCACAACATTTGGACTAAGAGTAATGGTGTACTCACCAGCATTAGTTGGCGCATCGCCATTTGGAGTATTCCAAGTGTAGTCACCGTCCTTCAGCCTGTAGGTTACAGTTTCATCACTGTTTGGAATCTTCACAGTCACTTCAATATCGCCATTACCGTTAATTTCAGTCGTGGTTACTGGTTGACCATCGTAGGTCTTAGAAGCAGAACCAGAAAGAGTAGCGGTTGCAGTGGCTTCGGTAATAGTGTATGAACCTTCCCCATTGATCTTCGCATTAGCCCAATCGAGGTTATCCGCATTAGTGGTGTTTTGTAAGATCTTATTCTTACCTTGTTCACTAAGTTGAATGGTGTAGTTACCAACGTTGCTTGGAGCTGTTGTGTAGGTATTACCAACTTGGTCTACCCAGACATAATCGCCAACTTCTAAGGTAATTGTTGGGTTACCCGGAGCAGTTACTGTAACTGTTGGTTGGGTAGTGTACTTATCAAGGACGATTGGAGTGCCGTCAAAGGTCTTTGAAGCGTCAGCAGTAAATTCAACGCTTGGAGTTGCCTTTTCGATTTCAAAGCTACCCGTACCCGCATTGCTAAAGTCGTAACTGTAGTGGGTTGGGTCAAGGGCCTCGATGTGTTCCTTACCTTGTTCAGATAATTGAACTTGGTAAGTACCGACATTGGTTGGATCTTGGCTTGGAACAAATTCGAGGTCACCGTCAACCAATTGGTAAGTCTTACCATTACCAAGAGTTACTTGGTAGTCACTTGGATCAATAGCACCATTAGTGAATTCATTACCAGTGTAGGTTACCTTTTGTCCATCCCTCACATTAGTCAAGGTTACTGGGACGTTAGTGGCCTTGCTTACAGTGTAAGTACCCTTAGCGTTATTTACCCAATCGTAGTTATTAGTTTGTGATTGGAGCTTAGCGAAACCACTATCACTCAAGGTAACTGTGTAAGTACCTAGTTCAGTTGGCACAGTAGTTTGAGTACTACCATTAGTGTCAGTGAATACATAGTCACCGTCCACAACTGAGAGATTTACGCCATCTGGAACATTAACGGTTACGTTGTTGTTCGTTGAGATAGCTGGATTAAAGTCGTCAGCGTTAAATGTGCCTTCACCATATTCAACAGTTTGTGAACCTGGGTTATCAAAGTTAACCGTTGCTGTTGCCTTATTAATATCATAACTAGCATCTTGGCTAATTGTGACATTCGACCAATCAAGATTATCCGCGTTAACGGCCTTGATCTTGTTGATACCTTCTTGGGTCAAAGTAACAGTGTAATCGCCAGCATCAGATGGTGCAGTAGTGTAGTTTTGACCGTCCTTCGTCCAAACGTAGTCGGTACCGGCACTCAACGTTACGCTATTTTGACCAGGTGCAGTAATGGTTACGCTTGGTTCATAGCCAGAAATTGGCGTACCGTCGTAAGTCTTGCTGCCTTGACCAATAAAGCTTGCACTTGGAGTAGCCTTAGTAACGTTGAAGTTAGCAGTGCCAACGTTATCGAAGTTATAGCTGTAGTTGTCTGATTGAAGTTTAGCAATGTTGGCCTTACCTTGCGCAGATAATTGAACTTGGTAAGTGCCGACATTGGTTGGGTCTTGTCCAGGAACAAATTCCAAATCACCAGCAACTAGCTTGTAAGTTAAGCCGTTACCAAGAGTTACACTGTAGTCATTGACATCAATATCCCCGTTAGCGAATTCGCTCGCCGTGTAGGTCTTGTCCTGACTACCGGAAAGAGTAACACTGACATTTTCTGCCTTGGTAATTGAGTAAGTACCCTTGGCATCATTTACCCAGTTGTAGTTGTCAGTTTGTGATTGCAACTTCTTAAATCCACTGTCACTCAATGTTACGGTGTAAGAACCGATAGCAGTTGGTTCGGTGGTTTGACTATTACCGTTACCATCAGTGAAGACAAAGTCACCGTCTGCCACGGAAAGATTTACGTCACTAGGAACGTTAACAGTTAAACCATTGTTCGTTGAAATACTTACTGGGTAATCGCTGGCGTTGAACTTGCCAGTTTCACCAGTGTATTCAACTGGGCTTTGACCATTACCAGTAAAGTCAACGGTTGCAGTAGCCTTGTCAATTGTGAAGCTAGCATTACCAGTAACATCACTTGATGAAATAGTAACGTTGCCATCGCCATATTGCTTGTTCAAGGCATCTTGCAAGTGAGCCACACCTTCAATCGTTAAAGTAAAGGTGTAAGTACCAGCGTTCGTTGGATCGGCAGTGTTCCAAGTGTAGTCGCCGTCTTGGAGAGTGTAAGGAATTTCAATATTAGGGTCAATTCCTTTAATCTTCACGCTGATAGTTGAGCCATCAGTGTAAAGGTCATCAGTTGAAATAGCCTTTCCATCGTAAGTCTTGCTGTTTGAACCAGCAACGGTTGCCGTTGTTGTAGCAGCCTTGATGGTCAAAGTACCAACACTTTGGTCAGTTGTTGGCCAAGTGTAGTTAGGATACAAGTTCTGAAGCTTTTCAAGACCTTCTGGAGTGAGATAAACAGTGTAATCACCTGTGTTAGTTGGCGTTACCGTTTCACCATCAGAATTCTTCACAACAAAGTCGCTTGAAGTTAAAGTGCCAGCTGGAATGGTTGGCGTTGGTGCCCCATCTTGTGGAGTCAAGGTAATTGGGAAGTTACTTGGATCAATGGTTGGTGTCTTACCATTGTAGACATTGGTTTGACTACCATCGCCTGAAACAGTAATTGAAGCAGCCGTGATCTTGTAAGTTGCAGAACCATCAGTGGTAGCAGAACCAGTTAAGGTTACATTACCCTCACCATTTTCTTGGTTGATTGCCTCTTGCAAGTGAGTAAGACCTGTTTCGGTCAATGTAATGGTGTAGTTACCAACATCACTTGGTGCGGATCCATCACTGGTGTTCCAAGTGTAGTCACCATCTTGAAGGCTGTAAGTTTGCGTCTTACCAAGGTAGTCCATGGTTACTTGGATCTGACCGTTACTGTTAACTTCAGCAGTTGTAACAGCACTACCGTCATAAGTCTTACCGTTTTCACCAGCTAATTTAGCAGTAGCGTCCGCAGCCTTAACAGTGTAAGTGAATGAGTTGGTGCCAAGAGTTAAGTCGTAGTTTGGATTTGCGGCCTTGATCTTGTTTTGACCACTTTCACTCAAGGTAATCGTGTAATCACCGGCATTAGTTGGTGCAGAACCATCTGGAGTGTTCCAAGTAAAGTCACTGTCAGTTAAGTCAGGGATAACAAGGTCTTGACCGGAAACAGTATTAGATGAAGAAATTGCATTCTTTAATTCATCAATTGGAGTAGTAATTTGACTACCAGTATAAGTAGTTTCGCTACTACCAGAAAGTTGGTAATCAGCCTTAGCATTGGTGATTGTCAAAGTACCGTTACCAGTAGAGCTCCAAGTGTAGTTACCGCTAGTGGAGATAGCGTTCTTGATCTTCTCCAAACCAGATTCAGTCAAGGTTACTTGGTAAGTTCCTGGATCAACCGGTGAAGAACTTACAGTGTAATCACCAGCAGTTAAAGTGCCAGCAGGAACAGTCAATGTTTCACCATTATCAGTAGTAATAGTTGGAACAAAGTCTGTTGGATCAACTGGAATTTCACTACCAGTCCAAGAATTAGTTTGCTTGTTAGTATCTGGTGACAATGTAACAGTTGCAGTAGCAGCATTAATTTCATAAGTTGCACTACCACTAATTGCATCGTCTGCCCAGGTAATGTTGTTACTGTTGCCGTAGTAACTCTTGAGGTTAGCAATACCTTGATCGCTTAACTTAATCGTGTAGTTACCGACATTAGTTGGCGCAGAAGTTAATTCAGTGCCATCCGCGTTGTACCAAATGTAGTCACCATCTTTAAGAACGTAAGCTGGCAAAGTAGTACCTGGGACATTTGCAGAAATAGAAATGTTGCCGTCCTTGGTAACCTCTGCCGTAGTAACTGCTTGACCATCGTAAGTCTTTGAATTGTCCCCAGATAAGGTTGCAGTAGCCGCTGCTGGAGCAATTACATAGTTAACGTATGACTTAGTTGGGTCGTAGTTAACAGTTAGGCCGCCAGCTACTTGGTTAATCTTAGCTAAACCACTGGCGTTCAAGATGATGTGGTAATTACCAGCATCAGTTGGCGCACCGGATAGAACATTTCCTTCACTGTCAGCGTAGGAATAGTCATCACTAGTTAAGTTAGCCTTAGCAATCGCATCTGCAATAGTAGTTACCGGTACATTGCTGTTAGATGATTCAACCGTATGAGTAATTGCGCTGATCACATCAGCAGATACCGGTTGAGCACTACCATTGTAAGTGTTGGTAATCGTGTCGTGGTTAATTGTTAAGTCAAGGTCAACCTTAGCGTAATTTACGTTAACAACAGTGTCGCTTGTAGTTGGAGTAACATTGACACTGCTCAAACCAGTAATAATGCCGTTTTGTTCAGTGACGTCGCTGTAGTTACTTCCATCAGCAAGGGTTGCACTACTAATGTAGTAACCTTCTGGAGCATTTGAGTTTGTCCATTCAGCCCATGAGCTGTCGGTTGGAGCTACCCAGGCATCGTCACCATTAGTAATGGTCTTAGTTGAATCACTTGGGTCAACATAGCCAACCACTTTACCAGTGACTTCATCAACAATTGCCGTCCGGGTAAATTCAACGTTTTGCACAGTCGGAGCAACCGTTGATGGTAAACCAGTCACGTTGATTGTCCGACTAACTGTCTCAGTCAAAGGAACCTTATCGGCATCTGTACTAGTACTTGGCCAAGTGCCATTTGGTCCCACTTGGGTTGTCTTGTGAACCAGTGGAATGACGATTGGCGTGTTAGTAGCACCAAATGTGTAGCTGGTTGGTAGAGTTGCACCTGATTGTAATTCGTAGCCTGCTGGAATAGTTAAGTTCAGCGTTTGGGTTTCACCAACATTACCATTAATAGTTTGAGTTTCGCCCACTTGTGCATCATTGTTATCGGCATCAACGAACTTGATGGTGTTGCTTACTGCATCCCCCTTGTAAGTGATAGTGACATTTACATCAGAATCACTTGCAGGAACAGTAACTTCTGCCACACCAGTCAACTGACCGTTTTCGCTAGTAACATTTGCGTAGTTACCGTTTGCATCAGTAATTGATGAAATGGAGTAACCTGCTGGAACGTTGGATGGCGTAAATGCTGGCCAGGTATCATCAGTAGATGTCCAAGCTTGGTCACCATCAGTAATCGTTTGACTGGTGTCGCTTGGATTTACATAACCGATTACCTTGTGAGTAACATTATCTACTACTGCTGTCCGTGTGTAATTAACAGTTTGCGTTGCACCATCAACAGTTGTAGGAAGGCCAGCAACGGTAATGGTCCGCGTGATGTCCTTGCTCAAGGCTACTCGGTCACTTGATGAAACAGTGCTTGGCCATTCGCTAGGCGTGCTTACATCAGTGGTGCCATGAGTTACGTAAATCGTCAAAGCTGTATTATCCGAGCCAAAAGTGGTTGGTACTGTACTACTGTTTGAACTGATTACATAACCTTCAGCTTCAAGTTGTGACTTGATGGTATCGTATGCAGTCGTAGCATCAGTTGGCACATCACTACCTTGATTACCAGTAACTGGTTGACCATTAACTAATAAATTAGTTGAAGGGGTGATTGTTACTGGACTTGATGGATTGTTTTCATCAATAACTTGGTAAGTCAGTGTTCTCTGAATAGGCGTTGCTTCGAGCGTAACAGTAGCATTGTTGTAGTAGTACTGTACAATTCCGCCAAATGCTGGAGTACCTTCTGGGGCATCAGTTTGCCAACTCTTACCGCCAGCCGCAATAGTTGCTGATGAAATTTCGTAGTTAGCTGGAATCTTGTCAGCATCTTTTTGATTAGCTAACGCAATTGCTTGTTGTTCCGTCATCATGGTTGAATCAGAAGCAAGATTGTAGCTAGTAGTTAAATCTGGTAAAGCAATAGTTTGATCTTGACCATTTTCATCTACGTAATGAAGCTGGAAATTGATGGTTGCGTTGCCACTAACTGTGATATTGCCTGGTTTTACTTTATTTGCAACCGTGCTTGAATCATAAACTGCTTTACTGCTAACAAACGGCTTAGTTGTATCAGAATAAAATCCCGTACTTATGTAGCCGACTTTCCCTGCGTCGTTAACAAGATTATCGTCAACCCCTGTGAAAATAAGCCGCTCTGAACGCTGATGAGCACTCATACTGTCGGTTTTTACGATAATTGACTTAATTTTTGTCCAATCGGTCACTTCATCTGCAGTAACATATCCAGTTTCGTCAGGTTTTGACCCGTCTGGATCACTATTACTCAATAAATCCCCTAATTCTGTTGAGTAAAGGAAAGTATAGTGTGACTTATCTTCTGCACTACCATTATAAACAGGACGACTATTTAATTGGAAAGTAAAACTAGTACCATTATTGTCGGTTGCTTGAGGTAGGTTAATTAAAGCTACAACATTGGTTAAATCATTTCCAGATTCATTAATTAATCTAACCGCATATTGCATTTCATCCGTGCCATAAACATTAGAAACAGCTGAGTCAACCAACATTTGGTTTTGGTTACCTTGGGCTGTACTTGCAGTGTTAGCCCCACCTACTTGATTAATCTTAAAGGCTTGATTTCCTAAATAATATAGACTATCAGTGTTATTTTGAACCCACGCTGGATTAAAAGTAATCCCACTTGGGGCAAAATTACTAGTATTATCAGCGTTGTAGGCAGTATTAGTCAGCTTAGTAGTTGAACTGACTACATAAATCATTCCCTGATAAGTCGCATTAACCCCATCAGCCAAGGAATTCATATTAACACGGTCGCTGGCACCAGAAGCCGCATCAAAGTTATATCCAGTACCGGTATAATCTATCTTTACCACTTGACGAGATAGTCCTTCAACATCAGTTGGTACAGCAAATACCGTGATTTTTGGTTCTCCAGTAACCCCATTATTTGAGTTCAACGAAGTAATACTATTATACGAAAACCATTCAGGCAAAACATAATAGAAGATCGGTTCGTAAACGTTCCTTGTTTGTATACTTACGAATGGAGCAGAAACTGAAAGGGTAGCCGCATTTTGTTGTCCCGCTGCTGTTGATTGTTGGTTGCTCCAAACACCAATATTACTTGTAAGTTCTGATGGAGTGAGGACAACTTGTTCAACTGGTTTGCTTAAACTAGCCGTTAAGAATTGGGTTGTTCCTCCTGTAGTCACAACACCACTGAAACTCATATTCGAATATAATTTTGTACCTACTGGAACAGTCGTTGCAATTGATCCATAAGCTTCAAAAGCATTTGTTTGAGTTTGCGTTTGATTAGTAAAATTATTTGAAGGAAGACTAGTAGAAGTTCCAGAAGTTATTTCAAAATTATCAGGATTAATTTCTATTTTAGTAATTACAGATCCGCCAGAAATAGTTTGACCTGCGTCGACTTGCCCTGTTGATGTACTTCCATCGGCGTAAGTAATTGTATATCTATAATTAGAAGTTCCAACCATTGTTGGTGTTTTTATTTCCGTTACTCCTAAATCACTATCAAAGGTTAAAGTAATGGTACTACTATAATCACTAAAGGAACTAATTGAGCCATTGGTAATTCCAAAATAAGAAACTACTTGCTTTTGCCCATTATTTAATAGTTGTGCAGTACTATAGGCCGCCTGACTACTCATAGCCATGTTTCCTAAAGGTATTGTTTCATCTGCACCATAAAAATCTTCTGATACCGTTTCACCGGTATAATTCTTAGTATAAGTGCCACTCTCATCAAGATTTTGCACAATAGTAATTGGTGCATCTGCTGTTAGAGTAGTTGCCGTTGATGGCATTGGAATGTTATAAGTACCAACAATTTGATAGCCTGTAGATGGAGAATTATAGCCTTGCTTTCCAGATCCTTTTGGAACATTAATAATAATGTTATTTCCAGATTGAGTCACAGTTGTTTGATCTCCAAAATTGTTAAGAGCCATAGTTGCACTTTGATCCAGTACAAATCCTTTTGGCATCGGAATAGTAATTATTGTTCCATAATTAACTGCTGAATTAACAACTGAAGAAGAATAGGTAGTGCTGCTCGTAACTCCATTGTTCTCATTAACCTTAAATTGGTATACTGTCTTGAAATTTGGAATCATTTTTTTCAAGGCAGTAGGACTTGTTGAATTAGGATTTGGATCAGTCCTAGTCAATGGGGTTGGATTCCAAATAGGATTAATATCAATTAATAAATTAGTTGACTGCTGCTCAACCCCGTTCACAGTCCATGTAATTGGTTCCTCAGTGGGATAGGAAATAGACATAGGTGTTCCCTTTGCACCATAACCATTATCTGATGGAATAGTAATTATTGGATTAACCGTTGCTGAAGTAACAAAGTTAAATGTAATAACATTATTATTTCCTTCCGTCGTTTGGCTGGCACTTCCATAAGCCGGATTCATTGTTGGTGCTTGCGCACTTACAATTCCATAATTTGGAGTATAGATCTTTACGACATCTCCAGCTCCAGTATTACCTGATAACAGAATTTGTATTGGTTGTGTCCCATCAGAAGTATTTCCCCACGTAGTACGAGAAATATATAACGTATATTTTCCATCTGTACTTGTTATTGTAACTCCAGCATTGGCCTTAATCGTATCCGCTTCCGTAGCAGAGCTTGCTTCTGTAGTAGTTGCCACAACATTTTCAGCCGCAGCGGCATGAGGGATCACTGGAGTAACAATATTGACGTCGTTTGGAGTCTTAACTGTGGCTGTTAAGGCGTTGCTGTCATTTGCCAGTTCTGCAGAAGATACAGATGACGTTGAATCTGAAACCGTACTTGTGTTATCTGCAGAAGTACTGTCACTTGCTGATTCTGTGCTTTGTGAAGCAGTACTATTCTCCGTATCTGTAGCTGTGTCCGCAGAAGATTCAGTTTGTGCACTCTTGTTTTCTACTGTTTGAGCACTCTCTGAGCTTGCAGAAGCTGAGGAAATAGCTTGAGAATCAGAACTTGAACTGTTGTCACTACTATCAGCGTTCTCTGAGGTAGTCGCAGAGCTATTTGAAAGTGTATAGGCCTTCCCTTTTGGACTCTCCGTTGCTGCATCCAATTGTGTATCATTATTTTGATCTACAACATCAGCGTGAACCTTTGGTACTTGTTCGATACTTACACCCAGAAATAAAGTTGCTAGCAAAACGGAACATGTCCCGACACTAAGCTTCCTAATTCCAAAGCGTTGTTTAGTATCAAAGTTTTTTCTATTAAAAATCATTTTACCCTCCTAATATAAGCTGATTAACTACTCCACCTATCGTTCGCTTAATATAAATTATAGTTTTTATTCATTTATTTTTGTTAATTATATACTAGCTACAATTTTGTTTAAACTAATCAACTAAAATATTAAGCTAAATATAATAAGTAAAAATCAGTCAAAAACTAGTTAAAGCTCATCATTTTGGCCCTTTGCTACCTACATCAGCATGGGCCACTTTATTATTTAAAACAGAGAAAACGTTTGCTTATGTTAGTAAGCGATAAATTAATTAATATAAAAAAGACACAACCGTAGAAGATATCCTACAGTTATGCCTGATAAATACTAATATTTAAAAATATCCAATTCTAATTCTTTGCTCAAAGTCTCCAACAGAGAAAGTCCTGCGATACTGTTACCTGCTTCGTCTAGCGCGGGGCTAAAGATACCAATACCGTAATTTGGTGCGGCCGCAACTAGGCCACCACCGACACCACTCTTGGTTGGCACCCCGATTTTAACGGAGTAAGTACCGGACACGTTGTAAAGGCCAGTGGTCATCATTACCGATTTGGCATAAGTAGCAGCCGCACTGGAGATAATTCGCTCATTATTCCACGGTGCAATCCCATCATTTGCCAAAATTGCACCCAAGTTAGCCAGGCTCTCACAGGTAACCATCATCGAACACTGCTTGAAATAGGTTTCGAGGCTGGTCGTGACATCGTTAGCAAGAACTTCCTTAGCTTTAAGATAGTAGGCTAAGGAACGGTTCATGTCGCCAGTCCGCAATTCCGATTGATAAATCTCCTCATCAAGAGTAATTCCCGGATCATTGCAGATTTCGCGAGAGAAGTTAAGAATTTGATCGAATGGTGATTGACCATCCTCCTCCTCAATCAAGGATGAAATCAGGATGGCCCCACTGTTAACAAAAGCGTTATACGGCTTGGTTTCCTTAGTAATTTCCATATTCAAAATCGTGTCAAAGCCAAAGCCGGTTTGCCGGGTGCCCACACTATCCTCAACAGTCTTTAGTCCCAACCGTTCAATTACATAGAGAAGACTGATGACCTTGGACACACTCTCGACTGCAAAACGAACATCGGCTGCACCGGCACATTCTTTTTTGCCATTTTTCAGATTGACAAGGCATACTCCCAATTGGTATGGGTCGACCTCGGCTAATGCTGGAATGTAGGTTGCCACTTGCCCTTCGTCAATCTTGCTCCAGCTATCTTGAATGGCATCGTTTAAGTTCATTTCAATCATCCTTCCTATTTTCTATTCCCCAACTCCCAAAAGGCCAATGCAGAAGCAGCAGCCACATTTAGGGAATCTACTCCTTCAGCCATGGGAATCTTAATCGTAAAATCACTCTCAACAATCGTTTTTTCTTTTAGTCCCGGGCCTTCTGAACCAAGGATAATTGCAAGTTTCTCCGCCTTATTCAATTGCGGATCATCAATATTAACGGTGTTGTGGCGGAGGGCCATCGCTGCCGTTTGGTAACCGAAACGATGAAGAAGACTGATTCCTTCCCTTTGCCAAACTTTGGCATCAACATAGGTCCACGGCACCTGAAAAACTGTCCCCATTGATACTCGAGAAGCCCGCCGATAAAGCGGATCAGCCGAGTCACTCGTGACAATGATACCGTCTATTCCGAGAGCCGCTGCCGAACGAAAGATTGCGCCGACATTAGCTGGATTAACTACACTTTCAAGAACCGCAATCCGTGGGTGATCACTGGTCAACGATGATAAAAAGCTATCAAGACTTGACCGTTCTACCCGCTGCATGGCAGCCAAGGCACCCCGTAGTAAATTGTAACCACGTAGTTGACGCAAGAGCTCGCTGGTAATCACATAAATCGGTGTTTGTCCAAGACCCGTTGTTTGATTGGCTGCCATTTCGTGGTCCAAATCGGCCAAGTCGCGATCAACGGTCTTTTCTTCCATCAACAATGACGCTGGTTGATAGCCGGCTCGTAACGCCCGTTCAATCACCTTGGGACTTTCTGCGATAAAGAGTCCAGGCTTAGGTTCCAGCGCATGAAATAGTTGCGCTTCATTGAGCCGAACGTAAGGATCTAAATCCACACCATCTAGGTCATTAAGAAAAATTAAATTATGCATAATATATTTACCCTAATAAAAAACTGGAAGAAAATCGTTTCCTCCAGTTTTTATTTCAAAATCCTACTCATATTCAATAGTCGAAGGTGGCTTACTCGTGATGTCATAAAGAATTCGGTTAACATGGTCGACTTCATTGACGATCCGGACAGAAATCTTTTGTAGGACATCCCATGGAATTTTGGCAAAGTCCGCAGTCATCCCATCAATGGAGGTCACGGCACGGATGGCAACAGCATAGTCGTATGTCCGCCCATCACCCATGACCCCAACAGAACGAATACCAGGCAACACAGTAAAGTATTGCCAAATTTCTTCATCGAGGCCAGCTTTAGCGATTTCTTCCCGCAAAATGGCGTCACTTTCACGCACGATTTCTAACTTCTCTGGCGTAATTTCACCGATTACCCGGATTCCTAGACCTGGGCCAGGGAATGGTTGCCGCCATACTAATTCATGCGGGATTCCCAGCTTTTCCCCTAATTCTCGGGTTTCATCCTTAAAGAGTTTGCGTAATGGTTCAATCAACTTGAAACCAAGATCTTCTGGTAATCCTCCAACGTTATGATGGGACTTAATTGTTTGGGCAGTATCTGTTCCTGATTCAATAACATCGGTGTAAAGAGTGCCTTGGGCTAGATATTCAACATCTTTGAGCTTCTTAGCTTCCTCATTAAAGACTTCGATAAATTCCTTACCGATGATCTTCCGCTTGGTTTCTGGGTCAGTTACCCCTTCCAACTTACCTAAGAAGCGGTCGGCCGCATCGACCTTGATGATGTTTACCCCTAAATCACGACTCAATGCATCCATGACTTGTTGGGCTTCATTCTTCCGTAACAGACCATGGTCAACAAAGATACAAGTTAATTGGTTACCAATCGCCTTATGTAAGAGAGCAGCAGTCACACTTGAATCAACCCCACCGGAGAGACCGAGAATGACCTTTTTATCGCCAACTTCTTCACGAATTTCATCTACTTGCATATCAATGAAGTCATCCATTGTCCAGTTATCCTTGGCTCCGCAAACATCAAAGGCAAAGCGACGTAAAATATCAAGGCCATATTCAGAATTGCGAACTTCTGGGTGGAATTGAACTCCATAGAACTTCCGCTTGCTATCAGCAATGGAAGCAATCGGACAGTTCTCGCTTGTAGCAGTAACTTTAAAGCCTTCAGGTGCTTGCGTCACTAAATCACCGTGGCTCATCCAGACATATTGCTTCTTTGGCAAACCTTTAAACAAAACCGCGTCGTCGTCAAGAACTTCAATTTCTGCGCGACCATATTCAGAATTATCAGCCTTCTCAACCTTACCACCAAGATCGTAAGACATTAATTGCATGCCGTAACAAATCCCTAAAATTGGAATTCCTAATTTAAAAATTTCTGGATCTACCTTAAAGGCATTTGGATCATAGACACTGTTTGGTCCTCCAGAGAAAATGATTCCCTTTGGATTGATCGCCTTAATTTCCTTAGCAGTTAGCTTATGTGAAAGTAATTCGGAGTAAATCCCGAAGTCTCGAAGCCGCCGAGTAATTAATTGATTGTACTGACTACCAAAGTCCAGCACGATGATCTTATCAAAAGTATCTAAGTTAACTTTAGCCACGTTGTCACATCCCTTTTCTATATTTGTATCTTAACATTTAAGTTTACAAGCTAGTCGGACAATGGTCAATGGAAAAGTTAGTTATCCGCTAACCCCGTTTCAAAAACACTCGATCAACCACATGATTAGTTGTCTTATGGAGAATAAGATTAGCACGGCTCCGTGTTGGCAGAATGTATTCCATTAGGTTGGGTAAATTCACCGTTTCCCATACTTTTTTCGCCATTGCGAACGCTTCTTCTCTCGGTCCTTTGGAATATGAGTAATAGTAGTTGGTTGGATCCGTAAATGCTGTATCTAGTAACATTCCAAACCGTTGAAGATACCATTCTTCTATCTGCTTGGCCTCCGCATCAACATAGATAGAGGTATCAAAATAATCACTAACATATATCTGTTGGTTAGAAGGCAACTGCAGAGTATTAATTCCTTCAACAATCAGAATGTCCGGACGCCTAATCACAAGAGGCTGGTCCGGCATAACATCATAAACTTGATGGGAATATGTTGGAACAGTCACAACTTCTTTACCTGCCTTGACATCATTCATAAATTGGAGCATCTTCTCCATATCATATGATTCGGGGAATCCCTTCCGATCAATAATCCCTCGTTTCTTCAACTCTGCATTAGGAAAGAGGAAGCCGTCAGTGGTCATTAATTCAACCCGTTTGTCAGGGAGCAATTTATTCAAAAGAATACTCAGTAAACGAGCAATCGTACTTTTACCAACCGCAACTGATCCAGCAATTCCAACAATATAAGGTACCCGTTGACTACTTTGGTGTAAGAAATTTGCCTTTTGCATTTGCCACTCAAGGTAGTTTTGGTACCGCAACTGCAATAGCTTGATTAGAGGCAAGTAAATATCTTGCACATCTTCAATTGAAATCCGGTCATTTAATGATTTAATATCATCTAAATTATCCTGACTTAAACGAACAGTATCAGTAGGAAAGAAGCTATGCCACTCTTCACGACTAAACTGTTCATAGTTCATGCATTCATCCATTATGTCTATTTCCTTCATCAAAAATTTGTAAGCGATTAATACTCATTAATAATATCACATTAGAAAAGAAGCCAGGAAAATACTTTGAGCATTTTCGCTGGCCTCTTTTTAATTCCCCAGTCTAAGTTCGAACGATAATCTATCAATCACCGTTCTCTCCTTAGCCCGCGGTTTTGTATAATTAATTCTTTCCCTACTTACTTGGGAAACTTGGCTGACTACTCTTCAATTCTGGAGCGTTAGTTGAATACTCATCATAAGTACTCTTATTATTATTCTCCGTCTTCAAGCTCGTCTTCTTTTCTTTCTGTGCTTTCTTTAAGTTTTGTAAACTCTTCTTCAAGTTATAAGTAAAGCTCTTCTTATTAACTTTTGTGAAGCCAGGAAGGTTATAGAAACGAAGGAGGTCACCATTAACAACTTGATCAGACAAGCCTAGGTAAGTGGTAACATACTTTTGAATCTTAGCAAATTCCTTCTTTTGTTTAGCAGTTGGATTCTTGATTTGCTTTCCAGTGGACGTTACATAGTAGTCACCATTGTACTTCGTGTATTTTGGTGTTACCCAGTCACCATTCCGGAAAGGAACAATTTGCTTCCGGTTCTTTGACAGTAAGTCTTGACCAAACTGAATATACTTATTAGAACTAATCCCTAATAAGTCTTCAAGGGTTGGCAATACGTCAATTTCACCACCGTAAGTATGATTAATACCACCCTTTAACCCAGGCATACTAATCATAAACGGTACTTTTTGGAACATTGCTAAGTCATAGTTGGTAATCTTTTTCTTACCTAAGATCTTCGCAATCGCTGCCTTATGGTTATTTGAAATACCATAGTGGTCACCATACAAGATCAGTACACTATTCTTTCGCAATCCTGTCTTATCAAGGTAATCCAAAAACTCACCAATGGATTCATCAAGGTAACGAGCAGTTTGGATATAATGGTCAACTGTGTCATCTCCAGTTGTCCATGCATCAATTGATGTGTTCTTTTTGTCAATTATATATGGATAGTGATTAGTAACAGTAATCAGCTTTGCGTAGAATGGTTGTGGCAATTGTTCTACATAATGCATTGATTCTTTCATAAAGATCTTATCCTTTAATCCGTAACCTAATTCTTGGTCTTTAACTGTTGGATAATATTCTTTACTAAAGAAGTATTGGTAGCCAAAGGACTTATAAGCATTATCCCGATTCCAGAAACTTGGCACATCCCCATGGAAGGAGGCAGTAGTGTAGCCAAGTTTTTGATGAAGCAATGCAGGCGCTGCTTGGAAAGTATTGGTTGTCCCATCAGTAACCATAGCTGAACCTTCTGGAAGACCAAACAAGGAGTTTTCCAACATCATTTCAGCATCAGCTGTCTTCCCTTGGCCAACTTGATGGAAGAAATTGTCAAAGGAAATTGTATCAGAAGAGTGATAAAGCTTATTTAGGTTTGGCATTACCTCTTCACCGTTTTGCTTATAGTCAATCATGAATTGTTGAAGACTTTCTAAATGAATAACAAAAATATTCTTTCCTTTAGCCGTTCCCTCATATTCAATATTTGGCCCAGCATAATTTTTCTTCAGGAATTTCTGGACTGGCTTTAATTGGGCCTTAGTCGCTCTGGCCTTTACCACGCTATTATGAGTTGTCTTAACCCCATCATAGATTGTATATGCCTGTAGTCCTAGATATTTAACGATATAGTTACTATCAAAAGTACGCGTTAACAATTGCGAACGGTCGCTTTCAGCCATTCCCAGGTTAACCCCAAAAAGAACAAAACCAAGTGCAGTAATCGTCATTGCATACCGAATCTTGAAATAACGCATGTCGATCCTAATCACATGGAAAAGCAAAATCAGGGTAAGAATAATCACATCCGCAAAAACCAGGTAATCCTGTGGTCGGATGATCTCCATAATACTCATTCCAAGGTTATTCGAGGTCGCCCCAGAACCCTTAATAATGTTGAAAGTAATGAAATCAGAAAATTCACGGTAGTACAAAATATTGGCAAATAGCCATGTCGACAGTAAGAAGTTAATGATTAGCATTAACCAATACGATAATCGTCCACGGAAATATAAGGCTATTCCCAAAAATACAAGAGCACCAGGAATTGTGTTAAATGCTAGCAAGAATTCTTGTACACTACCTTTAACACCAAGGTTAAATTCTGTCTTATATGCCCAGTAACTCTTAATACAAAATAGGAGTACTACTAGCAGAAAAAAGCCAAGCTTGGTATTCAAGCCACGCCGTAACTTCTGCAACGCTGTCTTCATAATTGTTCCTCCATTTTAAAAATATCAATACTTACAATATTACAACACTTAGACGTGAGCAACCATTAAAAACTTATTTCAAAAAAACTTAAATTTTTGGTTGAACTATGATTATTGAGCGAAATTAATTGATTTTCGCGCATAAATCTGGCAAGTTATTACAATGATATTACTCAAAGGAGGATTAAGTCGTGAAAATTTCAAAATCGGTTGCTAACTTGCTCCTACTCTTGGTTACTATAATGTGGGGAAGTACCTATATCTTAAATAAAATGGTGGTGGAAGCCGGAATGCAGTCTGGCACGATTAATGCTGTCCGTGGGGCAATGTGCGTTACCGCCGGAATAATTTTATTTCATCATCAACTCAAAAAAGTAACATGGTTTGATATTAAAATCGGCTTAATTGTCGGCCTTGTTAATTTCTGTGGCTACTATCTACGAACACTGGGTTTAAGATACACGACTCCTGCTAAAAGTTCTTTTATTACCGTTACTTATGTCGTTTTAACGCCCCTTGTCTTATGGCTCTTTTGGCATGAGCGCCCTCAATTTAAAATCATTTTCGCGATTCCTTTATCACTATTAGGAATGGCAATCATAACAGGACTAAATCTGCAACACTGGACTCTGCAAAGTGGTGACTTCATTACCTTCCTGTCAGCCTTCTTTTGGGCCTTTCAAATCATTATCTTTGGTAAATATGCAAGTCATGCCTCAAGCCCTTGGATTATTCTTATCCTCATTGGAATGGTCCAGGTCCTGTGTGGGACACCGGTCGCGCTGCTTACAGAACGGCAGTCATTAATGGCCATTAACTGGGGGCAAGCATTGATTCCACTCGCCATTATTGCAATTGTGATAACTTTTGCTGCCCGTGGCATACAAATTTATGCCCAAGGCTTTACGGATGCTACTTCGGCTAGTCTAATCCTAATGACTGAATCCTTCTTTGCAAGTGCAACTTCCATCCTTTTTGGTTATGATCATCTCTCGTGGAACCTTATCATCGGTGGCGCATTGATCTTACTAGGAAATATTATTATGCAGGTTAATTTCAAACCAAAAATTGGTCGTCAGACACCAGAAGAAGTACAATAATTACCTATTAAATTAAAAATGAAACGAAATAGAAGTTATGAGTAACTCCCGTTTCGTTTCATTTTACTTACCAATCATTTTTTTGACGAAGTTTGTGAATCTGACTTTCGGTCTGGGCGATTCCCATAAAATGCATCTTAAATCGAATAGCAATCCGATTTAAATTATTGTATACATTTTAGACATTCCTTCATAATCATCATGTTGCATTTTAGAGATCACTTATTATCTCCTGCAGTTCCGTTAACATATCCCCGTTCTTCTCCTAATTCTGAACCTTTTTCCATAAATTAGTCGGTACATTATCAAGTAAAGGCGTAACCTCTCCCACAGATACTAGAGTCAGGTCATGCATTGCTCGAGAAGCGATAGTATATAGCAATTGTCGTTCACTATCATCTGGGTAATTATCCTTATTAATATTCCAAGCAATTACCGCATCAAATTCTAATCCCTTAGCGAGGAAAGAAGGAACGATAATCACACCATCGACCAGACGCTGGTTTTCTGTCCGAATCAAGGTTGTCTTAATGCCCCGTTGCTTCAGTTCATCATAAAGGTGCTTACTGTCAGCCAAGTCTTTGGCTATGATTGCCACTGATTCATGGTTATCCTGGTATTTCTCTAAGGTCTCCTCTACCTTATCAATTGCCCGTTCTTCGTTGGCCTCCTCAATCACAATTGGAACCGATCCTTCACGCTCAAAGGCCTCAATTGCTTCCCCGTCTTTTAAGAGGTATTTGGTGAATTCCGTGATCTGCTTAGTTGAACGATATGACTTAGTTAGCTGCACTACCTTAGTTTTCTGTGGATCAAACATTGTTCCCAACTGTCGAAGGAGCGACCGACTATTCTCGTGAGTAAAAATAGCCTGGTTTAAATCACCAAGAAGAGTAAACTTTGCCCGAGGAAAACGGAACTTCAAGTAAGCCAACTGGTAAGCATCATAATCTTGTACTTCATCGACAAAGACGTAGCGAATATCACGCTGGCCTTTTTGACCAATAATTAAATCATAAAGGTAGAGGTAAGCCGTGATATTGCTTGCGCTAATCTTCCGCTCTTTCAACTGTGCCTTCGTGTTTTCAACGTATGATAGCCATTGTTCATCAGTCAAATTATATTTTGCAAGATTAATCAGCTTTGGGATTGCCCGTAAGAAATGGAGAAATTGTGCGTTAACATTAAGCCACTGGTTATGGTCAATGGCACGCTTAATTGGTGTAAAAGCCCGCATAACAATCTGTCGCGCCAAGAATTTATACTGCTGATCTTCGTCCTCAAATTCACGTGGCTGATTACCCATCATCGTGTCCATTTCTTCCTTGCTTAGGTTTTGAACTGTTTCTTCTACCCACTTACTGCGCATCTCAACCGGAATCCGTTGGTTAAGGTACTTAATTAATGTTTCCTTTGTACCGTCTAAGCGATTCCCCAGATTATAATTTTCATTGAAGGAATAATAGATTTCCTTAATCTTTTCCTTGCTAATGAATACTTTTCCTTGAAACATAATGTTTCTGAAGCGCATATTGGCCTTCCCAAGGTGCTTAGCGTAACGCTGAGTTGCTTTAAACGCATCTAGACTGCTCATAAGCTGAATGGCATTCTGGTAGGTCTGATCTAAGCCGGCTGCAAATCGTTGGGCAATAGTTTCTACCTGCAATCGAGGGACACGCCGATTGGCATATTGGTTGTAAGTCATTTGAACCATATTGTGCTCACCCAATTCTGGTAAAACCTGGTCAATATAATCATTAAAAAGTTGATTTGGAGAGAACAAGACTACCTGAGACGAGGAAAGATTTCCCCGGTAACGATAAAGTAACCAGGCAATCCTTTGCAAAACAGCTGCGGTCTTCCCGGAACCAGCTGCGCCTTGGACAAACAAAAGCTCGTTCTTGGTATCACGGATAATCTCGTTTTGGGTTCGTTGAATCGTAGTTACGATACTTTTCATCTTGGTGCTGGAATGATTTCCTAAAGCTTCAAGGAGCATCTGGTCGCCTACTTGCTCGTCGGTGTCGAATATGGTCACAATTGTCCCGTCTTCAATTTGGAATTGACGCTTTAACGTCATATCCACCTCTTGTGTTCCCACAGGTGTTTCGTAGCTGACCTTACCTAATTTTCCTTCATAGTATACAGAAGAGATTGGTGCCCGCCAATCGTAGACTAAAAAGTGGTCTGGACGATCATTAAAGGACGCTAAACCAATATAGACGGTCTCAGCCTTTTCTGCACCCTTTTCCTTAAAGTCAATCCGAGCAAAGTATGGCTTTTTCTCTAACCGTTTTAAAGTCGAAAGGTGGTCGGCTGCGTGCTGCCAACTATTTTGCCGTTCATCTAACATCTGTTGTTGGGCACGGAATGACATCGCTGTATCCATCATTCCCGAATAAGTAGTGGTATTAAGATGAATATCATCAATTTGCTTATTGATTCCCTTAATATCCTTCTTCGCTGTCTGGATTTTTTTCTCCGCCTTATCCTTTGCGTCTTTAATTTTTTCAACAACATTATCTAGGCGGTTTTGTTCCATTTGTTTTACTGACTGCTCAGTCACAACAATGCCCCCATTCATTAAAATCGTCCTACTATTATAGCATTAGTTGCGCCCTAACTAGTAGGATTACGCATAGATATAAGGCGAAAATACTCTCTTGTTTTCCACACTTTGATTAGCAAATCCTAAATATTCCTTAAACATGAATCACTATCAGCGCCTTTACTTTAAAATAAAGGTAAAATATTATAATAACTTATTTTATGAAAGGAGCTCGTCGATGGAAAACATTTTTTACATTTTAACCCACATCGCTGAAGTCATAATTCCAATGTTTGAATGGCTTGGTCCGTGGAGCTATGTGTTGCTTTTCCTGATTATCTTTATGGAAACCGGCTTAGTAATCTTCCCCTGGCTTCCCGGCGAGTCACTAATTTTCTTAACTGCATCCTTTATTGCCTATAACCCTGTCCTCAAAATGGAAATTGTTATCCCCGTCTTTTTCTTTGCTGCCTTTATCGGCGACATCGTTAACTACTACATTGGTCACTCACTTTCACGGTGGAAGTGGCTACAAAAAAGGATCAATTCGCCACAGATGGAAAAAGCCCATTTATTGTTAGAAAAACACGGAATTAAGACAATCGCCTTTGGTCGCTTTGTTCCGTTTATCCGAACCTTTATCCCCTTAATTTCTGGCACAATGCATTTTGATTTTCGCCGATTTATGATTGGTAATGTAATCGGGGTAGCTACCTGGGTGGCTCTTGCCAGTATTGTGGGTTACTATTTTGGAAGTATTCCGTTTGTCAAAGAGCACTTCTCCATCATTCTCCTACTCTTAGCAATTTGTGGCCTATCTGCAGTTGGTATTCTGGCCCTCATTCGCTACCTGCGTAAGCGCATTATCAAACGCAACAATATGATCTAGGTCTGCAGATGATGAATAATTTTTCTTAAAATCATGGTAAAATAGGAAAGTATTAATATTTCGTTTACAAAAGGAGCTGGTTATTTTGGCAATTACTATCTACTTTGTCCGTCATGGTCAAACATACCTCAACCGTTACAACCGGATGCAGGGATGGTCAGACGCGCCATTAACTGACAAGGGGATTGAAGACGCTAAACGTGCAGGAAAAGAATTGGCAAAGATTCATTTTGACTACATTTTTAGCAGTGACCTTTCACGTGCAGTCAATACCGCTCGCCTTCTTCTCCAAGCAGATCCCAACACTGATTTAACCGAGCCAATCCAAGAACCGGCCTTTCGGGAGATCTTTTTTGGCTACTTTGAAGGTACTAATGGTGCCGAATTTGCTGACTATCTTGGTGGCAAAGATGGCTATCACACATTTTCAGAAATGGCTGCTGGCTGGGGAACAGACGAATTAAAAAACAAGATTGCCGCTGCAGATACTTATGGTGAGGCGGAAGACGCAAAAACCTTCTGGAATCGAATTGACAAAGGCTTTGACCGTTTACGCCAACTTCCGGATGATTCAGTAGCTGTTGTTGTTTCTCATGGTGCTACAATCCGTTCAATTGCTGATCGGTTTGGCGACAATATTGATCAAAAAATTGCACCACGCAATGGGAGTTTTATGAAGATGACATTAACTGATACAGATACTCACGTAGACTTCTTTAATGAGCTTCATATCCCTGATAAATAAAAATATTACTTAAGGGGGGAACATTCTCTTTCGATGGATACTAACATACAAACTGAAGAGCCAGTATTAATTTCTGGTCTGAATACTGAAAAAGAAGATTTCGAATACTCAATGACTGAATTGGCTGAACTTGCTCAAGCAAATCATATGAAAGTAGTTGGTCGAATTGACCAAGCTATTGATCGGCCAAATCCAGCTACCTATTTTGGAAGCGGGAAAGTCGAAGAGCTAAAAGAAGCCGTTATCGCTAATGGTGTTTCAACTGTCATTACCAATGATGAACTTTCACCAAGTCAGCTTAGAAACTTGGAGGAAGCTATTGACTGTCGAGTTCTTGATCGCACGGCATTGATTCTTGAAATTTTTGCTGAACGGGCACAATCAAAAGAAGCCAAACTGCAAGTTCAAATTGCGGAACTGCAATATCGGCTTCCCCGTTTGCAAACGAGTGCTAATCAACACTTAGATCAGCAAACAGGTGGAGGAAGCGGCTTTACTAACCGTGGTTCTGGTGAAACCAAGCTAGAAATGGATAGGCGAACAATCCAAAATGCTATCAGTCATTTACGCAAAGAGCTGCGAGCTATCGATCGTTCTGAAGACGTTAAACGACGGCAACGAGAAAAAAGTTCTCTCCCAACAGTTGCTCTTGTTGGTTATACCAATGCCGGCAAATCCACCATCATGAATGAATTAGTACGAAAATATGGTGCTGCTGAAGACAAGACTGTTTTTGAAAAGAACATGCTCTTTGCCACACTTGATACTAGTGTGCGACAATTAACTCTTCCTGATCAAAAACGTTTTCTTCTTAGTGATACAGTTGGTTTTGTAAGCAAATTGCCTACCCACTTGGTTGAGTCCTTCAAATCAACATTGGCAGAAGCGGCAAATGCTGATTTATTGCTCCAAGTAATTGACGTTGCTGATCCACATTACGATGACATGGTGAAGACAACGGAGAAAACATTAAAGCAAATTGGAATTGAAAACATCCCGATGCTTTATGTCTTCAACAAAGCAGACAAGACCGAGATGGAATATCCTGTCCTTGAAGGTGAGGATCAAGTTGTGATCTCCGCTAAAGATCAGGGATCACTTGAACTTCTTCTTTCGGCTATTCGTAAACATATCTTCAAAGACTACGTAACGACGAAAATGCTCATTCCATTTTCTGAAGGGCAAATTGTTTCCTACCTCAATGAAAATACCAACATTCTTGATACTGAATATCAGGGTGACGGAACCGTATTAACTGTCGAATTATCCCAAAAGGACTACGACAAGTACCAAAAATATATAATAGATTAAAAAGCAAGCTGGAAACTCACCTTTTCAATCGGTGGGCTTCCAGCTTGCTTTTTAGAATCTTACCTCATTTCGTGGATTGCCACCCTGAACAATCGTGGCAATATCATTTAGGCTGATTTGAACCATATTCTTAACAGAAGTCTTTGTCAAAAAGGCCACGTGAGGCGTAACGACTACATTTGGCATTGCGTAAAGTTCTTTGAAATCAGCAGGAACATCTGCCGGATCAACCTTCTTACCGAAGTAGGTTGTTTCATCCCCCAGCGTATCAAGTCCTGCTCCGGCAATCTCCTGATTCTTCAACGCTGCAATCAGGTCCGCGGTATTAACTACCTTACCCCGGGCCATGTTAATCAGGAGCGCATTCTTCTTCATTTGCTTAAATTGTGGAGCAGCGATCATATTTTCTGTTGATGGAGTCAAAGGTACGTGAAGGGTTAGGATATCTGCTTCTTTTAGTGCCGTGTCCAAGTCAACGTACTCATCAATAAATGGTGAGTACTCCACATTTTCACCGTTATTAACGGCGATTACTCGTGCACCCAAAGCCTTATAGATTTGGGCAGTCGCTCCACCAATATGACCAAGGCCGACAACGGCGACTGTTTGCTTATAAATCTCATCGCTAATCCGGTCCTTACTCCAGGTGAAATCAGCATTCTTAGTCATCGCTTCGTTGAATTCGCCAATCCGCCGCAGCAAGTACATAGCATGGGTCAATCCCATTTCGGCAATTGCCCGTGGTGAATAAATGGCAACATTGGTAATCCGCAAACCATTTTCTTTTGCTAAATCGAGGTCAAACATATCAAAACCAGCAGAACGAGTTGATAACTGCTTAATCCCAAATGATTTTAACTTTATGTAAATTTCCGGATCAGCTACTTTGCTTGTTTGTAGGACTGAAATTCCATCAGCACCCTCAGCTTCGGTTACCGTTTCCGCAGTTAACGGTTCCCTAACTAATTTAACAGTATTACCTGTTTTCTCTTCCCAATCTTTGGCGAAAGGAATTTCCTTGTCATCGACACCGTACATTACTAGTTTCATAATTTTCCCTCCTGTTGGTTTATCATTTTAAATTTTACCATATTCTAGAATGCTAAATCAGCCTCACGTTCCGCAGAACAATGAGGCTGATTTTATCTACTAGTTATTTTCGTTTGGATCATAGGTAATAGTGTCATTTGCTCCCATTGGACCATGTTGATCCATCTTTTTACTTTGTACAGTAATTGGTTTGAAACGGTGAGATGTAATTCCTTTCATCGTCAATAAGATTAATAGGTTGAAGACAACTGTAATCCCGAGCAGAACCAAATTACAGAACAGAGTATAGTGAGCACCAAGACCCCCACTAATTGAATCACGTAATCCAAGGATTGAGTAGGTCATTGGGAGGTACCAGTGGATAACGTTGTAGAATTTCATCGTTAATTCCATTGGGAAAGTCCCACCAGACCCACCTAATTGAAGCATTAAGAGAACCATGGCCATGAATCGTCCTGGATTATCAAAAGTCAGTGATAAGAACATAACAATTGCCATTGAAGCTAATCCAAAGAGGATGGATGTAGAGAAGTATGATGCCACATGGTCAATATGAAGACCGCACATCATCATAATTCCACATTCGATAACTGCCATTGCTGTAGCTGCAACCGCACCAACAACAACCTTACTCATCCACCACTTAGTAGCAGAAGCACCTTGAATAGCTACCCGACGAATTGGATAAATAAAGTTAAAGACAAGCATCCCAACATACAAGGCCACTGAAAGGACGTATGGTGCCAAGGCGTGACCATAGTTTGGTACGTAACTGTAATTAGTGTGCTTTTCGACTGATGGTTCAGCAAACATCTTTGCATTAGCTGAAGACGTCTTGATACCACTAATCATCTTTGCACCCTTACCAAGAGCTGTTGCTAACCGGCTAGCTCCACTATTAAGTTGAACAATTCCTCGAACAAGTGCTGGTGAATTATCAACTAGTTGTTGGGTACCATCGGCAAGTTGGTTAACACCGCTCGTTAAGGTTGGTACTTGGGCATTTAATTGACCAAGTGCTCCGGCTAGTTGCCCAGCACCTGAGTTCAATTGTCCAGAATTAGCAGTCAATTGTCCAGCACCAGCATTAGCTTGAGAAACACCAGCAGTGTATTGACCAATTCCAGAAGTCAATGATCCGGCACCAGCAGCCGCTTGGTTAACCCCATTTGTATATTGAGTTACCCCAGCGTTTAATTGGGCCGACCCACTGGCTAATTGGCTAGTAGCAGTTTGTAATTGACTAACCGCACCTGGCATTGCTGATAAGGTTCCTTTGTAGCCGTTAAGGGTGTTCAATAAACTATTCGCTTGAGTAATAGTAGTATCAGCATTATTCAAGACCGTTGACATTTGAGAAAGTTGTCCCAATTGTGTTTGCATTCCATCAAGACTCGTCTTCAAACTACTCAATTGACTAAGAGTTGATGAGAGGCCTTGGATTGTACCAACGTTGGCTTGGGCCTTGCTTGCAATTTGCTGGGCAGCCGCCTTAGTATCTGCACTAGCGCTGCTGTCATTAGCAATTTGTTGAGCTAATCCAGCAATGGTGGCATCATTAGTGGCCACTCCCTTTAATGCATCTCCAGCACTAGATACATTTCCTAATGCACTAGATGCTTGTTGGAGTTGAGTAGCACTTGTTTGTACACCAGAAAGAGCAGTCTTTGCAGTAGTCAAACCTGCTTGTAATTGAGTCAACCCTTGTTGAAGACTTTCAGCTTGGTTCATAGCTCCCATGATTCCGGTGAAGTCGATATTACCAAGTTGACTGTTAACTGCACTATTCAATTGAGCAGTTCCGTTAGCCACTTTGCTGGAACCGCTTTGCAATGCAGAAGAATTACCACTCAAAGTATTCAAACCCGATTGCAATTGACTAGCACCTGAGTTCAACGCACTGGAGTTAGCATTTAACAAGCCTAAACCGGCTGCTAATTGGCCCACACCCCCTGTATATTGTTGAATTCCGCTAGCCAATGCTTGACTGCCAGAGGCTAATTGTTGAGCACCAGCTGCCAATGGAGCAACCCCCATCCGTAGAGTTTGCACCCCATTGTTAACTTGGGAGACACCAGCAACATATTGGTTCATCCCGCTTTGTAAAGTAACCAAACCACTGCTCAATTGACTAGCTCCATTAGCCGCAGTATTTAGTCCTTTTCCAGCCGTGTGCATAACCTTAAACATGGCATTAGCATAGGCACGGGTTACCTGAGCACGAATCTGCTCATTCAATCGTGTCATTGCTACTTGACTAACAACTTCCCCTAAGTAGTTTAGGGAACCGTTCGTCTCATATTTTAGCTGCATTTGTTTTGGATGCTTATCCATTACAGTTGTAGCATTCTTGGAGAAGTTTTCTGGGATTGTCACCACTGTATAATACTTGCGATGAGTCAACCCGTAACGTGCTTGTTTAGCAGAAACAATCTCCCATTTTAATTGTTTATTCTTTTTTAATTCCTTGGTCATTTGCCGACCGACATCCATCGTTTGTCCTTGGTAAACGACAGGAACATCTTTATTAACAACCGCTACTGGTAAGTTTTCTGTACTTCCATAGGGATCCCAAACAGACTTTAAGAAGAAGATGCTGTATAGGAAGGGAATTATACAGATGACAGTAGTGGAAACTAATAATAGCCGATTGTGCAGAATGTTCTTGAATTCTGCCTTAATCATATTCCACATTATTATGGTCTCCTCTTATCCCGTTATTAATTTTTCTCTACCTGTTGACCAACAGATAATGATTGAATTGAACGTTTTGCAAATTCAACCACTTTATCTAAAGCAACATCGTAATTTTTACTTTGCCACCAGTAGAATACTCCAATTAGTGCTCCGCTCAGACCGTATGCCAACATTTCTGGATCATCAGCTTCTTGTAATAATTTAATAATAAGATCATCGCTTTTTTCTTGCCGTCGTTCCATCATGATTTGGTTGATAATTCGCATCATTTCTACATATAGAGAACTATGAGCATCCTCCGAGGCGAGATGACGAAAGATATTCTTGTGGTCGCCAACATAGTAAATTAGCTGTTGAATCAGATCATCTTCTGTATCACTCTTATCGATCAACTGATTTAGTTGGGCATTAAGTGTTTGCTCCAGCAAGTCATACTTATCACGGAAATAGCGATAAAAACTGCTCCGATGCAACAACGCTTCTTTACAAATCTGGTCGACAGTTAAACGTTCAAAAGAATTACTTTCCAATAAGGTTAACAATGCATTTTGAAAATCACGCACTGTCCTCGTAACACGCATTTTTCACTCCCTCCTCCAAACTAAATTGCAGTACACATTCTAATTCGTATTAAAAAAAGACGATAGAGTTATTTTGACACATTTGTTTTTATATGCGACAAAAAAAGACAATTGTCCTGAAAAAGCAAGACAACTGTCTCAATATACTACAAAAATCAAATTCAATAAAGCTATCCCTCTCGCTTCCGGTAAGCCACTTGAGCACGCAATCCGTAATCTCTAGTCGTCATAATGGTTGTTCCACTACGACCCGGAATCTTAATCGGCCCATTCGTAACCACCAAGTTAGCTAAGTAAATCCGATATTTCTTATGAGCTTCCCGAACATCAGTCAAACCAATCTTAGTAATATGACCAACCGGGCGCCGTTCCATTTGGTTCAATCCCATATAAATTTCAAGGCGGTGCAGGATTGGGTCATGGACTAATTCAAAATATGGTGGAATTGATGCGGTATTAAGGGCCTGCACTGGCTCGTGCGTTTTATTATATTGCTTAATAATCTCTGCATCGTCCATCCCATTGAAGTCATTTACAAAAATATGTTCTTGTAATAATTGATCCACAACTTTTTGCAGATTTTCCTGTTCACGCTTATCGATCGTTACATCCGCGGGAATCGTATCTTCATCAGCAAACAATCCATTAGACTGGTTAGCTAATCCGGTAGAGAAACGAGTATTAGCGGCTGAAGCATGCTGACCCTGTTGACGATTATTTTCCGCAAACTTCTGTCCCGTAATCTTAGCAATCTTTGGGGAAAAGAAATCAAACCGAGAAGTTTTTCCCAGGAAATAAAAGACAAAATTAAGATAGAGAAAGTAGGTCAATATGACCATTGCTAAGCAATATAGAATGGCCCGCCACCAAACATGGTTAGCGAACAAGCGGAAAGTTACATAGGCGAGATAGATATCACCTAAGAATGCAAGAACAATATATATTCGGTTTTTTAACTTAACATCGAGATTAAAGTAGCTCAATGAAGAGTTAATCATATCTAGGAAACTAAACATCTATTAGTTCCACCTCGCTTATTAATTAGTAGTGTCACTAGTAGCGCCACCAGTCGTGCTTGTACCAGCACCCGTAGTTGTTTGGCTGCTCTGACTACTATTTCCTGTACTAGTTGTTGTCCCAGTATTTTCTCTGTTATTGTTGGTTGTTGTCGTTGTGCTTGAAGCTGAAGAATAATCTGTATCATTACCTTGGTTTTCGCTGGTCTTGTTTTGATTATTACTGCTATTCTTTGTGCTTGATGAACGTTGCTCTTCGTCGTCACTTTCTGATGATGACCGACTTGACGAATTATCAATAGAAGAGCTAGTGCGAACAACGGATGATGTTGAACTAACACGTGCTCCTTCTGTCGTATTGGTAGCCTTATTCACCACAACGTTAGTCGCTCCCAAACCTAATGCAATTGAAAACAAAGCAAAGGGAGTCACAAAAGGTGGTATTTTACTTGCCATATTTTATATGCTCCTTCTCTAAGGAATATCATACTCGCTTTTTATGCCAAAAAATATTAAGGAAATGTGAAATTAATTATATTTTTCTTGTGATGCCGCACATTCCGCGCATATACCGTGCAACTCAAAGCTATGACTGCTGATTTGCGCACCAGGTAATTGCTTTGCCAAATACTCGTAGTCAATCGGAGGCAATTTAATCTCCTGGACTCGTCCACAACGGTCACAAATAAAGTGATGGTGGTGGGCATCATCACAGCTCCACTTCACCTGCATCTGGTCACCATGTTGTCTAATTTCAACAATTTCTAAGGCTTCGAATTCCTTAAAATTTCGGTAAATCGTATCGTGACTTAAGCCAGGATAAGTCTTTCGCAATTCTCGGTCAACATCAGTTATATCCATATAGTAGTTCGGATGTTGAACTAAAATTTCGATCATTTGGCGACGCTGCTTGGTCCAGCGGGAGCCGTTCTTTTTTAAAATCTTTCGTGCTTTTTCAACTAAGTCTGTCACTTTAAAGCACCCCCCAATGGAGATATTATTCTATCACAGATTTTTCCTATTCCAAACTAAATTGTTTAACTATTTTATCTAAACAAGTAATTGTTTGTGGCCATGAATCATTTACGATGACGTGGGCAACTCCACCTAATTCTTTTGGCAATTTCAAATCTCGTTGGTACTCTGGACTATTTAAGCGTGAACGAATTGCCTGGAGATCGTCGCCCCGCTTTGTCATGCGATTAGCCAACGCTCCAAGGTCGCTTACCGTTAAAAAGATAATAACAGCCTGGTCACCTAGTTTCTCGTGATAGGTCACAGCACCCTTTGTATCTAAGACAATGACATCATTTTTATCAGTCTGCCATCCCTCCTCAAGTGCTTCTAGTGAGGAGCCATAGCGGTAATGGTCATACTCTACTTCTTCTAATAGGTGGAGTTTATTCATCGATACGGGACTCTCAAAATGGTAATCTACCCCATCTTGTTCATTTTCCCGCGGTGCTCTTGTAGTATGGGTAACTACCCTATTCATCTTATAATGATCATGAAGATAGTTAGCAACAGTCGTCTTTCCGGCACCAGCCGCTCCTGCAATTACAAAAACTTTTCTCTTAACCATTATTTTGTTAAATGTTCATTGACCTGATCCAACAATTCCTTCAGGTTATCATAGGTTAATTGCTTCCGGGCATCAGCGTAGTCAAACCAACCACTATTTTTAATCTCTTCAGATTGTAAGTGGATAGTTTCAGATTGATCTAATTCGGCAGTGAAGAGGGTCATTTCCTTTCGATTACCGTTTGGTAAATCATATTCGGTATAAACTTTAAAACTCGTGTCGATTGGGAGCGTTAACTGTGTTTCTTCTTTTATTTCTCGCTCCGCTGCATCGAGGAGACTTTCATTTCCTTCCACATGTCCCTTAGGAAATCCCCAGAAATTTCCTCTATTTTGACTTTGTAAAAGTAAATATTCGATTACACCATCGTGTTTGCGGTATACGACTGCACCTGCTGTAACTTCAATTGCCATGAGCATTCTCCTTTTAAGAAATGATTAATTTTCTAATTGACTTTTAATAGTAAGAAAATATATTATATTAGCTATAAATAAACTAGGAAGTATATGTTTTTTACCTAGTTTATCTAAAATTTATTATAGCAAAGGTGGGAAAAAGATGGGCTTAAACATTTTCCGTAAAGAAAGTCTCGATCAGTATCTTGGAGCTGATAAGCTTTTTGTAAAGTCAATGAATGCTCGAGATTTAATGGCTATCGGAATCGGTACTGTGATTGGTACCGGGATTTTCATTCTTCCTGGTACAATTGCTGCAAAACAGGCTGGACCGGGGGTATCTCTCTCGTTTTTGCTTTCTGCAATTGTCTGTGCACTAGCAGCAATGTGTTATGCTGAATTTGCCTCTGCACTACCGGTTGCCGGAAGTGCATATTCATACGGTAATGTTGTTTATGGTGAATTTGTTGGTTGGCTTCTGGGCTGGGCTTTAGTCCTTGAATATATGCTCGCTGTAGCCTCCGTTTCGACTGGGTGGGCTGCCTACTTTAATTCATTCATCGAAAGTTTTGGGATTAAGATTCCGCACGCTTTATCAGGGCCATTTGATCCTGCTCATGGGACTTATATTAATATTGTCGCTGTAATCATTGTCCTTTTGATCACGGTAATGCTATCACGAGGAATGCAATCATCAGTCCGTGTTAATAACATTGCAGTAGTTATTAAGGTAGCAATTATTTTAATCTTTATTGTTGCCGGCCTCTTCTTTATTAAGCCTAAGAATTATCACCCATTTCTACCATATGGGATGAGCGGGGTCGTTCATGGAGCAACAATCAGTTTCTTTGCTTACCTGGGTTTTGACTGTGTTTCGAGTTCTGCTGCTGAAGTTAAAAATCCTAAAAAGAATATGCCGCTTGGGATTATTGGAACGCTAGGCGTTGTAACTATTCTTTACATGGGGGTAGCCATTGTTTTAACGGGAATGGTTAAGTATACAAAACTCGATGTAGCAAATCCGGTTTCATATGCTCTTCAGCTCGTTAACCAAGGATGGTTAGCAGAACTTCTTTCAATCGGGGCGTTGATCGGAATGTTCACCATGATGGTGGCAATGATTTATTCCAGTTCACGCTTAATTTATGCGATTGGCCGTGATGGATTACTCCCGGCGTTCTTAGGAAAACTGGACAAGAAAAGTCACTCACCACAGATTTCTCTATGGATTGTGGCAATCATCATTGCGATAATGGGTGGTTTAATCTCCCTTGACCAATTAACTAGCTTGGTTAATATTGGTACATTATTTGCTTTCACTCTTGTTTCATTTGGGATTATTCCTCTTCGTCGCCGGAAAGATATCGGCAACAAAGGTGGTTTCCGCGTTCCTTGGTATCCATTCATTCCGGTTCTTTCAGGTATCTTCTGTCTGGCAATGATGACTCAGTTACAAAAGGAAACCTATATTGGGGCAGCGATTTGGTTCGGCCTCGGAATCATCATCTACTTCACTTACGGTTACCATCACAGTAAATTAAACCGCCAGACAAAGAATTAAAATTTGTCCTTGCCAAAGTGAATTTCTAATGGTATTCTAATTTCAATTACTACACCACTACAAAGGAGAAAGAATTATGTTAATGATTACTAACCAATTCCAAAGTTCTTCCTCCTCAGCCTCTAGCTCTTACCGAGGCTGAGTGGTTTTGGTGTACCAACAATACGGTCTAATACAGCCGGGTTCACTAAATCATTTGGCTTACCAGATGATTTAGGTGTACCCGGCTTTTATTATGCCTACAAACTAGGAGGAATGGTAATGAATAATCAACCAAAAGATGAGTTAAAACGGTCGCTAGGTTTTTGGTCGGCCATTTCAATCGTGGTCGGAACAATTATCGGTTCTGGGATCTTCTTCAAACAAGGATCCGTCCTTGATAGTGCCGGCACCTCTACCTTAGCGATCGCCGCCTGGGTATTTGGGGGGATTATTACCCTAACTGGAGGTTTAACTGTCGCAGAAATCGGGGCGCAAATGCCTTACACTGGGGGGCTTTACGTCTACATTGAAAATCTTTATGGACGAATCCTTGGTTTCCTTGCCGGATGGATGCAGGTCATTGTTTACGGTCCTGCAATTATCGCTTCTGTTGCCGGATTTATGAGTATTTTGATGGCAAACTTCTTCGGCCTTGGAACCGAATGGCGGATTCCCTTAGCAGTCGTTACTGTTCTTGCAATCGGCATTATGAACTTATTTGAAAACAAGGTAGGGGCCATATTTGCAATTATTACCACTGCAGGTAAGTTAATCCCTATCGCTGCCATCATTATTTTTGGTCTCTTCTTCGGTAATGAACACGCTTTTGGTCAAACTGTTACTGAAATTCAACACCAAGCTGGTGGCTTTGGTGTTGCTGTTTTGGCTACTTTATTTGGTTATGATGGGTGGATTTTGATTGCGAACTTGGGTGGTGAAATGAAGAACCCTCAAAAACTATTACCAAAAGCAATTATCCTTGGTATTACTGCTGTTCTTGTTATTTATACCTTAATCACTATTGGTATTTTGAAGTTCTTGCCAGCCAACACAATTCACCGTCTCGGCGAAAATGCAACTTCCTATCTTGCTACAAAAGCCTTTGGAAACATTGGTGGAAAACTCCTCTCTGCTGGGATTATTATCTCAATGATGGGGACATTGAACGGGAAAATGATTACCTTTCCTCGGATCGTTTACGCAATGGCTCGGCGTGGTGACCTTCCCTTCTCACGGTTCTTATCGTATATCACACCAAAAGGTAAGTCGCCTGTAGTTGCAACATTATTCATCGTTATCTTAGCTGCGGTTATGATGTTCTTCTTTGACCCCGACCACCTTTCGGACTTGTGTGTCTTCACCGTTTATTGCTTCTACCTCTTAGCTTTCTTCGGTATCTTCATCCTTCGTCGGCAAAACAAGGGGCCTCGTCCATTTAGTACGCCTCTGTACCCCCTTGTTCCTATTATTGCCATTGCCGGTGGAATTTTTGTCCTCGTCAGCGAAGTCTTCAATGACCCTGCCGGTGTGCTCCTCTTTGTTGGAATCGTTATTGTTGGTTTGCCAATCTTCTACGCAATCAAGCGAATGGATCAAAAGCGGATGCATTAAGTAGTTAAGTATTTTAAATAACTAGAGGTCGGGAAAATACTTTGTATTTTCGCCGACCTCTTTTTATTTTCGAATGCTACAGAGTCTAATCGTGGGAAACCTAGAAGGCTAGCTTTGCGTCGTAACCGCAAGGCTCGAATCTAAGTCCGAACGATAATCAACTCGTTCCTCGCTAACCATCGTTCTATCATTAGCCCACCGCCTTGCAAATTTGTTATTTCCCAACTTCCTAGTTTTAGTTTTTAACAGTACATCAGAAAACTAATATAGACTAGCGTTATGGCATCCTTAACCTAACCTCTGACATAATGATAAATTTCCAGCTTAATTATTTTTTAAACATCTTAAACTCTAAGAAAAGATCGTTATACTCACCCAACACCTTCCGCGGCAAGTCCTTATAAACCTGGAGGTGCTTCATCGTCGAGGCCGGTGGGTAAAATTGTTTGTCATTAGTAATTGATTTTGGCAACTTCTTTTTGGCTGCCCAATTAGGGGTTGCATATCCCACATATTTAGCATTTTGAGCTGCATTCTCCGGCTGGAGCATAAAATTAATAAACTTATAAGCCCCTTCCTTATTCCTGGCACTCTTTGGAATGACCATACTATCAAACCAAATATTGCTCCCTTCACTTGGAACAACGTAATGCAGATGATGGTTAACGCTCATCATTTCTCGGGCATCCCCCGAATAGGTCACCCCAACAGCAGCCTCGTCTTGCTCCATGTACATCTTCATCTCATCCGCAATGATTGCTTTAACATTTGGTGCTAACTTTTTCAACAAGCTCTGGGCACTCTTTAGTTGCGAATAGTTGGTCGTATTTACTGAATTTCCCTGAACAATCAAAGCCATGGCAAAGACGTCCCGAGCGCTATCAATTAATAATAAGTTATTTTTAAGGCGCGGATTCCACAATTGCTTCCAGTGTTGCACATCCTTGGCAGAAATCTTTTGGTCATTATAAATAATTCCCAACGTTCCCCAGAAATACGGAACGGAGTATTTATTTCCTGGGTCATAATCTCGGTTTAAAAATTGAGGGTCAATGTATTTTAAATTAGACAGTTTCTTCTGGTTAAGTGGTTCTAGCAATTGTTCTTTTTTCATTCGCTGAACTGTATATTCACTTGGAATCACTACATCATAGTTAGTACCGCCCTGGCGAATTTTCGTCAGCATTGACTCATTGCTATCAAAGGTTTCATAATCCACCTTGTAACCCGTCTGTTTTTCGAATTTAGTCAACAATGCCGGGTCAATGTAATCTCCCCAATTATAAATAGTTAATGTCTTATTTCCGCTACTACTGGTATTTCGATTCAGTAAGTAATCACCACCCGCGAGGATCAAGCATAGAATAATAATACCAAAGAATGCACTCCAAATTTTTTTCATTGGGCATCCCCTTCCTTAACCGCTACAATCCGTTGATGACGTCCGGCATGCTTGCTAATAAAGTAATAGCCAATCACTAAACCTAATGAAACAATAAACATCAAAGTAGAAAGAGCGTTAATTTCCAGACTAACCCCTTGGCGTGCCCGTGAATAGATTTCTACTGAAAGGGTCGAGAAGCCGTTACCAGTAACGAAGAAGGTAACAGCAAAGTCGTCTAAGGAGTAAGTCAAGGCCATGAAAAATCCAGCCATAATTCCAGGCGCAATAGCAGGTAATATTACTCGAGAAAGTGCCTGCCATCTCGTTGCTCCCAGGTCATAGGCGGCATCAAGCAACGTTGGCGACAACTCATTTAATTTGGGCAATACCATCAAAACAACAATAGGGATGCAAAAAGCAATATGGCTAAGCACAACAGAAACAAATCCTAGCTGTACACCAAGAACAGTAAAAAAGATTAAAAAACTAGCACCAATAATAACATCGGGTGAAACCATCAAAACGTTATTCAAGGACAAAAGACTGTTTCGCCAGGGACCACGTGTTTCTTTAATTGCTAACGCTCCCATTGTTCCAATAATTGTGGCGATTAACGAGGCTAAAACTGCTACCAAGAGGGTATTAATTACGATTGTAATCATCCGACTATCAGCAAACAGTTCTCTATAATGCTGAAGCGAAAAGCCTGAATAATGTTCCATCGTTTTGCCTGAGCTAAAGGAGAAAACCATTAAGTAAACAATTGGCGCATAAAGAACGATAAAGACAAAGGCCAAATAAATATTTGACCAGGAAATCTTTCCTTTCACTATAGATTTCCTCCCTTCTTATTCTTGTCTCCCGTAATAAACATTACGAGGAACATAGCAATGATGAGGACGACCCCAATTGTAGAACCCATCCCCCAATTTTGAGTTGTTAAAAAATGCTCTTCAATGGCCGTTCCTAATGTAATCACTCGGTTACCCCCAATTAAACGGGTAATCATAAAGAGAGATAGAGATGGAATAAAGACTGCTTGTACCCCAGCTTTAACTCCAGGCATTGATAAGGGCAAAACAATCCGCCGAAATGTTTGCCATGGAGTCGCTCCTAGGTCTTTGCTGGCATTTAGGAGTGATGGATTGATTTCAATTAAGGCGTTAAAGATTGGCAACACCATGAATGGAATTTCAATGTACGCAGCCACAAACATAAAACTGGCATCTGTAAAGAGCAATTGGTGGCTGCCGAGTCCCATGAACATCAAAAATTGGTTAATCGATCCGGATCGGGAAAACAAGCCGATAAAGGCATAGGTCTTGAGCAAGAGATTAATCCAAGTCGGCAAAATGATAAGCAGCAACCAAAATTGTCGGTTTTGCAGTCGGGTCAAGATGTAAGCAGTCGGATAGCTAATGGCCAGCGTAACCACAGTAATCAAAAAAGCGTACCAAACCGAATTCAAGGTCATCTTGAGGTAAGTGGCAGATGTCAAATATTCGTGGTAATTAGCAAGGGTAAGGTGCCCATTGATGTCAAAAAATGATTGGTAAAAGATTAGTACTAGTGGCGAAATGACAAAGAGAATGATCCATAACGCGTAAGGGATGATAAAAGCTGCCTTCTGTCGCATTATTCATCCTCCTCATAACTATCTAAGCGGGCATCAAAGTCCTCTTCCGACTCATTGTAGCGCATAACATGAATATCTTCGGGATCAAAGGTTAAGCCCACTTCTGCACCCACCGTTGTCTTATGAATGGAATTGATTGTCCACTCGTGATTTCTCTGGTCGTGGGCGGTAATCTGATAATCAACCCCCCGGAAGAGTTGAGTGTCGACAGTCACTTTTAATTTACCTTGCTCAACGGTTGTGATATCCAAATCTTCTGGCCGAATCACCACCTCAACCTTTTCGTTAGGCTTCATCCCTGCATCGACACATTCAAAATCTTGTCCATCAAAGTTAACTAAGTAATCTTTTTTCATAACACCAGGGATGATGTTGCTTTCTCCGATAAAGTCAGCGACAAAATGGTTTAGTGGTTCATCATAAATATCAACTGGAGTTCCCGTCTGTTGGATCTTGCCATCATTGATAATCATAATCTGGTCGCTCATGGCTAAGGCCTCTTCTTGGTCATGAGTAACAAAGATAAAGGTAATTCCTAATTGTCGTTGTAACTGACGCAATTCCCGTTGCATGTCCACCCGTAACTTATGATCTAGAGCCGAAAGGGCTTCGTCTAAGAGAAGGACTTTCGGCCGGTTAACAATGGCTCGCGCAATAGCTACTCGTTGTCGTTGCCCGCCCGACATAGCAGTAATGTCACGATTAGCATAGCCGTCAAGCCGTACCAAGTGCAGAGCCTCTTTTACGCGTTGCTTGATTATATCTGCCTTTACCCCTTTAATTTGCAGACCAAAAGCAACATTTTCGCCCACATTCATGTGAGGAAAAAGGGCATAGTCCTGGAAAACCGTATTTACTTGGCGTTTATTGGCTGGCATATCATTAATTCGCTGACCTTCAAAAAGAACATCCCCGCTACTTGCTTGATCAAAACCTGCGATGATCCGTAAAATTGTTGTTTTCCCTGAGCCAGAAGGTCCCAACAAAGTATAAAACTTGCCACTTTCAATCGTAAAATTGATATCCCGCAACACAATGTTATCATCGTATTTCTTACCTACGTTCTTAAATTCTAAGATATTCTTTGCCATTATCATACTTCCTCATCATTCTACGTACCGCATATAGCTTATTAATTATACCCTTAAACAATTTTATTATGGGTTACAATGGCGTAACATTTTTTGTGAGATAATAAGAGAAAGTTCCGCATTTTTCAGTATTTCGATTAAATAGGAGGTTTCCTTCAATGCATATTAACCAATTTAGTATTCTTCCAAGTTCTCCGGAAGAACAGGAAAAAGAATTATCCATGCTTGGATTATTAAAAGATGATGAGCTGTCACGATTCGATTCAACCCAATTGTGGCTTACCTTTCTCACTAGGATCTACACGTCAAGTGAGGAAGAAATTGCGGTTAAACAATGGTTACACGATTTGCTCGCAACACCAAAATTAGCAATTGATGATTGGATCAAAGAAAATCAGCCATTGACCACTGACGTCTTTTACTTAGTCGCTCTTCAACTTTTAGGATTCGAGCCTGGGATTGACTTTGATTTGACTAAGCCGGTTAAAATTTGGAAAAAGATCGGTCTACCGATTCTTGAGACCAAAAATTGGTCAAGTAATGATGTCTTGAGTGCATTTTACCTTCTCCTAAATACTCGGGGCAAAAACGGACAAATTTTCCTAGATCAGTTAACGAGTCAAGGCTTTTTAACTTGGACCTACGACTTACCTGCCAAGGATAAGCCTCTCTTCTTTAACGGTAAACCAATTGCTTCTTTTGATTCAACCAAATTCATCCGGGAAGTCATTTATATCGAAACGGATATGGACACAGATTATGATGGTCAAGCTGACCTAGTAAAGGCTGAAATTATGCGCCCAGCTGACACAAATGCTGGATTAAAAGTTCCCGTTATCTTTACCGCTAGTCCTTACAATCAGGGAACAAATGATGAATGGGGTGAAAAGGTAACTCATGATGTTAACCGTCCCCTGCGCCATAAGGAGACTGCACCAGCCGTTGCTGAACCAACTTTTCCAAAAGAGTTTTCACACCAGAAAATCAATGGCGAAAGCAAAACCGCTACCGAAACATTCAGCAGTACTCCGACTTATACCCTTAATAATTATCTAGCGGCGCGTGGATACGCCGTGGTTTATTCTGCTGGCATTGGGACAAAAGATTCTGACGGCCTTCAAACTTGTGGCTCACCTGAACAAACAAATTCAATGAAAGCAGTTGTTGAATGGCTTCATGGCGACCGAATTGCCTTTACTGACCGACACAGCGGCATCCAAATCAAGGCTTGGTGGTGCAATGGCAATATTGCGATGACCGGTCGTTCTTACCTTGGTACCCTAGCAACAGCTGTCGCCACGACTGGTGTTCCCGGCTTAAAGGCCATCATTAGTGAAGCGGCCATTTCTAGCTGGTATGACTACTACCGAGAAAATGGCCTTGTGCGGGCACCAGGTGGCTTTCAGGGTGAAGATGCTGATGTCTTAGCAGATGAAACCTTCAGTCGAACCAAACGCCCGGCAGATTATCAACGAATTAAGCCAACTAATGATCGCTATATCAAGGGACTCGTAGCAGCAATGGATAGGAAAACGGGGAACTATAATGATTTCTGGGCAGTCCGTAATTATCGCCCGGCGATTAAAGACATCCAGGCCGATGTCATGATGGTGCACGGTTTAAACGACACCAATGTTCGGGTTAGCAATGTGAAGGCTCTTTACGATGGACTTCAATCCCTACCCATTACTAGCAAGCTCATCCTCCATCAAGGGCAGCACATTTACATCAACGCTTTCCAATCACTTGACTTTTCTGAAATGGTCAACCTGTGGCTCGCAAACAAACTTTGGGGGCAGCATAATAACGCTGATGATATTTTGCCTGATCTGCTGGTGCAGAATAATGCCAAAGCTGAAGAATGGAATACCTATACAAGTTGGGAAAACGGTAATGAAGAAAAACTCCATTTTGACCAGGGTCACTTAACTAAGCAATCTACGAGTTCAACAGCCACCATTTCATTTAATGATCACCAAGACGAAGAAACATTTAAGACTTGGTGCAAGGATACCGACAAGTGGCAAGTAGCCCTTACTAAGGACAAAGGCACTTTCAGCTACCAACTGAAAACCCTACCAACTAAAGATGATTTCTTACTACGGGGGACTCCTAAAGTATCATTAACAGTTTCTTCATCTGTTGATCATGGTCTAATTAGCGCGCAATTAGTTGATTTAGGGGACGACCATCGCCTAAAGGTTTCGCCAACGATCTTGAATCGTAGTGGCCTCGAACTTGGTTTTCACTGGGCCACCGATGATCTGCGGGAGTTTGAGTTGCAAAAGGAAAAAAGCAGCTTCAAGGTCATTTCATCTGGCCACATTAATCTACAAAATCGTGTCAACAGTCGCCAAGTTGACCCATTAGCTGCGAACGAATTTGTTTCCTTACACTTCTGCCTTCAGCCAATCTTCCACCAGCTTAAAGCCGGGCACCAATTGGCCCTCATTATTTACAGTACAGATTTTGCTGCTACTTTACGTGGAAATGAAGCAATCACCTATAGCATTCAGGATAATTCCGGGTCTCTTTTCATCCCTACAATCACTAAATTATAGTTTTAGCCATTCTCCTAACTAAAGTTTGTGCTACACTGTTACACATACATTGCATAAAGGAGAGAATGAAAAATGAAAAATGGAACAAAGATTATCACTCTGGATAACGGCTACCACCTCTGGACAAACACTCAAGGTGAAGGTGACATTCATCTCCTAGCACTTCATGGCGGCCCCGGTGGTAACCACGAATACTGGGAAGATGCCGCTGAACACTTAAAAAAGCAAGGACTAAACGTCCAAGTTACAATGTACGACCAACTCGGTTCCTTGTACTCTGACCAACCAGATTATAGTGACCCAGAAATCGCCAAGAAGTACTTAACCTATGAATATTTCTTAGATGAAGTAGACGAAGTTCGGGAAAAATTAGCCCTTGATAACTTCTACTTAATCGGTCAAAGCTGGGGTGGCCTTTTGGTACAAGAATATGCTGTTAAGTATGGGCAACACCTCAAGGGCGCCATTATTTCCTCAATGGTAGACGAAATTGACGAATACGTTGATAACATCAATGCGCTTCGGGAAAAAACATTGCCAAAGGAAGCTGTTGAGTTCATGCGTGAATGTGAAGCCAATAACGACTATTCAAACCCTAAGTATCAAGAATACGTTCAAGTGATGAACGAGAACTACATCGATCGTAAGCAGCCTTCTAAGCTATACCACCTCAAGGATCTTGGTGGGGATGCCGTGTACAACGCTTTCCAAGGTAATAATGAATTTGTCATCACCGGGAAACTCAAGGACTGGCATTTCCGTGACCAATTAGCAAAAATCAAGGTACCTACTTTGATCACATTCGGTGACCACGAAAGTATGCCTCTAACCACCGGAAAGAAGATGGCTGAATTAATTCCTAATTCTAAGTTTGTTACTACTCCAGAGGGTGGCCACCACCACATGGTTGATAATCCTGATGTTTACTACCGCCACCTGGCTGACTTTATCCGGGAAGTAGAAAACGATACTTTTAACAAGTAACTCTCTACCAATGTAAGCCTTATCATTTTTCTTCCACATACTCCGTAAAGTGTTATACAATGGGAAGTAGATTAGGATTGAGAGGTTAACTTTATGTCACACCAAATTACTAACTTTATTTTTGATATTGATGGTACATTGATCAACACTTTTGAGAAATACATGCCAGCAATGATTGAAATCATGGAAAAGCATAATTATCACGTTCCAGCAGAACAAGAGGATTCCTTAAAGCGGGAATTATTTGGGATCACTGGAGAAGATTCTCTCCGTTTGGCACATGTTAAAGAAGAAGATATCCCTGAAATGGTTGACGAATGGCGAGAACTTTCCTTTGAACGTGAAGACTCCGTAACGGTGTTTCCAGGTATTCTCAAAATGGTCACTGGCTTAGCTAGTCGTTCGGATACAAAATTAGCCATCGCTACTTCCAGGGCTCAAGAGGACTACGATGAGCACTTTGCCCGTGAATATGATTGGACAAAATATTTTGATGCTGTGGTGACCGAAAAAATGACAAGCAAGCATAAGCCTGATCCAGACCCCATCTTGTTGGCTATGGAAAAATTAAGCGCTAGTCCAGAATCCTCTGTCTATGTTGGTGATACCATTAACGACATGAAGGCCGCCCATAATGCTGGCATCAAATTCGCTGGTGCTCTCTATGGTTCATCCCAACCTGATAAGATTAGGGATGCGGATTTTCTATTAGAGAAACCAGAGGACCTATTAAATATTTAGCGGAAAAATAACATTCAAGAAGTGGTGCAGGACATCAATGAGGCTGGTGAAAATACAAAAGTATTTTCACCAGCCTCATTTAGTTCTAAATATTACAATAACCTAATCTCATCAAATCTCTAACTTCTATTTCTTAAACAACTGCGCCATCTTTTCCGCAATTGCTGGATCTAGGTTATCAGCCAAAGTTCCGCCATCAGTTGTTTCTTTACTTTCCTTACTATTCTTAATTTTTTCAGCCAAATGATCCGCAACTGCTTGCTCACCAACCTCAACCGGGTTAATTTCTAAACGACCACCAGCGGCATCAGCATGTCCCCCTCCGTTAAAGTATTTTTCTGCGAACTTAGCAACGTCCATTTTACCGTTGCTCCGGAGGGAAACACTCACGGGACTAATCACTAAGGCCGCCTCAACCGATGGATTTTGATTAAGTAATTCATGGGCCACCTCAGACTTGTAGTCATCTGCATAAACGATTCCCAATTGATGACCATCAATCTTAGTGATCAAAACATCCTTTAAGTGGTGTTCCAAATACTTAGCTCGTCGCTCATTAAGCGTCTTGATCAGGAGACTATTTTGTTTTGCGTATTCTTCCCAACCTGCAGCAAAAACATCGTGCACAAAGTCAGCTGAATCATTTAATGGGTAAAACCAGAAAAGCTGGTCTAGATTGTCTGCATCGGTCTTCTCCTGCTCACTCATACCAGGATCATTTTGCCAATCCCAGGTGTCATATGCCCGAATCAGTTCAACTAAGTAGGCCAACTTATCACGCTCTGCTGCTTCGACTTCTTTAAATTCAGGCTGACGTTTGATCCAATCCCAAACCAGACTCGTAGCACTTGGGTTGACATTACTATTAGTAGCGGTAATGCTATTGTCTGAATAACGTTGCCGTAATTCTTCTTCTGACTCGTGATGGTCAAATACCAACCAGTGATTAGCAAAATTCTCGTTTAGTTGCTTAAAGGTGTAGTCGCTGTCTGGCGTCATATCCATTATGTAGACATCAGTAGCCCTGTTGGATTCTGTGCTTTGAAGCCATTTAGCGAATTCGTCATCAATTCGTCCAGCACCACAATTAGTGAGGTCAATCTCATAATCTGGGAATATCTTATCTTGAACTGCTTCAAGCAAGAGGGGTGCCCCAAACCCATCTAAGTCATTATGCGAAAAAATCTTAATTAACTGCTTAGCCATTTTTATCCCCTTTTTCGTTGTTAATACTGTTAATTATACAAGAAAGAACTGGTAGTGTCCTGACACGATTCAAACTTCTTAGTATAATTATTATTAGTAAGTATTTAGAAAGGATGCTCAATATGAAAATATATGACTACCGAAATGACTTAATCGAGTTATTAAAAAATACTGATTCAAGTCAAGAAAGTTTACGACAAACCCTACAAAACCTAACCACGATTGTAAAAATTTTAAACCATTATGATGCACCGGTTGAAAATGACTCCCCAACTGAGCCATCAAGTCCTATTAAGCCAAACACAGTTACCCGACCAAAGCGTCCGACTAAAATCAGTGCTAACAACGAAAAGGCTTCCCAAATTCAAACGCAAAAGCAGCCAATCTTGGTAGAAACTGTTTCTCAAGAGGAACAATTGGCCGCTGATAACTACTACCTGGTCCATCGAAAACTAAGTGGGGCTGAGATTAATCATCGCTACTACAATGAAAACCTGCTCCACTCCCTTCCCTTTCAACTGAACGATGGGGATATTGTTGAGCTAGATCCAAATCAAACTGTTCGTGGTCTCCCCGTTATTCGACGCGTCACCGCTAATCACCTTGATAATTATGCCCCAGAAGATATTGAGGTGATTGAATACGCCGAGTTGACAAAAGTTCCCGGATCCGATGTTTTGCAAATCAGCTCTACTATTCAAAAAAATTCTATTCTTGATAAAGGAACAGCTAATACGATTGTTATTGATCCATTTAAGTATCCTAGTCGTAATCTTCGTGCTGGCATGGTGATTGATTTTGCTTACTTCAACCGTGGAAACGGCCTGAATGACGCTAAACAAGGTTCCATTCGCTGGATTCACGAAAAAGGGGACTTTGATACTGTTAAACAACCAAAGAAGCCGAAAAAAGTCAAAAAAGTTACTCACACTCGGCATAATTATGAGGCTAAACTAGACTATGACCTCAAGCAACGAATTGTCTTAGTCATCAGCGGGGACCGGGAACATTCTAATGATTTAAAGGGTGTGATTGATAAGCACCATGGTATTTCCCACTTCCTCGACGCTTCAATGGAAGATAAGGTTTCTAGCAGCAAGATGAAGCGGGAAATTCGTGAGGCAGACTTTATCGTTGTCGGGATTGATAAAATTCACCACCGCATTAGCCAGCTCGCTAACCACCACGCTAAACGTTATGAGAAACCTTTAGCAATTGCTAATACGACAACCAATGTCGCTGTTGAACGTGCCATTGCCCGTGCTCTCAATGGTGATCCAGCCTATGCAATCAGCAGCGAATTAATGGATAAGTACCAGAAAAAATAAATTTTAAAATTCCCCTTGACTTTTATGAGAAATTAATTAGAATAAATAACAACAATTTAATTATTCGATCGCAATGAGAAAGAAGAGTAAGTTACCATTTACTTTCAGCGAGTCTCGTCAGGTGTAAGGAGATAAGATTTAATGGTAAGTGAAAATCACTTTCGAGTTCAAGCCTTAATCCATAGTAAGGCTTGATGGTAACACCCATTATCGTGTCAACGTATCGTTCATCTTTATGAACTGCACGTGAAGGTACTGTCAGTGATGAGAGTACGAAGATAGGGTGGTACCACGCTCAGGCGTCCCTTAACCAATTTCGGTTGGTTAAGGGACTTTTTTATTGGGATTGTAGCAATTATTTCTATTTATTATCCAAGGAGGAAATTACTTATGCAGGATTTAACTACAAAACGACTCTCATTTAAACAATATCTGGTAGTCGCTTCTCTATTATTCGGACTATTCTTCGGTGCCGGTAACTTGATTTTCCCGCTTCACCTCGGTCAACTCGCTGGTGCTAACTGGGGTCCCGCCGCTGTCGGTTTCTTGGTTACTGGGGTCTTACTACCTTTACTTTCAGTTCTTGCCATTGCGGTTACCCGAGCTGAAGGGGTTTATGATGTCGGTCGTCCCCTCGGTGCCGTTTTCGCCCTCGTCTTCATGGTATTGATCCATGCGACTATCGGTCCTTTATTTGGGACACCACGGACTGCCACCGTTTCCTTTACGGTTGGTGTTGAACCATTCGTCCCTAAAGCTTATCAAGGCTGGGCTCTTCTCTTATTTTCCGCCCTTTTCTTTGCTGCTGCTTTTGCCTTCTCCTATAAAGAAAACGATATCCTTTCAAATGTTGGTAAGGTTCTTAATCCCGTTTTCCTTGCTCTCTTATTCCTAGTCTTTGTCGTTGCCTTTGCTAATCCACTTGGTAATCCCGCTTCTGCACCCGTTACCAGCAATTACGTTCACGCTGCTGTAACTAATGGTTTCCTTGAAGGCTATAACACAATGGACGCATTAGCCGGGCTAGCCTTTGGGGTCACTGTTGTTACTGCTGTTAAAGGAATGGGAGTCCGTCGTCCAAGTGCTGTCTCCAAAGTTGTTACTAAATCCGGAGTCCTTGCAATGGGCGCCATCGCCGTTATCTACCTTCTCCTCATCGTATTAGGTGCTATGTCCCTTGGTCGTTTCAAAGTTTCTGCAGATGGTGGCGTTGCCTTTAATCAATTGGTTAATGCTTATGCCGGTGTCTTTGGTCAAGTTGTCTTAGCATTCTTACTAACTGTTACTTGTTTAACTACTGCAGTCGGTTTGGTTGCTGCATTTGCCCAAGATTTCCACAAACACTTCCCTAAGGTTAGCTACCATACTTGGTTAGCTCTAAGCTGCTTGGCTTCATTCTTAACCGCTAACTTTGGTTTAGACCAAATCATCGCTTGGTCTACTCCAATGTTGATGTTCTTATACCCACTTTCAATGGTATTGATCATCCTCTCTGTTACTTCTCCGCTCTTCAATCGCGACGGTGTTGTTTACTTCTTTGTTGTATTACTTACTGTTGTTCCTGCCCTTGGCGATATGATTGTTGCCTTTCCTCCAGTTGTCAGCCAAAGCTCCTTTGGCCTCTGGGTAGCTAGTGTTCGTAACATGCTCCCACTTGCTTCCATGGGCTTATCATGGGTAGTTCCAGCTGTTGTCGGTCTTGTTCTTGGCTTGCTGGTTCATTGGTTCCGTCACAATCGAGTTAGTGTTAATGAAACTGAATTAGATTAATTAAGTTATAACAAATAAAGTCTCCCCCAAGCGGATAGGATCCGAATTGTGAGGAGACTTTATTTGTTATACATGTTATATATTCGAACAAAGAACAGTTTACGCCAAAGCTAAATCTTTCTCCACTAGTTATACAGGTCTCGAGGAGTTTAGTTTCTGACTTATCTACTTATCATATTTAGCCAAATCAAACTTTTGAATTGCATAGATCAACTTTGCCGCATAATAAGGATCCGTCGCATATCCATTTTCTTGTAATTCGCGGGCTGCCGTCTTGTAATCCGTCTTGGTTCGTACCCCATCAAATCGGTGGTGGTTATCGGCAGTTCCATTCACAATGATATTGGTATGAGCCTTAATGGAATCATTCCAGGTTTGGTAAACGGCGAAGTATTGTGGAATGTAATGACGCTTGCCGTTAATGGTTTCAATCGTGTACATCCGCACCTTATCTTCACCTTTTGTTGCTTTCATCCCAAACAAGTTATTGTACTTGTTTCCTAGACGGCTATTACCCCATTGTGATTCCAAACCAGCTTGGGCAATCGTGATACTTGCTGGAATTCCATATTTCTTTTGCTCCCGTTGAGCAGCCGGAGCAATCTCCTTTACGAACTCTTTAACTGTCATTGTTGTGGGGTGAATCTCACGTGGGAGACCGGACAATGGACTGTTCATAATTGTGGCACCACAAATTGCAAATATGACAACTAAAAATAAAATTGTAACCCCTGTTATAACCTTTGTTTGTTTTTTCATTGATACTACCTCTTATCATGCAATGAATAAGTCTTTCTCATTCATTATAAACAATCTTGGACAAGAGCGCGAGAAGTCTTACTCTTCTTTTTTATTAAGCATACGTTTTTTAATCTCGTTAAAGTGTTTACTGTCAGTTATCTTTAATTTCGGGAAGTTCTTAACCAATCGCCGTTGATTTAAGGACAGGTGCTTTCCTTCCTCCTGTGCTAGCTTTTTACTAAAATCAGTCCGCCAGTCATCTAGCTTTTGCTTCAAATGTAAACGATCTTCTGGTGAAGCCGTTTTCATGCGTTCATTTAAGTTATCAATGTATTGGTTAAGACGCTCATCCCACTGCTTGGTTGAGATGTGGAAATGTTCAACGCTAATCATCGTAACAATTGTATCAGTTCCCATCACTAAAACAATAAGCAGTGCGAGCAAGCCATGTGTTTTCGCTTCTTCCCAATTAATCAGTTTTTGGACAAATGGTTGAACATAGCGCACAAGGATAACAACACCAATCCCCCAAAACAGTGAAATCTCCGGAGCAACTCGTCCTTGAATATTTCCTTTTAATTTTGAATAGTCCCACAGTTTCATATGGAAAAATTTTTCTAGGAACAAGCTAGCCACGTACTCAAAGATACTAGCCACAAAGAAGCCAACCACAAATAATAAGACAATGTTGTGGCGAACTGGTTCACTAGTAATGAGGATGGTCGTAATTGCAAAACCATACACTGGACAATACGGTCCGAATAAGAAGCCACGATAGGCAAAGTGGTGGTCCTTAATCGAGCAATAGAAGGTTTCCCACAACCAACCAATTACTGAATAGGTAAAAAATAAGACAATGATTTCTGAAATTGAGTAATGCATAGGTAACTCCTCCATTTATAATGATTGTCTCACACTTTTTACTTCAAACTAAGCTTTTCTACATTCAAAGTTTTATCTAGCCATCCCTGGTAAAAACTTTGCTCGTGACTAACCAAAATTAAATTTCCCGGGAAATCTTGCAGGGCTTTTTTTAACCCCTCTTTTGTTTCATCATCCAAGTGGTTCGTTGGTTCGTCCATAATCAAGAAATTGCATGGAGTTAATTCCAAAATAGCCAGTTTAACCTTAGTCTGTTCACCACCGGATAGCTGTTGAAGCGGCTTCATTGTGTTGGCCGCATTGATTCCAGCCCTGGCAAGCTTTGTTCGAATGGTGCGTGGTTGCATCGTTGGAAACATATTTTGAATAGTCTGCAGTGGAGTTAATGATGGGTCATCCCACTCCAAATCCTGGTCAAAATAGTTTATTTTAGCTGATGGTGAAAAGTTCGCTCTTCCCCCTAATGCCGGGATCTTTTTTAGTATCGACTTAATCAACGTTGATTTTCCAACCCCGTTAAAACCGGTAAAGAGCAACTTTTCTCCCATGCTCATGGAAAAAGTTACTGGAGCTAATAGTGGATGACTGTAACCCACAGACAGTTGCTCAACTCGCAATGCATTGGCCGATCCGGTATTTTCATAAGGGAACTTGAATGTTGCCTTTAAGTTATCCGCTGGAGGATCAATCCGCTTCATCCTGGCAAGCATCTTTTCCCGTGACTTGGCCATTGTGGACTTAGAACCAGCTTTGTTTTTTCTGATAAATCGCTCTGCCTTTTCAATTACTACCTGTTGCTTTTCGTATTCCCGTTCTTGAACCTCCTTGCGCTCTTCTTTTTGCCGCATGGCTTGTTCAAAACTTCCCCGATACTTGGTAATCTTACCAAATGATACATCACAAATCGTGTTGGTCACTTGTTCTAAGAAGTCATAATCATGAGAAATAATCATTGCGGCACCATCAAAACCATTTAAATACTCGATTAACCACTCAATGTGGGATGTGTCCAAATAGTTTGTCGGTTCGTCCAGCAGAATCACGTCCGGCTTTTCCAATAACATCTTAGCTAAAATGATCTTAGAGCGTTGACCCCCACTCATCTCAGAAACAACATGGTCTTCTCCAATATCCGTCAACCCTAAGCCATTCATTACCCGTTGAATTTCAGTCTCAATTTCGTAAAAGTTATGGGCATCTAGTTCTTCTTGCAGGCGACCTGCCTTTGTCAGAAGTTCTTCATCAGCTGTTTCCGCGTAATCGGCGTATAACTTATTCATCCGGTCATTAATTGCATATAAGTCCGCAAAAGCAGTGTGAAGAAATTCGATTAATGTCATCCCAGTTGGAATATCAACGTACTGGTCCAGGTAGCCGATTTTAATATTTTTCGCCCACTTAACTGAGCCAGCTACTGGAAGTACTTTCCCGATAAGGATCTTAATTAACGTACTCTTCCCCGCACCGTTTTGCCCCACTATCCCCATGTGTTCATGGTTTTCAAGTTGGAAGCTTGCGTCATTATATAATTGTTTATCCGCATAGCTCATTGTAAGCCCATTGACTTCTAGGACTGCCATTTTTCTCCTCCTTACTTTATAATTTAAAAACTGCATAATATAGTAACATATCCCGCTACTCCCATACAAATGGCGATTCTAATAGTAAAATTAAAACATTCTCATTTTTATTCTTGACAGACCGTATCCTCTTAGATAAACTATAAGCAATCTTAAAAGAACGGGAGAATAGATTAATGACTAACACTCAACTCAACCATGTAAATAATCGTTGGCAAAGCCGGTAGTTCGGGTTGCTCCGTCATGGATGCGACCTGTGTTTCAGATTGCATCTGTGCCGGCTGAGGGTTAATCATTGATTCAGTCTGCATGGATAACCACATGCAGGCTTTTCTTTTTGCGCAAAAGAGTGGGAGCCAAGTATGTGGTTCCCGCTTTTTTAATTTTTAAAGGAGGTCCGATAAATGAAACGAATGTATGCACTCATTATTATCTTGTTTGTCTTTCTTGGAATCGCCTTTTTCCAAGAAAATAGTAGTTTGGTAAAACAGAAAACGCCAACTGTTGGGGTTTTGACTTTAATGCGTCATCCAGCTCTAGATCAAATTTATAAGGGCTTTGTGGATGAATTAGCTAAAGAAGGTTATCACAACGGTAAAAACATCAAAATTGTTTATGAAAATGCCAATGGTGATCAAAGCAATCTGAAGACGATGGCTAACAGCTTGGTAAACCAGAATCCAACCGTCTTATTTGGAATTACTACCCCAGCTGCGCAAGCTCTTGCTAACTCAACCACGAAAACTCCAATCGTCCTTGGTGGAATTTCCAATCCTAAAGGGGCAGGCTTAGTTAAGAGTAATTCTCATCCTGGCGGTAACATTAGTGGAATCTCGGATTTAGCACCTGCTCGCCAACAACTAAAACTAATTAAACAATTTTTACCTAACTTAAAGACACTAGGAGTCATCTATACTTCAAGCGATAGTTCTGGAGTAACTGGCTATAGGGAGATTGCTAAAGAATGTAAGAAGCTGCACATCAAATTGAAAGCTTACTCCATTTCTAACAGTAATGATCTAAACCAGGTATCACAGCAAATGCTGAGTCAGGTCGATGCAGTGATTGTCCCGACTGATAACACCATTGCCAGCGCCATGCAAACATTAGTCAAGAATGCCAATGCCGCCAATAAACCAATCTTCCCTGCTGCCGACACGATGGTTAAACAAGGCGGAGTGGCTACCTATAGTGTTAACCAGTACCAACTTGGTGTTATGAGTGCCAAGATGGTGGTTAAGGTTCTTAAAGGGAAAAAGATTGGTAACATGCCAATCGAGTATGTCACTAAGGGTGAGCCAGTTCTTAACCTTAAGCAGGCAAAGAAACTTGGTTTAACAGTTCCAGCCAAGTTCAAACACGAAGCAGAAACAAAGGGGGTTGTTTACAAATGAATCTAGTCGTCTCAGCAATCGGTCAAGGGCTCTTATGGGCTTTGCTTGGACTTGGCCTCTATCTTACTTTTAGAATTCTGGACTTTTGTGATATGACAGTTGAAGGGACATTTCCTCTTGGAGCAGCCACCGCTGTCACTGCTATTTCACACGGAGTTAACCCGTTTCTCGCTACTTTGCTTGCAATTATCGCCGGAATGCTGGCAGGTTTAGTTACGGGTCTCTTATACACTAAGGGGAAGATTCCGAGCTTATTAGCCGGAATTTTAACAATGACCGCGATCTACTCTGTTAACCTTCGAATCATGGGAAAGTCCAATATCTCCCTTTTGGGTAAATCCACTCTTTTCAACGGAACATTCGTGCAAGGCCTTCCCCAATACTTCGATAGCGTTACCGTTGGCCTGATTGTGATTATTGTTATCACTGTCTTAATGATGGTCTTTTTAGCCACTGATTATGGTCAAGCATTCATTGCTACTGGTGACAACCCCACGATGGCAAAGTCACTAGGCATTCACACCGACTCCATGATTAACATAGGTTTGATGATTTCTAACGGGATGGTTGCTCTTTGTGGAGCTCTCGTTGCTCAAAGCAACGGCTACGCAGACGTTAACATGGGAATTGGAACCATCGTTATTGCCCTTGCTTCAATCATTATCGGTGAAGTTGCCTTTGGTGAATTAACCCTTAATCAACGATTAGTGGCCGTGACATTAGGGTCGATTATTTACCGGCTGATCTTGTTATCTGTCCTTCAATTAGGATTCTCCGCTAATGACCTGAACCTGATTTCTTCAATCGTCCTTGCTATCTGCATGATGTTGCCACAATTAGAAAACCTGTTCCATCTTCGTCGACCAATTTTGAAAGGAGTGCGCCCGCATGAGTAAGCCAATTTTAGAGCTTAAAAACGTTACTACTATTGTCAATAAGGGAACCAGTAATGAAGCCAAGATTTTAAGGGGGATTAATTTAAAAATTAACCCCGGCGACTTCATTACAATTGTCGGAACTAACGGTGCTGGTAAATCAACCCTTTTTAACGTCATCGGTGGCAATCTCCAAGTAGATGGCGGAAATATTTTCCACAACGGCAAAGATATTACTCATAGTTCAGAAGAACAGCGAACCAGTTTTCTCGCCCGTGTCTTCCAAGATCCCAAGTTGGGAACCGCCCCTCGGATGACTGTTGCCGAAAACCTCCTTTTAGCAACCAAACGTGGGAGTAAACGCCACCTCGTCCTACGGAAGTTAAAACAAAACATGGCTTACTTTACTGAACTTGCGGCTACCATGAATAATGGCTTAGAAAATCGAATGACTACCGCAACGAGCGCCCTTTCCGGTGGTCAACGTCAGGCTTTGAGTTTCTTGATGGCAACAATTAAGCGACCAGATATTCTCTTATTGGATGAACACACGGCAGCCCTCGATCCCCACACCAGTCTGAACCTCTTGCATGCAACCAATGAGCGAATTACTAACGATAATTTAACAGCCTTGATGATCACCCACCACCTGGAGGATGCCTTAACTTACGGCAACAGGTTAATTGTTCTTAAAGACGGACAAATTAAGGCTGACTTCAACGCCGAAGAAAAGAAAAAACTTACTACTAAGTCGCTGTACTCCTACTTTGAAGATTAGTACTTGAAAATATTCCAAATTCGATATATTATAATGTATCGAATTTGGAATATCTATTTTTAAAGGAGCTATTATTATGAATTGGTGGTTAATCTTTATTACGTTTATCGGTGTTAACCTCGACTTCTTCGTTATGTTACTATTTTTACTCGGAAAGTATCGCGTCAAAGATGTCATTATTGGTTACTCTATTGGTCTTGTCATTTTGTTAGCAGCTAGTTTCTTTGCAGGTAAAATACTTTCTCTCTTCCTTCCCGAGTGGATATTGGGAATATTAGGGATTCTTCCAATCTATATGGCTCTTCATGATAACGATGAGGAGGTTAGCGATTTATCAAAAAAGAATCCAATTCTCACTACCTTTATCACTTACATTGCTGTATGCGCTGGATGTAATTTATCAATTTTCCTTCCTATTCTTACCAACTTGCACTTCAGTCAATTCTTAATGGCAAACCTTTTCATCATTATATTGGCTGTGGTAGCTGTCCTCCTAATCAAGGCAATTGGAAACCTACCAACCGTTAAAAATATCATGGACCGATATAGCGAATCACTAATGAAAGTTATTTACATTGGTGTTGGTCTCTATGTCTTCTGGGATAGTGGTTTGGTTAGTCATATCATCAAGGTGTTGGTATAATAATCCTAAATTACTAAAAAAGGAGTGCCGACTTTGACAGAATTTTCTGATTTAATTGATGAAGCAACTAAGATTTACAAGGTATTGAGTAATAGTACCCGGGTAAAGATCCTTTATTACCTGCGCCACCAAGATCAAGAGGTCAATGTCAGTACAATGGTGAAGGACTTAGGTCTGGCTCAGCCAATCATTTCAAAGCAACTGGGGATTCTCTACCAATACCAACTTGTTTGTCGGCATAAACACGGGACACAAGTTTTTTACTATCTCGACGACCCCCATGTTGTCGAGATGATCGATGATATGTTAAATCATGTTAAACACGAAATTAAGGGCGAACCTCACCCAAAGAATCTATATGGTTAAAAAGTATTAAAGAGTAAATTTTTGCCAGCTCAAGAATGTCTTCCAGCCTGCATAGGTGTGGAGCAACTTAGTTAATATACAAAAACAGGGAACCACCTCAAAGCGTCAATAGGTGTTCCCTGTTTTCACTAATTTTCTGCTAATTTGCGCTGGATATAGTGGTCTAATTTGGCTTCTGGATAAAATCCAGTTACCTTTTCCTTGGCTACACCATCACGCAAAAGAATTAATGTTGGCATACTCATGATTTTATAACGGTCAGCAATCTCTTTGTTTTCATCCACGTTAAGCTTTAGAAACTTCACCTGACCATCATATTTTTTCGCCAAGCTTTCCAAAGCGGGAGCCATCATTTTACATGGTCCACACCATGGTGCCCAAAAGTCAACAATGGTTACGGGAGATTTTGCCGTTTCCTCATCAAAAGTTTGATCAGTAACGTTTTCAATCATAGTTACTCCTCTTTATTTTTTGGTCGACGAAGAAAGTGAATTAGCATCGTAACTGCAAATACAGCGATAACGAAGAGACCGAACCAGCTTGATGGAATTTCGATATCGATCGCTGGAATTGAGATAAAGAGTTTAATAGAAATGATGAGGATTAACACATACGCCATTGGTTCCAATTCTGGAATTTTTTGCATTAACTTCATAATCACTTCAGCAACCCCTCGCATGCAGGCAATCCCAAAAATACCACCGATCAGAACGATCACCGGATTATTTGAAACGGCCAAAGATGCTAAAACAGAATCAATGGAGAAGACAATATCCATCAGCTCGATTTGGATAACAACCGACCAGAATAATCGTCGCCCGCTCAAGCCTCCACCAAACCGCTCTAATAGAGTCTTCCGCTTCTTCTTTTTCTGTGGTTTGACCTTTGAATGGAAGAAACGGTAAACAAGATACATCAGGTAAACAGAACCTAGAACTTTAATTTCCCAAAAGTTAATTAAGTATGTTCCAATCCCAATAACGATAAACCGAAAGAGGTAGGCACCCCAAATTCCATAAAAGAGCGATTCTTCTTGTTCCTTTAAGGAAGGGAGCACCCGCGTCTGTGCAGCTAACACAATCGCATTATCAACAGACAAAATACATTCGATTAGGGCTAAAGAAAGGATAATTAACCAGTCTTGACCGGACGTAATAACGGTTGCCCAGTTATTCGCATCAAAAAATGGACCATAGAGTTCTTGTAAAAGTGACAATCAGTGTCCTCCTTTAAATTATTCTAGCTTATATTTTAACAGATCTTCTTCAAAATAGTGAGGGGGTTGTGCAATAATTACTTGTTTTTTGTTAGTAAACGGCAAAATAATTTGCTGACGAATTGCATGTAGGTGCATCTTCTCCAGTGAATTAGGGTTATAAATGGGATCGCCGACAATTGGATGATCTGCATATGCTAAATGAACACGTAATTGGTGCGTCCGTCCTGTTCCTAATGTTAATTTTACCAGCGAATACTCTGAAGTTGATTTTAAGACTTGGTAAAATGTTTGGGCATTCTGGGCGTTTCTGCCGTTAACCTGCCGTTGCCACGGTACTTCGCTGTCACCAATCGGCCAATTCCATTCACCCATCCCACTCAATTGTCCTTCAACTAAAGCAAGATATTCACGATGAAGTAACCCAGCACTCATCAAACGATCCAAAATTGGCACCACAACTGGATTTTTCGCCACAATCATGGTGCCACTGGTTTCCTGATCAAGACGGTGAACCATATATGCTTGCCCACCCAAATAGCCCGCGGCATCATTCATCAATGTACCCGACTCTCCAGCCATATTGGGATGACTTTTCTGTCCACGAGGCTTATCAACCACCAGCAAATCCCGATTCTCAAATAACACCTTTAATGACGGATGTGGAGTCGGTACATACCGATTACTAGTGGGATTACGGAATTCATCCCCAATAAAGTTAAGAGTAATTTTATCTCCCGATTTAACGATAGTGTCCATTGGCTCATACTTATCGTTAATTAATACCTGGCGGCGAATTCGTAGGTAATGAACAAACCGTTTTGGTAATAGCCATTGTTTCTGCATCAGTGTTCTTAAAGAGATTTCTCTCTGCTCTGAACCTAACCGCTCATGAATTACCCACTGATATTTCTCCATTCCTACTTCACCTCTCGCACTGTCAATTTGTCTGGCATATGATAAATTTTGGGCTTTGTCCACGACAACATTTCATCTGTTAACTGTAGCTTCGTAATGTCACCCCGATGATACGGTTGAAAATAATAGGAACAACTTTCTGCGACCGTGACTGCCCGATAAACGGAATAAGTACTTTGATGACGGGTATTTTGTGGAACGGCAACACTATCCAAAAGGTGCCACTCACTGACTACTCCTTTTTCTTCCCCACTGGGAATATCTGAGCGTTCTTTTAAGTAAGCAGCCCTAATAAAACGAGCACTCGGTGAGTAGTAGCCCGGCGGATTCATTTTGCCAGATAATTTACCTGTCGTTACCCGTGGTGTATTAAGCGGTACCTTATTCCGATAAAAGTCGGGTATAAACTCCACATACTTTTCCATTTGTTGGAGTTGGTGATTAAAATCGGGACTATTAGTAAGAATGCCTAAAGGATTATCAATGATTTTCATCGGCGTTTGTGTTGGCTCAATCACTACTATTCTTCCTGTCCGATCTGCCACCGCAAAATGCAGCTCTGGTTTTCCATATTTCGTGTCACTATAGAGTTCGCTCATGAGCTCTACTTCCCCAATACGCTCTTCAATCTCAGTCACTGAACCAAAGTTGCCCAGTAACCAAAAAATAAATTCGTAAGGTGCTAATTGGACTTTCTCTGAATTGCGTTCATCAGGATAACTAGCACCGTTAGCAAACATTAATTTTTGCGCCATTAATCCCTTTTCGTTAACTCCATCCGATACATCAACTCGGGTAGCAGAAATGCTTCCTCCACCAACCATCGCATAACGATTCGTGTAAACATGCTGGTCAAAAGCCGTCTGCCAGCTAAAGTTGCGAGGAATAAAGAGCGGAGTCACGCCAAGTATCGGCCAGTCCATCGTTCTCGCTAATAAGTGAATTTTGTCGTCGGTGACCTGGTAAATACTAGTGCACATATTTTTCCTCCCTTAATTTGAATCATCTTCTCCTAGTTTAATTGCTTTTTATAAAAATAGGTATAAATTTAGCTCAAGATTACTTTACATTTAGCTGGTATAATAGTTGAATAGAATTTATGAATCATTTTTAGGTAAAGGGGAGGAACTGCACCGATGCTCAGTACAAAAAGGATCAATGCTCATAGTTGGTGGATTAGTGTTTTTGAACCCCTCCCCCATGAACGACAGGACCTGATTCAAAAGTATGAGGTTACCCGTGAACTGTTGGATTACGCGATTGATCCTTATGAAAAGGCCCGGGTAGAAGTCGATCAGGATGCTGGTGTAACCTTGCTGATCTTCGACGTCTATGTCCCTACCCATGAAGTAACCGCCCCACAGACGGCACCCATTGGTATTATGTTGACAAATAACAACTTGATTACCTTCACAAATGCAAAAACTAATTTCGTAAACGGGATTATTGCTAACCAACTCAAGATTCTACAAAATCATGATACGGTTGTTGAAAAATTCAATCTAGTTTTAGCTGTCCTTTACCGTCTTTCAACCGATTATTTCGGTCCCCTTCGTCGTTTTGACCAAAAAAGGCAGAAGATTCAGAGTACTTTGCAGCAACGGACTGGCCGAAAAGCCATTACCGAATTTATGGAAATCGAAACCGGTCTAGTTTATATGCTTACCTCACTCAAGGGTAATGTCTCCCTGTTAGAGGAATTACGGCGACGCCTGGCTTCCACTATTTCGACACGACAGAAAAACGACCTTGATGATGTCCTCGTTGAAGCGCAACAAGGTTTAGAGATGGCCCAAATGACCTCAGATATTTCTGCCCGTGTTTCCAACGCCTACAGCAAGGTGCTGGATAGTGACTTGAACCAAACAATGAAGTTTTTGACCATCTACTCAATTCTCTTGTCCATTCCTACCATCGTTGCTGGCTTTTATGGAGAAAATGTTGCGTTACCACTTGCCAATAAGAGTTATTCCTGGATCATCACGATTGTCATCTCAATTATTCTAATGGTTCTCTGTGCCGTTTTTATTATCCGAAAGAACTGGTGGAAGTAAGAAAAACAGCCAATTACGCTATTCCAGATTGCTTATGACTTCGTACTCTTGAAACAATAATGATTCTCACTGGAGCAATTTTTAAGAAGAATTATTCGGCTTTCTCATTATTTTTTAATAAAACTATTGACAAGCAAAAACAAGCACGATAGAATGTGTTCAACAATTATCGTTCCAGTAATTGCTTCGTTCGGTGTCAGAGAGCCGGTGGGGATGTGCGAACCGGTCAGGCGGAGTTAATGAATTATCACGAGGATTCATATTGTTCGGCCATATTCAGTGCCGTTACCACCTGATATGAGAGCATCTTAATATTAAAGATGTAAGTGGGTGGTACCGCGGTAAACCAATCGTCCTACTGATGAGTTTTCATCAGTAGGATTTTTTTATTAGGGAGGAATTTAACATGGCAGACTGTGGAGGAATTATTCGTTATTAACTCTAATTTAATTATTGAGCAACCACTAAATTATTAAAAAGGAGTTTAAACTATGAAAAAAGTTAGTTTTGGAGAAGCAATTAGTATTTTGCTAGTTATGCTTATTATTTTAGGAACATCAGTTATTCACTTTGGCCTTTCACCGCAAATCCCTGTTCTTTTCGTTATCGCCCTTATCATCTTATGGGCAAAGTTGCGCGGAGCTTCTTGGGATGATATCCATAAGGGAATTCAAGACGGTATCGGTACTGCAATCATTCCAATTTTTATCTTTATCCTTATCGGTTCACTCATTGCTGTCTGGATCAAAGCAGGTATCATCCCAGCTATTATGATCGCTGGTTTCAAACTAATCAGTGCTCAATGGTTTGTCCCTTCAACCTTTATCGTTTGTTCTTTGGTTGGTCTTTCTATTGGGAGTGGTTTTACAACGATTTCCACCATCGGATTAGCCCTCTTCGCTGTTGGTTCAGCAATGAACATCAATCCCGCACTAGTTGCCGGGGCCATTATTTCTGGGGCTGTCTTTGGTGATAAGATGTCCCCACTGTCAGACTCAACCAATCTAGCTTCAGCAATTGCCGGTAGTGATCTCTTTGAACATATTAAAAATATGATGTGGTCAACAATTCCGGCCTTTGTGGTTTCCTTAATTTTATTCTGGATTATCGGTGGTTCCGGTAGCCATATAACTTCCAATAAAATTGCTCACACCACTGGAGCATTGATGCAAAATTTCCCAATTAGCTGGTGGGCCCTTTTACCAATCGTTTTGATGTTCATTTGTGCTTGGCGGCGGATTCCAGCTATCCCAACCCTCTTTATCAATATTATTGTTTCAGTAATTATGATCTTTATCCAAAGCCCACACACATCCCTGACTTCTTTAACTAACTTAATTAGTGAAGGTTTTGTGGCTCACACCAGCGATTCATCTGTAAACGCCCTTTTATCTCGTGGTGGTATCTCAAGCATGATGGGAACTGTTTCTCTAATTATTGTCACCTTGTCACTTGGTGGAATTTTAATGCAGTTCAAGGTTATTCAATCAGCTATGGATCCACTGGTTAAACACCTTAAAAGTCCAGGAAGTCTTATTTTAACTACTATCCTTTCTGGAATTGGGGTTAACCTCTTTGTTGGGGAACAATACCTCTCAGTTATCTTGCCAGGACGTGCTTTCAAAGGTGCCTTCCAAAAGATGGGACTTTCTCCACTTGCACTTAGCCGGGTCCTAGAAGATGGTGGCAGTGTAATTAACTACCTTATTCCATGGGGAGTAGCTGGTATGTTTGCTGCTTCTACATTAGGAGTACCTGTCCTTCATTTCCTTCCATTTGTATTCTTTAGTTTACTTTCTCCTGTTTTCTCTGTCCTTAGTGGATTTACGGGAATTGGTCTTAAATGGCAAAAGAAAAATTAAGCCACCCTCTCTTCTTTATCCTTAGCTACATACTAAGATTCTGATAAAACCTAGAATTCATCATTTAATAAGATTTTAAGAGCCCTTAGCATTCCGTTCAATCTGAACGCTAAGGGCTCTTATTCACTATCAATTTCTTAAGCCATTAATACTTCTGTAATCAAAATTCCACCACCAAAGATAAGAACAAATAATACAACTGGCCAAACAAACCGGAACCAATGTGAATATTTCATATCTAACATTTGCAAAGTTGCCATAACTAGACCAGTTGGTGCTAAGAATAACATTGCGTATTGACCAAATTGGTAAGCTGTAACTACGATATACCGTGGAATGTGCACCGTATCAGCCAATGGAGCTAGAATTGGCATAGCAAGAACAGCCAATCCAGATGAAGATGGAACAATAAAACCTAAAATAAAGAAGATCAACATCATAACAATAATGAATAATCCACCATTCATATGAGACACAATCTTAGAAGATGCATAAAGAATAGTATCAGAAATATACCCCTCATTTAGGATCATGTTGATACCACGAGCAAGACCAATAATTAATGATACCCCTACTAAACTAGCGGCTCCTTCCGCAAAGGCAGTAGTTGTCTTATACTCACCAAGCCCATCTTTAGGTCCAAAACAGCTAAGAAACATAATAATAACTGCAATTGTTAAGAAGGCTGATGCCATATTAGGGAATGCCCATCCTTTAGCCATTACACCCCAAATCATAATTGGAAAGGCAGAAGCAAACAGAATAAGGATAATCTTCTTTTTTAAAGTAAAACGTTGGTCCTTTTCTACTGTTGAATCCATTGACCACATCTGATCAAATTTTTCTTTATCATCAAATGTGTATGAGAAACTTGGATCTTTTTGGACTTTTCGCGCGTACCAGTGAAGGTAGAAAAGTAAACAAATAACAGCAACAGTAAATCCAATAATCCGCCCCATCATCCCTTGAGTAAATTGAGTACCCGCGGCATTAGAAGCAATAACAACAGAGAATGGGTTAACAAAAGAGAAAGTGGTTCCAACTGAACTTGCCAAAAAGATGGCTCCTACAGTTACGATAGAATCATACCCCATTGCTATAAAGACCGGGGCTAAAATCGGATAAAAGGCCACTGCTTCCTCTTCAATACCACATAAGGCACCTCCAAATGCCAAAAGAACAGCAACCATGAAGACGAGGATAAATTCCCGTCCCTTAGTCTTTTTTGTTAAGGAAGCCAATCCAGACTCAAAAGCACCACTTGCTTTTACAACTCCAATTAACCCTCCCAAAACAAAGATAAAGATCATAATGTCAACAGCTTCCATAGTACCATTAACCATGCTACTAAAAATTGAATATAAGCTCATCGGGTGTTGTTTAAGTCGTTTATATGTTCCCGGAACAGAAACCGGCTTACTTATAGCACCAGATGTAAATTGATCGATATCAATTTTAACATTTAACTTCTTTAATGTAGCCTGGGTTGCTGGGTAAACTGTTTTTTCCCCGCTAGGCGCGGTTACTTGAAGCTGGTTATGTGTATAGGCCAACTTTGAATAACTTCCTGCTGGAATAAACCATGTTAAGAAAACTGAAATAACTGTTAAATAGAACAAAATGGTAAACGCACCAGGCATCTTTAATTTCCATTTTTTCTTTGGCTTTGCTGTTGCATCCATACTTCTACTCCTTACTTAAATTATTTTCGTCATTAATCTCTTGATTCCTCACATATGAGAACATCCAAGTTATATAATGATAATTAATAAAGAACTAATTTTTACTTATTAGTTGCTGACAGCATCATTTTAGAAAGCGTTTTCGTTCATCGTCATAAATAATCAAATTTCATCAAATTTAATTCAAGGAGTTCCCCATGTTACGGAATCTCGATTTTCTCCACTACCGAAAATACCAGAGAATTATTATCGCCGCGATTTTTGTCGCTCTTTCTTCACAACTCGGTGTTAGTGCATTCGTTCCTGGCAATATCATCGCTTTATCGGCTTTTATCCTGCCACTTTTTCTTTACTTTAATCAGGATCTTAATCCTCTCCAACTTGGCCTTGCAATTGCCTTAGCGTCCCCGATTTTTCGTGGCTTTGTCCTCCTCGCCACGCAAGGTGCAACAGCCACTAATATCTTGACTTACACCGTAGCTGATATTTTATTTTTCACATCCTACACTCTGCTCTACTATCTTCTTTATTGGCTACGCACTTTCCATAATAATGTCGCTTTCTATCTGACGATTATCATTTGCGATTATTTTGCCAACTTATGTGAAATTGCCTTTTTAGACCATTTTAAGTCCTTTTCTCCCTGGCTCTTGCAAATTCTTTTTCTTTTAGCTGTTGCCCGTGGAACCATCGCCTCATTATTGGCATTCATTCTTCACTACTTCGAGCTACTTACCGTCAAAAGCGAAGAGCATGAGCAACAATACTACCACTTTATTTGGATTGCCTCAGCCGTGAAAAGCGAAATATACTTTATGCGAAAAAATATTGATGAAATTGAGCGGGTTACCAAAAATGCCTACCAATTAAATGAGCGCTTAAAAGAGGAACATTTACTTAAAGAGCAAAAACTGGCCTATGAGATTGCCCAAAATGTCCATGAAATCAAACATTCTTATCAAAACGTTATTAAAGGTCTAGGCGATTATTTTGATGACCACAATAACGCTCCGATGGCAATGAAGGATATTTTGAAAATTTTAGTAAATTATAGTCAAATGATTATTAAAGAAAAAAAGGCCCACATTAATCTGGTTGTCCAAAATCACGTCGACATTAATGTGACCGAGCACTATTATCTCGTCACAATTCTCTCTAATCTCATCCTTAATGGTATTGATGCAATTGGTAATGCACACAATGGTGAACTTCTCATCAAAATTACTGATGACCGACCACATGTCTATCTCTCTGTAACTGATAACGGTACAGGTATCCCCCAAAATCTTCTTCCCCTAATCTTTAAGCCAGGCTTTTCTACTAAGTTCGATGCCTCAGGTGATATTTACCGGGGAATTGGACTTTCTAACGTCAAAGTTATTGCGGCCGAACAATTTGACGGAACAATTACCGTTGACTCTAAACCTCAGATTGGCACTACATTTTTTGTTACTTTGAATAAGCAGAAACTAATTGGCTAAGGAGCATACTCATGAAATTCTATATTGTTGATGATGAACCAGCGATCCTTTACGTCTTACAGAACATTATTGAGCAAAAATATGATGATGAGATTGTCGGTATTAATGATAGTTCTCTAGCAGCTCTTCGTGAATTAGCAGTTAAAAAAGTAGATATCGTTCTTATTGACCTCCTCATGCCCACCCTTTCTGGAATTGACTTGGTTCGACAAGTCAAAAAGCTAAATCCTGGAGTGCGCTTTATCATGATTTCTAAAGTCCAAGACAGTGATATGAGAGCAGCCGCATACCAGGCAGGAATTGAATTTTTTATTAATAAACCAATTAATATCATTGAAGTACAAAGCGTCATCAATAAGGTAAAGCAAAATATTCGAATGAGCACGCAATTGGCTTCTATCTCTAAGATGCTCAACAATTTCAACGAGACTCCGCCAAGTCTTAACACTAGCGGTCACCAGCAGGTCAATACGACCCTAAATTACTTGGGAATGAGTTCAGAAAAGGGAACAGCCGACATTCTCCAGTTTACCTCCCTCATGTTAAGCCAGGAAAAGAATTACCGTGAACTAGATTTAGCGACTATCGGCATTTCCGACCACCAACGAAAGGTAATGGAACAACGAATTCGACGAGCAATCAAGGTTGGGCTAAGCAACACTGCCAACCGGTTAATTGACAATCCTTACGATGAACAGCTATCCACCCTTGCTAGCCTCCTCTTTGGCTATGACAATGTGCGTGCACAAATGCTTTACCAGCAAGGAAAAAAGAAGACTGGCGGTCGCATTACTATTCCTAAGTTTATAGACGGATTGATAGCTAAGCAAAGTTAAACCAAAAAACGGGATAACGACAATTACGTCGCTCCCGTTTTTCTATAAAATCGAATTACAAGACCACCCATATAATCTCTCTTAAGATTACTCTTAGATTAATCATATTGATGCATATACTTCGAAAGGCGCTTCAATCCTTCCTTAAGTGTGGCTTCCGGAGCACAATAACCCAGACGCACATGTTCCGGTGTATCAAAGGCATCTCCTGGAACCAGGAGAACTCCCTCATCTTTAAGCAGGTTAATGCAGAAATCATGAATATCAACTGGCACATTCAACTTAGGGAAGGAAGTTGAAACAGCTTGTGGCATTACAACTGAAGCTCGGTCTTCATGTTCAATCCAGTCTTTGTAGATTGCTAAATTGCCAAGAACAAGTTTACGGTTCCGTTCCAATACTTGTTTACGGTGACGAAGAACGTAGGTGGCCATCAAGTCATTAAAGACCCCTCCACAAATCATAGTGTAGTCACGGAACTTCCGGAAAACATCGGCCACTTCAGCATTCGTTGCAGTCCAGCCGATCCGGATTCCAGGAACAGAATAGGTCTTAGATAATGAATTAGTAGCAATACCCTTGTCATAAAGATCAATAATTGAAACAAATTGATCAGGATCATCAAGTGGCAAGTAAACTTCATCAACCAGGACATAAGCCCCAACTGATTGCGCAATTTCAACTACTTCTTCTAGAAATTCCTTATTTAAGATTGTCCCAGTCGGATTATTGGCATTATTCAAACAGATCATCTTGGTATTTGGACGAACAAGTTTCTTTAAGTCCTCAATCTTTGGATACCAGTTATCTTCTTCATGAATATGCCAGTACTCCACATCCGCCCCTAAGGACTTAGGGATATCGTATAGCTGTTGGTAAGATGGGTATTCAGCAATCACATGGTCGCCAGGTTCAATCAAGCTGTATAAGGCTAAGATGTTGGCTCCAGTTGCTCCGTTAGTCTGCAAGATATTTTCCGGTTCAACATGCTTATATAGCTTTGCAACTTCTTGTTTAAATTCAGGTGAACCCTCAATCCAACCGTAGTTCATCTTTTCCTTATCCAACAATTCATAAAATTCTTGACCATTGTTCCCATCAAGGTTCAAGACTTCATGCATTGTTAGAGATGCAATTGTACTTTGGGAAATATCGTAAGTGGCACTCTTTTCCCACTTATTTAACCATGCTTCTACTCCAAAAGGTGCAATTTTAACCATTGTGAGATACCCCCTACTGAATTGAAATTGTTCCATTTGCGACAAGGACTAGGGAAACAACAGCAAAGATGACAATAAGCAGCATTGCTAGCTTTTCTTTTTTCGTCACGGTATGGTTGAATTCCTTACATGCTTGTAAGTAGAAGATAAATCCAGGAATAAATCCCACGGAAACGACCATTACTTGCTTCCAACCGGAAAGAACCATAGCCATTAATTCAAACAACGTCGTAATCAAACCAATAGTGAATTGGCCCCACTCTTTATGTTCTGAACTGTACATCATTTGATAAATGCCAACAATTAAATAACAGATCAAAATAGCAGCAGTACATAGTGTGTAGGCGAAATTATAGGCATATGACGTAAAAAGCAGTGAAAAGAGGAAGATTGATTGCAATACACCAGTGATAACCAAAGCACGGGTTGGTGCCTTTTTATCGTTAACTTTCCCCCATGAGGTTGGCAATGTCTGATCATCTGCCATTAACATCAGTGATTCAGCTGGTAGCATTGTCCATGAAAGCCAAGAAACCAGTACCGAAATGATTAAACCAATACTAATCAGGGCAGCTCCCCACGTACCCACCAAGTGTTGCATAATAGCCCCCAAGGCAGGTTGACCGCCGGCAGCCAATTGGGCACGCGTCATAACCCCATATGGCAAGATAGAGACAATGATGTAAATTGTCAATAAGCTGGCCAAACCAAGGATAGAAGCTCGTTCGGCGGCTACCCGAGATTGAGCACGGCTAGAAAGAACAGAAGCTCCTTCAACCCCAACGAATAGCCACATCATGATCATGATTGAAGCCTTTACCTGGTCAAAGACGGAAGTTGAACCACCCTTGATATTTGCGGCCACATTACCCCAGAAATCAGTGGTAAACATTTGCGCACGAAAAGCGATAATGACACAGATTACGAAGATAACTAAGGGAATAATCTTACAAATAGTCCCAATTGAATTAATAAAGGCAGCTGACTCAATTCCTCGATTAACTAATAAAGTCAAGAACCAAGTTAAAATAATTGCAACAATAATCGAGGTTAAGTTTTGTCCATTTTGAAAGACAGTTGGGAAAAACGTTCCTAACGCACTCATTGTAATCGTAGCAAAGGCAATGTTCCCGAGCCATGCTGATAGCCAATATGCCCACCCAGAAATAAATTCTCCCAATGGTCCAAATGCTGCACCGGCATAACTAAAGATCCCGGAATCAAGATCAGGTCGCTTTTGTGATAGATTATTCAGTGAAAGAACCAGGGTTAACACCCCAATTCCGACAATAATCCACGCAATAATTGCTGGACCAGGTGCAGCGGCTGTTGCTAGGTCACTGGTAATCCCGAAGACTCCTGAACCTATTGTTGAACCAACAATTAAGAGAGTTAGTTCTGTTGTGTTAATGCCCTTTTTTTCCTCCATTGGCATTACCTCCCTTATGCTTCATTCATATTTTTGAATATTTATTCAAGTTGGTATTATTATACCCTTTTATTTAGAATATTCAATACAATGTTTTATACATCTTAAATGAATAATTACTTGTTATATTCATTTATTATTAATGAATCATCTGTGAGAGTTGCTAAAGTCAAGCTTCCATTATTTGGCCGGACGGTAACATCATACTTACCTTCCCCATACTTTTCGACTAAGCTCAATAAAGTGTTACCATGACTTACCCAAAGAACATTAGCACCATCAGCAAGATCGGCACTTCGAATTAACTTTAAAGCCTTTTCCATCCGCTCCCAATATTCTTCATTATTTTCTGCATCCCGAAATGGATCGGCTTCTTTCAACCAATCCTTCGCCTGACCGATTGAATATTTAGTCACGATATCCTTAAAGTTCTTGCAGCCATGAGGGGCACCAGCGTTATACCAAGCAGCATCCATATTTATTCCCTCATATGACCCATAAAATTGCTCCCGGAAGTAAGATGAAACAACGGGCTGGTTAACGGAATTCTTGCTATTTTCATCCAAAATAGTTTGACAGGTTTCCATTGCCCGCGTCGTATCACTACAAAAGGCCGCATCAAAGTGAATATCCTTTAAGCGATCGCCAGCTGTTTGCGCGTCTTTTTTTCCTTTTTTTGTCAAAGGCGAATTACTCCACCCCTGCAACTTATTGTAGATATTGTAATAGGTCTGTCCGTGACGAACTAAATAAATATTTACCTTTGTCATACCTGCACCTCCATTTTTTAATTATAGCGCTTTCAATAATACGTGAAAAGTTCTTCTTTGTTCAAAGTTTCTCTTGTTTTATCCCTCTCTTCATACCTTCTTCATATTTTTTCTTTATCCTTAAACATGACAAATTAGCAAAGAAAGGTGAAAAAATGACTTTACGAGAATTAGAATCTCAAATCGTAGCTGCACGGATCTTAACAGTGAGCAATAAACGATTAATCGTCGTTACTGAAAAAGGTCGACTCCTGCCAATTTTCCTCCCTCGTTCTTACCACCATGATCAACACCGTCTAGCATCACTCAGAGATATTTTACGGGCAAGGATATGGATCCCCGTTAATCAGCAATTCTACCACCTATTTAAGACTGATTGGCTAGTTGAACCCTCCACAGAAAAAAGTTAAGTTTTGGCAATAATCCCCTTAAATTAACGTGTGGGTGTCCATTATGTGATAAAATGACAATTGTCTTGGTAAAATTTTGAGGCTGGGAAATTAATTTTCACCATCCCCGTTTTACTACCATATATTCTAATTCATCAAAAATCTCGATTGCGAGGAACATTTCAAATGAAAAAGTTAAGCAAATTCGTGAACACTAGGGTCGGGTTTTACGTCTTACTAGTTGTTCTTTTTTGGTTAAAAACTTTATTTGCTTATTTTACCGATTTTAAATTAGGGGCGGATGGTTTTTTTCAGTACTTCATCCTCATTCTTAACCCTATTCCCATTACTGCATTAATCTACAGTATTGCCTTTTATTTTAAACGATCCCGTTTCTTCTACCCAGTTTTAATGGGATTAGATATTGCTAATACCTTACTTCTTTATTTAAACGTCATTTACTACCGCGAGTTTACCGACTTTATGACCGTGGCCACGATGACTGGCTATTCTAAAGTTAACCAAGGACTTAGTGGGAGCTCACTGGCATTGACCAATGTCCATGACGTTTTTTACTGGATCGACATTATCATTATTATATTGTTAATGATTTTCCGTAAGATTAAGTTTGATCCACGTGCTATCAGCCACAAATTAGCTTTTGCCTTTACCTCGATAGCTTTAACCTTATTTGGGATAAACCTCTCATTTGCTGAAATGAGCCGACCTCAACTATTAACTCGAACGTTTGACCGAACCTACATCGTTAAATATCTCGGGATTGATGCCTTTACTGGTTATGACCTAGTCAAGTCTCAGCACATCAACCAAATGCGACAAAGTGCGACAAAATCTGAATTACTTAAAGTCAAAGAATTTACCGATAAGCACTATGCTGCGCCAAATCCTAAGATGTATGGAATTGCCAAGGGACGAAACGTTATTGTCATCCATTTGGAAAGTTTCCAGCAATTCTTAATTGATAAGAAGGTCAACGGGCAAGAAGTTACACCATTCCTTAACTCTTTGTATCACGGGAAAGATACGTATGCTTTTGATAACTTCTTCCACCAAGTTGGTCAAGGAAAGACTAGTGACGCGGAAAACCTATTAGAAACCAGTACATTCGGTCTTTCTCAAGGTTCCCTCTTCGCTACTTTAGGAAGCGATAATACTTTCCAGGGTGCTCCAGCTATCCTTAACCAACGCGCAGGCTACACAAGCGCTGTCTTCCATGGTAATGTCGCCAGCTTCTGGAACCGGAACAATGTCTACAAGAATCTTGGCTATCAATACTTCTTTGATGCTAGTTACTTTGATACTTCTGGTGATAAAGCAACTGGATATGGATTAAAGGATAAATTGCTCTTTAAAAACTCCATTAAGTATCTTCAGAATTTGCAACAACCATTCTATGCTAAATTCATTACAGTTACTAACCACTTTCCATATACTCTCGATGACGAAGATAAAGATTCAAACTTCCAAACTACTAGCACTGGGTCTACAAGCGTTGATAATTATTTTGTTACTGCCCACTATCTTGACCAATCACTCCAGGAATTTTTTACTTACCTACAAAAGACAGGTTTAGATAAGAACTCTATTATCATGATCTATGGTGATCATTACGGTATTTCTAATACAGAAAATAGTTACCTCGCCAGCGTGCTTGGTAAGAGTTCCGATAGCTGGACAGACTACGACAACACCCAGTTGCAACGGGTACCTTTAATGTTCGTTATCCCTGGCTCCGGTGGCCATGGTGGAATTTACCATCAATACGGTGGGGAAGTTGACGTCTTACCAACTCTCCTTCACCTGCTGGGAATTAGTTCTAAGCGTTACATCCAATTTGGAACTGACCTATTCTCCAAAGATCACAGTCAAGTGGTCGCCTTTAGAAATCGCGATTTTGTTACTCCTAAGTACACCAGCATTAGCGGGACTATCTATAGTAATAAAACCGGGAAGAAGGCCAAGTTGACGGCAGCAGATAAGAAGAAGATCAAAAAAGCACAAAAGCTTGTTTCAACTGAGCTCTCACTATCTGACATGTTAAATGAAAAGAACCTTCTTCGTTTCTATCACCCTAAAGGCTTTAAGGCAGTTGACCCATCGAAGTACAATTATTCAAATGGGCTCAAACGGTTAAAAGCAATTGCGAAGAAGCTGGGTAGCAGGTCAACCAGTATCTACTCGAAGAATGGTGATCGTTCGACTGTTAGTGATTACAGCACTGACGCTCCTGAACAATCTCACTCCTCAACAGATTCAAACCGGATCAAGATTACCAATCCGGATGCAAATAATAAATAAACCGAATTAAAGCAAGTTACAATTTTGTAGCTTGTTTTTTTATTTTGATCAACTAATCGTCTTCAAGTAGTGTCTACTGCATTCCAGCCAGCAAAGGTGCGAAACTTTACTCCCATAATAAAAACTCCGAACCACAAAATTGTAGCTCAGAGTCTATTGATTATTGAATTTATTTTTCCAAATGCATTGACGTACTGTGGGTAGCTAAGCGTCGTTTTGGATAAATAGATTTAGCTAGGGCGGCAATTGCAACCGGACCCTCACCAAAAGCAGTCGCAATCAAAGCGGTTTTGCCTGGATAAGTTACTCCATCCCCGATTGCATACACACCCTCTACGCTAGTCTGCATTGTGGAATCAACTTTGATTAGGTTTCGCTCTTCAACCAAGTCTAATGACCAACTTTTAAGCGCAGCATTATTAGAGGTAAAGCCAAAGTTAACCACTACTTGATCAACATTGAGATCCTGCATCTCATCACTTCGCATCTTCTTCAAGCCAAGAGTTACCGAATCATCATCTTCAACTCTTAATGTCTTCGGTAAGTATGGCGTCAGCAAGTTAACTGAAGATTGCTGAAGGAGGGTAACAGAATGTTCCAACCCACGAAACTCATTTCGGCGGTGGACCAAGGATACTTCTTTGGCTACCGGTTCGAGCATCATAGCAATATCAATGGCGGAGTTTCCACCCCCTAATACAGCCACCCGCTTACCAGCATAATCACTCACCTGATTGACAAAATATTGAACTTGTTTTCCTTCTAAGGCGTCAGCACCTTCCAGAGACAGTTTCCGTGGAGTAAAGGCACCATTCCCAAGAGCAATCACTACGGTCTTAGAATGAGAAGTGCGCCCCTCACTCTTGATCGTAAAGGTGCCATCTTCTTCCTTGACCACATCCGTTACCGTTTCACCAATATGTTCTTCAATTGGGGCAACTTGGTTTTGTTCCTTTAACTTGGCGATCAATTCGTTACCAGTTACACCAGGCAAGCCTGCAACATCCCAAATCTTTTTCTCGGGATAAAGTGCGGCTACTTGTCCGCCAAGCTGGGGTAAACTTTCAATCAGTTGGGCCTCCAACTCATGAAGACCAGCGTAAAAAGCAGCAAACATCCCTGCTGGTCCGCCGCCAATGATTGTTACATCATACATTTTTGTCATTATTTTTTCCTCTCTTTTTCTCGATATTCTTATTGTATGCTATCTTGCTAAAAAATAAAATTAGTCAGTTCTGTTTTGTTAAGTATGGTACCCTACTAGTAAATACTGCTACTTTTCCTTTTATAGGAGGCTATTATGACAGAAAAAAAAGTAATCCTCGACCTTGATACTGGTGTTGACGATGCGCTTGCACTTGCTTATGCTATCGCTAATCCGACCATCGACCTCATTGGTGTAATTTCATCATATGGAAATAATACTCAGGTACAAACCACCGAAAATTCATTAAAACTCATCGATTTATTCAAAGAGGACATCCCAGTCTATCCCGGCGCTAACCATCCAAGTGGAGTTGACGACTTTCAGGTAATGCCAGTCAGCAAACAAATCCACGGTGATAACGGAATTGCTAATCTTACGCTTCCTATTCCTACTCACTCCCCGGCACCTCTTGCTGGCAGTGACTTTTTAATTCAAGCAGTCCACCAATATGGGAAGAACCTCACTTATATCCCTACTGGCCCTTTAACCAATTTAGCAATCGCCTTAAAGAAGGATCCAGAAATTGCAAACTTGATTGGTCATATTACCTTAATGGGTGGAGCTCTTACCGTAGAAGGTAACGTCACGGAAGCTGCCGAAGCAAACATCTACCAAGATCCAGAAGCTGCCAACATCGTTTTCACTGCTGGCTTTCCCCTAACAATGGTGGGGTTAGATGTTACCCTGCGCACCTTGTTGACGAAAAAAGAAACAGCCAAATGGCGGCGTTTGGGTAGTCGAGCCAGTAAATTTTATGCGGATTTAACGGATTTTTACATTGATGCCTACGCTGACCTCGATATCGATAAACAGGGGTGTGCTCTCCATGATCCATTAGCGGTGAGTGTTGCAATCGACCCTACCTTCATTTCGACCATTTCCCTTCCCATGAAGGTGGTAACAAAAGGCGATAATTATGGACGCACAATCGGTGATAAAAGTAGACTGATGAATAAAACTGACGTAGCTGAAGTAGCGACTAATGTTGATGCCGAACGCTTTCTTAATTCATTTATGGATGAGATGACCAATTTCTTGGTTAATTTTTAAAAATTATTGTGTATTTTTCCAACAGTATTGTATACTAACAGTGTTTCAAGAAGTTCGGGGTGCCTTGTGGCTGAGATTAAACCCATTGAACCTGATCTAGGTAATGCTAGCGCAGGGAGCTGATCGATTTCTGTAATGACTTCTTAATTTTTCGTCTTACTGATATTGATTAATTATTTTTTGGCCTCTAAGCTTCGATTTATCGAATCTTTAGAGGCCTTTTCTATTTAATCATCATCCTTCACCCCAGAAAGAAAGGATTGATACTATGTTTCGTAATTTTCATCTCAAAGATATTATTTTCTTAACAATTATCGGTATTATTTTTGGTGTTATTTATTTAGCAACCGGTGTAATCTATAATGCCTTAACTATTGCACTCACACCATTCGGCTATGGTCCAATGGCAAACGATATTACCCTGGGGATCTGGTGTATGGCTGGTCCCCTCTCAGCCTTCATTCTTCGGCTTCCCGGTGCGGCTTTCTTGGGAGAATTTTTGAGCGCCTTTGTTGAAATGCTCCTAGGTGATCAGTGGGGAGTCACGACCCTTCTCTCTGGACTTGTTCAAGGTGTAGGAACCGAGCTCGGTTTCACCTTAACCTTTTATCGGATGTATAACTGGACTTCCCTCCTCTTATCCGCTACCACTTCAACTATCTGTACTTTTGCCTGGGACTGGTTCAGAAATGGTTATAGCCACTTTGCTCCGTCCATGTTGATTATCATGCTGGTTGTTCGTTGGTTATCTATGTTCTTCTTCACTGGCGTCCTTGTTAAATTAATCGTAAATCTCCTTAACCGTAGTCGCGTTCTAGTGAGGTAGACTTTATGGAATACATTAAATTCGACCATCTTAATTTTTCATTTAATCAAGGTCAACCAGTACTCGATGATCTTAATCTCATCCTCCCTCTACACTCCGTCACGCTCTTACACGGGCCAATTGGATGCGGAAAAACAACTTTATTAAAAATAATTGCAGGACTTTTGCCCAAATACGGGGGAAAACTCACTGGTGAAGTAAGTTTACCTAAAGCTCAGCGGGTCGGAATGCTTTTTCAGGATCCAACTCTCCAATTTACAATGGATACTGTCCAGCATGAATTAGAATTTACCTTAGAAAATCTACAAGTACCGGCTGCCAACATTCCAAATCGAGTCAAAGATGCCTTATCCTTCGTGAAACTAGAAGACCTAGCCAGCCGCAAGTTAACTACGCTCTCTGGTGGTCAACTGCAGCGAGTCGCTCTAGCAATCACAGTTGCCCTATCCGCGGACATTATCTTGTTAGACGAGCCCTTTGCCAGTGTTGATCCCGCCAATCGTTCTTTTCTGATTCGGCAGCTTACTAAGCTACATCAAGAAAAACACACCACTATCATTATCAGCGATCACAACTTATCTGACTATTCAGACTTTATAGAAAATGTAGTTACATTCACTGGTCATCAAGCTTCTCTGCTATCCCCAAGTGAAATTAGTGCCTTCTTTAATGAATCACAGCCAAAATCGACCACGCTTACCACTGAAATTCCGACATGCAATAATCATGCTGCTTTTAACTTAACCGACTTTGCAATCAGTCGAGAAAAGTCCCTTTTTGCCTGTTCCAATTTATCATTAATCCAGGGGAAAACAAGCTTAGTCACAGGGCCTAGTGGCGTTGGTAAATCGACCCTATTGTCTGCCCTTGCCAAATTATGTCCTTATTCTGGAACTATTTCCTACCGGGGAAAAAATATTCAAAAGATATTTCCCAGGAAATACTACCGGCAAGTCGGCCTCGTTTTCCAAGAGACTAACCTACAATTCTTAAATATCACTGTCGGCGAAGAACTTGCCCTTAGCCAAAAGAATGGTCACCATCCCTACTTTGCCAATTTATCGATGAATGCCCTTCTCCACTTAATCGGCCTAGACGGTTTTGCAGACCAGGTAATTTATTCCCTGAGTGGGGGTCAACGTAAACTAGTGCAAAATCTTGTGATGCTGATGATGGGGCAAGACGTCTTATTGATGGACGAACCGTTTGCTGGACTGGACCCCGAATCTACGCAACTACTAATCAAGCTCATCCGGGAAAGTCAAAAGAAACTAGCGCAAACAATTATCCTGGTTAGTCACCAATTAGCTGACCTTGAATCCTTTGTGGACTACCATCTCGAACTAAAAGATAAGCAGTTACGTTACGTCAAGGAGTAAGATATGAATCCAAGCCTTAAATTATTACTTTTATTGATAATTTCCTTAGCAGTCAGTTTTACCAATGATTTAAAGGTCAACTTAATCTTGATCGCCTGTTTTCTCATCATTTTGTTTTGGCGCCGAATAAACTGGCAGCGTTTCCTCTGGCTCTTTGCCATTCCAATTATTCCTGGAATAGCCGTTCTAATTACCATTGGTGCTTATGGGGACCACGATTGGCTTACTGGTTGGTCAATGGTTAGCCGCTTCTACGTCTACGTCCTGGCTGGTGGAATCATGACCTTTACCACGTCACCACTAGAATTAGTTCGATCATTAGAGCAAAATTTCTTTCTTCCCAGTAAGTTTGCTTATGGTATCTTGGCTGCCCTCAACATTTTTCCGAAAATTAAAAATTCTGTTGTCACCATAAAGATCGCTGGAGAAATGCGAGGCGTTTACCTTCATTGGTGGTCGCCACAGCTATACTTCAAGGCCATTCTTTCTGCAATTCGATGGTCTGACCAACTCGCTCAAGCAATGGAAACACATGCCTTTGTGGAAGATCAGCCACGCACCCATGTAGAAACTATCAAAATCAAACCGGCTGATTGGTTTATCTTTTTCATTAGTTTGCTTGCATTTTGGTCACTCTAGTAATTGCGCTCCCCTAATAAAACATGGCATAATGTTTATAAATCATTTAACGGGAGACTTTATTTTATGGAAAATAATGAAATTAGCTTATCCAAGCGCATCATCGGTGCTTTATCATATTTCAGCATCTTCTTTTTGCCAGTTATCTTTCCCCTAATCGTGTGGATCGTTGCTGGTTCAGAAAATCCATGGGTGAAACGACAAGCCAAGTTTGCATTTTGGTCACAAATCTTCCCCCTACTCTATATCATTTTCGCTATCTTCTTCGTTAGCGTGGCTGCTTGGCATACCGTTGTGGTAAATCTTGGTGCCTTCAGTGGAATTCTCCTCACGTTCGCTTTATTAATCTCACTACTCCTCTATATCTACAACATCGCAATGGGAATTAAAATTTTACTCGGTCGAGAATAATTAATTGCTCGCAAAGGAGTTGAAAAGAACATGAGTGTTATTTTCTCGATCTTCCTTTTATTAGCTGCCGTGGTGATAGCAAATACGATTCACCTAATTTTTCCGCGGATTCCTCTATCCATCTATCAAATTGTCGCTGGAATCCTTATCGCCCTTTTACCAACTGCCTCCACCGACTTTACCATGCATCCAGAATTATTCATGATGGCAGTCATTGCTCCCCTTATGTTTAACGATGGACAAAACCAATCCTTTCGTGTGTTAACTCGAAATATCCGGAATATCATTTCGCTCAGTGTTAGCTTTGCACTAGTGGCTGTTTTGATCATTGGGGTAATTTTACATACCATTTCCCCATCACCGTTCACCCTGCCACTTGCCTTTATGCTAGCCGCAATTATCACACCAACCGATGCAGTTGCAGTTAAGTCCCTGTCGACAAATGTGAAAATGCCAGGAAACGTGAACACTCTCTTGGAAGTAGAATCGCTGTTCAATGATGCTTCCGGGATCGTCCTCTTAGATTTGGCCCTAGCCGCCTTTACCTCTGGAACATTTTCCCTCACGCACGGAATCTGGTACTTTTCCTACGTTTTCTTTGGAGGGATCATCTTCGGGGCCATTATCGGTTACCTCTTGATTGCCCTTCGAATGCGTTTAATGCGGCAATACGTTGACATCGGTTCGATTGTTATTCCAATTAACATCATGACACCGATTGTCATCTACTGGCTGGCCGAGGAATTCCACTTTTCTGGTATTCTCGCCGTTGTCGCTGCCGGAATTATCCATAGTATCTGGTACGATCGTTTACGTTTAACCTCAACTAAGGTCCAAATCGCTACAATGACGATTTGGAATATCATTAGTGACGCCTTAAATGGAATCGTCTTTGTCCTCTTGGGGCTCCTGATTCCACAGGTTTTAGGGCGGACAAGTCTAGCTAACCTTACCAAGCTTATTGGCCTAGCCATCATTCTCTTCTTGGTAATGCTTATTCTGCGTTATCTCTGGGGACGGTTCAACCTCGTTCACCTACACTCCACCCTAGATAACCGCAATCGCGATAGTTGGCTCCTTGCGCTCGGTGGCGTGCACGGAACAATTACCCTGGCGTTAGCTTTCTCTTTGCCAATCATGGTGAATGGTAAGGACTTTGCAATGCGAAATAACCTGATTATGATTTCCGCTCTCGTTATCCTAATCAGTATTGCGGTCGGTGCAATTGCTTTTCCGCTTATTTTACCGAAGAAGGCAAATGAATATACGGAAAGCGAGTTCCATAGCGCCCTTGTTAATACCGTTCAATATGCAATCAATGAACTGAAGGGAGATTTCCCAGATAGGTTCGAACGAGCAATTATCATCGACCAACTTAGCAGTCAAATGACGCAATTATTAAAGATTAACCAGGATACATTTGAAAAAATTGTGCAAACAACACACCAATTAGAGCTTGATATCATTAATGATCTCACTGAAAATGAGGAAATTTCACAAAAGCAAGCTAACTGGTACCGAAAAATCATTGCTCGCTCAATCTTCAATAGTGGCCACCATTCCCTCCTATCAATTTGGAAGGCAATCATCCACCGTATTCGCTGGCACTTTGTACGCAAACCGTTATACCGGGCTAAGTGGAAGAAAAAGAAGCACAAGCACCCAGAAGAAGCACGAGCAATTGAGGAAAATATGGCAATTAAGATTGCAGAAATGAAAAAGAATTATTTACCACCTAAAAAAGTCTTTGCTATGCTTAACCGAACCGTTAACCATTATCTAGATGCAATTCAAAACCAAAAGAATATTAATGAAGTCACAATGATTCGCCGTTCCTACCTCTACCGCTCTCAATACTTCACACGAAACGTCCAGCCTGATACAGAATTAATGAATTCACTGTACGTTGAAGCATTCCAGCTTGAGCATTCCTATGTCCAACAGCGTCAAGCCGACGGAACATTCTCTCCTGCGCTTGCGAATGCCCTTAACGAACAGATTTCTGTTGATGAATTGGTAATGGCGCAGTCGATGGAATAATTTTGTCTCATTATTCTCAAATATGTTACGTACCTAGCGGATACTATCCCTAGGCCAACATATTCTCCGCCGATAACCAAATTTGATAAAAATGGGAGGCAGGATTATCCTTCCCTTCTAAATTAAAAAGAATCGTTCAAAACTGCTAAGTTTTTAGGACGATTCTTCTTTTTATTTGGGTGAAAGTTTATAAACAACTCTAAAAGGCAACTTCTTTGCGAATCTTATTGCCACCTCTTTTGTTTCCCAGCTCAGCAATCTTGTTATCAAATCTCCTTTTAAATTCCGCTGAAGATCCTTTACCAGCGACCAGGAAAATCCTCAGTCTGACGCCAACTTCTAATTAGCTTTAAGTGGTATCAACTGTCTTCCAGTCGGTATGAGGTGTGGAGAAATAAAAAAGGTCAGAAACATTATTCTAACCTCTGAATATAAATTTAAATTGATAAAATTAATGCAATTACTGCCGGCAAGAATTGAACAAACCAAATCTTCTTGCTGACGGTCAAAGCACCATAAAGTCCAACAACAGCAACGAATACCAAGAGAAGACGGCCGACCATGATTGCATTTATCCCCGTGAAGAGCCACTGACTACCAATAAGGGATAAGCCAAGCATTCCATTGTAAATTCCTTGATTAGCAAACGAAATCCTGGCTTCCTTTTGCTTCGTGTAAGACTCATTTAATCCAAATATCTCTGCTTGTTTCTTTGGACTAGCCAACATTTCGGCCAGCATAATTCCTATGTGTTCTATTCCGATCAAAATCGTTAAAACAACAAAAGCAATTCCCAATTTCTCCACTCCTAACATCTATTTAACATATTTATTCAAAAATGTCTCAACGTGTTGACGGTAGGCCTTTGGTGAATGTTTAAAGGAGGTCGCATGCGAAGCTCCTTTAACGATCCATAACTGCTTTGGCCCGCGTGTCGCCTTATAGTTAGAGTATACCATGTTTGTGGGAACAAAATGATCATTACTGCCATGAATGAATAGTATTGGTCGGGTGTTGTGGTGAAGGCTGTTAACCGAACTAGCTTCATTAGTAAAAAAGCCGTTCATCCCTCGGTTAATCAAACTGAGGACTCCAATTAACGGTGCTCGAATTGCTTTAGGAATTCCATAGAGGTTACCTGCTTCATAGTTCAACTCGTCATTGAGACTTGTATAACCACAATCCTCAATATAAGCTTTCACCTGTTTTGGCATCTGGATCCCACTAGTCATCATTGTGGTTGCACCACCCATGCTGACGCCAAAGATGACTACCTGGCTGTTTTGCCCATTTTTCTTAATTAACTTCTTCGTCCACTTACGAACATCATAACGTTCCGGCCAGCCATAGCCAATATACTTACCGCCACTTTCTCCATGTGCTCGGGCATCTGGCATCAAAACATTGTACCCGAGTTGGTGAAATAGAGCAGCGTATTCGCCCATCTTCTCCTTGTTACCCATAAAGCCATGGCAGATAACAACATTTTTGGTCGTAGTAGAACTGGCAGGAATGTAGTCAGCTACCAGGCGATAGTTTCTCGTTGCTGAGGTCATCTCCCACTTTTGTTTTTTGACATTTTTAAACCACATCTTATCTGAATAAAGAGGGTCAGATTTGACAATCTTCGTACTGTTATTGATAAAAGACTTATGTCCTGGTACCATCGCAACGTGAAAGAAATAGGCACCTGCACCAAAAAGAGCTACGACCAGGACCACAATTAATGCAATAATTGTTCGCCTAATCCAATGTTTTTGTTTTTTATTTTGATTTTTCAAAATGATTAACCCCATGTTGCATTTTTATTAACGATAACGATTATACCACAGAAATAATTTTGTGTAGTTTTTTCCACGAAACGTGGCGGTAAATGGTAAAATAACAGTTAGTACAATTGGGAGAGTGATAGGATGTTTCCTGAAAGATTGCGTGCTTTACGTAAAGGGCAAAAAATTACATTAAGAGAATTAGCCGACCACCTGAACCAAAATTTAGGTCCAGACGAAAAGCCCAATACTGCCTCGCAAATTGGCAACTGGGAACGCGGCATTCGGACGCCCTCCTACATTGAAGCACGAAAGCTAGCCGAATTTTTCGATGTGAGTCTTGATTACTTAACCGGGAAATCGGACCGGGACGATTTTGATTTAGCTAAAATGTTAATTTCCACCAAAGACCTTTCGTTTAACCATACCGAAATCACCCGCGAAGACCGGTACGAAATTTTTCAACTAATCGACGGCTACCTTAAAGGACGTCATAACCGCCGTGACACCGAGAAGTTCTATGGCAAACAAGAACAACTAGACCTCAAGTTAAAGTAAGGTGGATACATAATGAATCCAAAACAACTGAAAAAACTCAAAAAACAGGTTAAAAAAGCCCAAAAGATCACTAAGCAACCGGCTTACATTACCGAATTAACTAAGCACCATGACCTTTTTGACTCATTTCCTGAAATCAAATTTTTAATCAATAACGTCTTAGAAAGCGACCGGTTACTGAAAAACGGCCTCTTACCACAACCACTCCCATCCCTTCTCCTGCCTGATAATATCCAGGATACGATCTTTAAGCAAGTCAACGCCAAGTATCCAAAGGGCGATTCTGAAGGTGACAAAGTGTGGAACGAGTATTCTGTTGCCTTGCCAAAGTTGGATAAGGCTTTGCGCAACTACCGGGATTACTTAGAAGAAACCTATGGCATGTGGTCATACACCAACGCACCATTTGCGAAGTCTTTGGCTGACTACATTGCCGGTGCACCAACTCTAGAAATCATGGCAGGAAACGGCTACATTTCCAAGGGACTTAAAAACAACTCCCTCCAAAAGCTCTACACGACCGATAGCCAAGAGTGGGTTAAGGAAAACGAAACCGGACGTCACCCCGTTACAGAAATCGAAAAACTCGATGCGATCAGCGCAATTAAAAAGTACGGTGACCAGGTAAAGTACGTTATTATGTCTTGGGCCCCGGATAAGGGTGAGACTGACTGGGAAGTCTTGCAGTTAATTCGAAATGATTACCCTAACCTTAAGTTGCTGGTTATCGGCGAAAAGGATGGCGCCACGAACTCAAAGGCCTTCTGGCAAAATGCCCAGTTAAGTCAGGACGGCTTAGACAAAGTGAATGCTAACCTGCACTCATTTGACCTAATTGATGAACAAGTATATCTGGCTAAATAACACAAAGATGGTCTCTGGCATCCTAAATCGTGGACTTCAGGGATCATAATTTTTTGAAGGAGGTTTATTTAATGAGATATCGTCTGCAATCAATTCTTTTCGTATTCGTCGCCTTCATGCTCGGTTGTAACGAATACATGATCGTCGGGGTCTTGCCTGACGTTGCTGACCAATATCATGAGTCACTCTCAAAACTAGGGCTGCTTGTTACAGTCTTCGCCCTGGTTTATGCAATCTTCACGCCAATTATCACGTCAATGGCGAACCGGTGGAGACGACACCATGTCTTGTTAGTCCTCATGGGGATTTTCTTTATTGGAAATACGTGGACTGCCCTCGCTAGCAACTTCACCTCAATGCTCTTTTCAAGAATTCTCACAGCAACTGTTGCTGGCGCAATTATTTCTATTGTCCTTGTTATGGCGAGTTATGTTGCACCTCGGGAAAAACGAGCGAGTCTCGTTTCCTGGGTGTTCGCGGGTTTCAGCATCGCCTCGGTTGTCGGGATTCCGATTGGGACGGTTATCAGTACCACTTTCTCCTGGCACGATAGCTTCTGGATGATTTCTGGTCTGACCGTGATTGTCTTCGTCTTCCTGGTCTGGCTAGTTCCAACCGACACACCGCAATACAAAAGTACCTTGAGCAAGCAGTTCGTCCTATTGAAAGATTTCCGAATAATACTTGGGGTTCTCTTCATCGTCACTGTTTGCGCAGCCGACTACACCATCTATACATACATTCGCCCGTTGATTACTAATGAGATGGGCTTCAGCAATGCCTGGCTTAACTGGCTGTTGTTTGGAATGGGGATCTTCTTCATCATCGGTAACAAGTTTGGTGGATATATCGCCGATCATGGTGGAGTTCAAAAGCTTGGCGGTATCTATATCATCATGACCATCCTCTATCTCCTGTTTGGTCCGCTTCTTTCCTTTAAGTGGCTGGCGATTGCCATTGTCGCCCTCCTCTGCATTACCTTCTCCTCATATGGTTCAACTACACAACTGATGTTCCTCGATATTGCAGAAAAGGAATACCCACAAGCACTAGATTTGGCATCCTCACTCAACTCTATCTTCGCCAACATTGGAATTTCCCTCGGTTCATTCACCGCATCCGAAGCCGTTAGTTTTACTGCCATGAAGAACCTGGGATATGTGGGCGCCGTCTATGGAATCTTAGCAACAATCCTAATCTTTACGCTTAGTCACCGCTATGCTAGTAATCGTTAAAATGGATATTAAAAGAGGTTGAATGCCCTCCTGATGGAGGGCCTCAACCTCTTTTAATATATTCTTCACAGCGACCTAATGGAAAATTGCACAGTAACCAAAGATAAGAAAAATAAATAGGATGAAATACCCGAATACATACCAATCCCTCATATAAATCACTTCCCACCATCATTGTAACCCCTTTCATTGAAGAAGGCTAGCAATATAGTAATAATAGAATTGGTTACTTAATACTTCGGCACAAAACTTTTTCTTTTACTCGCCAATAACCTTCTATTCTGTACAAGGTTTCCTTTACTTCGCGTCCTCCTGCCGGTTTTCCGTTACGGTAGCGAGGTGTTCAGCAAGCCATTCCTGAGCCTTCTTCACGAGGTCGGCCACGTTGCCTGCCTGGTCGGTTTCGTTAGCAAGATCATCAATGCGAAGATCCGACTTATTGACAGCATCACCCTCCAGCACCATGTACATGTTAACAGGATAGGAAAGTTCCTTGTCCAACAAACGTTGATCAAGACGTTCGGATTCCCCCATTGGTACATTAATCAGGTTTGTTTCAATCCGAAAGCTCACTGGCTCACCCTTGGGCATCTTTACATCAAAGCAGTATTGGCCGAGGTGCCCCGTGTCCAAAGCATCAAGCACAGCTTCAATTGCCTTTTTGAGAGTTGTCGCCTGTTGGACTTTGGCAGCAGTGGTGGTTTCCTCTGTCTTAACCACCTGTTTTTCAGTAATCTGTGTTAAATAATCTCCTACAGTTAGGTTCATTTCTGGTCCTCCAAACACAATGGAATAAAAAATGCGGTCGGTCGTTAAAAATTTAACTATCAACCACATTTTACTAAAAATGTCCTTAAAGCTCAATTAAGCCAACAGATCAGCAAGTTCCTTGGTTGGAACCCCTGTGATAAATTGTTGGGTGCCCACTTTTTCTAAAACCTTTGCAATTGAGTCATGGTTGTACTTTACCCCTTGGAGTTCGTCAGCCAATTCTTTAATATCCTTTGGCCCGAAGAAGTCACCGTAGAACGTCACATTCTTAATTACGCCATCTTTAACATCGAAGCGCGCATCAACAGTCCCCATATCGAAATGCTTCCGGCGTTTAACAGTAAATTCTGGAGACTTGCCGTAAACCCAGTCCCAGTTGTTGTAATATTCTTCGTAGATCTTGTCTATTTCCTTCTGGTCTTCTGGTGTAACCACATATTCCTTGTCTTTAATTTCGTCTAAGCTGTCCACGTGGAACAATCCCTTAATTAAATCATCGCGGAATGTTGGCACATCAATGCCTTGGTATTCTTCACTAAGGTATGGGCAGAGGTTAGTTACCCGTGAACGCACAGACTTGATCCCCTTAGAAGCAATTTTGTCCTTGGCCACGTGCAGAGCATCAGCAACCACGCTCAAGTCAACGTTAAGCATCAGTGTCCCGTGGGAGAAAGTCTTGCCGTTTCTGGAGTACATGGCATTTCCCGAGAACTTCTTACCGTCAACCAAAATATCATTCCGGCCACTAACTTCCGCATTGGTTGCCCCCATCTTGTGAAGGACGTCAACGATTGGCTGGGTGAATGACTTAAAGTCGCCAAATTCTTCGCTATCACTTGGTACCACGAAGCTAAAGCAGAGGTTGCCAAGATCTTGGTAAACGGCCCCACCACCAGAGAGACGACGGGTCACACGGATATTGTGGTCCTTAACATAGTCTTCGTTAATCTCCTCAAGGGTATTTTGATTTCGCCCTACAATAATGCATGGTTCTTCATAGTAGAAAAGAACAAGTGGTTCGCGCCCAAAATCCTTATTGTTCATTAAATATTGTTCTGTAGCTAAGTTCATCCCAATATTGTGGGACTTCATTGATACATACCGCATAAACTCACAACTCCTTTAGTCTGTTTTAGGGAAAAAGAAAGCTCTGAATTGCGACTTTCAGGACACACCCAATCCCATATGTAAAGTTTAGTCTACTTTTAAAACGGTTACAATATGATTTTACTTATTTTTAGTAAAATTATTCCACCCAAAATTGTTAGTGTTCACAAGTGCCTAGCAAAACCAGTATAATGAAGGTAAATCACGTAAAAGGATGTCTTCACTATGGAAAATTCAGAATACAAAAACATTCTCGTCGCTGTTGATGGTTCAAAGGCTACTATAGCTGTTCTAAACGAAGCAATCAAATCTGCCCTACATAATCATGCACACCTCGATATTTTGACGATTGATCAAGTGGGCCAATTAACGGATAGTTACATCGCTACTGATGACCTCAATGATGACCAAACCTTTAACATGGTAAAAACAACTAAGGAACGACTTGAGGATCTGAAGAAGAGGGCTAAAGATGCTGGTCTTACCGATGTCGATGTTCACATTCGCTTTGGTAATCCCAAGCGAGTAATTGCCGAAGATTTTCCTAAGGACCACCACAACGACCTCATCGTCATGGGGACAACCGGGCTCTCCAGCGTCGAACGCTTTGTCCTCGGTTCTGTCACCAGCTACGTCGAACGGAACGCTTACTGTGATGTCCTCGTAGTCCGGACGGAAAAGCAAGCGAAGGAGGATTAATTACCGTGAAAAATATTGTTGTTGGCATTGTCGCCCACGTTGATGCTGGCAAGACAACTCTTTCCGAAGCCTTACTCTACCGCGGGGGCACCCAACGACAATTAGGGCGAGTCGATAAGGGAAATGTCTTCCTCGACCCCGACCAATTAGAAAAGCAACGGGGAATCACGATCTTTTCCCACCAAGCCAGCGTTACTTACGACCAATTAAAGCTCACCCTGATCGACACCCCCGGTCACATCGACTTCGCTAGCCAAACTGAACAGGTGCTCCCCGCCCTTGACTACGCCATTCTCATGGTGTCCGCCACCGATGGAATTCAAGGATCAACCCGGACCCTCTGGCGACTGCTGACCAAGTACCAAGTACCAATCTTTATCTTCATCAATAAAGCTGATGTGGTCGGTGCCAATGTGGACCAGGTACTCACTGACCTGCAAAATGAATTCAGTGCTGGCTGTCTGCCATTTACCGATAAGTTAAGCGCCGAAAGCATGGAAGCCATTGCCATGACCGATGAAAAGGCTCTGAATTCCTACTTAGAAGATGGTCAATTAAGCCGGGAAACAATCATCAAGTTGATCCAGCAACGCAAGGTCTTCCCCGTCTATTCGGGAGCCGCACTCAAACTAAACGGGGTTGACCAGCTAATCCAGGGCTTGCAAGACTGGACCGGAGAACGCCAATACCAAGATGAATTGGCTGCTCGGGTATTTAAAATCTCCCATGACGAAAAGGGTGAACGGCTGACCTGGGTCCGTATCCTCGGTGGTAAACTAGCCGCCAAGGCAGAAGTTCTTCCGGGAGAAAAGGTCAACCAAGTCCGCGTCTATAACGGGGAGAAGTTTGAAATTGCCCAATCACTCCCAGCTGGTGCGGTCGGTGCCGTGACGGGTCTAAAGTCCAGCTATCCCGGACAGGGGCTCGGTAACCTTCCCGACATCCAGCTCAACGAAATCCAGCCTGTCCTGAGTTACGGGGTCGAGCTAAATGGAACTGACCCAATCAAGTGTCTCGATGTCCTCCGTAAACTGGAAGATGAAGACCCCCACCTCAATGTCCAGTGGTCCGAACGCCTCCAGGAAATCCACGTGCAGATCATGGGTGAGGTCCAGCTGGAAATTATCAAGGAACTCCTCCATGACCACTACGGGATTCCGATCGACTTTAATGCTGGGCAAATCATGTATAAGGAAACCATCACGGACACGGTGGAAGGCGTCGGCCACTTTGAACCTCTCCGCCACTATGCCGAAGTCCACTTACTGTTAAAACCGGGTGAACCCGGGAGTGGCCTGCAATTCGCCAATGATGTCAGCGTCGATGTTCTCAGTCATAACTGGCAGGAACAGGTCATGACTAGCCTAGGCGATAAGGAACACCGCGGCGTCCTCACCGGTGCACCACTGACCGATGTGAAAATTACCCTCATTAATGGTCGGGGACATACCGTCCATTCCGTCGGCGGCGACTTCCGCCAAGCCACCTACCGCGCAGTGCGGCAAGGATTGATGGAATTACGGCAAAGGGGGAACTGCCAACTGCTCGAGCCTTGGTACCAATTCCGGCTAACGGTGAACCAGGAAAATGTGGGCCACGCTATCAACGATATCCAGCAGATGAGTGGTAGCTTTAAACTCGCCGATGACCAAACCGGCGACTTTGTGACAATTACGGGAACCGCCCCCGTCGTTAGTATGCGCGACTATGCCAATGAGGTACGGTCCTACACGCACGGTCAGGGTGAATTAGACCTGACCGTCAGTGGCTACCAGCCCTGTCATAATGCGGAAGAAGTCGTCGCAGCTACCAACTATGAGCCAACCGCAGATCTCGATAATACTCCTGACTCAGTCTTTTGTGCCCATGGTGCCGGCTTCCCTGTAAAGTGGGATCAAGTCCCCCAAATGGCTCACGTCGAATATCAAAAATAAAAATTACCCGCGTCCTCTTTGGTGTCTGAAGATGAGGCTACTCTTTCAGATACTAAGGTCGATCCCTACCAAGGAGAACTGCAACATGCATTAAAGCAGTACGACTTTGCGATAGCAGAAAAGAAAGATTAAATCCAACGCAAAAATCCCATCGCAACAACGCTCAATCGCTGTTACGATGGGATTTATTTTAGTTCTTAGTGTTGATCAAGGATTGGCTGAGCAGCCTGTAGGTCTGCTTGCGCCTGCTCCTTGTTGTTTACGACTGCCGGATCATTGGCATACCATTGATCCAACTCCCCCTCACCATTATCGCCTTCCCAGTGTGGGGCGCCCTTACTATCGATCCAGTGGAATGTGTGGTCGATGATGGTTACTGTTCCCTTAGCACTTGCCTGCGTAGGTTGCGTACTCGATGATGAAGTCACCAACTGCGCACGACTAGTGGACTGGCTGTTCTCAGAGTGGGAAACAGTCTTTATGTAGGCTTTACTCGAGACGACCACGCTGCTTTTTTGTACTGCGGCATCCTGCTTATTGCTACAGCCCCCAACTAACAGGAGCGCGAGGCATCCCAGAAGTTCTAAGTATTTTTTCAATTGTATCTCCCCATTTCTACCGTTAACTATTGTATCATAGGGAAATTTTGTGCGCCTACTACCGATCGATCTTTAGGAATAAGCCGTAGAGTGCTCCGAGCAAGTTTGCCTCATTACCGAACATGGCCGCTTCAATCTCTGGCATTACCACGTCATCAGCTAAACGTTGATCCCGCGCCTGCATCTTGGCAAACTGTTCTTTAACCTCGGTAATTAAAATCGGCTGAACACTTATGCCACCACCAATCAGGATCGTCTCAAGGTCCAAAACAGCCTGGAGGTTAATCAGAAGGATGGCAACCCGACGACAATATTGTTCAAAGAGGGACCATGCCAGAGGATTACGGGTATTGATCTGTTCGAATACTTGGCGACCATCAGGCTCCTGTAGATCACAGACATCTGCAATTGTTTGCACCATTTTTACTGCTGAAGTTGTCGCACCCACGGTTTGTTCAGTTGGTTCAGGATCACTCCGGTTAGTGATAATAGCGCTTAATTCTCCCGCTCGTGAATTCAGGCCATGGAGCAAGCGACCGTTTACCACGATTCCGCCTCCAACCGAGGTTCCTAAAGTAATCACGGCACCATTTTCGATTCCATTGAGGTTTCCCAACCATAGTTCTGCCAAAGTGGCGCAGTTGGCATCGTTACCTACATACCATGGAAGGTCAGTAGTATCTTCAATGAATTTACCAAGTTTATACTTACCCATGAACTTCAGGATTCCTGTGAACTGTACTAGCCCCGACTGTGAATTCACTATTCCTGGAACACTGACACAAATTGCGGTAACCGCCGGAACTTTATGAAAAATATTTTCTAACGTCCGCAAGAATTCTTCCTTAGAGCGCGGGGTTTCAATACTATCTTTTTCGATGATATTTCCTGAATGGTTAATCTGAGCATACTTAATAGATGTCCCTCCAATATCGATGCTAAGATATTGTCGTTCCATAATTTTGTGCTCCTCTCTCAAAGTATTTGTGCTTTTTCATTTATTATATAGTATCTAAATTGTAGTATCCAAGTCTATAAAAAGAAGCTGGAAAATAACCAATTTGCAAGGGGGCTAAGGATAGAACGATGATTAGCGAGGAACGAGTTGATTATCGTTTGGACTTAGACTCGAGCCTTGCGGTTACGACGCAAAGCTAGCCTTTTAGGTTTCCCGCGATTAGACTCTGCAGCATTCGGAAATAAAAAGAGGTCGACGAAAATACAAAGTATTTTCCCGACCTCTTTAGTGTTTAGTAGTAATTTAGATTACTTAAGACCCTTCCAAGTCCATTCGGTAACTTCTGGTAAGTCCTTACCTTCTGAACGGATGTAGTGGTTGTGCTTGTTGATCATGTTGTCCATCTTAGCAACAAAAGCAGCACTCTTTTGTTCGTAACCAGGAACGTTAATAATAGCGTCCTTAGCAAGGTGGTAACGATCAAGTTCGTTCAAGACACGCATGTCGAATGGAGTGGTGATGTCACCATTTTCTTCGTATGAGTGAATGTGAACGTTGCGGTTTGCACGATCGAAGAACAATGCTTGGATCATGTCACGGAAACCGTGCCATGCAAAAATAACAGGCTTGTCAGTAGTGAAGTAACGGTTAAATTCTTCATCAGTCAAACCTTCTGGGTTCTTGTCAGGTGTCATCAAACGCATGATTTCTACGATGTTGATGTAACGAATCTTCAATTCTGGGAAGTTATCATGAAGAATGTCGATAGCTGCAAGAGCTTCTTCAGTTGGCTCAGTACCAGCAGAAGCAAATACAACATCTGGTTCGCTACCTTGGTCAGTAGAAGCCCAGCTGATGTAACCAAGACCGTTGTCAACCAATTCAGTGGCTTCGTCAATTGAGAACCATTGGAGACGTGGGTGCTTTGAAGTTACGAAGATGTTGATGCATTCTTGGTTACGGAATGCCTTGTCTGATACAGCCATCAATGAGTTAGTATCAGCTGGCAAGTATTCCTTAACAAGGTCTGGACGTTCCTTTTCGAACATGTGAGTCAACAGACCTGGATCTTGGTGAGTGTAACCGTTGTGATCTTGTTGGAATACAGTTGAAGTATCAACAAAGTTCAATGCTGGGTATTGGTGACGCCAGTAGAGATCCTTAGCCTTACGTAACCACTTCATGTGTTGAGTAAGCATTGAGTCAACAACACGACCGAATGATTCGTAAGTTGCGAAGAATCCGTGACGACCAGTCAAGGTGTAACCTTCAAGGAAACCTTCAGCTTGGTGTTCTGAAAGTTGTGAATCAATCATCCGACCTTGTGGTGCAAGATCTTCATCGTTTGGTTCGTGAACACCTTCCATCCATTGACGCTTTTGGTTGTCAAGGAATGCGTAAAGACGGTTTGACTTAGATTCGTCAGGGCCGAATCCACGGAAGTTAGTTGGGTTCAATTCAGCCATCTTGCTGAGGTACTTACCCCATTCAAGCATGTCTTGCTTAACAACAGTACCGTGGTTAGCAACGTCAACAGCGAAGTCACGGTAGTTAGGCATAACAAGTGGCTTAGGATCGATACCACCGTTAGTGATAGGGTTCATAGCCATACGACGGTTGCCTTCTGGTGTGTTTTCTTCAACTAAGGCAACTGGGTGACCATCTTCGTCAAACAATTCTTCTGGCTTGTATGACTTCATCCAGTCAACAAGAACATCCTTTTCACTCATGTCATCTTGTGACAAGGAAATAGGAATTTGGTGAGCACGGAATGAGTTTTCGATTGGGTTACCGTTTTGGTCTTCCTTAGGACCAGTCCAACCCTTAGGAGCACGGAAGATGATCATTGGCCATTGTGGTAATGAGTCATCGTTGTTGTCACGAGCGTTCTTTTGGATAGCCTTGATTTCTTCAATGGTCTTGTCCAAAGTCTTAGCCATTTCTTCGTGAACTTCCATGTGTGGCTTGTAACCACTGAATTCACCATCACGATCAGCTTCCTTGTAAGCTGAAACAAAGTATGGCTTCCAGCCCATACCTTCGAAGTACTTAGTAAGTTCTTCGTCGCTCATCCGTGAAAGGATAGTAGGGTTAGAAATCTTGAACCCATTAACTTGGATGATTGGTAATACCGCACCATCCTTGATTGGGTTGATGAACTTGTCTGAGAACCATGATGCCATCAATGGACCAGTTTCAGCTTCACCATCACCAATTTCAACAGCGGCAATAACTTCTGGGTTATCTAAGATTGCACCTACACCGTGTGAAAGTGAGTAACCAAGTTCCCCACCTTCGTGGATTGAACCTGGAGTTTCTGGTGCAGCGTGTGAAGCAGTACCACCTGGGAATGAGAAATGCTTGAATAACTTAGCCATTCCCTTAGTGTCTTGTGTGTATTCAGGATAAATTTCAGTGTATGAACCATCCAAGTATGAGTTGTTAACCATAACTTGGCCACCGTGACCTGAACCTTCGATGTAGAACATGTCAAGGTCGTACTTCTTAATTACACGGTTCAAGTGTGCGTAAATGAAGTTTTGAGGAACAATAGTACCCCAGTGACCAATTGGCTTAGGCTTAACATCTTCAGGCTTTAATGGTTGGCGTAATAATGGGTCACCCATTAAGAACAAAGTACCAACTGAAAGGTAGTTGGCTGCACGCCAGTATGCATCAACACTTTCCAAATATTTCTTGGAATCGTAATCTACTGCCATTCTAATAAACACTCCTTCTGAATAAATAAATACGTTCTTGCCATAAAACAATACGTAAATCATCCAAATTTACAATACTATAATAACGTATTTAAAACTAAAGTCAACCTTTTATAAAATTGATACGGTCCAATTTTATAATTTGCTGTTCTAGCTTTACTGCTCTTCCCTAAAGCATGCCTGTTTTCGGGAACTGCCACGCTATGTAGTAATCATTATTGTATACTACAAATTTCAAAAATAATATTAAATTTCGGTGAAATTTCTGACTGATTTTAAGATTCCTGATCAAGGTTCACGAAAGTATTATACTTCATGTACTTATAGTGGATTCGCATATTGGAAACTTCAAAGGGTGTGCCGTCATCCAAGAAGAAGACCCCTTCCATGATGCCAACTGGTTCATTCTCTTTGAGTTTCAACATGCGCCGGTCTTCGATTTTCGATGGGGCAACACTGATGGACATAAATGACTTGGTGACCCGTTTACCTGTAGAATTTTCCAAATAATTAAAAATCGAGCTCTTGACGATGGCCGGTGACAAGGTAGGGATGATCTTAATAGGAATATACCCATTTTCAATCATAAATGGCTGGTCATCAATCAGACGTAGCCGCCGCACCTTATAAACAAAATCATTTTCATCAAGAAATAAATCCTGTTGTAATTCTTTGCTGGCCGGAATAACCTGGTAGTCGAGTAGCTTGATTCCTTGCTTTTTTCCATCAAATTTAAAACTGTCTGTGACTCCAAGATTACTTCCTTCATAACGGAATAACGAACGGTTTTTCAAGTATAATGGGTTAATAAAGGTCCCAGAACCGCGTTTTTTAAAAATAATTCCTTGCTGAGCCAACACGCTTAAAGCTCGTTTGATCGAACTGCGACTAACCTGGTAACTATTGCTGAGACTACGTTCGTCTGGTAAGCGCATATCTGGATACTGGCCCGACAGGATTTTTTGTTTTATGTCTTTCATTACTGAGCGGTATACTAAATCTGCCATATTGAATACTCCTCATCTGTCGAGTGAATACCTCTAGTATAGCAGACCTATTTTAAATTGGGACCTTTTTAGAATTTAATTGGAACGTTCCACTAAGTAAAAGGAGGAAATTTACCATTGAGTAAAAAAAATAAAAAAAGCAAATTAAAAAAGACACAAGTCGAACAAATTCTCGACAAGAGCAAAATTGCCTATGAGCAATTCGAGTTTCCTACCCATCAAGACGGTGACGTACGCTCGATGACAGTGGATCACACTGGCGTTGACGAGCACATTATTTATAAGACTCTTGTTCTCTCCGGGAATGAAACTGGTCCGTTGGTAGCTGTCATCCCCATTGACACCCACCTTGACGAAAAGAAACTAGCCAAGGTTTCCCACAATAAAAAAGTCAACATGGTTCCCCTTAAGAACCTATTAAAGACCACCGGATACGTCCACGGGGCCAACACCCCAGTCGGCATTTACGAAAAGTTCCAGTACCCGATTTATATCGAAAACGAGGCCAAAAAGCAGGGAGAAATCTTTGTATCATCAGGAAAGGTTGGTCGGTCAGTCAAACTAAATGCCAATGAGTTGGCTAAGTTGGTTCACGCTGAATTTGCCGACCTCGAAATGCATCAATGATTGATTCATATTTACGTATCCTAGAGCGAGTCCTACTCTACCTCGTTTTGATTCCTGTAACTTTGAGTGCTCTTCTCTCTTGGATCAGCCGCTACAACAAGCAACTAGTTGTGAACAGATGGGGAGTGCGCCCTCTTCTTTTCTTTGGCGGCGTCGGAATCATCATCCACGAGCTAAGCCACTTTATAGTTGCGCTGCTGTTTCGCCACCAGGTAACTCGCGTGTCTCTGCTCCGCTTGCCCAAACCTAACGACCCGACCGATAATCGCCTTGGAAGCGTTGAACACCAGTGGAATCCAAAGAGCTTTTACCAGCAGGCCGGAAACGTCTTTATCGGGATTGCTCCTATCATTGGAAATGTGGTTGCATTAGTTCTATTCACAAACTGGCTAGTACCGAACTTAATTAGCGGGTGGTCAACCCTCGATTTCTTCACCAATACGACCCTTCCCCGCTTTTTAATCTGGCTCTTTCTTACTATTAATATCAGCATTGGCGGCTTTGATTTGAGTCGGGCCGATCTGGTTAATAGTCGAGCGGGACTGCTTACCCTGGTGGCGCTAATTCTTCTTGTGAGCCTCATTTGTGCGCTCATCCCTCTTCCTACGGGTTTAACGGCTTCACTCACTCAGTTGCGAAATATCATCTACTTTTCCCTTATCTTCTCCCTCGTTTTCAATCTATTGACGTTAGCCTTCCTAAAGGGACTGACATCGCTTGGAAATTGATTCTTCATATTATTAGGCATAAAATAACTACTATTAAAGAAAATCTAGAAAGGTCTTGATTGTTTTATGAAAAACAAGCTATCTGCATGTACCACTGTTTTGGTTGGTAAAGGTGCCACAATTGATGGATCAACAATGGCTGCTAGAAATGACGATACGTTTGGTCCCTTAACTCCCCAACGACTTGTTACTTATCCCGCCTATCACAACCATCCGAACCAGGTTAAAGCCTACCTCAACAAATGTGTAGTTGACCGGCCAGCCGATGGTTACCGTTATCAAGGAACACCTAACGTCAATTACACGACTGAAGGGGTCTTTGACGAAAGTGGATTTAACAAAAAGAATGTCGGTATGAGTGCCACCGAAAGTGTTTACGCCAATGAAAGAGTGCTTGCTTGTGACCCATTAAATACCGAATCAGGAATTAATGAAGACTTGATTGTCGCTGCCACCCTCCCATTTATTAATAGCGCTAAGGAAGGGGTCGTATACTTAGGCAAATTAATCGCTAAGTACGGCTCAGCTGAAGGGAACGGGGTTATTTTCAGTGACAAAAATGACGTTTGGTATATGGAAATCGTCACAGGTCATCACTGGGTAGCCGAACGTATCCCTGACGATGCCTATGCCATTACCGGAAATCGAGTAGCAATCCAACAAGTGGACTTTGATGACCCCGACAACTTTATGTGGTCAGAAGGTATTCAAGAATTCGTGGAAAAGAACCACTTGAATCCAGACAAATACGGCTGGGATTTCCGCCATATTTTCGGAACTGCTGATGTTTTTGACCAACACTACAATACCCCTCGTCAATGGTACGGTCACAAGTTGCTAAACCCAAGCATCGATCAGGACCCTCTTGATTTTGACCTGCCATTTATCATGCGAACTAACCACCGGATTACTCTTGAGGATGTCGAAAAAGTTCTCAGCAGCCACTACCAAGGCACCCCTTACGATCCGTTAAGCCATGATGGTAGTGACGAAGAAAAGCACCTTTTTCGGCCAATTTCCTTAAATCGGACGCAAAATTCTCACGTCCTTCAAGTACGCAATGACTTGCCAGAAGCTGCTTCTACCATTATGTGGTTAAGCTTTGGGATTCCAACATTTACACCATATGTACCATTCTTCGGTAACGCTGAGGGTATTGACGTTAGCTACCGGGAAACGCCAAAGAAGCTTAACATGGACTTGAAGAGCGCCTACTGGATGTACCGGACTCTGTCTATGCTGGTTGAATCCCACCATGCCGAATTTGCACAAGATGATCTAAACTATCTTAAAGATTCTCGGGAATATCTTTACCGATGGGTTAACGAAGTAGCACCAAAAGTCATAGACATGGATGATAAAGAAGTTTCTGCTTACTTGAGCAACGAAACCCATAAGATGGTCGCTGAAATGGCTAAGCGGACGAAAGATTTAATGAGCCAATTGATTATGCATGGGCTTGAATTGTCAAAGTTGACGTTTATTATGGATAAAAATTTGTAGAACAATCTGAGAGATTTCTCTCCTCGACAAGACCAGGACTAAGGATAGAGTGAGCATTGGCACGGGCTCGAGTCGGATGAATGCTGTTCGGACTTAGATTCAAGTCACATTCTAAATGGTGAAACTATAACTTTCATTAATGAAGCTAATTAGGATATAAGTAATCCAACTCTTAAGAGGACTTCATCTTTTACCAAACTAGATAATTGAGAATAATTCTTCCCAATAAAAGATGCGAACCATTACTTTTTGCAGAGGTAATAGTTCGCATTCTTTATTATTTCTTAATTTAATATTTTCGTGGGACTACTATTCGTGAAATCACATAAACAACAGTGGCACAGATTAAGGTCAAAGCCATCGTGAGAATTGTTCCCCAGAGGATTGGTACTACTTGCTGCGTCTGTAGGCCGTCAAAAAGAAGTTGACCAAGACCACCTGCACTGATCGTGGCTGCAATTGTGGCCATTGCCATCGTTGAAGCAAGTGCCACTTGGATTCCACTGAAGATGGCTGGTAATGCCAGCGGTAGTTGCACTTTTAAGAAAACTTGACTGTTTGTCATCCCCAGCCCCTGTGCTACTTCAACCAATTGTGGGTCCACATTACGAATCCCTGTGATAAAGGAGCGGAGAAGGACGTATTCGGCGTATAGCGTTAAGACAATAACTGCTGTACGCATCCCCAGCCCTGTCACTGGTAACAACAACGCAAAAAAAGCAAAACTCGGAATAGAATACAGGAGGGAGAAAAAATAAACAAGACCGTCAAGGAAGTTTTGCCGGTGCAGGAGAAACAAAATTAGGACAACTGCAATCAAAATGGCACTTCCCAGTGATAAGAGAACCATTTCTGCATGTTGCTCTACCTCTTCCATCATTGTCGGCCAGTTAACAATTAGGTAATCAATCATTGAGCTTTCCTCCATAATTTCTGATTTTGTTCGACCGTTCCTAGCAACTCCTTCACAAAGTCGGTTGTCGGATGTTGTACGATTTCTTCCGGGCTAGCAAACTGGTGAATTTTTCCTTCATGCATCACCATCACCCGTTGTCCCAAGTACAGCGCCTCGTTAATATCATGGGTAACAAAGAGAAATGTCTTGGTGCCAAGGTTCGCATGAATCTTTTTGATTTCCTTCTGTAATTCCAGGCGAGTCAACGCATCCAAGGCACCAAAGGGCTCATCAAAAAGAACATAAGGTGGATTCGTTGCTAGTGCTCGGGCAACTCCGACTCGTTGTTGCTGACCACCAGATAGTTGGGCTGGAAAACGATCACGATATTGTTTTGGGGTAAGCTGAACGAGATCTAATAATTCGGTTACCCGCTCTTCAATTTGGGACTGGTCCCAACCAAGCATTTTGGGTACGACTCCAATGTTTTGGCTAATGGTCATATGGGGAAAGAGGCCAATTTGCTGAACCACATAGCCCATGTGCCGACGGAGATCAACCATGTTCAGGTCGCTGATTTTCTCACCATCAATCAAGATCTCGCCAGCACTTGGAGCAAGCAGCCCATTAATCATCTTGAGGATAGTTGTTTTCCCTGATCCTGACGAACCTAGGATGGTGATAAATTTGCCCTCGTTGATAGTAAATGACAGATCCGGAATGATAACTTCATCTCCGTACCGCTTCTGAACATGTTTAAATTGAATTACTGCTTTGGTCATATCTTTGAACCCTCCTAATTAGAAAATCAAAGCCGAACATCGCTAACAAGGACAAGATAGCAACACTAACCGCACCAATTACCACGTAGTCCATATTGTAAAGGCCAAGACCACTCATAATCAAAACGCCCAATCCTCCAGCTCCAATATAGGCAGCCAGCGTCGCACTAGCAATAATTTCAATCAGGGCTAACTTGACCCCATTTAGAATGAAAGGTAGCGCTAGCGGAATTTCAACTTGAATGCATAGCTGACGGTGGTCCATCCCAATCGCCATCCCCACTTCCTTTGCAAGGGGACTAACCTCATTGAAACCGAGAATCGTATTAATTAACAATGGAGGTAACGCTAAGATAACTAAGGCGATGATAGCCGGTACTATGCCCGTCCCAATAAACGGAATAAGTAAAAATAAAAGTGCTAAGCTCGGGATAATCCGCAACACTTGAGCAAAGGCGGTACAAAAGTTAGCAACCTGCTTTTGCCGCGAACCTAAATAACCAAGTGGGAGCGCGATAATCAGGGAAATGGCGAGTGTCCCTAGTGTCAAAGCTAGATGCTGACCAACATATCGCCAGTACTGTCCACTATTTGTTTGAAAATAATGAATTATTTCGTTAATCATTTGGCTGACTCTCCTTACCCAATATTTTGCTTAAACCAGGTCTTAGCTACCGTTTTGTAATTTTGCCCATCGACCGCTACTTCTTTATTGAGCTTTTTTAGCTGAGCTGTCGTTAATTTTTGATCAACTTCATTTAATGCGGCCACCATCTTAGGATGAGTCTTGACGGCCTTCTGGTTAGCAACCGGCACCAGGTTATATGGCGGCCAAATATTTTTGTCGTCCTGAATTAAAGTAAACTTACCCGTTGCTAATTGACCATCAGTCGTGGAAACAGGTGCCACATCAGCTTTATCCTGCTCCATGATGCGATATAGCAAACTGGAGTCATAATCCTTAATTGACTTAAATTTGAACTTTCCGTAAACCTTATTCATAGCTGGCAAGGCGTCACTTCGCTTTTCAAATTCTCCCTGTGAGGCAAGCCGCAACTTAGGAGCCTGTTTTTGTAGCTGTGTCAGGTTAGTAATGTGATACTTCTTGGCTACTTTCTTTGGCATCGCCAGCCCTTGCCGATTATCACCAGGCGCATAGTTAAGGGTAACTAATCCCTTTTTCTTCAACCCTTCTTGTGCGATTTTGGCCATTTGTTGCGCCGACTTACCGGTGCCATGCTTATGTAGATAAGTTTCGACAATCGTCCCTGTATAGTCTGGGTAAACGTCAACCTGACCTTTTTGAGTGGCCGGAAAAATCACACTATTTGAGATATTAGGCAGGCGTCGTACTTTATATCCCTGCTTTTCTAAGGCAAGAGCATAAATCTCACTAACCGTCTTGCTTTCAGTAAAGCTCTTCGATCCAACCGTGATGGCGCTCGCACAAGCTGTAACAGTGCCTGCCGGTAATAAGATGAGAAGGCCGAGAAGAAAATACAATAAAATTTGTTTCTTCATCATCTTTTCCTTTCTTGTAACTTTTTGAGTTTCATCAAACGAGTATCATACTATTCTCAAAGTAATATTTTGTCAAGATTGTTGTATAATCAAATTGACAACATGTAACTAAATAAATTACAATTTGTTATGGAGAGTGATACCAAATGAAAATTTCGACACGTTTTAGCGACAGTATTCATATTTTAGCTTTCATTAATATCTACAAAGGAAAAGTTCCCCTTACCAGTAACACACTCGCGTCTAGCATTGAGACATCACCAGTGGTTGTTCGTCGGCTGATGAGTGCCCTTAGTAAGGCTGGCTTGATAAACACCAAACACGGCGTGGCCGAACCTGAATTGGCCGCGGATCCCAATGATATTTCCTTGTACGATATCTTCTTAGCAATTGAAGGAGATGCTCCCTTATTTACGATTGATGAGCGGACTAATCCTGAATGCATCGTCGGCGGTAATATCCAAGAAACACTAAACGAATTTTATAATCAGGCTGAAACTGCTGCCAAGGCAAAACTTGCGGCAACAAGCCTAGAAGATGTTATTGAAACTATTAAGGTCAAGCATGCTCAAAAGAAAGCTGCTCAAAGAAAGAAGGATTAGCAATGAAATACATGATTACGGGAGCAACTGGCCACTTAGGCCACCACGTTGTTCGCCAACTCAGTAAGTTAACCTCAATCGAAAACATTCGTCTAGGCATCCATGATCTGACTAAGGCGGCCAATTTTAAGGTTGGGGGATACGAATTAGCTAAGATCGACTATTATGATGTCGAGCTAATGGCTGAAGCATTTACCGGGATTGATATTCTTATCTATATCCCTAGCATTACCTACAAGGTTGCCGACCGAATTGCCGAATTTGAAAACACCCTAGCAGCCATTAAAAAGGCCGGTGTCAAAAACATCGTGGATGTTAGTTTCATTGCCGACCAATACAACAATCCATTCCAAATGGCGGCCTACTATGCCTACCTACCAGCTCGTTTAGCAAGTTCTGGTCTGCAATATGCGGTTGTTAAAAATTCACTTTACGCAGATCCGCTCGTTCCCTACCTCCCTGAATTAATTAAACGCCATAATCTTATCTATCCAATTGGTGATCAATCAATGAGTTTTATTTCCCGGAACGATAGTGCTGAAGCTATCGCCAACATTGCTGTAAAACCATATTTGCGGGATAAGGGGCAAAACTATCTCCTGACCATGTGCCAAAATTATTCTATGGCAGAACTTAGCTACATTATGACAGAGGTCACCGGAAAAAGGATTGGATATGCTCCAGTAAGCGTGAAAGAATTCGCACGAATTTACCAAGCCGAGGGCGATGGCAACGAATTAGCCTCGATGTATCAGGCAGCTGCTCTTGGTCTCATGGATAGAGTAACGAATGACTTTGCCAAAATTACCGGTCACCAGCCAACTAATATGCGAGAATTTTTGCAAAAGAACTATCACTAGGCCGTTTCACGTGAAACTAATTTAATATTAACCAGCCTCCTTGCCTGCACATCTGTTAAAATGTAGGTATCTTTAAGGAGGCCTTTTTATGTTTGTTCCACTATTAGGTTTGAAGGGAAGTAGCAAGAAAACACAAATTGATGACCGCTTGCAGTACCATCCCAATGTTTACGAATTCTACACTGACGCCAACGACTTTACTCCCACAGGTTACCGCCACTTGATGGAGGCTGTTCAATACGTTAAAGGGAGCGGCGTAAAAAATATCATTATTCACCACCCAATGGTTTATAAACAATGGCACTCAGAAATGGTCGCCCCAGAAAAGAACTTCCCTGATCTATATCGTTTTGTGGAATCGTCCACCTACCAACTGATTGAGCTAGCAAAGAAGTTTGATGTTCAAGTCCTAGTGCATGGTGGATACGCCGGCAATGAAGTCAAGACGATGGTCGACCTTTATCCTAATGTTGAGGTAGCCCGACAAGCAGTCTACAATCGACTGGATCGGTTCGCTAAAGATGGTGGCGAGCACATCATGTTTGAAAACTCGATTGCCCCAGTTTTTGCCTATGGTTACCCAGACCAAGAAGACGAAATTTTGGCTCACGATTACCGGCTGGCTTTCGACGTTTCCCATTGTTTTATCGAACGACATGGAGATAATCAAGCATTGCTAAATTCTCTTTCCCACCTCAAGGACCAGACCGCCCACTATCATTTAGTCGATTCACTTGGACAAAACCATGACAGCCTACCTCTCGGGACAGGCAAAGTTGACTGGAAAGGTGTTATCCAGCGAATGAATCCGACCGCCACTAGTATTTACGAAATTAGTTTACATAATGAAAATGACTGCCAAGAACAGCTTGACAGCCATCGCTATTTCACGAATATTTACCATCAATTAAACTCTGGAGGGCCCCGTGAAAATTAATATCCAAAAACGTCACCTATCACTTGTTCTGGCTGTGTTTGTCCTTTACCTAGCCATTAGGTACTGGCCAGTGATTGCCAAGTCATTTTCTTCAATCAGTCAAGCTGCCACCCCACTAATTATCGGCTGTATTATCGCCTACCTGGTCAACCTCCTGCTAAACCAGTATGAAAGATTGTATGCACGCTGTTTCCATTCGGCCAGAGCATTGAAATTCAAGCGGCTTTTCGGTATTCTAATGGCCTACCTTTCTCTTATTTTAATCATTGCTCTTGTGCTCCGCTTAGTAATCCCAGAATTAATCTCCTGTACCCGTCTTTTAGTCACCAACCATAGTCAAGTCATCAACAAGTTTATTGACCAGATTGAAAATAATAAGGACATTAAGGGACTATGGACAAGTTTTAACCTTCAAGACATTAAGTGGAATCAAGTTAGTCGCTATATTGGAACTGGACTTGGGCACACTTTTAAAACCGTGATGACGACCGCTTCATCAATCGTGTCTGTAATTACCACGATCATTATTGCACTTTTCTTCTCTGTTTACCTGTTAATCTATAAGGAAAGTTTAAGCGAACATTTCCAGCGATTAATCAACGCCTACTTACCAAAAATGAGCGACAAGATTTTCTACGTTACCCGTGTTTTAGATGAGTGCTACAGTAGCTACATTAGTGGTCAATGTAAGGACGCTGCTGTGCTTGGTATTCTCTGCTTTATCGGCATGAGCATCTTGCAACTTCCGTACGCTTCAATGATTGGGGTCGTCACCGCTATTAGTGCTCTCATCCCTATTATTGGTGCCATCCTTGGTGCCAGCGTCGGAATAGTCGTTATCTTTGCAATTTCCCCTATCAAAGCTGGCATCTTTTTGCTCTTCATTATTATTTTGCAACAATTCGACAACCGAATTACTTATCCACTTATTGTTGGCAAGTCCATCGGGTTACCAAGTGTATGGGTTTTTGCGGCCGTCATCATCGGTGGTGGCATTTACGGAATTCTCGGAATGATGTTTACAGTTCCCCTCTTCGCTGCTATCTATAAGATAGTGGCAGTAGATACTAGAAATCGCGAGAAAGCCAATCTATAAATAAAAAATGCTTTGGGGATTTGGATTAAGTTCCAAACACCGGAAGCATTTTTAATTACTTTTTCAAAAAATCCGCAACTAATTCAATAATCTCTTGTTCCTTTGTCCCATTTAGCATATGTTCCTCTCCAGAAATCATATATAGTTGGCTATTTTGCATAATCACGTTATACTTCCGCGATGCTTCTGGAGAAACAACAGTATCCCTGTCACCATGAACCAATAAAGTTGGGCCACTGTAATGTTGGGCAGTTTCATAAATTGGTAGCAATTGGGCAGTCCGAAAATAATCGCCGCCCACTTCATATCCAGCTACATTGATTGTTGTCGGAATATGGTTAGGGTCATAGTGACTACCTTTGCAAACACCATTTAACGCGTCATCCTTTAAAGTAGCAGCTGGTGCCAACAAAACTAGTTTAGTGATTATGTCTCGGTAATAAGCGGCCAGCATTGATGCCACCACTCCACCTTGGGAATGACCAATGAGGTAGATATTCTTTGCCTCCATAGTTTCATGGGCGTAATCAATGATCCTCATTCCATCCAAAATTTCACTCAAGATGGTCATATCCTTAAAATCACCCTCACTATCACCACTTCCAGCAAAATCAAAGCGCAGAGTGGGAATGCCTTGTTGGTTCAAATAACGTGAGAGAGCGTAAAGAATTGAGGAATCGTTATGTCCCATATTACCCATAAATCCATGCATCAGGATTGCTACTGAATCATTCTTAACGGTGGTGGTCCCTTCAAGAAGACCATGAAGCTTCAAGGCATCACGTTTTAATGTTATTTCCATCAACTCACTCCTTAAATCTCAGCTTTTGGTGGATTAACCTTATTCAATTCTTTTAACAAGTAGGTTGTCTTTAATTCGGCTAAAACTGCAGCAATCGCTAGGTCCATTAAACGGTCACTATCATTTTCGATGATGACTTCTTTTTTAGCTAGGCGTGCATTAAAAATTTCCACAAAGCGGTCGTAAGCCTGTTGCGGGTACATTGTTATCGTGATTTGGGAAATACCTTGACGAATGTTATCAATTGTGAAGGTATTTTTGAACAAGCCAATGATGAGCAGGTCAACAATCTGGTTAGCTGCATATTTTTTCTTGATTGGTGCTTGAATGACCTTTTTCTTTACATAGTTGTTAATCATTGACTTAGTAATCGGCTCTACACCAAGCGTAGTCAATTGCTCATTGATAACTGCGGCTACCTGGTCGACGTATAGACCGAGACCCGGCATTTCCTTCCATTTAGGAAGACGGAGACCAGAGATGTTATTCTCCCACCGCTTAAATTCTGTTAATTCAGTCATTCTCTCTTAGCTTCCTTTCTTTGCAATTCCAATCGAACGATTCTGGTAGCGTTGGCTCTTGATTACCTCAGTTATTAACGTTACTAACTGAGGAAGTCCAATTTCTCTGCTTGAGAGCGGTTTCCCTTCGTCAACAATCTCAACCGTTGTTTCATGGTTAATAATTAGCGGCGTTCGGATGATGGTGTAAGGAATTTCAAATTCATCAATCATCTTAATCGCATATTGGTGGGCCATTAGCCAGCCAATCACCTTTTTCCCGTACCAATTTACTAGTTCATCTTCACTAGTATCGTCAGCCGTCCCGGGCAAGCTTAGCATGATGATTTTGGTCGGCAAGAAAACAGAATGGTCGATTAAAGTAGCCAATTCCTGAACCTCTTCGTCAACTGGGTCTCCTGGTAAAGGCAGCCAACAAAGCGTGTCTCCTTGGTCAATTTCAACGTCAAAGTTAGGAGATACGATGGCATCCGGCATTTTTTTCATGATCGCTGCTGTCATCCCATCATGGCGGTTAGCCACAATTATTGTCTTTCCCATCTTGCACCTCCCATCCCATTGTTACCAAGTCATCAATTCGTCTTCAATCCTAGCATCTTCAATCCGCACATCAGTAATAGTACTTTGCTCAAGCAACGGTAATATTGCTTGGATATTTCCAGTGTACAATAATTTGATTTCAGTTGGCGCTTCTTCTAACATATGAGCTCCTAGCTTAACGGCATTTTCAACAGGAAAACCAGTTCCTACAACAGTAATCACACAATCAGCACTCTCGGTCATTTCGACATTCCGCACAGAGGTCAGATGACTACCGCTAAAGTAGTAAATATTTTGTGCGTAACGCATCAGTGTCGAAATATCATCACTAGTAAAAATCACAATGGCGTCTGTTTTTTTCGTGTAATCTGTCACCAATTTGCCCATTATAATACGACTCTTCGTGGTTAAGCCATCAAAGGCATTGTCTAACATCACAATTGGCCGACACCAAGACAATACTAGCACGATTCGAAGCTTTTGTTGATCATCTGCGCTCAATTCCTGAATCTTACTACCGGGAGTAATTCCAAGTGACTCTAGCATTTGAAAAGTTTGCTCTTCGGTTAGGACATTTTGTCGGTGCTTTAAAGTGGCCTTGACTACCTTAGCAACCGTTTTCCCCTTGAGGTCAACATCAGCAAAATGTGCCACTTGTGGGTTCCCGCGATGTCGTTTATGCTTGCCGAGCGGTTGACCATCTACAGTAACCTCTCCTTCTACTAGTGCACCTTCTGTATCTAATAACTGCTTAAACGCTTCTGATGCTCCGTTATCGCTGCTACAAAAAGCAATTACTTGTGGTGAATTTAACTTTAATGAAACTTGTTTTAACTGGTCTCCAGACTTTGCCTCGAAAGTTAAGTTATCTAATACAATACTACTCAACTTTTCATCCTCCCTAACAGTGTAATAAATTAATTTTATCATGTTATAGACAAATTAAACTAATCATCTAGTAAAATAATTTATTCGTTTCTTATCCACCTTTTGAATAATTTTATTTATACTGTTATTTACGCTGTTCTTAGGCTAAAATAGTAAGAGTATTTTAAATGTTTTTAGAAAGAGGATAACAAATGACAACAATGAACATTCTTTTTATCTCAATTGAGGGTAATACACGTTCATTTCTTAATCGAATGGCATCTTTTGCTAAACAACAAACCAGTTTTTACCCAGAAAAACCTTTAATTAACTTAAAAGAGATTTCTGACCAAACTGACCCTATTGATGAACAAGAACCATTCTTTGCCTTCGTTCCAACTTATCTTGATGGCGGGGATGGCATTCATTCAGGCTACACAGAAATTTTGACGAACTCACTTGGTGAATACATTGCCCATAACGACAATGCTAAAAAGTGTCTTGGAGTCGTAGGTAGTGGTAACCGGAATTTCAATGACCAATACTGTCTTACTGCTCGCCAATACTCTAAGAATTTTGATGTTCCTTTCTTAGCCGACTACGAACTACGTGGGACCCAACAGGATATTGAACACATTTATGATCGCCTTTGCAAAGTTTGGGCAGAATCAGCAAAATAAACATAGTTTGCTAGTTTATCTTTTAGAAGTAAGCAGAGAAAAGTTGGAAAATGCACAATTTTCTCGCTTTTCTCTATTTTTATTCAATAAAATCGTTATCTAGACCAATTTAGTTTGACCACCCTGTCGTTATGGTAGGCAAGCTAATCAAATCAATTGATCCATTAATCCCAGAAAATTTTTCTTTAGAAAACGTTTCCTTTTTATAATGCAGAATTTACTCTGACAGTATATAATTGTAGCGTTAATAAATTTTCTGAATATTCAGAAGGAGTGAACATTTTGGCTACAGAAAATAAGGCTTTAATTACATTATTTGGTGCTACTGGTGATTTAGCTAAACGGAAGCTCTACACTTCCCTTTTTAAGCTCTACCAAAAAGGTTACATTGCTGATCATTTTGCATTATTGGGTACTTCTCGTCATGAAATGACCGATGAAGAATTTCAAGAAATGGTATTAAACTCAATCAGTGATATTCCTGCTAAGGATGGCGAAGCAGAAGCATTCTCCAAACATTTCTTCTACTGCGCACATGACGTTACTAAGCCAGAACATTACGTTAAGCTTAAGGATCGTTTAACTGAACTTGACGAGAAGTTCGGTACTGAAGGCAATCGTCTATTCTACATGTCAATGGCTCCACAATTCTTTGGTACCATTGCTATCAACATCAAGAAGCAAGGATTGTTAACTGATGATGGTTACAACCGTCTTGTTATTGAAAAGCCATTCGGTCGCGACTTTGAATCAGCTAAGAAGCTTAACGATGAATTATCACAAACGTTTGAAGAAAATCAAATCTTCCGTATTGACCACTATCTCGGTAAAGAAATGGTTCAAAACATCCAAGCATTACGTTTTGGTAACCCAATCATCGAAGCTCTTTGGAACAACCGTTACATTGACAACATCCAAGTTACTTTGAGTGAAAAGCTTGGTGTTGAAGAACGTGCCGGCTACTATGACAAATCTGGTGCTTTGCGTGATATGCTTCAAAACCACATCATGCAAGTTGTTGCCCAATTGGCAATGGAAGAACCAGTCGCATTTACTGACGACGATGTTCGAGTAGAAAAAATCAAGGCATTGCGTAGTTTACGTGTCTACACACCATCACAAGCGGCTGCTAACTTTGTTCGTGGTCAATACGATGCTGCTAACGGTAATCCTGACTACCGTCATGAAGATGGTGTGGACCCAGAATCAGGTACTGAAACTTTCGTTGCTGCTAAGTTAATGTTTGATAACTACCGCTGGTCAGGTGTACCATTCTACGTTCGGACTGGTAAGAAGTTGGCTGACAAGTTTACTCGTATTGACGTTGTCTTCAAGAAGCCACTTATCGATATCTTTGCTAACCCATCCGACAACAATGACCAATCATTAAAGTCCAACGTCTTGACTATCTTCGTTGAACCAAACTCAGGCTTTGCTCTTCAACTTAACGCAAAGCACGTTGGTCAAGGATTCACTACTGAACCAGTTGACTTGAAGTTCTTACAAAGCGACACTGCTAAGAAAGAATCACCAGAGCCATACGAACGTCTTTTCCATGACGCTCTTGAAGGTAATCACACTAACTTTGCATCATGGGCAGAAATTGCTTACGCATGGAAGTTTGTTGATGTCATCCGTAATCTCTGGGATATCGAAAAGCCACAATTCCCTAACTACTTGCCAGGCTCAATGGGACCTGCAGCAGCTGATGAATTATTGGCTCGTGACGGTCGCAAGTGGGTTTATAACCTTAACAAATAGTTAAATCTCTAGACAAAAAGATAAATTTCTATCTTTTTGTCTTTTTTGATTGCATAAACATACAAATTTGCTATATAATAATTATTGTGAATTTTGACACAAAGCACAGCTAAGGAGAGTGACGTTATGTCTGAGCAAAAAGCACAAATTGGTGTTGTTGGTTTAGCTGTTATGGGTAAGAACCTTGCCCTTAACATCGAAAGTCGCGGTTTCACTGTGGGTATCTACAACCGTCATCGTAACCGTACTGATGAAATGATGAAGGACCACAGCGACAAGAAGTTAGTTCCAAGCTACACCATAAAAGATTTCGTTGATTCACTTGAAAAACCTCGTCGTATCTTGTTGATGGTTAAAGCTGGTAAGCCAACTGATGCTGTTATCGACGAATTATTGCCATTGCTTGACAAAGGTGATGTTCTTATCGATGGTGGTAACACTAACTTCCACGATACTATGGCGCGGAATGCTAAGTTAGATAAGTCAGGTATTAACTTCATCGGAATGGGTGTTTCCGGTGGTGAATTAGGTGCCCTTCTCGGACCTTCCTTGATGCCAGGTGGTCAAAAGGAAGCTTACGACCTCGTTGCTCCTATTTTGACTAAGATTGCTGCTAAAGCCGAAGAAGATGGTGAACCATGTGTTGCTTACATCGGTCCTAACGGTGCAGGTCATTACGTTAAGATGGTTCACAACGGAATCGAATACGGTGATGAAGAATTAATCGATGAAAGTTACAACATCATGCGTAACGTTCTCCATATGCCAGTTGAAGATATTGCTAAGAGCTTCTTCGAATGGAACAAGGGTGAATTAAATAGTTACCTTGTTGAAATCACCGCTGACATTCTTACTCGAAAAGATGACCTTGGTGACGACAAGACCAAGCCTATCGTTGACATGATCCTTGACCGTGGTGCTAACAAGGGTACTGGTAAGTGGAGCTCAATGACTGCCCTCGATGGTGGTGCTCCACAATCAGTAATCACTGAAGCTGTTTACGCTCGTTATATTTCCATGATGAAGAATGAACGGGTGGCTGCAAGCAAGGAATTGCCTGAAGTAACTGAATCAATTTCTATTGAAGATCGTGACGCAATGGTAGAAAAAATTCGTCAAGCTCTCTACTTCGGTAAGGTTATGAGTTACGCTCAAGGTTTCGAACAAATGCGGATTGATTCCGACCGTTACGACTGGAACCTTAAGTTAGGTGAATTAGCTAAGATTTGGCGTGCAGGATGCATTATCCGTGCTCAATTCTTACAAAACATCACTGACGCTTATGAAAAGAACCCTGAATTGAAGAACTTGCTTCTTGATGACTACTTCAAGGATATCGCTAAGAAGTACCAACGCGCTATTCGTGACGTGGTTGCTATTGCAGTTAAGGCTGGTATCCCTGTACCTTCCCTTAGTGCCGCTATCAACTACTACGACTCATATCGTGCAGAAGTTCTTCCAGCTAACCTATTGCAAGCTCAGCGTGACTACTTCGGTGCTCACACTTACGAACGTACTGACCGTCCTGGTAATTTCCACTACAGCTGGTACGAAGAACAATAAAATTTGAATAGTACTATTCAGGACTAGAGCCCAACGCTTGGTAAATCAAGCGCTGGGCTTTTTTGTTTTCAAAGCTAGATGTTTACCTATTCAACATAATTAATTATTTTATAAAGATTTATTTAAATGTCATTGACATATTTTATGAAAGCGCTTAACATTGCATTGTAGTTGTTTCAATGTCACTGCAGAAAAGGGGATTAATTGATGAACAATAGTTCTAACAGCAATGAACACGTTGGTCGTGCCCGTTTCGCCTATTCAATGGGTGCCTTTGGTCACGACGCGTTCTACGCTTTACTTTCTACTTACTTTATTATGTACGTTACTGGTCACCTATTTAACTCCAGTAACAAGGCTTTCAACGATCGAATGATTTGGTGGGTAACATTTATTATTGCCGCCCTACGGATTATTGAACTGCTAATTGACCCAATGATTGGGAACGCCATTGACCGGACCAAAACCCGCTGGGGGAAGTTTAAGCCATGGGTTGTTGGCGGGGGAATTATTTCTGCTATTCTTCTAGCTGCTTTGTTTACCCCGCTTGGCGGCCTAAACATTTCACGTCCATACCTCTACTTGCTGATTTTCGCTATCATCTATATTACAATGGACATTTTCTATTCGTTTAACGATATTGGTTTCTGGTCAATGTTACCGGCCTTATCATTCAATTCACACGAACGGGATAAAATAGCCACCTATGCTCGTGTGGGTTCAACAATCGGGGGTCAAATTGTCGGCTTTGTTATCATGCCAACAATTCTCTTCTTCTCTGTTAACCAAAATGGTGGTACTGGGGATGATCGTGGTTGGTTCATTTTCGCTGTAATTGTAACTGCAGTGGCTGCCATTACAGCGGTTGGTGTGGGTGTGGGGACCCATGAACAACAGTCACTTCTTCGTGAAAACAAGGAACAAACAAAACTGAAAGAAGTTTTTAAAGTCCTTATTAAAAATGACCAACTATTTTCAATCGCTATGTCCTACTTGTTCTACACAACTGGGATCACACTTGTTAACTCAATGGAGCTATATTACTTCACGTATATTCTTGGGGATTCACGGGCATTCTCGATCTTGGGAGGATTAAACACTGTTGTCGGGGTTATTTCCGTGCTAACATTCCCACTATTTACGAACAAAATTAGTCGGAAGAAGTTATTCTACGGTTCAATTGCTATCCTTGCTTTAGGATTAATCATATTCGCATTTGCCGGTCAATCGCTAGCTCTTGTTTTAATCGGTGCTGAATTATTCTTTATACCTCAACCATTAGTATTCTTGGTTGTTTTAATGACAATTACCGACTCTGTTGAATATGGTCAATTAAAGCTGGGACACCGTGATGAATCATTGACTCTATCTGTTCGTCCATTACTTGATAAGTTCGCTGGAGCCGTTTCTGGTTGGATTATTGGACCTACCTCAATCGCTGCCGGAATGACAGCTGGAGCTACTGCCGCCTCCCTTTCTGCTTCTGGTATCGCTAAATTCAAACTTGTAATGTTCTTAGTGCCTGCCATTCTATTAGTCATTTCCGTAATTATCTTTGCAACAAAAGTTAAACTTGATGAAAAGATGCACGCCAAGATTGTTGACGAACTTGAACATACTTGGGGTCAACACTTAGACAATGAAGATGATGAATCTACAGACGAAACAACTACTATTATTCCATCACCAATCGCTGGTACTCTTGTTGACTTAAAGGACGTGAAGGACCAATCCTTTGCCAGCGGTAGCATGGGTGAAGGGTTCGCTGTAAAACCAAGTGATGGTAAGATCTATGCTCCATTTAGCGGTACAATTAAGGCAACCTTCCCTACTCGACATGCTGTTGGGCTGGTTTCCGATAACGGAATTGCCTTACTTATCCACATTGGTATCGATACTGTGAAAATGCACGGGACAGGCTTTGTCACTTACTTCCATAAAGGACAAAAGATAACTAAGGGACAAGAATTAATGGAGTTCTGGGATCCAGCAATTAAAAAAGCTGGCCTAGATGATACTGTTCTTGTTACTATTACTAACTCTAAGGATTATGATATTAAGCAACTGATCCCAATTGGAGATAGGGTTACTCACGAATCTAACGTTTTAGATGTGACAAAGAAAGAAAAGACAGCTGAATAAGAAAAAGAGCCAAGCTGGGAGATTCACCCCACTTGGCTCTTTTTACTAATTAATTTAATTGGAAACTGGTGAAAATAGTTATGTTCTTCACCAATTTACTATTAATTTTACACTATTATAACTTAGTTGCGGAAAACACCTGAGCTCATAGAAAGCCAGTTCCTTACTTAACCTGGTCTACAGCAGTTCGTACAACTAAAACATCAACTGGTGCGTTACGTTTAACGTATGAAGTAACAGAACCCATGATTGCCCGTTGCATCCGTGACAATCCACTTGCACCAATCATAATAAGGTCATTATGGTGGTCACGAGGAAAATCAAATGCAATGATTGTCTTTGGATTTCCTAACCGAATATGGATATCAATATTGTCAAAATTATCGTCGCCCTTAACCTTCTTCAAAATATCATCAAGATATTGCTTTGATTTATCGACCAACTGATAAGCAATACTTCCATCTGACATACCAGCGAAGTTATATGCCATTGCTCGTGTATCAATAACATTCAACACATCAATATGTGCTGAGTTTCGCTTTGCAACTGCAATTGCCCGTCCCAATGCTAGTTCTGATTCTTTTGAGCCATCCATTGGTACTAGGATGTTTTGGTATTCTTGATCCATAGTAGACCCTCCATTCAGCCAACAAATTATTGTTAATATCATTATTGTACCATTAATTATTGCCTCCTTGTAAACTCCATCAAGTAATTTTAGAAAATTAAGTGAAGGTGGAGCATCGGTTTGACTTCAGCGCCGCAATCCATTACAATCATCACTAAAATAATTAGGGTTTGATTAAAAAAATCTAATCTTTCACCTATTAAGTGAGGTTAGCCGTATGGATAAAATCGACAAAAAGATTGTCAATATTCTGCAAAAGAATGCTCGAACATCCTTAAAAGAGCTGTCTAGGGAGTGTTTCATCTCTTCTCCTGCTATTGCTGCCCGCATTAGCAAGCTGGAGAAAACAGGAATTATTAAAGGATACCAAGCCGCAATCAACTTTGAAAAAATTAATTTTCACGTTAAGGCCTTTATTCAGGTCCAACTTGAACCTCGACAAAAAAAGGACTTCTACCCTTATGTCCAAGCTATCCCCAATGTTTTAGAATGTAATTGCGTTACCGGTGACTTTTCAGAGGTAATGGAAGTCGTCTTTCCCTCAACAACCGACCTGGATGATTTTATTAACGACATCCAGCAGCGCTTTGGTAAGACTAGTACCCAAATCGTCTTTAGTACCAGTGTTGAACACCGCGGCGTTCAACTGAATGTACCAAGCACAGAAAATTATCAATCTTAGATAGTGGTGCGAAAGAGGTCTCCTCATTTTTTAACAATTTCTTTCCTTTTCCAATAGAAGATGCTTAGAATAGACGTAAGTAAATAAAAAGGAGGATGGCCCTATGAATTGGATTATCGCATTCTTACCTGCTGTGGGTTGGGGATTAATTCCAATAATCGCTGGAAAGATTCCCCAAAGCAAGCCGAAAAATGAAATATACGGTACTGGAATGGGCGCTGTCATTACATCAATTATTTTCACAATTATTATGCGGCCAAACATTTCGTCAGTGGTATTTTTGCTTGCAATTGTTGCTGGAATCGGTTGGGCGGTCGGTCAAATTGGACAATTTATTTCCTTTACGAATATTGGAGTAACTAAAACGATGCCTATTTCTGCAGGACTCCAACTGATCGGATCCTGCCTAATTGGCGGCTTATTGTTCCATGAATGGAATTCGTCTAGAAAAATTATGCTCGGTCTTCTTGCACTTGTTCTCATGATTGTTGGTGTCTTCCTCACCTCTTTAAGCAAGGATCACAATGGTCAAAATAAAGTAAAGGACTTCTTGCTCCTCTTATTTACTTCGATTGGTTTCTGGGTATACGCTTCATTTCCTAAAGCCGTCACCGCTAATGGTCGAGAATTGTTTCTTCCAGAAATGCTTGGAATTTTGCTTGGAGCTATTTTATACCTGGTTTTCGCTAAAAAAGATGCTGCTTTTAAGCAAAAGGCCAGTTATTTAAATATCCTGGTAGGTATTTCGTTTTCTATCGGCGCTTGTGCCTACATCTTCTCCGTTGAACGTAATGGGGTTGCAACTGCATTTATCTATAGCCAATTAGCGGTTGTAATTGCCACATTAGGTGGAATGTACATCTTAAATGACCGGAAGCACGGCAAGAGTTTGTTCCTTACTCTGGCTGGTCTCGCATTGATCGTCGTTGGTAGTTTTATTTCCTAAACGGTACAGCATCATAATATAAAAATGGCTGAGGCCGATGAAAACACTTTTTGTATTTTCATCGGCCTCAGTTATATTTTATCTATTTACCGTAACTATCCAAATATCTATTATACTGTTTCCAATTAAGTTCTTTTTCGGACTCACCAATAACCAAGGTGGCAATCGAGTTCCCGGCCACATTAACGGCTGTCCGTCCCATATCAACAAAACGGTCAATCCCGGCAATAAAAGTTAATCCAGCTACTGGAACACCAATTGTTGACACACTGGCAAGTAAGACGACAAAGGAGGCGCCGGGCACCCCGGCCATTCCCTTACTGGTAATCATCAAAACAATCAGCAAGGTAAATTGATGAGCTAGTGACAGGTGAATGCCATACGCCTGAGCCAAGAACAGTGCTGCTAATGACTGGTAGATCGCTGACCCATCAAGGTTAAAAGTATAACCAGTTGGGATAACAAAAGAAACAATCCCCTTATCAACACCCATTTTTTGTGTTTTTTCCATCAAACGGGGTAGCGTAACTTCTGAACTAGCAGTTGTAAATGCCAGAATAATTTCATCTAAAATAACATGCATCGTTTTCCAGTAACGCAAGTGAAAGAGGCGAGCAGTCAAACCTAGGATAACAACAACGAAGATTACCATTGTGGCATAGGCAATTACGATGAACAAACCAAGCGGTAAGAGGGCACTAATTCCCATTTCCGCGATGGTCATCCCAATCAATCCGAACACTCCAATTGGCGCTAACTTCATAACCCAATTTGTGACCTTAAACATTACTTCCGCCACTGCATTTAAGACGTCAATCAAGATTTGAGCCTTCTTACCTAATGAGGCGATTCCTAAACCAAAGAGGACGGAGAACAAAATAACAGGCATCATATCACCATCGGACATTGACTTGAAAATGTTCGTCGGGATAATCGAAATAATAAGTTCCCAAAAGCCGCTATTTTTCTCAGCCGACTTAGCTGATGACATAAATTGAGAAATGTCAGTTGAATGCAATTTATGGATATCAATAAAGGAACCGGGATGGGTAATGTTCCCAACTAAGAGTCCTAACAAGATCGCAATCGTTGTCAGCACTTCAAAGTAAATCAGTGTTTTCCCACCAATTCGCCCTAACTTCTTAATATCTCCAATATTCGCAATACCAACAGTCAAACAGGAGACAACAATCGGCATAACAATCATTTGGATCAACCGGATAAAGATTGTCCCCAAGCTTTGCATAACTTTAATCGCACCTGAGTTATGGTAGAAGATCATTCCACAAATGATCCCCAAAATCATTCCTATCACGATTTGCCAACCCATGCTCAGTCGTGTGAAACGGTATTTCTTCACTTTAAATCAAACTCCTTAAATTAATCATGTTCTACTTTAGCATATTTTTATTGGCTTTTCCCCGTATCTTTGAAATTTATTCCTGTAAAAGACGAACAGTCAGGCATCTAACACCAAATTCATTCACTTCTCGACATTTGTTAATTAACTATTTTGTTTTCTATAAAATAGAAGTAAGATTAAAAGTGGAATTGTGCATTATTTCTTTCATAAACTTCACTAGTTCAATCATACAATCGAAAGAGGGAATACTTATGACAACTACCTACATCAACGGAAAAATTTTTGTTGGCGATACTGAAGATCATTTTGCTGACTCAATGGTCATTGAAGATGGGATAGTAAAAGCGGTGGGTAACAATCTGGATCCAGAAGGCGATGTTGTTGACCTCCACCAACAAACTATACTTCCTGGACTAATCGACTGTCACACCCATCCCAAGTACATCGCAGACGCCTTGCATGGGGTGGCTTGTACTCCTCCGCTCGTTAATAGTATTAGTGAGATGCAAGAGGCTCTCCGTCATTCACCTGCATTTGGTAAAGGTGAAGACGTTTGGATTGAAGGCTGGGGTTTTGATGAAACTAAGCTACTCGAACACCGCAGTCCCACAAGAGATGATCTGGATGCTATTTCAACTACTCAACCAATTTTCATCTACCGCTCAGACTGCCATTCTTCTGTTGGTAACTCAAAGGCCCTCGAATTAGCCGGAATTGATGCAGATACTCCCGATCCAGTTGGTGGAACGATTGAACGATTTGCGGATGGACGGCCTAACGGTTTTATGCGTGAAGTTGCGGCGACCCAATTGCTGATTCGAGCAAAATCTGCTCAAAGTTATGATGGTGACTTGGAAAACATGGTTAACAGCTCTAAGCATTACTTAGAAAACGGGATTGTTGCGATTGGTGAAATGATGGGACGGATGAAGCCATACACTTCTCTTAAACTCTACAAGGATGCTGTTAAGGATGGTTTCCGTCCTAAGGCTTCGATCTACTATGTTTTTGATGAAATAGACACCAGCAAGCCACTTAAACCAAGCGGTGACAAACAGCTCCGAGTTGCTGGAATCAAGGTCTTTATGGACGGCAGTATTTCTGGTGAAACAGCTTATAACTCCATCCCCTATCCATCCGGAAAAATGGGAGTTAGTCTAACCTCAGAAGAGAAGTTAAAGCGAGCCGTTGATTTTGCCCGGAAGAACCACTTGCAGCTCGCTATTCACGGAATGGGCGATCAAGCCATTCAAACGGTTCTTGATGTCACCAAGAACCTCGATCCATGGCTAGAAGAAATGCCATCTGTCCGGATTGAACATGCCTCCTTGATGACTGACGAAATGTTTGACGAAATTAACCACAGTAAAATGAATTACGCTCTGGTTACCCAACCAATTTTCTTCTTCGCGGAAGATGAATCATACCGCCATTATCTCACGCCAGATCAATTCAAACTTGCTTACCGGGTGGAAGCAATGGAAGAATCAAAGGCAATCGTGGGTCTCAGTTCGGATGCACCATGTACTCCATGGGCGGAACCAGATAGTCCTTTCTATAGTATTTACGCTGCTGTTACTCGGACTGCAGCTAACGATGACTCTGTCAACCGAGAGGAAGCCGTTTCCGTCAATCAAGCTGTCCTGGGCTATACCCGTGATGCCGCCAAAATTGGTGGCTTCACCGATAATGGAACGCTTGAGACAGGAAAAGCAGCCGACTTTGTTGTTCTTAATGATGATATTTTTACTATTCCTGATGCCAAATTAGATAAAATTCACGTTACTGAAACCTGGATGGGTGGAAAAAAGGTTTTTAGCAACAATTAATTTATAGTTTTAAATCAATTTCCATAGCATTGAAGCCGGTTTCAAAAAAGTTTACAATTAAGTTACAAGACAAATATAACTTAGTTGTAAACTTTTTTGATTGGAGTGAGATAAGTGGAAGAAACTAAGAAAAAGCACCGGTTTCATATGCCGTCTGCTTTTACCATTTTATTCTTGATCATTGTTCTTATTGCTATTTTATCTTGGATTATTCCTGCCGGCTCCTACGATACTACGAAAGCCGGAAATATTATTTCAGGTACTTATCACCGGGTTGCTAGTCATCCTCAAGGAATCTGGGACATCTTTATGGCCCCAGTGATTGGGATGGTTGGTGACGAAAAGACTGATGGGGCGATCTCAGTTTCACTATTTATCCTTGTTATTGGTGGATTCTTAGGGGTGGTTAATAAGACTGGAGCCCTTGACGAAGGAATCAGTTCTATTGTCCACCGTTACAAGGGACGAGAAAAACAATTAATCCCTGTTTTAATGATTCTTTTCGCTATCGGTGGATCAACTTACGGTATGGGTGAAGAAACAATCGCCTTTTACCCACTCTTAATTCCGGTTATGATGGGTGTCGGTTTTGACTCCTTAGTTGCCGTCGCAATTGCCCTAGTTGGTACTCAAGTTGGTTGTTTGGCATCTACCGTTAACCCATTTGCTACCGGGGTCGCCTCACAAACCTTAAACATCTCACCTGGTGATGGTTTAGGTTCTCGGGTACTTTTGTTAATCATCGTAACTGCAATTAGTATTTTTTACGTTTACCACTATGCCTCTGTCATTGAAAAAAATCCCAAGAAGTCATTAATTTATAATCAACGGGCCGAAGATATGAAACGGTTCGATATCAAAGCTGCCACACATGATGACTCCAAGATGACTGTTCGGCAAAAGACTGTTATCTGGCTTTTTGCATTAACCTTCATCATCATGATCTTGGGATTAATTCCATGGTCAAACCTAAATAGCAAGTGGACCTTCTTTGACAGCTTTACCAAATGGCTCACTGGTATTCCTGTCCTGGGTCAAATTTTGGGTAAAGATATGGCTCCTCTGGGAACGTGGTACTTCAACGAAATCACCATGCTCTTTCTCTTCATGTCTGTGCTCATCATGTGGGTTTTCCATATGAAGGAAGGTGAATTTATCGATGCCTTTATGAAGGGTATGGGCGAATTCTTAAGCGTTGCGATTATTGTTGCTGTTGCTCGTGGTATCCAAGTAATTATGAACAACGGAATGATAACTGCCACTGTCCTCCATTGGGGTGAAACTGGATTACACGGGCTTTCTGAAAGTGTCTTCATTATTCTTACCTACATTTTCTACATTCCAATGTCATTCTTAATCCCTTCAACATCTGGTTTAGCTGCCGCAACCATGGGAATTATGGGTCCACTAGGCCAATTTGCTCATGTTTCCGGAAGCCTAGTTATCACGGCTTATCAAGCTGCTTCCGGTTGGGTTAACCTCATTACTCCAACATCAGGAGTTGTTATGGGGGCTCTTGCGATTGCCCACGTTAACGTTGGTATCTGGTGGAAGTGGATGCTAAAGCTAATGATTTATCTTTTTGTTGTTACGTGTGTATTTTTAGGGATTGCTGCTGTTTTATAGGAGGCTATAGCTATGACCCAATTAGTAAATAAAGAAGAACAAGATGAAGCTGTTAAAACACTTTGCGAATTAATTTCCGTTCCTTCATATAACCAACCCGCTGAAGAAGGCGCGCCATTTGGTCGAGGTATTCGAAACGCCTTGGATAAAATGATGGAAATTGCTGACCGTCTCGGTTTCCGCACCTACGAAGATCCAAACGGCTACTATGGTTATGCTGAAGTGGGAGAAGGTGACCAGCTCTTTGGTATCATCTGCCACCTCGATACTGTTCCTGCTGGTGATCTTGCCAACTGGGAACACGATCCTTTCAAGGGAATCGTTGTTAATGACGCAGTCTATGGTCGCGGTTCCCAAGATGATAAGGGCCCAGGAATTGCTGCTTTATATGCAGTCAAGGCATTAATGGATCATGGTTATAAATTTAATCAACGGATTCGATTTATTTACGGGACTGACGAAGAAATCCTTTGGCGAGGGATTGCCCAATACAACAAAAAAGAAGCGCCAATTAATAGCGGGATTTCACCTGATGCTGAATTCCCTCTAATTTACGCTGAAAAGGGCCTTGAACAAGCTCACCTCATTGGTCCTGGTACAGATAAGTTCAACGTTGACGCCAGGAATGCCTTCAATGCGGTTCCTGACCATGCTATTTATGATGGCCCAAAGCAAGACGAAGTAAAAGCCGCCCTTGATAAGCATGGGTTCAAGTATATCAGCGATGGTCACTCCATCACTGTACTTGGTAAGTCCATCCACGCAATGAACGCTCCAGAAGGGGTTAACGCAGTTCTTCGTTTAGGGATTGCCCTAAATGATGTATTTGACTTCAAACCACTTAAATTTATCGGTGAACTCTTCAAGGAAGATGCTACCGGTAAGAACCTGGTTGGAGATATCGAAGATGAATCCGGTCACTTAACGATGAATATCTCCAGTCTAGAAGTTAACGAGAAGGAAACACGGATGCAAATTGATATCCGGATCCCTGTTACTGCAGATCGGGATAAGATCCTCGCCAAAATTAGTGAGAAAATTGCCCCATACGATTTGAAGTATGAGACCTTCGATTATGTTGCTCCACTTTACGTACCTAAGAATACCAACCTTATTCAAACATTAATGGCTGTCTACAAGGCACAAACTGGTGATATAGATGCAGAACCACAAGTTTCAGGTGGTGCTACCTTTGCTCGGACAATGAATAATTGTGTAGCCTTTGGTGGAATGTTGCCAACCACACCAGACTTCATGCACCAAGCCAACGAACAATGGCCATTGTCTGACATGTTCAAGACAATGGAAATCTATGCTCAAGCAATTAAGAAGCTGTGTGTGGATTAAAAATCAAGCTGGAAACCAGTTTTCTTGACTAATCGTAGGAACGAAGCTGGGAAATAATCAATTTGCAAGGCGGTGGGCTAAGGGTAGAACGATGATTAGCGAGGAACAAGATGATTATCGTTTGGACTTAGACTTGAGCCTTGCGGTTACGATGCAAAGCTAGCCTTCTAGGTTTCCCGCGATTAGACTCTGCAGCATTCGGAAATAATAAGAGGTCGGCGAAAATACAAAGTATTTTCCCGACCTCGTTTTCTATATTTTCAAATACTTCTTACTTCTTCAAAAAATCTGGGTGCTCATAAGCTGGATTTGGATAAGTATAGAATCCTTGCCCAGCTTCTTGACCTGTTTGCCCCTTATTAACCATTTCTTTTAATTTATCAATAATGATTTTGTGAGCTGGATCTTTAGTTGTCTGGTAAAGGTTTTCCTCCAATTGAAGCGGTGTTCGCAATCCAATGATGTCGAGAATGATGAAAGGTCCCATTGGTGAATGAGTAGAGATCATCCAATCCTTATCAATAGTTTCGGGGTCAGCCACTCCATTTGCCCATAACTGAAGAGCAGAACTTAAAACCGGAATCAAGATAGAATTGAGAACATAGCCGTTTTTCTCCTTGTGGATTTCAATAGGAACCATCTTAATTGCCTTAGCAAATTCAACAACTTCTTGAAAAACAGCTGGATCAGTTTGTGAGGTCCCCATAATCTCAGCCACATTGTACTTCCAAATCTTATTAGCAAAGTGCATGTGGAGAAACTTAGCGGGACGATCGACAAACTTAACTAATTGACTTGGTGTAAATGACGAAGAGTTGCTTGCAAAAATAGTTTTTTCTGGAGCTAAGCGGGATAAGTCCGTAAAAAACTCTTCCTTCAGTTCAAGCGATTCTGGTAATGCTTCGATTACGAAATCAGCATCCTGCACAGCCTTTCCTAAATCATCCGTGATTAATTTAATATTATCCATTCCTGCCTGGAATTGTTCATTGGTCAGATGAAGGTCCTTTTCGTAATCCGCCTTTAATTTCTCTAGACGTTTCTTAGCAGTATCAATGTGGTGGTTGTAGACACTTACCTCGAAACCATTCAGAGCGATTTGATAAGCAATTTGGCTTCCCATAACGCCAGCTCCCGCAATTGTTATCTTCTTAAAACGCATTAGATACCCTCCCTTTAAGCTTGTAAAAATTGAGAATCAGCAAATGCTGGGTGCGGGTAAGTGTAGAAACCCTCACCACTTTCTCGACCAGTCTTACCCTTATCAATCATTTCCTTCAACCTATTGGCAATAACGGTAAAGCTAGGATTATTCTGCACCTTAGCTAATTCACTCACGATGTTGTAAGCGGTTCGCAGCCCAATATCGTCAAGCATGGCGAATGGGCCTAATGGTGTACCTGTTGAAATCATCCAATCCTTATCAATAGTTTGTGGATCTGCTATCCCTTGCGTCCACAAGTCCATAGAACTAATTAAAAATGGAATCAAGAGAGAGTTAAGGACATAGCCAGCTTTTTCCTTATGCAATTCAATTGGTACCATCCCAATTGAACGAGCAAAATCTACCACTGTTTGGTAAACTTCTGGACTAGTTTTAGCACTTCCCATAATTTCGGCAACATTGCAAATCCAAATGCGATTAGCAAAATGCAGATTAATAAATTTTGCTGGCCGGTCAACAAATGGGATGAGTTGACTTGCTGTCATCGTTGAGGAGTTACTGGCAAAGATTGTCTTCTCTGGTGCTAGGTCAGATAAGTCACGGTAAAATTTCTCTTTAATTTCTAGAGATTCCGGGAGAGCCTCAATCACTAAGTCGGCATCTTTAACGGCTAATGATAAATCAGTTGAATACGTAATGTTGTCCAATCCCTTTTGAAATTCTTGTTCACTAAGTCCCAGGTCTTGCACATAGTCCTTTCTAAGAGACTCCACCCGTTTCTTAGCAGACTCTACTTGCAAGTTATAAGCAACCACTTGATAATCATGTAGGGCTGTTTGGTAAGCAATTTGACTACCTAAAACTCCTACTCCAGCTACTACAACTTTTTTAATTCCCATGGGCCCAAACCTCCTTAATCAATTTATCTATTAGAACACTTTAATTTTAACATGTAATCGCTTACATGTTAAAGTAATCAAAACGGGATATCACGTTTAATTACAAAACGTTCAATCCCGTTTATTTCTTCTAAATGTTATCTAGTACTCTGTCTTTTAATCAAGTGAGTTCCCACGATTGTCTTGCACGGGTCAATCTCTGGATTATGTAGGCGTTTGATCATCATATCGACAGCAGAATGCGCCATCTCGTCTGTTGCTATATGGATGGCCGACATACTTGGATAAACGTACTTCATAATTGCTGTATCATTAAAGCTAATAATTGAAATCCGGTTTGGCACATCAATTTTCGCCTCTTGAATTGCCTTTAATGCGCCGACTGCCATCGGATCGTTGGCGACAAAGATGGCGTGTGGCAACCGGTCGCCTAAATCATAGATAGCCTTCTTCATCGCGTGGTAACCGGACATTGAACTATAGTCCCCCGTGAAAATGAATTCTGGCTCATACAGGTTACGTCGTTGCAGATCAGCTTCAAAATACTTTTTCCGCAGGTCAGGCACGACTTCATTATCAGTTGTCGTTTCAGTTCCTGCGATCATCCCAATATCATCAATTCCTTCATCCAGGAATTCTTCAATAACCGAATAAATAGCATTTTCAAAGTCAGGTATCAAGCAATCATAACCAGCTGCTAGACTATCAAAATCAACAAAGACAATCTTATCGGTGACCCGTTTTAAGTGGTGAACCTGTGCGTTGCTATACTTGCCGATTGCAATAATTCCTGCAACATCTTGAGGAATTCTTTCTAAGTCACTTTGATAAATTGGCGTCGTTTGAATTCCTTGCTCGTGGGTTGCCCGTTCAATTTCCATACGCATTGACATGTAATAAAGATCATCGAGCTCTTGGATTAAGGAATACCACTGGACAATCGCTACTCTAGGGATTTGACTTACTTGAGTCCGCTTGTGCTTGGTATATTCCAACTCATCAGCTACTCGTAATACTCGTTGCCGAGTTTTCTCATTTACCGATAGGGTTATATCGTTATTTAAAATTCGAGAAACGGCGGCGATTGATACACCGGCCTCTTTCGCAATATCACGTAAAGTTGCTGCCACTGGATCACCTCTTTCTTATTTTTACGAAATCTCTGACAATCCAGCCACAATTACAGGTGGGCAATAAAGCGATCCCAGCCAGCATTACCGGCAGCATCATCCTTAAATACACCTGCATCTTCAAGCACTTTAGCAAAAATCTCTGCTAACTCTTTTTCCATCACTTGATCAATATTTTCTTCGTCAATCTTCTCTTTATGGGCAACTTCCTTGGCCCATGGCAAGTGACTATCTGCGATCTTATTTTTACTGCCGAGCCAGAACTTCTTTACCTCATCTAGTTCATCTTTCAACCGTGCAGGAAAGATTGCCCGACCCATTACTTCGATTAAACCGATATTTTCCTTCTTAATGTGCCACAGCTCCTCGTGAGGATGGAAAATACCAAGTGGATACTTGTCACTAGTATTATTGTCCCGCAAAACAAGGTCTAGGATAAATTCATCTCCAACTCGATGCATAATTGGTGTGACGGTATGATGCGATGTTTCTCCATCCCTAGCCTTGATTCCTAGGTCCGGATCACTATAATTCTTCCAGACATCCATAATGTGACTGCCTAAATTAATCAATGACAATACATTCGTACTACTGAGTCGAATATCACTCATCGGCCATTTAACAATCCCTGCAGTAACATCTGGATAATTGGTAAATTCTAGCTTCTTTTTTAGATGGGCTTTCATCATTGGAAAGGTGTGTCTGCCACCCTGATAGTGTTCATGAGCCAGCATTGACCCCCCAACAATTGGCAAGTCTGCATTACTTCCGACAAAGTATTCTGGAAACTGCTTTTCAATTTCAACTAAATTAATCAGAGTTTGCTGATTAATCTTCATTGGTTCATGGAAGCCATCAAAGAAAATACAATGTTCATTGAAATAGGCATATGGTGAGTATTGGAAGCCCCATTCCTTACCCCCAACCATCATCCGAACAACACGGTGATTACTTCGGGAGGCTTGACCTAGTTTCCCTCGGTAACCTTCATTTTCCATACAAAGGGCACATTGAGGGTATTTCTTGTCCGTAGCATGAGCAGCAGCCGCAATTGCTTTTGGATCCTTCTCTGGCTTAGAAAGGTTAATAGTAATTTCCAAATTACCGTACTCGGTTGTTTGGTCAAAACTGATATTTTTCTTAATGGCAGCGACTTTAATATAATCATTGCTGGTCATCAGATGATAAAACCAATCTGTCGCCGTGCGTGGTGATGCTTGGTATTTTTCCCAAAAAATCTCGTTAACCTTAGATGGAATTGGAGTCATTAGGTCATAGAGTTGGTCGTTTAAAATCTCGCGTTCAGTTTGGTCGTCACTGATTTTGCCCCGTTGAACAGCCAAATCGACTAACTGTTCAACAAGGGATTCATCGCTATTGGCCTCAATGTCCTCATCTCCAACGAAGCCACGGATCTTATTCATCACGTAAACCTTATCCAAAGGCTTATATGCCCCACTATTGATTACTTCGTTAGCATACTTTTCCATTAGTTTCATAATTATTATTCACTCTTCTCCACTATAATTTATGTGGTCCACCAACAATTTCTGCGTCATAGAAGCTAGCATCGTAGCCTACAACGTCCCGATAAATCTTACCCACATTCTTCTTCAGGTTTTCAGCTTCTGACTTCTTAACGATGGCAATGGCACTACCAGCGAAGCCACCTCCAATCATCCGAGCACCCAGAACCCCTGGTTGCTTCCAGGCCGCTTCAGCCAACGTGTCCAATTCTTTTCCCGAAACTTCATAGTCATAGTGCAAGGAAATGTGGGAGGCATTGATCAGGCGTCCTAATTCTTCCAAGTCGCCCTTTTGCATTGCATCAATCGCCTTCTTCGTCCGTTCATTTTCACTAACTGCGTGACGAGCCCGTTTAATCAAGGTTTCGTCATTGATTAGGTAGGTGTATTGGTCAAAGGTATCAGAATCGATTTCACCAAGCTTGTTAATATTTAATTTTTGGTCAAGGCGGTGCACTGCTTCTTCACATTCACTAACCCGTTCATTATACTTTGAACTAGCAAGTGAGTGGTTCTTGTTGGTACTCATAATCACGATTTCGTAGTTGCCCAGTTCAAGTGGCAAGTACTTGTATTCCAAGGTGTTACAGTCAAGGTAGATGGCATTGTCCTTTTTCCCCATGCCAACTGCAAATTGATCCATGATTCCTGAATTAAGACCAACGAAATCATTTTCAGTCTTTTGCCCTAATTTAACGAGTTCAAGGTCATCAATATCAAGGGCAAATTCGTCCTTCAAGACCTTCCCCATCAGCATTTCAATAGAGGCTGAAGATGAAAGGCCAGAACCATATGGCAAAAAGCCGTGGATGTAGAGATTAAAGCCATGATCAATCTTGTAACCCAAAGCTTTGAGGTAAACTAACATCCCCTTGAAGTAGTTAACCCACTTTTCGTCAGCAGCTGGCTGTGGCTGATCATCATTAATGTCGAATTTAATGATCTTGCTATTTTCTTCTTTAGCGGAGTTAGCTGAGTAAATTGCTACTGTCGTGTCTTTGCGTGGTCCATATACCCCATATGTACCAATACTGATCGCACATGGAAAAACATGCCCACCATTATAGTCGGTGTGTTCCCCAATCACATTGATCCGTCCGGGTGAAAAAAAGACATCTTGTCCTGGCTTATTGAAAATATCTTGATATTCTCGTAGAAATTTTTGCTTTTCCATGTTAATCCTCCATAAATAACTGTTGCTTGAACCTAAAAGTGTGCTTATTAGTAAAATTTTACTAAATACAATTTAGTCTTATAGACCAAAAATATCAATAAGCGCTTACATTATGATTATACCAGTCTTTTTCTAAGGAGCCAGTCATGATTACTTATTCACCAGAATCTCTATTGAAACTTAATAAATTAACCGGAAGATGGTTTATAAATCAAGTTCACGGGCAATCTGTCCTCTATACCACAAACTTAGGAAGTCGCCTCCGTTTTGATATAACTGGCGCTTGTAAAATAACGGTTAACGTCCTTGATAACCGCCATTCCCTGTCTCCTAGCCAATTTTATGCCTGGCGACTCAATAACGGTCCATGGCATCGCGAAGCAGCCCAAAACTTGCACTGGTCAATTTCCTGTTCAGCTGATACCCATCAACTTGAAATTATGACGGCTGGAAACACGGACTTTGATCAGGTATGGTCTGGTAAGCAAGGGTTTGCTCTTTCTTCGATTGTTCTTGATGAAGGAGTCCTCTCCCCTGCTCCTGCACTGCCGACCATTAATTTCATCGGTGACTCCATTACTGCTGGTTGCTGGGTTAATGGACGTCATGCCTCATATGATTACCGTCCCGAAACAAATTATATTGGCCTAGCCGTTGAGCAAGTCGGAGTTAGTGAAGTCAGGATCGCATATTCAGCAGGTGGGGTTTTACGTCAAGCAACTGGTGGCGTGCCAGTAGCCAAAGACTTCCTTCTTCAGCTTGACCAAGACCATCCCTGGATACCAAATTCTCCTATTTTAACCGTTGTGAACTTGGGTGTTAATGACCGCTCATTTGCCCCTGATTTGTTTGCGAAAAACTATAATGAGTTTATTAGCCTGGTTGAACATACTTTCCCCAAAAGTAAACTCGCTCTTATGATACCCTTTAGCCAAACTTTTGCCGAAATAATTAGAGAAGTCGCTACTACTCACCAACTGCCATTAATCGAAACAGCAGGCTGGTGCACAAGTTATACTGACAATCTTCATCCTAACCAGGTCGGTGCCAAAGAAAGTGCCCATTATTTGGCACCCCTTTTAGCAAAATTAATAAAGTAGTGTACAATTAAATTAAGAAATATTGTTATGGATGGAGGATCTCACATGACGCACGAACGACTGTTAAATATTCAGAACGGTCATAATTTCCGCGACCTTGGCGGTTATGAAACGATTGATGGTCGCCAGACAAAGTGGAAGCGAATCATTCGGGCGGGTTCTCTAGCAAATTTAAGCAAGGAAGACCTGGCTGAATTAGAGTCAATTCCGGTAACAGTAGATATTGATTTGCGATCACCGGAAGAAGTCAAGCAAGCACCCGATCGTGTTCCTAGCACCGCTACTTACTACCACTTACCCGTTTTGCAATCTGATGAAACTGACGCATCTCATAGCGTGGATGAAATTAAAAATCAAATTCTTCAGCCAGGGAGCGGCCATAAGCACATGGTAGACATTTACAAGAAAATGGTATTGGTTGATAGCGCTAAAGCTGCCTATCAGAAAATGTTTGAACTCCTGTTACGCAACGGGGAAAGTGACGCTCTCCTCTTTCACTGCACTGCAGGTAAAGATCGTACTGGCTTAGGTGCATTCTTTATTCTCAATGCCCTACAGGTGCCCGAAAAAACTATCATGGAGGATTATTTACTAACCAATAAGGCGACAGAAAAGCTCCGTCATCAGTGGATTCAAGCACTGCGAGACAAGAACGAAAGCGAGGTTATCATAGAAAATTGCATTGCCCTTGCTTCGGTTTCACCAGATTATCTCAACGCCGCCCTCGAAACCATCAAAGAACACTATGGCAATATGAATAACTATCTACATGAACACATGGAGCTTAGTGATAGCGACCTAAAAGAATTACGCAATAAATACTTAAATTAAGGAGTGGATGACTAATGGAAACACGTATCTTCTTTAACCCTGGTGATTCAATCGCCAACATCAACGACTACAATGAAGCTATCCGTAAAGGCCAAATTTTCAAAAGCGAACGCCAAAGCGAAGAATTAGTGATAGCTAAGGGACCTGACGACCAAGAATACGCTATCTTCTACGCCAAGGATGCTCAACCCGAACCAAAAACGGCTAATGTTAAGCCTTATGAGGTTAAGAAGCGCGTATAAGATAAGTCAGATAGAGAAAAGGGTCGATGAAAACAATCTTGCATTTTCATCGACCCTCTCTTTAATTTCTAATATAGTTTTCTCACCTAGCGCCCATTAACCAAACGAGCAGTCTCTCTTACAAAATGGTCCATCAATGCATCGGAATCAGCCTTAAATTCTTCAACAAAGCTTTTACCATTTGGTTCAACTTCGCCAATTTTATCTCCCATTGGCCCAGTAATCACTAGTTTTTCACCATCATTTGACCAATGAACCTCATCATAACGGCCCTCTAGAGCTTCATCTAATAATGCTTGAAGAATATCAAAAGTGGCTTGTTTGATAACCTCGTCTGCTGTTACTTGTTCTCCATGAACCTGTCGCTTAGCAACCTGCATTGCAACTTCTTCCATGTTCTCTGGAATATATTGGCTCATAGTTTCACCTCCTTATCTTACTTGTGGTGTTGTTTCTTACGTTTTTTTCGACTAAACTTAATCCCTTGTGGTGCCCGTTTTTTCTTGGTAAATGTTTGTTGAGCTACTGGAGTCGTTTGTTGTTTTATAATCGGCTGTTGTTGCAACTGTTCCCGTTCATATTCAGCCCATGGATGTAAAATAGACCGCATAAAATCAGCGACTTTGCTTTGGTTATCGTCCATCCATTGCTCAGTGGTCTTTAAATCATCCGTATCAACGCCCTGACTCTTAATGTAAGACAGCATCAATTGAGTGGTCCGTTGACGTCGGTCCATTGATGCCAACATATTTTGTGATGTCTGCATATGGGCGATTGATTCTCTTGAAATCCGATACTGTTCTTCATTGATTTGATCCGTCCGTTTAAGGTAATCAAATAATGCTTGAGCGGTTGGGACAATGTTAAGAATTTCCAGCTTGGTAATATTAGGATCAAGCGGCATCATCATCCCAAGAACTAATTGAAGATCGTTAAATGCCCATTGGTTAGGTCCTTGGTGGCATTCATCATACATCAGTTGAAGGAATTTTGCCACTAAATATTGTTCGTCATCGACACCAAGTTCCTTACCTTGAAATTCACTGGCTGTTGCAACATCTTGCTTCACATGATCGACAAACTTAATGATAGCTTCTTTTGGCATTACTTCCATTGGTGATTTTTGATCAGTTAATAACTCTGGCTTATCTTCCTTACCGTTTAATTCAGCAAGCGTCTTATGTGCCTTTCGACATTGATTCATCACAGAACGTTTCTCATCAATTGCCTTCTCAATCTCTGGTAATTGTTCATTTCCCCAAAATGTCTGATATGCTTTTAGAACCGGGGCAACGGCAATCCCAAATGCATTTGTTAACTCAGGAGCTGCAATAAAGCCACCCACCATTACTTCTTTAACAGCAGCTGGTGTCCACTCACTTGGTTGTATTCCTTGTTCTTGTTCCATAAATTGATTAAATCGAGTTAAAATTTCTTTCGCATGTTTCTGCTGGTTCGCAGATAACTGACGATAATTGGATGAATCTAAAAATTCTTCCAAACGGTCGCCTTGTTTATTCATTTCCCCACTACTCCTCTAACATAATTGAATTATCTTCTCTATCATATCATAATTATGGAGAAGCATTTATTTTACGAGGAGGGTCGATATGCAACGAAAGAAAATTAAAGAAGCGATGGCCCATGTTTATTTTCAAAAAATGACACCTGCTGGCTATCATGAAATCGAACATGAGATTGAAAAGCTTAAGAAACAGCGTCCGGCTAAAATTGAACAGTTAAAGGCAGCCCGAGCATTGGGCGATCTGTCAGAAAATACTGAATACAGTACTGCAAAGCGTGAGTTACGCCACTTAGAAAGCCGGCTCCGTTATCTGGATAAACAACTAACTTATGCGCAGATTATTCAACCGGGTGATGATAAGCAAGTCGATTTAGGAACTGCTGTAACATTAAAATTTATAGATGACGATGAAACGGTTCAATATACAATCGTCGGTAAACAAGAAGCAGATTTAAACAAAAACAAGGTGTCGTTTGATTCCCCACTCGGTGCAGCCATTCTTCATCATAAGGAAGGATATATCGCAACAGTGGCCGCTCCACAAGCTAGCTATAACGTAGAGATTCTCAAGATTGAATTAGCAAGTTATGAATAGGTAGCTCCCTTTTTTCGACAACTAAATTTATTTTTTTGCTGTCCGCCGTTGCCATGATAATCTTTGGAAATAATATCGAACGATCAACCAAATTTTTTGCTCTTGTTTCATTGGTGAAGAATGCTATACTAGAATTCGTTGACATTTTGAATTTACACAACATATTGTGCGAATTCATGAGTGTGCGAACAAATAACACAATATATAGTATAGGAGTTCTTGGAGTAATGAAGAATTATTTACGTTTTCTCGCTCACCAATTGAAGGGGTGGCCTCAACAAAATTACTACCTCTTTTTCTTTAGTCTCGGCTGTCAGGTAATGACCCTGGTTAGCAATGAGATCACTTGGATTTCAATAATCACTTTCATCGGTACCACGCTCGGTGTTCTCTGTATTTTGGCGATTAACGCTGCCAAATCAGTTAACGGATGGTTAGGTATTCTCTCTGCTATCTGTTTCATCATTGTTGGTTTTAGTGCTAAGAATTACTTGAGTATTGGTGAACAGATTGCGTACGTTATAACTCTTGATATTCCAGTCCTTCTTTCTGCTAATTGGAATATCAACATGGTTTCTAAAATCCGGAAATTTACTGGTCGGACTTGGGTTATTGCTATCCTTGCTACTATCGCAGTATACTTTATTTCTGGTTACCTTATCGATATCCTCACTAACGATCCTCGTCCTTGGATTGATGCCATTAGCTTCTCTATCAGTTTGACTGCCGGTGTCATCTGTTTCTTACGGTACAACAACCAATACTTCTGGTGGTTGGCTTCCGGTATTTTCCAAATGATTCTTTGGGGCGTTACTTATTCTCAAGGGGATGCCACCCTTGCAATGGCCGTTAACAGTATGGTATACATCATTAACGATATTCTGGCTTTCACAATTTCACCTTGGTATAACAAGCGTGAACGTGCTCGCCTTATCAAAGAAGAAAACAAATATGCAGCTAATTCTAAGCAGGCGCAAACAAGCATTTAACTAAAAAGAGGTCGGGAAAATACTTTGTATTTTCGCTGACCTCTTTTTAGTTCCGAATGCTGCAGAGTCTAATCGCGGGAAAACTAGAAGGCTAGCTTTGCGTCGTAACCGCAAGGCTCGAGTCTAAGTCCAAACGATAATCAACTCGTTCCTCGCTAATCAGCGTTCTATCCTTAGCCCACCGCCTTGCAAATTGGTCATTTCTCAGCTTCCTTTTATTAGTTATTTCTTCGCTTGATATGCTTGATATGTACGATCATCAAAACAAACCATCGTTACCTTCTCCACTACTTTTGCTCCTTGAAGAAACTTTCTAATTGTATGAAGGGCAATCTTCGCCGCACGATCTACCGGAAAGGCATAAACTCCTGTACTAATTGACGGAAAAGCCACTGTCCGACAACCATTCTCTTCAGCCAATTGAAGACTGCTTCGGTACGAGTTAGCAAGGAGTAGGTCCTCACCATTATTTCCACCATGCCAAATCGGTCCCGGTGTATGAATAATAAACTTAGCTGGTAACTGAAAGCCACCCGTGATTCTCGCTTCTCCTGTCGGACATCCATAAAATTTCTTACAGGCAGCATAAAGGCCTGGCCCCGCTGCACGATGACTGGCACCATCGACACCACCTCCACCCATTAAGGTTGTGTTGGCTGCATTAACAATCGCATCTACTTTACACTTTGTAATATCACCTTTAACTACCTCAATTTGCATTTAGCTCACTCTTTTCTGTAGTTTCTTAAATTGTGGATATAGCCAAATCAATCCAGTTAATGCCCAAGTTTTCATGGCGACAATATAACCAGCAACAAAATCATAAAGATTACTGCTACTTTCGTTTGATATACCTAATGTATAGTGGTCGAGTCGCATTAACAATAAGCTTAACACTATTATTGTCATTACTATTCCAATCAAGTTGTGCCGACTCTTCTTAAAATCAATTTCTACCAGCAACCAGAGTATATTTAGCGAAAAAATTGCAGTCAAAACACCCATAATAACTTCTGCACTTTGACCAAACACCCGCACATAATTCAAGATTCCTAAAGACTGCAACAAGAAATAGACACAACCGACTACATTAATAATATATGCAATGCGAAAAAGATTGTCTTTCCTAGTACTACTTTTATGTTCCTCTTTATAAGAATTTATCATCTCGTGATCCTCCCGTAATAAGTCATCTAAGCTAACTTGGTAGAGGTCACTAATTTGCGTCAACATGAAAACATCAGGATAGGATCGCCCATTTTCCCAACTGGAAACTGTCTTGCGGGAAATTCTTAATTCTTCCGCAACCTTTTGCTGGGTCCAATTATTTTCTTGTCGATACATCTTCATTTTGTTAGCAAATTTCATCTTGCGCTCTCCTCTACCTTAAAATTAATTTCCCGGGAAATAAATTCTTGGTATTAATTTAACCGTCATTACTAGTAAATGTCACGCTAATGTTTGTAGCACTATCCACTTTTAAATTAATAAAGAGGCCAAGTGGATTCCCAGCCTCTCATTATTTTATTTATTTCAAACATTAGCAATGTCTAAGTGCGAGAACTAACTGTCGCTATGCACCCTAAGTGTTCTCTACTTTTTTACCAAATATTAACCCTATCTTCCGGTGCTCGATACATTAGGTCGCCTTTCTGTATATTAAAGGCTGCATAGAACGGCTCAAGGTTTTGTACTTGAGTATTTGCTCGCAATTTTTGTGGAGCATGAACATCAATCGAAAGAAGTAATTGTTGATATTGCTGAGTGGCTTTCATTCGCCAAATCGTGGCCCAGTTAATGAAGAACTTCTTGGCGTCAAAGTCTGCCTCACCCTCAGCTGCTTCTAAGGCACAACTCAAGCCACCAGCATCGGCGATATTTTCGGAGACGGTTAATTTACCATTAACCTTTTGCCCAGCGAATTCGATACCATCAAATTCCTTAATCATCTTTTGGGCTAGTTCCTTAAAGTGAGCTGAATCTTCATCCGTCCACCAGTTATTCAGGTTACCCATTTCATCAAACAAGGCCCCGTTGTTGTCAAAGGCGTGGGAAATTTCATGGGCAATGACTGCACCAATCCCACCATAGTTTTCACTGCTTGTTTGCTTCAGTGAGTAGAATGGTGCCTGCAAAATTGCGGCGGGGAAGACGATAATGTTCTTGAATGGGTGGTAATAGGCGTTGACGGTCGCTGCGCTCATTTCCCAACGCATCCGGTCAACTGGCTTATTCCAGCGACTGAACATGTCCTTGTTAGCCACGATATTAACCTGGTTCAGGTTGGCTATTAATGATTCGCCCTCATCAATCTTAAACTTGTCGTAAATAGCAGGAATTTTATCTGGATAACCCACTTGGATTCCTAGCTTATCCAACTTCAAAATAGCTTTTTCTCGCGTAGCCTTGCTTAACCAATCATTGTTGGCTAGCCGGTTCTTGTAGACCTTAATCATTTGTTCAACCATGTGGTGAACGTCCTCTTTTGCTTGAGGACCAAAGTATTTCTTGCCGTAGTAGTCACCCATCACCTGGCTAAAGACGTCCCGAGCAAGGTAGTAGGCAAATTTTTGCTGACTAACGGGCTTCTTGCTACCAGACAAAGCACGGTTGTAACGACCATTGATCTCCCGCATTTCATCATCCAGGTAGCTAGCATTGTCGCGGATAACGTTAATCAATGCCCAGCTCTTAAAGAGGTCAAAATGATCTTTCAAAATGTCGTTCAATGCTGCGAAGTATTGTGGTTCAGTTACGATAACCTTTTCAGGCGTTTCGCCAACCAATTGCTTAATGACTTCCGCAATATTTAATTGGTCAGTAGACTTACTTAATTCGTCTACGCTCTGTGGGTTGTACATTTTACTATAGTCGGCCGCTTCCTCAGCACTCTTTACGTTTGGTGCTAATAAAGCATCAAATTCCTTGGCATTTTCGATATGACGACTAATTTCTTCCTCACTGAACTCAAGACGCTCCATCAATTCTTTAACCATTGAGGACCACAAACCAAGAAGCTGATCATGCTCCTCCTTCTTGCCTTTTTCATAGTAACTCTTATCAGGAAGAATCAATGAAGGAGCGGCAGCAAAAAGAGCATATACCGTCGCATTCTTCATATCAGCATCAATATCAAAGGCAACTGGCGAAGGCAATCCTGAAAGCACCCAATTCCGCCATTGTGCTTGGTATTCATCATATGAGGAAAGTCCTTCTAGACTTGCTAAAAGACGTTTTAATGGACGGGGACCCACCTTTTTCCGAAAATCAAAATTCTTAGCGAGCCGATAAAGTTTAACCATTTCATTAAATGGAGGCTCATCACTTGTTTTCTTGCCATCCGCATACTCATCTAGATCTTTCATTAATTGCTTATCAATTTCATCAACGAGGTCATTAAAACCTCCAGTTGCTGGTTTATCATCTGGAATTTTGGCATCTTTAATCCATTCACCATTGACCGCTTCATACAAGTCGTTTTTTATCTCTTGTTCATTCACTGACACCCTAATGTCCTCCTTTAATTTACTAGAATCATTATATTATATACTATTTTTAATCATTAAATGGGTCCAATAACGCTTGCTGAGCCCGTTCAGTAAACCATGCCGGGTGACGAGAAATCATTTGACTTACCTCTTGATAATTATTCAGATTCACCTTGCCATTAATTAACTGATGGTCTTGCAATTGTCGAGCAAAGTTAACATCTCCCGGCAAGACCTGGTCACGAAAAAGGATCTGGTCCCCAAGATCCCAATTGAGATTCAATAATCTAATTGCTCGATAATAGCCTTGCGAGTGGGTTAAGATTTGCTGCATCATCTCTGGTTTTATTAGCTTACTCATAAGTACCCCTCTTTATACTTAAAACATGCCCAACTGGCTTCTTCACAGATAGGTTATTTTTATCGTTTAAAAGCAACCAATTGATTTGATAGAAATTGTAATAATGGATTATCTCTTCGCCCCAACCATCAGTAATAATTACCACCAAAGTCGTTGCTGGATTTACATGACTGTTATGTAAAAAGTCAAAAATACATTGAAAACTGGTTCCGCCGCCTCCAATCCGTTTAAATTGGACTCGCTGATGAGCCTTCATGCGCTGGCATTCATCAATATGCACGCGAGCATCAAAAGGATAGACTAAAGCCGGAAAATTATAAAACTGACCCAATTGATTAATTTCGCTTAACGTCTTTAATAATTCTACGTCACTAACAGAACCAGAATTATCCACAAAGATCATTAGCTTAGGTATCATCCGCGTAATCTTCCCGGGGAGATCCATTCGCCATGGCTGATGTCGGTTAAATCGATAAAAGGCCTCTTTTTGTCCTGCTGCCAATGTCCCTAATTGTCGCTTTAACAAACGTTGCCAAGCAAAGGGCTTTCTTACTTCTCGATTCATTTCTAGCGGCTCATCCAAATCACCTGGCAACAGACCTCGATCTTTCTTAGGTGTTCGTAACCAGGCATGCTTTACAATCTTTTTAATTTGCGCAATCCGTAATTGCTGGTTGCTCTGAATTCCTAAGTGTGAATTCTCAATCCAGCCAGCATGGGTTTCTTGATGTTTTTGCGGATTAGTCGCCTGCTTTGCGTCATGCTCGTTTATTCCTTGGAGTTTGCAATGGAGTTTTTTTCGGGTATTTATCGGTAGCTTTCTCAAGAATTCAAGATAGTAGCTAGAATCTTGCTTAGATGGAATTGATTGGTGAGTAATTTGCTGTAGACGACTAAGAGTCATCGTTCCTAGCGGGTGTTCCAGTAAATATTGGTTCACGGCCACATCAGTAGCAATAGTGACAAGGTCTTGATCAGCAGAATTGGCATATCGGAGGGGATGTTGCCAAAGAATATGCAATGCCTCATGTTCAAGTAAAATCACCAGTTCATCACTCGTTAAGGCCGATAATTGTTGCGGATTAATTTTCAAGATTATCCGGTTCTGTTGCCAAAATAAGCCAAGTGTCCCCTCCAACTCTGGAGCTAATTCAATTGAAACTTGCAATAATACTTCACCTAAAAGCCGATTTTTTTGGATGACCCCAATCTTTCCTAAAGAAATAATTCGGTTAATTGTTTCGTCATCTGGAGTTTTTCTTCCTACTTGCTTAAGTAGACTAACTAACCTACTCATTTCCCCGATCTCCAAACGTCGCAATTTGTGCCCAGGTTTCATACAATTCTGCAACGTTTCCACCTAACACCCTTTCAGACTGATTATACATTTTCTGAAGAAGTTCTAAGCTATCGCCCACCTGTTGAGCCAGGGCGTATTGCCCATCAGGACTTAAGTCGGCAAGATAGGCATTAAAGCATTGCGCGCCATTTTCAGTGGCCAATGTTTCCGGAAACTTTTTTATCCACTCCTGGAGAAGGTCTAGCTTATTTGCTTCATCTAATTGCTTAAAATCTCTCTCCTGTTCAACCGAATTTACCATCTCACTAACTTTTAAGCCGATCCCGCTTGTCTGAATAAACTTCGCGAAAGAAACACCAATTTCATTTCCCAAGTCTCCGCTAAAAAGATCCGGTGCGAGTTCAGCTTGAATGCTGGTATCAAGTCGTTGAAGCTGGTCAAGGTTCTTTGAAACCCGTTCCCAAGCTCGGGGTGTTGGGGTAAGATCAGCCCCAAATTTATGAGACTGAATCAGCCGTGTTGGATACTGTTCCAAATATTGGATAACAAGTGGATTTATCTGAGATCGTTTCTGTCCTCGCATAGGCTTCTTCGCCCATTCCAGCCATTCCATTGTTGAACTGGTCATTACCAAGCGAACGGTTCGGTCATTAATAGCTGCATCCCCAACAGAAACGGCATACTCACTATTTTCAAAACCCGTCATCGTGTTATCTGGATTTTCCGCAATAATTATTTTGACTGTATCTGGAAGCTTAAGCGCATTTATCTTTCGCTGTAAAACTAAATTCATAAGTTCGCTTTGAACTGATTGTGCTCCTCGATTAAACTCATCTAAAAACCAAATAATTTTCTTGTCTGGGTATTTTTCCGCATATTCAATTATTGAAATAAGGGTTTCCGAATAGCCAAACTTAACGTTAGCTAATGAGCCATATTTTTTTGTTTTAATAAATGAATCACTGGTAAGTGGAGGAACCGGAATCGCCAAGTCCCCTTTTTCGCTCAAACTTACCACAGTCGTAAATAATTTTGCTTCCAGCTTCTTGGCTACTTCTTTAACGAGAGCAGTTTTTCCAAGCCCAGCCTCTCCGACAATGCTTGGCACATTTCCAGCTCTGATTACTAACGGAACTGCTACTAGGAGCTGTTGATATGTTAATGCCATTATTTACCTCCTCCAACCATAATTTTCTAAGTCCATTTCACGCTTACGCAGACCTGATACATAAGGGTTGCCCTTCACAAAAAAGCGGTAAGGCTTAGCACCGTCTTTTCCATTCAAATTAACCCCAATCCGTGCTGACCGACCAATCTTCTGTGGACGCATACCAGAAGTAAGGTCAATATAGAGTGGACTCGTTTCCATTGGCTTCCCATCTAGTTGTCGAGAGGTAATTCCTAACGCCTGCACTAACTTGGCAGGACCGTTACTAATATTGAATCCCGTCACTTGCCGGTTTTCCTCCATTAAATCCGCATTTATCGTTGGTTGAATTCCGCGAATTAATATTCCTTGCGGCTCCTCCCTATCCTGGACGACGATATCAAAGCAGTAGTGACCGCGGATTTGATAAAGGTAAATATCGGCGGGATTACCGTATAACGATTCCGTATATGAACTGCGACGCCCCTGATAGGCATGAGAAGCTGAATCATTTTCTCCTAGATATGCCTCTACTTCGACAATCAATCCGCCTGTTTTTCCCCTATTATTTTCATATATCAGCGTCTTACCCAATAATGATGGGGCAATCTCCAGGGTTGATCGCCCGGTAAAAAATTGTTGATATCCTGTTAACATCCTTTTCCTCCTTTTATTGAAAAACCTTCCCGAGTATCATAATATTTGAGGAGGAATTATCACTATGAAACTGAAATTAGAACGCATTTATCAGAATCCTGCTGACCTAGATGGCTTTCGGATTCTCATTGACCGTTTATGGCCACGAGGAATCTCAAAAGAACAAGCTCACCTTAATCTATGGGCAAAAGAAGCAGCCCCGAGCAATGAACTTCGTCGCTGGTATAACCATGATGTAGCCCGTTTCCCAGAATTTGAGCAAAAATATCTAGCAGAAATTGCGGAAAAACCAGCACCCTACAACTCACTATTGGCTACAGTTAAAGAGCAACTAAGAACACAAGATGTTATCTTGCTATATGGAGCCAAAGATAGGGATCACAATCAGGCCGTTATTTTAGCAAAGAAGCTCAGCTCTGACTTAGAAGTTGATTTGCAAATACTCAAGTAGCTAGTTAATTAACGCAAGGCCTATTTGCAAAATATCATCATCCACAAAGCTTGTTAAAAATCTTTGCATTGGTGTTTCACTATGCCGATCTTTAAATGCCATCGGTTCAGCAGCAATAATCACTGCCATAAAATTATTTTCCGTCAACATTAATTGACCCGGGCGTTGATACTTTCCTTTTGTATGCTTACCAGTGCGCCAATAATGCAACTTTACTTTACCCTGCTGATCACTTTTTAAACGATATTTGCCGTTATCATCGGTGACTACCGGAATGCAGGTAAATCGCTGTACTGGATATTTATCTTTTTTACTCAAATGTCTTCTCCTTGCTAATTTCATTTTCTTTCTTCATTTTAATAATCTTCTTTTCTGGTCGCAAATATTTCACCATCTAAGTTTCACCCTTTTCCAGAAGAAGTGGTAAGCTAAAATTAGTTCTTACTCGGGAGGTTACTAATGATGAAAAAGCAAGCAATAACTGCAGAGGAAATGCGCCACTACGATTCCTATACAATTAATGAAATTGGGATCCCATCTTTAGTACTTATGGAGCGGGCATCCCTGGCTGTCAGAGATGAAATCCTCAATGCCTTCCCCTTAAACCTAGATCGGGTTGTCGTGGTTGCCGGACAAGGCAATAATGGCGGGGATGGTTTAGATGTGGGACGTCTTTTACATATTGCCGGTGTTAACGTCACCATTTTGAATGTTGGTAATCCGGACCATGCATCTGCTGAACACAAAACCCAAGATAAGATCTGCCAATACTATAAAATTCCGCAAACTACCGATTTAAGGGTCCTCAAATCTGCTTCTTTAATCGTGGATGCCATCTTCGGCATTGGTATTGACCGTCCCGTCATTGGTAACTATGCAGATGTTATTCAAGCAATTAATAACCAAAATGCAGTGGTGGTCGCTGTTGACATGCCATCAGGAATTAACACTGATACCGGGGAAATTATGGGAACCGCCGTTAAGGCTACCACAACGATTACCTTTGCTTACAATAAAGTTGGTCTGACGCAAAAGGATGGAATTGAGTATGGAGGTCACATTATCGTCGCCGGCGATATGGGGACTTATGCAGTCGATGACTAACAACTATTACCTGCAAAGCATTTTACTGTCTATCTCGGCCTATAAATATTATTATAAAGGCGGGAACTGAAGATAATAATTTGATTTGGAGGTAAATATATATGTCAGAATTAACAACCAAATTATTTCTAGATGTTAAGGAATTTGAAAAGTACCAATATCTTTTGAAGCGGAACGTCCAAATTGAAGAAGAAACGCACGGTGAATACACGCTGCCTGGTTATCCAGATCGGCACAATTACCACCGTTTACTACGGATCTTACGTAAGCATAAAGATGGGCTCTTAACTGACCAACTGATCTTTGACTATGATTACCGTCCAAGTGATTTAGGTGTCGCCACTGATGCCCTAGTTACCAATAATCTTGCCACTTCTGAGCCAGTCGACAAGGACAACAGCAAAATTCGTCTAACTACAGAAGGAATTGAAGTTGCTGACAACCTCTTGAAACGTCGGGATAGAATTGCTAAAGCCGCTTACGGTACCTTAAGCGAGGAAGAGCAACGAGAACTTGACCGACTTATTGAAAAACTCTTAGAAGATTACAAAGGTCGGGACGTTAATTACGAGGCCTTGGCAAATCTATAATTTAGTTTAAAAATAGAAAATAGAACGAGGTTGATGGAAAGTTTTTCAACCTCGTTCTATTTTTATTATGATAATTTATTAACGATGTGATTAATTATCTCTCTTATCCCTGAGTATATAATCCCCAACCTAGAAGGCCAAGAATTAACAGAATTCCTGGTAAGAGTAATGCCTTAACAAGAAATATTCCTAAAGCAACCATTAAAAGGACCCCGAGAAGCCAAAAACTGAATTTAAACAATTTCCAGAGGATCCAAAGGGCAACAATCGAAATTAGTATTCCCATTTAAGTGTCACCTCATTTCTGTGAATTAATTATATCATCCCCATAATTTACTAGCTCATCTCTTTCCTCGTATATAAATGAATCTTAAAAAATTCACTTAATTAAAAAACCTAGAAAATATAACGAATTATCGTATCTTCTAGGTTCTGTATTTTCAATTGTAATTACCGTAAGTACTTTGCCGGATCAGCTACAAAATCAACAATGTTTACATCAACTGCTTCCTTGGTTTCCGCGTTCTTGAGTTGAAATTGTCCTTGCTCAACTTCACGATCACCAAATACAGCAAAATACTTCGCATTACGACGGAAGGCTTCTTTAATTTGCTTACCGACCTTAACTCCACTATAGTCCTTATCGGCAACAATACCATTAGCCCGAATTTTGTTCAAGATCTTAAAAGCAAGATTGTCCCCTTCATCATTAGCGCTGGCAAAGAATACATCTAATTCTTGCTTTGGTGCAAATTCTGGATTTTCTTCTTGGAGTAATAACATTAACCGTTCTACTCCCATTCCAAAACCAATTCCCCCTTCTTCAGGGCCACCTAATTGACTGATCAGTCCGTTATACCGACCACCAGCACATACTGTTGTGTAGCCTCCACCAAAGACTGGCGAATCAGACATAATTTCAAAAATGGTATGGTTATAGTAATCTAATCCCCGAACCATATTAGTATCAATTTCATAATCAATACCAAGTTCCTTTAATAGGGCCTGTACTTGATCAAAATAGGTTTGGGATTCATCGTCCAAGTAGTCAAGAATAGCAGGAGCATCCACCACAATCTTTTGGTCATTAGCGTCCTTACTATCTAGTACCCGCAATGGATTTTTGTATAAACGTTCTTGGGAGTCAGCACTTAATTCCTCATAGTGGGGCTTTAGGTAGTTAATCAATGCTTCACGGTAGTCTTGCCGTACTTGCTTGTTACCAAGAGTGTTGATAGTTAATTTTACATTTGGTACCCCAAATCGCTTGAATAGAGTCATCGCCATCGCAATTACTTCCACATCAATTTGTGGTGATTCGTTATTTAGCGCTTCAACCCCAATTTGGTGAAATTCTCGTTGCCGACCGGATTGAGGCCGTTCATAGCGAAACATTGGCCCCATGTAGTAAACCTTGTATGGCTTTGGATATTCAGGGCCATAAAGTTTATTTTCAACATACGCACGTACTACACCGGCTGTACCTTCTGGCCGCAATGCAATATGACGGTTACCCTTATCATGGAAGTCATACATTTCCTTTTCCACAATGTCAGATGTATCCCCAACGTTACGGGAGAAAACATTGTAATCTTCAAAAATTGGGGTGCGGATACCGTGGTAACCAAATTGCTCGAAAACGTCTCGAGCAACTCCTTCTACTTTTTCCCATATATTTGTTACGCCTGGTAATAAATCAGCCGTTCCTTTTGGCTTTTGGTATTCCATACTGGTGCTCCTTCCAAAACAAAGCGCCCCCTAAGATTACTTAGAGGGCGGCAACGAATGAATCGTCTCTCTATTGTTTCATTATTTACTTTGCATAATATTCCCTTGTGATTTTACCATAGCTAAGGGTTATTTGGTAGGTTGATCCTGAGCTTGGCTACGATGAATACGGAATAATTTAATTCCTACAAGCATGAGCGTGACCACCATCATCGCAAATACTGACAAGAATAATTCCTGGTAATTACCATATTCAATCACAAACCCACCGTAAAGTGGCCCGATAGCCCGACCAATTGAAATGACAATATTGTACAGTCCCTGATAGTGCCCAGCATTCTGGACTCCGGTTAACTGCGTAATCCATGCCGGCAATCCAGCAAAGCTCAGCGTCTCCCCAATTGTTAAAATTACAAAGTCAGCCACAAAGAATGGTAAATTTCGGGCAAAAATCAAGAAGAAAAAAGAGACTGCAAACATACTGATTCCAACCATAATTTGAGTCGAAAGCCGAATGTATGGACCAAGCTTGCTAACAAGAGGTTGACCGACGATAATGATGATACCGTTAAGCGTCCACAGTAAACTGTAGGCATAAAATGGAATTCCCATATTAGTCATGTGAACTGCCATAACACTTTCCCAGAGCGAATAGCTGATGTGAATGGTCATGACGTTAATGAGGATAAAAACTACTAAGCTTAGGTAGTCCGACCTTCTCGACGGCCGGACCTTGGGCGCATGTTTATTCTCTTGTTGCTCTTCTTTAACCTCGACATTGAATGTGAATACTACCGCCAGGGTCAAGCAAACGTAGAAGAGAGTGGCGACTGAGAAAACAAGAACAACACTAATTGGTAACAGCACACCAACCAAAAGTGTCCCTAAAACTACCCCGATATTAAAGGCCATATAGATATAGTTAAAAACAAAGCGGGACGAATGATGACTAACAGCTGTCCCATATGAATTAACAATTGTCATGTTAATCCCGTCCCCAAAGCTGTTGACCGCCATTAAAATGGCATACCAGGGCCAGCCATGGATGAAAATCAAAAGTATTATCGGCGCTGTTGAGGTCAGAGCTCCCAAAAGCGCGGTTTTATATGAACTCCAATGGTCAAACAACCAGCCTCCCAGATAATTTCCTGCCATCATTGACAGTGAAATCATTAAGGTTACCACCCCCGCCATCGTCAATGTCTGGTGGAGGTACTTATTTACATACATCGTCGTTAACGGCCAAATAAAGGCAGCCCCAGTATTGTTTAGCAAACTGCATAGGGCCACCCATTTTAATTTGACTGTTTTTTTCTGTTCCATAATTCTCCTTGAAAGTCTTACTAGCTAAAAAAGAGGCGGAAGATTGCTCTTCACTAACCCCTTAAACTCACCTATTGCCCAATAATCATGTCTGCAGCCGGCACGTGAAGCATTGTATAACTAGAAGCTACATGGTTTGCACGGAGACTAAGTCCATTAATTGGGGTGTTCTTATAGTAAGCAGTCATCACAGCAGCATATGCATGGGCTGATTGCTTATCTATAGTAGCTAATTTCTTTTTATTCCACGGAAATACCATGGCATCAACGGAGATTAGCCGTGATCCGTAAGCAATCGAACCAAAGTGAGAGCTTACCATGTATTTAGAATCTCCGGACCAATATGTGTAAGAAACAATTGGTCGTTTACCACCATCACTCCGCTTAGCCGCAACGTAGTAGTAGTTATCTCCCTTATTTTGAATCTGTAAGGGGTGGTAGGTAGTAGTTAAGCGCACTTGTTTGGTATCATTGTAATCAACAGGACGGAAATACCGGAGTGAAATCAACCCTCCCAACCAAATAATCGCAATCAAACATAGCACCACATATTGAGCAAATAATTTACCATCAAAACGCTTCTTGGTTTTAGCGATTAGCATCAATTGCTTCACTCGAATATAGTGAATAACAAACCACAAAAAGGCAAAAGCCAAAATCCATACTAACCAGCCAAGCCAGTTCCAACTCATATTTTCATTTCTCCATTCGTCAATTATGTTTATACTTGATTATCACACAAAATTCTGTTCTTGTCCGCTGAAACTGATAAAACTTAAAGAATTACTTGCAAATCCCCAATTATTTTCACAAACTATGGTAAACTTAATTTTGGCATCAAAATAAGGATTGCTTTACAATAAAGATAACAACAAGCCTAAATTCCAATTGCATTAAGATTAAGGGGGAAATTTATTTCATGAGTGAATTGAACGAAATTGCCCAAGAATTGATTGAATTTGAACGTGAACACGACATGAATGACAACCAAGTAGCTTTTGGCAGCCATTTATCTGTTGAACGAATTCACGATATCAAATCTGGCAACAGTAAAGCAACTGAAGAAGAAACTGAGTTAATCGAACGTTTCATGCAAAGCAGTAAATAATGATTAACAAAATTTCATAACTAAAAAATAGAGCTGGTAAAAAGGTAGACAACCTTTTACTGGCTCTATTTTTATTTTTTTGGTTCGACAAATTTCACCGGTAAGATTGGCGAACAAACCTTCACATTTGGTTGTTCTATCCGTTGCAATAAATCTTTAATTAATTGATTTGCAATCTCATGAATCGGTTGAACAACAGTTGGCAGATAGGGCGCAATGCCTCGAATCAAATTTGACCCATCATAGCCTGTTACATAATAATCGCTATTTAACATTTTGTGAGCATTACGATAATGATCAATAATTTTTAAAGCTTGAATATCGTTTGAAGCAATCACACCATCGTACTTCCCAACAAAATCCCCGTTTTCTAATTCCCGTTTATCCAAGGTTTGGAAATCATATTGGGCCTCATTTAAATAATCGACTACCCCTTGTAGACGGTTTACGGTCGGGGAGGCAGATGTATCTTCATCAATAATTACCGCTAATTTTTTTACTTGGTGAGCCACCATAAATTGGGCGGTCAATCGTCCCCCACGATAACTATCCGCCGATACAATTGGAATATCATCAGCTAAGTAACGGTCAAATGAGATAATTGGGGCAGAAAGTCGACGATACTCTTCAATCCCCAGGTTATGAGAGCCTGAAATTATCCCATCAACCTGGTTTGCTAACAACATATTCAGGTATTCATGTTCGATTTCCCGATTTTCTGCAGATGAAGCAATAATCGTTTTGTAACCTTTGAAAAATAACTGGTGTTCCAGCTCATTTACCAATTCAGCAAAAAAGGGATTGGTTAATTTAGGAAAAATTAATCCAATAAATTTTGATGGTTTTCCTTGCATTGCTCGGGCTAAGGCGTTTGGCTGATAATTTAACTGACGCATTGCCTCATGAACCTTATTAATTGTTTTCTCGCTTAACGATCCGTAATTGTTAATCACACGAGAAACAGTTGTGACCGATACCCCCGCTAGTTTAGCCACATCTTGTAATTTTGCTACCATGTTTTCTTCCTATCTATTTTTTAATTGCTTACGTATAGTATAGCTTAGAATGAATTGCTTCCAAAACTAATTTTAATGACAAATTATGGTGCAATGATTATTAAAATCTGCTAACGCCTTTCATTTGATAAGCTGCTTTTACTTAATAAACATCTCTACTACAAATGGTAAAATTCCTTGCTCTTTAAAGGCATCCATGATACGTTTTAATTAGTTCAAAATTTAATAACTTCTTAACTATTTTTTGCTTTTTCTTATATTTTACTGATTGAGCTATTAATCAAATTACTATTTACGGGGGGAGTTTTCGATAATGAATCGTTCTGAACTATCAAATTCGACAACACATTACAAAATGTATAAGAGCGGTCGAAAATGGATGTTTGCTGGTCTAACAGCCATGACATTATTGACCGCCACCGGTGCTGTTGCCCACGCTGATGAAACAACGAGCGCCAACGGGAGTGCCACAACTGAAGTTCAAACATCAGCTAATTCAAATTCAAACAGTGACCAAAGCGAAGCAGCCAGCGATACCACTAGTCAAAGTGCTGCCAGTGAAGTAGCCGCTTCTTCTGTCGCTGTTTCTTCTGCACCTGCTGTTCAAATTAATGCTAGTGCAGCTAGTGAGGCCAGTTCTGCTACTAGCTCAGTTGTTTCATCCACTGCTAGTTCAGCAACCACAAGTGAAGCTCCTGTTTCATCTGTGGCAACTCCACAAGCAGTCACAGCTACTGCATCAACTACTGCCGCTTATGCCGCTACCAGCCAAAACTCACAAGTTGATTTAAGCAGCTTGCACTTCAGCAATAATGCTAATAGCCAACAATTCATTCAAAGTGTTGCACAAGGGGCGATTGATGGTTGGAACCAATACAAGGTTTTACCATCAATCACTGTTGCCCAAGCAATCCTTGAAAGTGGCTGGGGGCAATCCGGCTTATCTCAACAAGCACATAACTTGTTTGGTATTAAGGGTTCATACAACGGTCAATATGTTACGATGAGCACCCGTGAAGTTATTAATGGGCGTTCTGTATACGTTAACGCTAATTTCCGTGCCTATCCTAATAATTCTGCTTCTGTTGCGGATCACGGTCGTTTCTTAAATGTTAATAGTCGTTACGCTAACCTTCTTGGCGATACTGATTATGTATCTGTTGCTAACAAGCTACGCCAAGACGGGTACGCAACCGATCCAAATTACTCTAGTTTACTTATTAACCTTGTTCGGACATATAACTTAACTCAATTAGATTCTATCGCTCTTTCTGGTCAAGTTATTACCAACAAGAATAATGATGGTGATAACACGGGTTATAACACTGGTAGTAACAACAATACTAGTAGCACTGGTTACTACACTGTACAAAACGGTGATACCCTTTCTGGAATTGCCAACCAATTCAATACTACTGTAAATGCTTTATCATCCTTAAATGGAATTAGTGATCCAAACCGAATCTACATTGGTCAACGACTGCTTGTCCGTCAAGCTTCTAGTTCCACTTCTAACTCTAACCAATCATTCAATACGAATACGCCTGCTTCTACTAGTACTTACACCGTGCAAAGTGGTGATACTCTTTCTGGAATTGCTAGTCAATTCGGTACTACCTACGAAGCCATTGCCAGCTTAAACAACATTTCTAACCCTAACTTAATTCAAGTTGGTCAAGTTTTGCGTTTAAGTGCTGGTTCTAACTCAAGCTCAAATAGTCAATCCACTACTAGTTCAAACACTAGTGGTTCTTACACTGTTCAAGCCGGCGATTCCCTTTCTGCTATCGCTGCTCGTTACGGTATGAGTTATGAAACTTTGGCTCAATTAAACAACATTTCTAACCCTAACTTAATTCAAGTTGGTCAAGTTTTGCGTTTAAGTGCTGGTTCTAACTCAAGCTCAAATAGTCAATCCACTACTAGTTCAAACACTAGCGGTTCTTATACTGTTCAAGCCGGCGATTCCCTTTCTGCTATCGCTGCTCGTTACGGTATGAGTTATGAAACTTTGGCTCAATTGAACAACATTTCTAACCCTAACTTAATTCAAGTTGGTCAAGTTCTCCGAATCAGTGGTAGTTCTAGTTCTACTTCAACAAGTAGCAACACTCCTTCCGGTTCCTCTTACACCGTCAAGGCTGGCGATTCCCTTTCTGCTATCGCTGCTCGTTACGGTATGAGTTACCAAACCCTAGCTCGTTTAAACAATATTAGCGATCCAAACCGGATTATGGTTGGTCAAAAAATTGTTCTGTAATTAAGCAGAAAATTCAAAGTTAAAAACTAAAAAGCTGGCGAAATTTTGCCAGCTTTTTTAGTTACCTCCCTTACATACTACAATCGTTAAACCCGATGGCGTAGTTTTATCATTTGGTATATAATGTCCATAATAATTATTAGTTAAGAGGCTTTGGTTTCATTTTGATGGAAAAGGATGAATTATTTATGGTTAATCAGTTAGGGAGGTCCTTTCCTAATATCGAAAAAGTTAGTCAGCTATTTAAACTACTTGGCAATCCAAAACGTTTACAGCTTCTATACTTATTGATTCAGGATTCTTTAAGTGTCACTGAAATAAGTGAGCAAATGGAATGGGAACAATCAGGGGTTTCCCACCAGCTTAAAATATTACGACAATATGACCTCGTACAACAGCATCGTGTTGGAAAAACAATCATCTATCATTTGGAAGACCCATTAATAATGACGTTGATTGCTGATGCTATTTCACATGCCGAAAGAATCATTAGTCGACAAGATGCAAATTTGTAAAAACTATTATAAAAAGGATCGATGAATATTTTTCATCGGTCCTTTTTTACTATATAGTCAAATTACCAGTCGTTACTCGGCTTTTAATCTGCCGCCAACGCATCAATTGGGTTAAGTTTGGCAGCACGTCTTGCAGGAAGAAGAGCAGCTAAGAATGAAATAATCAAGGCAACCGCAAAAGCAAAGATAATGTTGCTAAAGGTGATTTGAATAATATTATACTTAATTAAGTGGTAAAGGCTTTGATTAATAATCATCGTGGTGATGAATACCAAAATCAATGCCAATACTGCTGAGAAGAAGCCGATAAAGAGTGATTCAGAAGTAAATAACCGCCGAATATCCGATTTTCTTTCTCCCAGTGCCCGCAGTATTCCAATTTCCTTTGTTCGTTCTGAAACGGACATGTACATTGTCACAATAATCATCAAAGCAGAAACTAATAGGGAAATTCCAGCAATTCCGGCGAGCAACGTGGAAGCCAATTTAACATAGGTGTTTACCGTCTTTAGAATAGATCCGACAGTTGTTGCACCTAGAATTCGCCTATTTCTACTCTTAAGATTATTAATCTGGTTGGCTACTGATTGAACTTGTCCAAGACTAGTAACGTTTATTGTTAAGAAGTTCGGTTGAGTTGTCCCACCAGCATCTTTAATCATTTGCGTCAAAGTAGCATATGTGGCGGCCGTTCGGGCACTTGTACCATTAGTTATCCCAGCTACCTTAAGCTTTCCTTGTACTTGAACTGGTTTTCCACTGTTATCTATCCAATTAAAACTGAGTTGAAGCGTCTTTCCAATTAAGGCATTACTACTTTTGCCCCCAGTTAATTCCATCGCCTGTTGTTTGGTCAAAACAATCTCTCCGGTACCAGGACGGTGGCCTGCGCTGACACTCTTAGTAGCAGTGCCACTTGTCCAAGTATTCATCGATGTCCCGCTCTGCTGGAGACTCTTATAAGAAAGACGATAACTTGGTATCAAATACCCTTTATCAATGGAGGAAATACCGCTAATCTTTCTTACCTTATTGATCTCAGACTGAGAAATAATCATAGACTGCGGGTCCGCAGCAATATTTTGCATCAGTGAAGTTTGAATTTGGTCTTGACTCAGCTTTTTACCAGTAGGATTTTTCAATACCGTCACACTTTGGGGATTAGCTAAGGAATTAATTTGATCCTTAATATAGCCATTAACACCATTTCCAAGTCCACTAAAGAGAAGAACCGCAAAAATCCCAATAGCCGTCCCTAACATAATCAGAGAGTTGCGCCAGAAATTATACATTAAATGCTTAAATGACATCCGGTAGCTTACAATTGGCGAAAGAGGTCGGGCCGTCAAATGTTCGGGGTTTTTAGGGATTGGGTAAGCTCTCTTGAGACGCTCCTCACCATCAATCTTCCCATTTGCCATATGAACAATTCGCGTTCCACACTCTGCCACCATTTGGGAATGGGTAACTGCAATCACTAATTTACCATCTTTAGCAATGTCATCTAGGAGTTTCAAAACTTCTTCTGTATTTTCAGCGTCGAGAGCTCCTGTCGGCTCATCAGCAATAATGATCTGCGGGTCACTAGCTAATGCTCGAGCAATTGCCACCCGTTGCTTTTGCCCCCCAGATAGATGGTTTGGGTGCTTATTAATTTGGTCACCTAAACCAACGCGTTCTAATAGTTGAAGCGCCCTTTTTCGTCGTGCTTCACGGTTTAAGGTTGTCATATCTAGGGCAATCAAAACATTATCCAAGACAGTCAGATGAGAAATAAGGTTATAAGCCTGGTAGATATAGCTGACAGTTGACCGCCGATAGTCATCTAATTGACTTTCTTGACGGTGATCAATTACGTTGCCATTAACAACTACTTCCCCGGAAAATTCCCGATCTAAGCCTCCAATGATATTCATCAAGGTAGATTTCCCACCACCAGATTCACCTAGAATCGAAACGAATTCCCCACGATCAAAAGACAAATTAATTCCCTTTAAAACCGGGAATTCTTCTTTATCCACGTAATAGGACTTATATATATCCTTTAACTGCAAAAAGGCCATCGTCTTTTCCTCCATTGCTAAATTAACTCATCTAATTATAGCAATCTCTGGATCAAACGAGACCTTTTTTTCTTTAATTCATTAAAATCTAAATATTTCCTGGGAAATTAATTTTTCTCATGTAATTTTCCATCTTCTAATTGGAAGACCCGATCAGCAAACTTCTTTAAACGCAGGTCATGGGTAACGACAATTACTGCTTTGTTATGCGCAACGGCCATTTTCTTCATTAATTCCCCAACGACTTCCACCCGACTACTATCCAGGGCGGACGTTGGCTCGTCAGCTAATACGATTTGTGGGTTTGTATAAAGAGCCCGTGCAATCGCTACCCGCTGATTTTGCCCACCAGATAATTCGGCTGGATATTTATTCATCAATTGCTCAATTCCTAATTCGTCAACAATCTTCTTAAATTCCTCTTGAGAAATATTTCCCGTTTTCTTTATCCGTTGTACCAGATCGAACTGTTCCTTAACTGTTAAGTAAGGAAGAAGGTTGTAAGACTGGAGAACAAAGCCTATCTTATTTAACCGGAATTTGTCTTGTTGCTTAGTAGGCAGTTCATAGAAATCCTGATTATCAATGAATACTTTCCCACTATCTGGCTTTTGTAATCCACCAGCAATTGTCAGAAATGTACTTTTCCCTGAGCCAGATGGTCCCAATACTAGGCTTAATTCACCAAGATTGGCCGTAAAGTTAACGTCTTTGAGAACATGGACGCGAGCAATTCCCTTCCCAAAGGACTTATTGATATCTTCTAGTTTGATTACTGTTGTCATATCAATGCCTCCCTAATTTAATGCTTTAACTGGATCAATTTTAAGGATGACTCGAATTGGTAATAAGGCTCCGCCCATTCCCAAAAGCACCATCACTCCTGAAAGAATGAAGATTAGTGGCCAGTTCATCAAGATTGGTACAGACGATGGCATAAATACTGAAGTAAGTAAGGTTAACAACAAACCGCCAATCGTACCAATTACTACCAGTAAGACCGCCTGTGCGAGTGTCGTGTAAACAAGGTGTTTTGCTGGCACTCCCTGAGCTCTCAGAACAGCAAAGTTAGGCAACTTTTGAAGAGTTAGAATGTATAAGAAGACTGCGATAATAATTAAAGAAATTACCATTAAGAAGCCAATCATAAAGGCAAAAGTCGAATTTTGTGACTTGTAGCCTGGTAACTTTTGAATAAATTGGTCAACAGTATACTTCTTCAGTTGAGGGAAGGCACTGGATGCTTGTTCCTTAGTGGAGAAAATACCACTGGCAACCACATCACTGTTCGTTCCTTTTAATTGTTGCCAAGTACCCAAGCTCCCGTACGCAACAGAAGCAATATTCAACTTAGCATTCTTTGCAAAGCCAACGACCTTATACGGAGTAGTTCCTGAATTAATCGTTACCGTTTGGTTAAGATGGTAACCCTTATTCTTCAATTCCCTATCTAAGACAATTTCGTTATCCTTAGTTGCTTTCCGTCCACTGGTAATTTCAATCTTGTCTTGAGCAATAAATTGGTTCTTATCCAACCCAATAAACTGGATGTTTTGCTTATCCTTTCCATCCTTATTCTCGATCACAACTGGGGATACCCCAACTAATGCATCATCCTTTTTCAAATGACTGGCTTGGTCCTTAGTGATAATCGACTGAGATAAGCTATCATTACTATTTTTATTGAGGAAAACAGTTTCTGTGTCCCAAGAGCGAACAGCGGCCGTATTTTCGTTAGCCAGCCCTAGCATCAACCCTGTGAGAATCAAAATCAGATAACTAATTAAGATAAACATGGAAATAATTAGGCTATACCGTACTTTTTCGTGCAAAATCTCCTTAATTGCTAAATACATATTCTTATTCTCCCTTCATCATTATTTTTAGTGCATGGTAATAGCGTTCAATCAGCTCTTCAGCCTTTTTTGGATTCTCTAGGGTATCCTTTATCGTTTCGTGACTAAGCACCATCACCGCCCATTCCATGGAGCTATGCGGTTGTAAAGAGGTACTATTGCTTTGAATCAAATGTTCATTCACTTGGTAATGCAAGCGAAATAGTTTACTGTATTCGCCACCCATTACTTTGGTAATAAAGTCTGTAATTTGTTTCTTATATCCTTTTGCAGAGAGAACCTGATGATTATTAGTAATTCCTTGGTGGATTTCTGTAATCGACTTTTGGTAGAGGTATTGGTAAGCATCTTCTAGGTCCGCAAAGTACTTGTAAAATGCTCCTCGCGCAATTCCTGCACTTTTAACAATCCGTGCTACCTGAGCATCAGGCAAGCTATGTTTACTAAATTCCTCTAGCAATGCATTCGTAATAACCTGTTTCTTTTCATCGTTAAGATTTAAAAATGTTGAGCTAGGCATTCTTCGTCCTCCTTATAGTGACACCGTGTCACCAAATAGCACTTTAACTTTACTCCTAAAGTGACACCGTGTCAACTTTAAAACAAAATAAATGAGACCGCTATGAATTTAACGGCCTCATTCAGTTCATAATGTTATTATGCTTCTTCGCCAGCAACCTTTACAACTGCCTTTGAAACACCCTTAATCCGACCATTAACAAAGTCATCAACATCTTTAAAGTCGAATTCGTGGGAAAGAAGTGGCAATACATCGACTTTGCCTGAACCCATTAAAGCAATAGCATCTTCAAAGCAGTAAGGGTTAATGAAAGCACCTTGGATAGTTAATTGCTTTTGGAAGACTTCATAACTGTTAATGGAGAACTTGTCATCAGGGTTACCAACACCAAACATTAGTACTTGACCACCACGAGCAGCTGCTTCAACTGCTTGTTCTTGAGTGGTTGGGTTCCCAACGGCTTCAATTACAACATCGTAAGTATCGTTAGGAATCTTTTCACCTTTTGCAGTGTTAATAGTCTTGGCACCGAATTTGTCATGGTTTAACTTCAGCTTATCTTCAGAAAGACCACTCAATGTTAATTCCTTAACCCCTTGCGCAAGTAAGGTTTGAACGAACAATTGGCCCATAAAACCATCACCGATAACCAATACTTTTTGGTATGGGTGAAGGTCTAACAAGTCAACTCCGTGAACGGCACATGATAATGGTTCAGTAACGGCAGCAGCCTTTAAGGAAAGGCTGTCCGGAATTGGGTAAACAACCTTAGCAGGTGCAGTAAAGTATTCTTCAAATCCTCCATCACGAGTAACACCAACAGCATCTAAGTGTTCACACAATTCTGGACGGGAGGTCCGACAATACTTACATTCACCACAGTAGATGTTAGGGTCAACCGATACCCGGTCGCCTACCTTAACGTTAGTAACTTCCGAACCAACCTTGGCTACGACACCGGAATTTTCATGACCCAGTACAATTGGTGGAACAGCATCCGCAGAACCTGGTAGTCCAGCATATAAAGCATGATCAGTACCACAAATACCAGCATATGCAGTATGCACCAAAACTTCATTAGGCTTGATTTCAGGAACATCAATATCCTTAACTTCTAAATTTTTAACATCAGTTAATACAAGAGCTTTCATAGTAAAATATCCCTCACTTGTGAATTTTTTCTTTTAACCTACATAAGATTATAAAGAAGTTTCTCTTTATGTCAACCGGTTAACAGATGATGGATAATATATCTATTGTTTAAGATAAATTGTATTTCTTAAAGAAATTTTTACGTTTTTTGAAAGCGATTTGATTAACGACAAATCAGCTTATACTTACCCTTTAGCATTAAAAGCTTCACCCGACAAACGCCGTCAAACAGGCAATCTTCCATTGCAAGATATATTTTTTTATGTTAACCTAACAAAGTATTCGGAGTCAGTTAATTATGATTTCCGATTTATTGAAGAAATAACAAATGAAAGGTGGATTTGGCGTGGACAACACAAAAAATCAACACCGTAAGCATCATTTAATTGAATATGCTAACGGTAAATCACTGGAAGAAATCAACGGGACTGTTGAAGTACCGCATGGCAAAGGCTTCTGGAGAACCTTATTTGCCTATTCCGGACCTGGTGCCTTAGTTGCTGTTGGATACATGGATCCTGGTAACTGGGCAACTTCAATCACTGGTGGTCAAAGCTTCCAATATACCTTAATGACTACTATCTTGATTTCAAGTTTGATTGCGATGTTACTTCAATACATGGCAGCTAAACTCGGAATTGTGAGTCAAATGGACCTTGCTCAGGCAACACGGGCACGGACCGGTAAAGCATTAGGGATTATTTTATGGATTATGACTGAGTTCGCTATTATGGCGACTGATATTGCCGAAGTTATCGGTGCGGCGATTGCTCTTAACCTACTATTCCACATTCCTTTAGTACTATCGGTATTCATTACCGTATTAGACGTTCTGGTATTGCTATTATTAACAAAAATTGGGTTTAGGACAATTGAGGCTATCGTTGCTTGCTTAATCTTAGTCATCTTATTTGTCTTTGCCTATCAAGTTGCACTATCTAATCCTAATTGGGAAGCTGTTTTTGCAGGATTAGTTCCGTCAACAAAGGCTATTGCTTCTCATCCTGAAATTGGTGGAATCACACCATTATCAGGTAGTTTGGGTATCATTGGTGCCACTGTTATGCCACATAACCTTTACCTACACTCAGCGGTTTCTCAAACCCGTAAAATCGATTACAATGATATGGATAGTATCCGCCAAACAGTTCGTTTTTCCACTTGGGATTCAAACATCCAACTATCTCTAGCCTTTATCGTTAACTCTCTCCTTTTAATCATGGGGGTTGCCGTCTTCAAGACCGGTGCCGTTCAAGATAGTTCATTCTTCGGTCTGTATGATGCCTTAAACAATACCTCAATGCTTAGCAACCCTGTTTTGATTGCCGTTGCTAAGTCAGGGGTACTATCAACCTTATTTGCTGTTGCTCTGCTTGCTTCTGGTCAAAACTCAACCATTACTGGTACCTTGACTGGTCAAGTTATTATGGAAGGTTTTATTCACATGAAGATGCCTTTATGGGCACGACGCTTAATTACTCGTTTGATTTCCGTCGTTCCTGTTTTGATCTGTGTAGGAATGACTAGTGGTGAATCAACCATTCAACAACACACGGCTTTAAATCTCTTAATGGAAAATTCTCAGGTATTCTTAGCGTTTGCCCTTCCATTCTCAATGTTGCCTTTGCTGATTATGACAAACAGTAAAGTTGAAATGGGAGAGTTTCGGAATCGCCTTTGGGTCCAAATCTGTGGTTGGATTTCAGTTGTTGTTTTGACCTTCTTAAACTTACTTAACCTTCCTTCTACTTACGAAGGCTTCGATATTTGGTCAAAGACAACTTCAGATATTCTTGCCTGGATTACTATCATTATCATCCTTGCCCTTTTAGCTTGGACTTGGATTGAACTTTACCGCGGTGACAAGCGTTTTGCTGCTGAAGGCCGTGGCTTTGGTCAAAGGGAAGAGGAGATAACTAATTAATTTTTGAAGATTAAAAACTCCTTCAACGTTCAGTCACACAATCTTCACAATTATCCTGTATCATGTAACATATAAGATAACGATTTATCTTTCCTCCCAATAAAAAATAGTAATTTAACACAAGAGAGTAAAATTTGTAATTTTCTCTTAAATATTAAATGCCTGGTGTTTGGTGCTTCCCAAACCTGGGCATTTTACTTTCCCAATAGCTATTTTAAATGCTATCCAATATTGATAATGTTATAATAAAAACTTGAATATAAGATCTCCTTTTATAATTTTGAGGTGACACAAGTGAACAATAATCAAAATGGAAATGAACACCTATCCCGAGTACAATTATATGATTCAAATAATAAGTCATCCAGTCGGTTTTCGGGATTTAAGAAAAACAGAAAAAAGAAGCCAAATCGGAAAAAGAATCGCTTATTCAAGATACTTTTATCCGTTCTTTTAGTTATCTTGGCAATTACAATTGTTGTTTTCATCATCAAACAACGTGACCCAGTCAATACGAACAATGACACTACTGTTTCTACAACTAGCAGCAAGTCATCGTCACATAAAAAGAAGCACAAGAAGAGCTCATCTTCTAAGACGTCAACTACTGATAATGATAGCGATGAAAGTACCTTCTCCTTCTCAATCTCCACGGGTACTAATACCAATCGTTCTTCGTCCACTACACGCCCAAGTTCAAACACTACTCAAACTACGCCACAGCCGACTACACCACAAAACGGGACAACCAATAACAATACTACTAATAATAACCAACCAAGTAGTTTTACTCCTAGCCACAGCGACAATAACGGAGGGCAAACTAGTTCTCAACCTGCCGCTCCTACTCCGCAAGGGCAAACCTCTCGCTAATTTTTAAATTTAGGGGTTGTTATTCACTGTGCTAGTGATATAATCAAAATCAATTGAGGATATGCACACCAGTTAACCTCTACCAGGGAGTCGGTGCCTAGGCTGGAAGCACCGTTGAGGACCTAGCTTTTGTTGTACCACCTCACAATTATCATCTATCGAAATAAGATAGGTCGGTTCGTGTCCGTTAATGCACCTAGAGAAGGTAGGATTTTCTTACCTTGAATATGGGTGGAACCACGCTAATTATGTTAAACAATTAACGTCCCTAGTGCTTATTTAGTATGCACTAGGGACGCTTTTAATTTATAAAAAGGAGAGATTACTTATGCCTCAAGTTGCTGTTATATCCCCAGACGGATCAGTAAAAAAGATCGATCGAGATTCACAAGAAGGTTTAGCTGCTTTACGGAAGCTTTCTGCCTTAATGTTGAAAGCGGCCTTAAAACAAGAATTCCCTGCAATTCGTCTCGGTGAAGCTGTCGCTGATGAAGATGGTTTTCATGTTGATTCTGACAAGGATGATCAACAAGTTTCTGCTGACGAATTAAACGCTCTTGAAGACGTTATGAAGGGCATGGCTAAGAATGACGTTAAAGTAGAATTTGTTGAAGTTCCAGTTGACGAAGCTCTTGCTGAAGTGTCCAATGACCGATTCTCAACTGAATTGATTAAGGAAAATGCTAAGGATGGCAAAGTCGCAATGTACCAAATTGGTGACGTTAAGGCTGTCGCTAACGGAGATGTTTTACTTTACGGAAACGTTGTTAAGAATTACCGTCTTCTCTCAGTTGCCGGTGCTTACTGGAAGGGAATGTCTTCAAACCCAATGCTTCAACGAATTTACGGTACTGTTTTCTTCAAGAAGGATGACCTTGAAGAAGATTTGAAGAAGCGCCAAGAAGCTAAGGAACGTGACCACCGTGTTATCGGTAACCAACTTGATCTCTTCTTCGTTGATCCTAAGGTTGGGGCAGGGCTTCCTTACTGGATGCCTAAAGGCTCAACTATTCGTCGGACTATTGAACGTTACATCATTGACCGAGAAGTTGCGGATGATTACAAGCATGTTTATACTCCTGTTTTGATGAACCTAGATGCTTATAAGACTTCTGGTCACTGGGAACACTACCGCGATGACATGTTCCCACCTATGGACATGGGTGACGGTGAAATGTTAGAATTACGGCCTATGAACTGTCCAAGTCACATCCAAGTTTATAAGCACCATATTCGCTCATACCGTGACTTGCCATTACGAATCGCTGAACTTGGTATGATGCACCGTTATGAAAAGTCTGGTGCCCTCTCCGGTCTTCAACGGGTTCGTGAAATGACTCTCAACGATGGTCACACCTTTGTAACTCTTGACCAAATTCGTTCAGAATTCGCTAAGATTTTGAAGTTAATCATGAGCGTTTACGAAGATTTCGACATCACTGATTACACATTCCGTCTTTCACTTCGGGATCCAAAGAACGTTAAGAAGTACTATGCTAACGACGAAATGTGGGAACAATCCCAATCAATGCTTAAGTCTGCCATGGACGACTTGAACCTTGACTACTACGAAGCTGAAGGGGAAGCTGCCTTCTATGGTCCTAAGCTTGATATTCAAACTAAGACGGCTCTTGGCAACGAAGAAACGATGTCAACTATCCAACTTGATTTCATGTTGCCAGAACGGTTTGGCTTAACTTACGTTGGTAAGGATGGTAAGGAACATCAACCAGTCATGATCCACCGTGGTGTTGTTGGTACTATGGAACGATTCATTGCTTACCTAACTGAAATTTACAAGGGTGCCTTCCCTACCTGGCTATCCCCAGAACAAGTTCACATCATCCCTGTTAACGAAGAAGCACACGGTGAATATGCTGATGAACTTGCTAAGAAGATGAAGGCGGCTAACATCCGAGTTGTTGTTGACCATCGTAACGAAAAGATGGGCTACAAGATTCGGGAAGCACAAACACAAAAAGTTCCATACACTCTCGTTGTGGGTGATGACGAAAAAGCTAATAACGGTGTATCGGTTCGGAAGTATGGTGAAAAAGAACAAAATTCAATGAGCCAAGAAGCCTTCATGAACGAAATTCTTGAAGATATTGCTTCATACTCCCGTGAAAAATAAAATTATAAACAAATAGGATCCAATATCCGGTTCAAGATTTACCGCGGATTGGATCCTATTTATTATACATAGGGAGGCTGATAATCAGTGGGATTCTAAATGACAAAGTTGCTATTCTTACAAATCGTTGCTAGTACTAGGTCTTTCGTAGAAGATGGTACTAAAATTATAACGACCAACGTTGACTAAGCTGAAAAAGAGAAACAAGCTGACCACCTTGGCAATAACGTATTTTTATTAAGCACGATGTGGCTAAAAGTATTTGAAGAAGCCGAGATGGCTTTGGAGCTAATTAACATCCTCTTAAACACGGGTATTATCCTATTTGATATTGCCAAAAACCAAAATGGAGGACCTCTAGTCCCGGCTCAGAATTCGTTACTGGTGATGGCTATACTGCTTAATAAACCTTCCATCTACATGGTGCATTTCCTCATAAAAATACGAAGCTGGGAAATAACAAATTTGAAAGGCGGTAGGCTAAGGATAGAACGATGATTAGCGAGGAACGAGTTGATTATCGTTCGGACTTAGATTCGAGCCTTGCAGTTATGACGCAAAGCTAGCCTTCTATGTTTCCCGCGATTAGACTTTGCAGCATTCGAAAATAATAAGAGGTCGGCGAAAATACAAAGTATTTTCCCGACCTCTCTTGTTTTATTTCTCAATTTCATTTTATCCCTGTAAAAGCACTTCTAATAAACAAGCGAGCATACTCCCAACCATTGGACCACACATTGGTACCCAAGCATACCACCATTCGCTGCTCCCTTTATTTGGAACTGGCAAAATCGTATGAGCTAAACGTGGAGCCCAGTCCCGTGCAGGATTTAAAGCAAAACCTGTTGTGGATCCAAGTCCAGTACCAATAACCGTAATTAGTAAGCCAACCAACAATGGCTTTAATCCCGTCGTAAAGTCCCCTAAATTAAGAAGAATAAGGATAAAAATAAAAGTTGCGATTAATTCTGATAGAAAGTTAAAAATTGGTGATTTAATAGCAGGACGAGTAGCAAAGATACCAATTGTATTACCGCCAGCAACCGTTTTGGTAGCTTTAAAATGAGGGTAAAACTGAATAATGACTACGATTGCTCCTAAAAATGCACCAAGGAATTGCCCTACTACATAGGGAATAACCGAATTCCACGGAAAGAGACCCACAATAGCAAACGGAATGGTTACAGCAGGATTCAGGTGGCCCATTGACCCCAGGTAAGCAGCTACATAAACTCCCATTGAGACAGCTAATCCCCAGGAAATACTAATGTACCACCAACTACTTCCCTTAGCATAACTATCCTTCAAACTAACACTCGCACATGCTCCACATCCCAAAACAATGAGAATAAAAGTGCCGAAAAATTCTCCAATAAATCCGTCCATTGTTTTCTCCTTTAACTATCTATATTCCTTGCCACTGGCAACGATTAATATCTACATGGTTTTCATCACGAAACGGGATGTTCTCTGCCAGAAGCATCGGGCGTTGGTCAATCCAGCCAGGAACCAGACGTCCAGTTGCAGTAACGACACGGTGACAAGGATGTTTTCCGTACAAACCTGATTTTCCCAACGCTTTTCCAACTAACCGGGCATTCCGCGGACGACCTATTATGCAGGCGATTTGCCCATAGGTTGCTACCCGTCCTTGAGGAATAATATCCACTATTCGTAAAACTGACTGCATAAATTCCTCGTTAATTTTAGCCATGTTCGACCCTCTCATTACTTAATCACGGCAAAAAGATAAATATTAGTAATCCGAGTAAGAAAAGGAGACTTAATGAGGCCGCGCCAACGGTTGATTTTCCAGTCCATTGAGTGACCACCCCAACAATTACCGGTCCTAAGATTGCCGAAAACTTTCCGAGAATGTTGTAAAAGCCAAAGAATTCACTACTGGATTCTTTTGGAATGATTTGACCAAAATACGATCTGCTAAGTGCCTGGAGTCCACCTTGACTTGTCCCTACGAGAATTGCCAAGATCCAAAAGTCGAGCAAAGATTCAAGGCGAAGGGCATAGAGACAAATTCCCAGGTAAACCGAGATCCCGACCAAAATGGCTATGCGGTTTGACGTTTTCTGCGCTAACCAACCATATAAGATTGAAAATGGAAAGGCAATTAATTGAACAACCAGCAAGACCATCATCAGCATTGTCGTCTCTACTCCCAGGTCTTTTCCGATTGCCGTGGCCATGGTAAAAATAGTATCGACTCCATCAATGTAGAAGAAGTAAGCCACTAAGAACCACACAATCTTTCGGTACTGACGAATATTATGGAAAGTATGATTTAACCGACGCAGACTATCACGGAATGGCGCTTCTACCCTCTGCACACTATATCGTTGTTTTCCATGCAAAAGCAACGGTAGGGCAAATACAATCCACCACACTGCTGCCAAAATGAAACTGAATTTTGCTACTTGATAGCCGTCAAGAAGGCCACCAAAGCCATTCGTCAATTGGGCAGTAAGGAAGATGATGAATGAGATTACACCGCCGAGGTAACCCATCCCGTAGCCTGTTGTTGAAACGGCATCCATTTGTTTATCGTTTGCCACATCAGTCAAGAAGCCATCATAAAAGAGGTTCCCGCCAGAATAACCAACAACGGAAAGAATATAAACTGCCAAAAGCAACACCCATTCCTTGATTGGCACTAAGGCTAAAGTAAACGTCATGATGATTCCAAGCCAGGTAAAGACGTTCAACCACCTTCTCTTTGCATTGGGGTAATCCGCTAACGCCCCAAGTAAGGGTGCCACTAACGAAATAATCAACGTCCCAGAACTATTTGCATATCCCCAAAATGCGGTTGAGTCGGCATTACTAATTCCTGCATTAACTGCAACAGTTTTAAAATATACCGGCAATACAGCGGTGACAACGATAATCCCATAGCCAGAATTGGCCCAGTCATAAAAGATCCATTGCCACTGTTGTCTACTAAACTTCAATTAATTAACCTCGCTTTTTATTACTCCTGGGATGACGCTTCCGGCTGTTACTTCAGGATATTTCAAGCCTAAAATTTTAGCAAAAGTTGGTCCCTCATCTACTAGGTGAGCATTTTCTACTGTCCTTCCCTGGTAGATTGTAGGCCCAGCGAAAACAGCAGTTGTAAAATAATTTGGCTGTGTAGCACCATAGCCATGAACACCGCGGTAACGGTCTGGTTGGCCAATTGATCCCGGATCAACCTCTTCAACGATTGCTGGCCGGTTAACCTCGTCAGTAAAGTAATATCCCGGCTTTGCTTCAACAAGGAAAGTACAATTAGGATCCGCTCCTAATTTAATTGCTTCTGCGCCATCATAAATTCGCTCTATACCTTCAACACCAGCAATCATCCGTTTTAATTCCCCTAGTTTAACATAACCTCGCGTATAGATATATGTCTCGCCATCACAAGTCTTCGCTGTTACCTTCCAGTTTTTCTTATACGTTGACTTGCCCTTAATTGGGGTGAGAAGACCATGTTCAGCAAATAAGTCGTTGAGATGAATCATCTTATCGACATTGATTTGATAGTGGTCACCTAGGATTACAAAATCGGTATCAGCATATGTACCAGCTTCTTTGCTGGCCTCAATGATTTTGCCAACCCGATTATCTAATCGTTGTAAGGCAGCCTTAACCTGTGGTGAGCGGACCCCGTTCTGGTGACGCATACTATCCATATCCACCAAATGAATCAGGGTTAAGTCTGGCCGCTTGTTTTTGATTGTATCGACCGCACACGCTGTCACAAAATCATCGAGCCATGGCTGTTTTATACCGCGCCGAAGTCTTCCGTAACGCCGGTTCATCTGGTAAAGAAATAATGGTGAGCTGGCCTTCAGAGATACGAGCACTTGGTTTGTCCAAATCCGGTTAGGAAAGATCTCCGCCAAGTTATAATCAATCTTGCTACCAGCCGTAACTGGCCATAGAAAGGCTGCAGTAGTCATCCCTGCCTGCCGGGCAACGTCATAAAGCGGAGTGGCCTTAACATCTTTCCTGTACCAATACCAATCCGGTGACTCTCGATTAGGTTGCAATTTAGTGTTATTAATAATCCCATGAGTAACTGGATATTGCCCGGTAATAATAGAGGTGTGGGATGGATAAGTTAAAGTTGGGAAAATTCCTTGAACCCTTTTTATCCAAGTTCCTTCTTGGATTAATTGGGCAATATTTGGTATGAGGTCGCGAAGCTCATTTAGGTCGCGAAAACCTAGAGAGTCCAGCGAAATTACTATTAATTTATGGTGGGACATTATTTTTAACCTTCTTTTCTGGATATACTTCTCTCATTTTAAAATGAATCCCAGAAAAAGGGAAATTTTTTCGAAAAAATAAGATTTATTATTAAAAAAACGGTTCCAATCATCCTGTAAATTTGATTCACAGCGTTTTTTAATGTAAAATTAAGATTCAGCTTCGTAATAATTTTGAAAGGAATCTTTAGTATGCAAAATCAGTTACCAAAGGGCGAAGAACACGAGAAAACTCTCGGGCTTTTTGACCTTTCCATTTTAGGTATCGGCGCAATTATTGGGACAGGGATCTTGGTATTAACCGGGATCGTCGCGGCAGAAGATTCTGGTCCAGCGATTGTCTTTTCCTTCTTAATCGCCGCACTTGCTAGTGGATTAATTGGTCTCTGTTACTCTGAGCTAACAACAAGCCTCCCTAATTCGGGAAGTGCCTTCTTTTATGCATGGGTAGCAATTGGAAAATTTGTGGCCTTCTTTGCTGGGTGGACGCTAATCGGAGTCTACGTCACAACGACTGCCACAGTTGCTAATGGTTGGACAGGTTATGTTCAATCTTTCTTGGAAGTATTGGGTATTAACCTACCTCATAAATTCCTCGTTAATCCAGCAGCTGGTGGCTATGTTAACTTACCAGCTGTAATCATGATTCTTCTAATGACCTTTATCCTTACGCGGGGAACAAGCGAAAGTAAAATCATTAATAATATCCTTGTTGGTGTCAAAATATTTATCATTGTACTGTTCATTATTGTCAGTATGCAACACGTTAATCCAGCTAATTGGCACCCCTTCTTCCCATATGGCTATAAAGGAGTATTTACTGGTGCATCAGCCGTCTTTTTTTCTTTCCTTGGCTTTGATGCCTTAGCTACATCAGCTGAAGATGCGAAGGATGTTGGGAAAAATATTCCCCGGGCAATAATTTTATGTTTGGTAATTTCAACTACCCTTTACGTCCTTGTCAGCATCGTTATGACCGGTGTTGTGCGTTATACTAAGTTAAACGTTTCTGAAGCAATGTCATATGTTCTTCTTACTGAAGGTCATAACTTTGTTGCCGAAATAGTTTCACTAGGTGCCGTTCTCGGAATTATGGCAGTTGTATTTGCCTTCATTTATGCCGGATCAAATATCCTCAAATCAATGAGTCGTTCTCGGTTCTTACCTAAGGGCTTAGCTACTTTAAATCCTCATACTAAGAGTCCTAACCGTGCTATCTGGCTTGTCGGTCTCGCTGCCGCTGTTTTTGCCGGTGAATTTGATCTTCACTATTTGGCCCTAATCGCCAACATCGGATCTTTGACTGTTTTCCTCTTAATCTCCCTGATAGTTATTATCTTACGTTACCGTTACCCTACCCTTAAACGTCCTTTCAAGGTGCCGTTCGGTAAAATTATTCCAATCTGCTCAATCATCATTTGTGTGATCTTATTGGTAAGTATTTCCCTCAGTGCTTGGATCACTTACCTTATTTGGGTGGGAATTGGATTGATTGTTTACTTCTTCTACTCACTGCGTCACGCAGATGAACTTAATTTCACTAAGGATAACGGAAAATAGAAACAATTTGAAAACTATACATTATAAAAAATGGTCGGGAAAATACTTTGTATTTTTGATGTGTACCCAAAAAGTTGGAACTTGTATATTCTTACTTTAAAACTGAATAAATATTTTTTCTAGGCAACTAGACACTGCTCATATTGAGGGTATCTGTCAAATGGTATTGATGGATGCCGACACCTCTCACGTAAATGTGGGAGGTGTTTTTTTATGCAAACAGACAATCAATTCTTAAGAAAAAGAATTTTTGATTGGAAAATCCATAACAAGAACGCTTTAAAACTTTGAT
>JBCLSJ010000002.1:0-140545 GCA_041225415.1 Lactobacillaceae bacterium 24-114
CACTCGTTGAAGCGCTTGTTGACGCACTTGTTGATGCACTAGTTGATGCACTTTCGGAGGCGCTTGTTGATGCACTTACCGATGCGCTTTCGGATGCGCTAATTGATGCACTTTCGGAAGCACTAGTTGAAGCGCTAATTGATGCACTTTCTGATGCACTCGTTGAAGCGCTGATTGATGCACTTTCTGATGCACTCGTTGAGGCGCTCGTCGATGCGCTGATTGATGCACTTGTTGATGCACTAGTCGATGCACTCGTTGAAGCACTCGTTGAGGCACTAGTTGATGCACTTACCGATGCACTCGTTGAGGCACTAGTTGATGCACTTACCGATGCACTTTCGGAGGCGCTTGTTGAAGCGCTGATTGATGCGCTCGTCGAGGCACTTTCGGATGCGCTTGTTGATGCACTTGTTGAAGCGCTCGTCGATGCGCTAATTGATGCGCTTTCTGAAGCGCTTGTTGAGGCGCTCGTCGATGCGCTGATTGAGGCACTTGTTGATGCACTAGTCGATGCACTTTCTGATGCGCTTGTTGACGCACTTGTTGAAGCACTAGTCGATGCACTTTCTGATGCACTCGTTGAAGCGCTCGTCGATGCGCTGATTGATGCACTTGTTGATGCACTAGTCGATGCACTCGTTGAGGCACTCGTTGAGGCACTTACCGATGCACTTTCGGAAGCGCTTGTTGAGGCACTTACCGATGCACTTTCTGAAGCACTTGTTGAGGCACTAGTCGATGCACTCGTTGAGGCACTCGTTGATGCACTTTCTGAAGCACTCGTTGAAGCGCTTATTGAGGCACTTACCGATGCGCTGACTGATGCACTCGTTGATGCACTCGTTGATGCGCTTGTTGAAGCGCTCGTCGATGCGCTAATTGATGCGCTTTCTGATGCGCTTGTTGATGCACTCGTCGAGGCACTTTCTGATGCGCTCGTCGAGGCACTTTCGGATGCGCTTGTTGAAGCGCTCGTCGATGCACTTTCGGATGCACTCGTTGAAGCGCTTGTTGACGCACTTGTTGATGCACTAGTTGATGCACTTTCGGAGGCGCTTGTTGATGCACTTACCGATGCGCTTTCGGAGGCGCTTGTTGACGCACTCGTTGAAGCGCTAATTGAAGCACTTGTTGAGGCACTAGTCGATGCACTCGTTGAAGCACTCGTTGAAGCGCTTATTGAGGCACTTACCGATGCGCTGACTGATGCGCTGATTGAGGCACTTTCTGATGCACTGGTTGATGCGCTCGTCGAGGCACTTTCTGAAGCGCTTGTTGAAGCGCTCGTCGATGCGCTTGTTGAAGCACTTGTTGAGGCACTAGTCGATGCGCTGATTGATGCACTTGTTGAAGCACTAGTCGATGCGCTTTCTGAAGCACTTGTTGAGGCACTTACCGATGCACTTTCTGATGCGCTCGTTGAGGCACTAGTCGATGCACTTTCTGATGCACTCGTTGATGCACTTTCTGAAGTACTCGTTGAGCCACTTGTTGAGGCACTTACTGATACGCTAGTCGAAGCACTTACTGAGCCACTTATCGAAGTGCTTGTTGAAGCACTCGTTGAGCCACTTTCCGATGCACTCATTGAAGCACTGGTTGAGCCACTAATTAGGGCACTCACTGAGCCACTTGTCGAAGTACTTGTTGAGGCACTTGTCACTGCACTAGTTGAATTACTTTGTGAGGCACTGTTTGATTCACTTACAGAGGTACTTTCTGACTGAACTACCGAAGTAGAGCGCGATTGAGAAGTTGAAAAGCTTTGGATTTGAGAAATACTATTACTATACGAAGCTTGAGTAATCGGAATGTTCTCGGTCTTTCCTGGCATCTCTACTACGCCCGTATCCGTATTTGGAACGACCGCTTGGTTGTCTGCATGAGCCGGATTATCAATTGCTTCTGCTACTGCTTCTGGATCAATTGAATTGTTGTTCTCGTTATAAATAAATTGTTCATTATCCCCACCATTTTGTGGTAATGAAAAGCTTCCTTCACCTGGCTGAGCTCCAGGTTCAAATTGATTATCACCAGCAATAATGGAAGTTGAAGTGGATCCATTATTAAAATGACCTGTAAAATCATCATTATTAACCAGAGAATAGCCATTTCCGTAGGTGCTAGAAATAATGGAGTCTAAAGTACTTTTAGTAAAAGGAGCCCCATCATTTCCACTATAACTAGCATTATTTGTTGGAAGATTAGTCGTTGAGAAGACTGAAGTAATGGTACTTCCTGCATTTGGACCATCAATTGGGATGACGTTAATAGTATCAACAATCTGCCCATACTCGATAATCGCAGCATGTCCCTCATAAATTCTATAACTAGATAGATAGCTTCCTTTAGCATTGGTTAATGAACCATATCCATCTGATCCCCAACTAATACCGTAAATACTCGTTCCTGTATTAACATAGACGTCATCTACTCCGATTTGAATAACTTGATAAGTGTTCGGAGCAAGGTTAGGGTTGTAGCTAAAAATCGTGGAGTAAGAATGATATGAGTAACTGGTTTGAACACCAATATAGTAACTTCCATTTGCACTAACTACGGGCACGTTATTAAGATAGCTTGATAAAGTAGTTGGGTCGCCATCCCAGTCACTATTCAAGCTTAAACTATTCATAATATTAGAGAAGAATGTGCTATAACTAGCACTAATGTTCTCTTGAATCGTACTATTGCTTCCATCCAAATAGGATGTCATTTCAGAAGTAGCACCAGATTGCATTGTAGAAACAGCGGTACTGAATGAAACACTCGTAGATCCATGTGTAGAGGTTACCGTTGACGTGTCTACAAGAATTTCGTTACTTAAGCTTTCTGATACACTAGCATTTTTTGAGAATTGTGCCGAAATACTTTGGCTTTCGCTAGCACTTATACTTTCTTCAACATTTGTAGTAGTTGCTCGTGTAACAGCATTATTAGCTTGCGGATTTGTTAATAAGTTTGCACCGACCATTGCTAGGTTAAAGTTAGGATTCTGGTTTAAATTAGCAATATCTTCCGGCGTAACTAAGGAGCCGCTGACAGAATTATTAATTAAGCTATCAATGTTATCATCCAAACTATCACTAGTGGAGTTTGAAGATACTGACGTTGATTGAGAGGCTGCGGAATTTTCGCTTTGTTGAACAAGAGATGTATTTTGTTGTTGAGAGGTTGAATTTGTAAGAGAACTCTTGCTTTCACTATTTGAATCAGAATTACTTTTAAGTGAATTTTGCAAACTCAAAGAAACCGACATAGATTCACTAATTGAAAGTGATGTACTGTCAGTAGATTGACTGTTGTCATTGCTATTTTCTGTTGATTCGGAAGTATTGCTTGCACTCCCTGAATTAATAGTTGAGATATTCTGGGCTGCCAAGACATGATTACCTGGTAGTGTAGTCACCCCTCCAGCAATACCAGTCCCGACAAGTGTGGTTAGGGCTGCCATTCCTTTAAGGTAAGAAGAAGTTCCATCAATAGCATTATCGTCTTTCAATGCGTCCGGATCATCAACTTTTCCAGCTTCTACTTCACTGGTACCTTTAAAAGAAAGAAACTTTAAAAAGCGAGTAAGAGCCGCAATCCACCCATGTCCAGTTTTATACATCCGAACACGACTTTTATCCGACTCCTTAATTAATTTTCTATTCTTCTTGCTCATAATCTTAATTCCTCTCAAAGTAAGTTTATTTTCAAATCACGATCTCTTATCAATGTTTAAAACAATAACTCCCTTATTATAGTATTAATAGACAAAAAGGTTAAACTATAATATATGTTTATTTTCATTTACTTTTATATACCAATTATTAGATTTATGTTTAAAAACACTTTTATTTGCGAAAATTTTAACTTATACCAATTTTTGAAATTTTTTAAAAAAAACATTTAACATATGCTAAATATTTCAATGATAACTTATCGGCTGAAAATTTAGTTTCGTTTTCACGCTCTATAGATAGATTATGACTAGATTTTTATAACTAATAGCTAGATAATGTAAAATAGATTTATATATTAAGAAAGAGTGCATAATACTATTATGGAAAAAATATCTGTTATTGTTCCCATCTATAACAATGAAGAACACCTTGCGATTTGTATTCAATCTATTTTGCAACAAAGTTATTCTAATTTAGACATTATTCTAGTTAATAACGGTTCAACTGATAGTTCTCTTGCAATAATAACCCACTATGCGGCTCAAGATCGCCGAATTCGAATCATTAACCAAGAACACCGTAATATTGGTAATGCTAAAAACGTTGGCCTTAGTATGGCGACTGGTGATTTTATCTGTTTTGTCCACCCTAATGATAGTCTCGGCCCAGATAACATCAAAAATCTAGTAGAAAGCCAACGTAAATTTAATAGTGATATAGCATGTTCCACTTATTATAAACTTGATAACAATGGAAACTTTTATTTCTACATTAATAATGATGATCCAACTCAAGAAGCTCTTGAAGGAGTATTTAGTCCACAAGAATGGATTCATCGTGAAAATAATGTTTCTGTTAATATGACCGATTTATTTATTCAGGATTTTAATAAATTAATTCGTCGCTCCTTATTTAAGGATGTAATGTTTCCGGACATTAACCAATGTGAAGATAACTTCACTATTTGGAAGCTTTATTTACTAGCCGATAGAATTTCCTATATAAATGTTGGTGACTATTGTTATCGAATAATAAATACTAAAGAAAGTAACCACCAAATTTTTCAAAGAAACCTATATGAACTAAAAAGTTTAGAAGAGCGGCTGGCAATCTATGAACTAATTGATTTTGATTATTCGTTTCTGGAAAACAAATATAAAAATCAGTTAGTTGCGCTTCGTGATGCGGCTCTTGAGTCAGGTAATTATCATTATTATAAGGACTGCTCCTTTAAACTAGATATGATTAAAAAGTATGGGAAAACAACATTCAACGATTAATAGGAAGGTATTATGAAAAAAACTTTTGCTTTAACTGGGGATTATGCTTATATTACCCCTATTACTACAACAATTAAGTCAGTCCTCTATCATAACCCTAGCTCTACAATTTATTTAGTTAATAGTGATATTCCACAAGAATGGTTCAAAACTGTCAATCAACAACTAAGGAACAGTGGAAATCATATTATTGATATTAAAATTGAGCCTTCTTATCTTAATCAGGAGCATGTTGGTCTTGAACATATTCAACCGATTGCCTACGGGAAAATATTATTACCTGAATTACTCAAGGAAGATCGCGTAGTTTACTTAGATAGCGATCTTATTGTAACTAATACTCTAGATTCTCTCTTTAATCTTAATCTTCAAGGCCATACTATTGCATGTTCGTTAGATGTAGATGAAAATAATGGCAATTTTAATACTGGAGTCATTGTTTATGATCTTAAAAAAGCTCGTTCAATTCCTAACCTTGTACAAGAAGAACTAGAAATTGGCCAAAATCGGGAGCTTAGAAACGCAGATCAAGATGTTATGAACAAATATTTTGGTACAGATTTTTATAAATTACCACTTGATTATAATTATCAGATAGGAATGGACTGGATTGCATTCTATAATCATCATGACTATTTTTACGACCTTATGAATCCCATTAAGGATCCTAAAATTATTCACTACCTGACACCTGATAAACCATGGAAAACAGTTTCTACTAGTAGATTTAGAGAAACGTGGTGGCAATACTTTGCCTTAACGTTTAATGATGTTATTAATCATGCACCATTACCTAACCTTGATCTAACATATAAGGGGAAATTCTTTACCTTTATTACTACTCAAAACATGGGAAATCTTCCTCAATTAATCCAAAGAATGCCTAATTACCAATTTAATATTGGAGCGTGGTCATTACTTGGTGAGCCAGTAATGAAGCTTCTCGCTTTTGAAAATGTGCGCCTTTACCCAATGATTACTGGTCCACAATTAGAACAACTTAAATTAGACTGTGATGCCTATCTAGATATAAATGAGGATGGTAAAGAGCAAAAAGTTATTGATATATTTGAAAAAGAAGATAAGCCCATATTTTCCTTTTACAATGTTGCACATAATCAAAATAACTATAGTCAATATCACATTTTTGAAGATAATGATTTAGATGGTATGATAAAAAAACTTGCAGAATTATAAAATCACCCCAAATGTTAGGAGTTTGTATGTATTAACTCCTAATATCTGGGGTGATTTATTTTTAACTTAAATCTAAGATAATCTCAGATAAATATTTTGGATCATCGATGTTTTGGGGTACACCCTGATCATAATTCATTTCCGCAGTGTGTTTTCCTTGAATAGGAATTCGCTTGGTTGCTCCCATTCTATACCATTCATATTCAGGATCAAGATGTCCCAAATCAATAACTTGCCCCCAAGTTGCTAAATCAGCAGCTATAACCGTTGCAGTCATTCCTAACATAACAAGAACCAATTTTTCTTTACCATACTTCTTTATAGCCTTTTCAATTTGCTCATGCTTTTCCCAAGCGTTTTTTGGAGGACAGAGGATACGTTGTACAGATGTAGCATTATCATAGAGGTCATTATTTACTCCAGATCGAGTAAACTTCCCCTCAACAATTAAGATATCTCTTTTATCCCACCATAGCTTTATCCTCCTGAATATTTCAGAGGCCCTATTGCGATCTTGCAAATCCATATATGGTCTTGTCACCATTGTATTGCCATAGAGATTTTGCATGTCTCCTAATTCCTGGTAATAATCCTCAAATGTATTTAGATGACCTTCCCACCATTTTTGGGCAGAAGGAACGTACCGATCTAAATCATGAAATGTATCACTTAAACAAACTAATAATTTTTCATTACTACCCTGCTTTACAATTTCATCCAATCTTTTTTGTAATTCTGCATTTTCATCTTGGAATACTTGTGGAGCCCCTAATATAAGTGAAATCTCGCCATCTCCTAATCGTGCAACTGAGCAACGATGCTGAGCAATATAATCAAGAGTTGCTAAACTTTCCATTACAGAAATACCAAAACGAGGAGAGTGAGTAGCGACATCGTTTTTTTCTAATTGATAATGAATAGTCTGGTCAATAAGTACCTGTTTAATAAAACTTTCATCAACCATCATTCGGCCGATTTTTGCACTATTATTTGCCCATTGAGTATAGTTTTCATAATTGATATGCTCCTCTTTAACTTTTTCAAATGAATCATAGCTAATACCCAAGTTGTATTCCTTAATTAATTTTCCTACCGCTGAAGAACTTGGAGCCGCAAGTGGTACCCCTGCTAAAAGGAATAGTAAAAACTCTTTGGGAATATTCCAAACATCTCCATTATCAACCAAACCAATCCCGCCGCTTCTCTGCAATTCACTGATAGCAACAATCCATGGCTTATTATTATCTAAGATCTTAAATTCAGTATTGACAGTGGCAGGTCTAATCTCATAATTAGTTAAAATTGGCCCCCAAAACGAACACACTGCAATGTTTTTTCCCTTACAACCATGTTCTATTAAAGAATCCTTTACCTCATTGCTAGTGACGATTATTTTTTTATCTTTTAGTCTCTCAAATAAGGTCGTTTTAAATAGGTGGAGACTAAAGCGAGTCAAATAAATAATATCGCTATTTTCCACATTTTCATTCCAATCACTTACTACCTGAACAGTGATAGATAGGCCTAAATTATTGACTACCCTCTTTATATTTTCTCTAAGCCATTTAGTCTCTTGATTCATTTATAATCCCCATTCTTTAATTACATTATCTGAGCTCTATTCAATGATTCTATCAAAACTCGACTAGTAAACAATCCTTTACCTAATATCTTAGCCACTCTATTAACATTCCTTAACATTTCATAATATTCATTATCTTTAAGCTCTTTAACCATTGCTAATGTCTTCATTAAATCATTACCAACCATTCCTAAATTATAATTATAAACTAATTGGCTTAGAGCACTTCCTTCTTTTACTATAATTGGAATACCTGACAAACAGAATTGATTAAACTCTGGAGAAGGAGACATCTTTTGATCAAATTCTTGACTATCATTTTGGGGCCAAATGATCCCGATTCCTCCTTGATGATGCATTTCGTATTGTTTTTCTAATAAAGAAAGCTCATTTTTATCATAACTAATCGCCATTAGATTTTCTTCCTGAACTTTTTCATAAATCAATTTATTTTCTGATAGGAGATAGATTCGCCGACTATTATTTGGAAGATCATTAAAAACAAGATCATTACCTTCATCATAGGTATGTAGATATACTAACTGACGTACCGTTAAGCCCAGACTTTGTAAATAGTTCCCATAGTGAATACTAGGAAGGATCAAGACATCAGCTTGATTATAGTATTTGTCAATCATTTTAGTAGCTTTATCTTTATCTCTTATGACGTTATGGACTGCTAAGATTAAATGAGTATTAGATACCTGTCTAAAGACATTAATTTTTTGAATCAATTCCTGCTCATATCGTTCCCCTAGCATGGTTGGCAATTGAAGAATTACATTATCCCCAAAGCTAAGTCCTGATAAAATTCCATCTAAACGGCTACTTAATTCACCATCAGAATCAGTCTCAACTGGATAATAATAGATTGATAAGGGGAGGATTCCTAATTTATGCGCCTGCTTTGTTAATATCTCTTGTTTCCGTATTAAAGGGCTACCGATTAATCCTTTTGTATTTGTAATGTAGTTTGTCATTTTAGCTTCCATCCTCATAAATTCTATTTCTATCTTATCATGCTTCCCTACTTTTTTACTTATCGCCATAACAATCTATTTCAAGTTGTTTTATAATAAAATTATTAAATTTAAACGGGGTCCATTTATGAACACAAAAATTATTGCAGTTTCGGGAGATAGTGGTTACTTAAATCCACTTAATACTATTATTAAATCAATTGCCTATCACAATAATGACTTTAAAATTTATGTTCTTAATCCAGATATTCCTCAAGAGTGGTTTAAACAACTTAACCGATTTTTAAAGCTACTTAATGGAGAAGTGATTGATGTAAAAATTGATACTAGTATTTTTGCTGATGAAACTCCTACCCATCATGAACAAATAAACCAAATGGCATTTGCCAGATTACTTATTCCAGAATTAATTCCAGAAAATAAAGTGCTCTATATAGATAGTGATTCAGTTATAAATGATAACCTTTCCAATCTTTTTGATACGAATATTAGCACTTATCCCTTAGCAGCCGTTAAAGATGTTTTTGGTAATTATTTCAATTCGGGTGTTCTTCTTATTAATAATCTCAAACTTCGTAATGATTATTCAGATATTGTTCAAAAATTTCTTGAGTATGGTAAAAAGGAAGATTTACTAGACGCGGATCAATCAATCCTAAACCATTTTTTCTCCCAAAATTATCTTAATTTACCTTTCAAGTACAATTATGTCATTGGTTATGATCGAGATGTTTATTATGTTCCAAGTAATTCGCCTGATTACTTTAATTTAATCAATAGGACTCATTCCCCTGTAATTATCCACTATCCCTCCAACGATAAACCATGGAAACTAACTTCCTCAGGAAGAATGAGGGAATTATGGTGGTTCTACCATAACCTTGAATGGAATGAAATTCTCCTCCATAAGGAGCCACGACCATCTGTTAACTCATCCAAATCGTTATTTACATTCACAGATAGTGATTTACTCCTTAATATTGACGAACTTGTTCAAAAATTACCCGACATTCAGTTTGTTATTGCTTCATATACTAAAATGAGCTTTAACTTACTTAGGTTATCCCAACATCCAAATGTAAAGTTAATTCCTACCATTTCTGGTCCCCTTTTGGATTATTATATCCAAACCAGCGATGGCTATTTAGATATAAATAGTGGTAGTAAGGAACTCCAATTTATAAATGAGTTTAAAAATTGTCACAAGCCAATATATTCTTTTGATTCTGTCAAAGTAACTTTAAAAGACCCTTATCCTAACCATTACATTTTTTCAGACAAACAAGTAGCTAAAATGATTCAATCAATAAATGAATACTAACTAATAAGGAGTTTACATAATAAATGAATAGGAGAACCATTGTTTATGCTGCCGATCGTTCATATCGTGAGACACTTGAAGCAGCAATTAAATCACTCATTTATAATAATCATCACATTAAAATTTACGTGATTAATACTGATATACCTCAAGAGTGGTTCAATAATATTAATCGCTATCTTCGTTTAGTTGATAGCTACATTATTGACAAAAAAATTGATATCCATACGTTCGATAATTATTCTATCCCTGGCGCTTATTTGAGTTACATGGCTTACGGTCGTCTATTAATTCCAGATATTATTAATGAAGATAAAGTTCTATATCTTGACTGTGACACCATTATAAATGGCAATATAAATCAGCTTTTTGATATTGACCTTAACAATCATATAATTGGTGCTGTTCGTGATTGTGTAATTGATGGTTTTAATTCTGGTGTAATGCTTATCAATAATCGACTTCTTAAACAGCGTCCTGAAATTGTCAAATCACTCGTTAATGCTGGAATGGATTCTCAAAATCCTCAAGCGGATCAATCAGCTTTAAATACTGTTTTTGGAAAAAATTATCTTTCTCTAGATGATAAATACAACTACATGGTAGGAAGTGAGTCAGATCTATTTTACCAGCCAGAAATAGCTGGCGATTATTTCATTCGTCTTGCTAACTGTACTGATCCCTTAATTATTCACTATACTTCTGCTAATAAGCCTTGGCTTTTAACTTCTAGTGGTCGAATGCGTGATTTATGGTGGCAATATAGTAACCTAGAATGGAACGATTTGATAACTAATGAAAAACTTCCAGATATCCACTCCTCCTCACAAGGGAAACTATTTATTTTTACTCAAGGGCAAGATATTCAAAATATCAAACAATTAGCAATGAATCTTTCTGACTTTGATTTTTATATTGGAGCTTGGACAGAAATGGGCGAAAAGCTGATGGAATTAATCACTATCAGTAATATCCATCTATATCCGAGAATTTCTGGACCCAAACTTAAAGAACTCTCCCGTAATCAACTGGTCTATTTGGATATTGCATATTTTAAAGACCAAAAAGCTAATAAACTAGCCGAGGAATACAAGAAGCCTATTTTATCGTTTAACTCCACAAAAACTGAAAGTAATTATTCAAATTATCATTCTTTTCCCGATAAAAATATTACTGAAATGGCCAACCTCATCCGTCAATATGTGAAGAAGGAGAACTAAAAATGGAAAGAAAAGTAGTTGCTCTGTCAGCAGACTATGGCTACATCAATCAAGTTACTGCTGCCGCTAAATCATTGTTTTATCATAATCACAACATCACATTATATGTAATTAATACTGATATACCCCAAGAATGGTTCAACAATATTAATAATCGAATAAAAAATATTAACAGTCGGGTGATTAACCTTCATATTGATGAAAATCTTATTAATAAAGAGCATGTTTCCCAACCACAAATAAACTCATTAACATATGGCCGAATCCTTATCCCACGTTTTATTGATGAAGATCGAGTGCTCTATTTAGATAGCGATACCATTGTTAATGGTAACTTAGATGATCTCTTCGCCCTCAATCTCCAAGAAGCACCAATTGCAGCAGTTCCGGATGTCATCTATCAAGGAGATTTTAATGCAGGGGTCCTATTACTCAATAATCGACTACTTCAGGCAATGCAACCTGATATTGTAGAACAGATGCTTGCCTTTGGACGACAAGATGATCTTGTCGAGGGAGACCAAACCGTCCTAAATCACTTCTTTAATAAGCATTATCTCCATCTTGGATATGAATACAATTATGTGATTGGCTATGATTTCCTAAACTTCTATTACCCTCGTAATCATGACTTATTTGAAAATCTTAAAAATATTAATCCAAAAATCATCCATTTTACCGGTCCACAAAAGCCCTGGGAAATGACTTATTCTGGAAGAATGAGAGAGTATTGGTGGAAATATGCTGATTTAGAATGGCATGAAATTATTGAACACCGACCTCTACCTCCAATCAAGGATTATTTTGAAAAAGGAGAATGCCTAATATTCACTCGTGATGAAAACTTAGCTAACATCGAAGCGTTGGTTACTGCCTTACCACAAACTACTTTTAATATTGCCGCGTGGACTATAATGGGCGAAAAATTAATAAAATTAGTTCGCTATTCTAATGTTCATCTCTATCCTAGTGTTGTCGGTCCCGAACTTGAAATTCTAAAAAAACGAGCCGATTGTTATTTAGACATTAATTATGGAGATAAGGAAAACACTGTTATTGATAGTTTTGTTAATCAAGAGAAACCAATCTTTAGCTTTGATAGTACTGCTTCTGACGAATACTTCCAAAATGGAGAGATAAGGTTTAAAGATGATGAAGTAAAAGCTATGGTAAATGCTATTAAAGAAACAATTAATTCACAAAGGAGCTAACCAAAAATGTCACATTCAATTGCAATTTCTGCCGATTATGGATATTTAAATGCTGCCGAAGCATTAATCAAATCAATCGCATATAATAATCATAATGAAAAAATTTACTTATTAAATACTAATATTCCACAAGAATGGTTTGTCACTGTTAACCAAAAATTATCACCTATTAATGTCAAAATAATTGACACCAAGTTTGCTCCTAGTCTTTTAGAAAGAGAAGCTGTTTCTCGGGGGTACATGAACCAAATGATCTATGGTCGAATTCTAATTCCACGTCTAGTTCCTGAAGATCGGGTACTTTACTTGGATGCCGATACAATCGTTAATGGATCCCTCAAAGAGCTATTCAAAATGGATATGGAAGGACATCCAGTTGCTGCCGTAGAAGATTTTACAATGGCTAATACTTTTAACTCTGGTGTTTTACTAATTGACAATAATCGTTTAAAAGAAGATCCTTCTTTTACAGACTCTTTATTGGCAAAAGGTGAGGAAAGCACTTCAAATGATGATCAAACACTACTTAATGATTATTTCAGAGATCAATGGTTAAGACTACCAAATGGATACAACTACCAAATTGGATTAGATTCTGCCGTTTTTTACACTGAACCTAATAATTTGATCCACTATAATAAAATGTTAAAAGAATCTAAGCCACGTTTAATAATTCATTATTCTACCGCTGATAAACCATGGAATTTTACCTCGTCTAGTCGAATGCGCGATAAGTGGTGGCAATATAGCACTTTAGATTATAGTGAAATTATTCATCATCGAATTCTGCCAACGGTTCATCCTACTCCCAAAGCAAGTTTCTTTACCTTTACTTCTAGCGAAAATCTTAGTCACCTAGAAGATCTCCTCAAAGCATTCCCAGAGTATGATTTTAACGTTTTAGCATGGACTGCTATGGGCGATAGATTATTAACCTTGACTAAGTATTCTAATCTCCACCTTTATCCGATGGTTATTGGCGCTACTATTGATAGCCTTATTAACAAAGCCGATGCCTATCTTGACATTAATTATGGAGATAAGGAATTCCGATTCATTAACCATTTTGTAAAAGCAGGAAAACCCCTTATTGCTTTTGAAGATACTGCTGGAGATTCTACCCTCCCCTCTCTTACCATTTTCGAAAATAATAATATTGATGGAGTCATCAATAAAATCCGTGAAATTGCAGAGAATAAATAGGTAACCATGATTATTGGAGGCAATAGTATTACGATAGATCATTAAAAGAATACCTGCAGAATTAAGCTATTTATACTTAATAAGTACAAGGAGAATTTATGAAAAAAATATCAGTTATTGTCCTGACCTATAATGTAGGTGAATATCTACGTGAATGTTTGGAGAGTATTCTTAATCAGACTTACAATAATTTAGAAATAATTCTTGTGGATGACAGTTCAACAGATAACTCATTAGCAATTAGTGAAGAATTTTGTCAAAAAGATCAACGTGTACGTCTAATTCAACAACCTAATTCTGGCGCTGGCCCTGTTCGTAATCTAGGGGTTTCTGTTGCTACAGGTGACTACATTATGTTTATTGATGGTGATGACATATTATCAACGAATATGGTTGCTGATCTATATCAACAAGCCGAAGAAAATAACGCTGATATTTCTTGTTGCCTTTTTTATCGGATTGATGAACAAGGCACTTACTATTTCTATTCGGACCCACATAACCCGAATCACTCCGCATTAGAAAAAACCTATTCCTCGCTAGATTGGCTTGAAAATGAAGTTAGGCCTGTGATTGGGCAGATTTTTTATCAAGCCTGGGGAAAGCTTTTTAAACGAAATTTATTTAAAAATGTTGAATATCCCTCTCATTCTTATGGTGATGATGGATTAACTGGATGGAAACTATATTTAAGTGCTGATAAAATATCCTATATAAATATGCCGGGCTACTGTTGGCGGATGAGGAATAATTCCATTACTACAACAAAAAGACCGAATGTTAGAGTTTCGAGGAATAATGCTTTAGGAATTCAAGAACGGATTCAGTTTTATCCTTTTATTGGTCTTAACCCTGTTTTTTTACATAAGCGATGGCAAGAATACTTAGAAAAACAAGAGAATGATGCCAAAACAACGGGAAATCTACTTATTCAAAAAGAAGCTGAAAGCAAATTGGCTATCATTAAAAAATATTTAGAAAAATAATGAGGAGTTGTTATGGAGAAAATATCGGTGGTGGTCCTTACTTATAATGTTGGTAAATATTTAAATAAATGCCTAGAAAGCATTAGTAACCAAACTTACAATAATCTAGAAATTATTCTCGTAGATGATGGTTCAACAGACAACTCATTAATAATTGGCGAAGAATTTTGTCAAAAAGACTACCGTTTTCACCTAATTCAGCAATCTAATTCTGGTGCGGGTTCTGCTCGTAATTTAGGTATTTCTGTTGCTACTGGCGCCTATATCATGTTTGTTGATGGTGATGATATAATATCAAATACCATGGTTGCAGACCTTTATCAACAAGCTAAAGATAATGATGCTGATATATCCTGTTGTCTTTTTTATCGCATTGATAAAAATGGTACTTACTATTTCTATTCGGACCCGCATAACCCGGATCACTCTGCACTAGAAAAAACATACTCCTCGCTAGCCTGGCTTAAAAATGAAGTTCGGCCTGTAATTGGACAAATTTTTTATCAAGCCTGGGGAAAGCTTTTTAAACGAAAATTATTTAATAGTATCGAATATCCCCTACATTCTTATGCTGAAGATGGTTTGACCGGCTGGAAATTGTATTTGACTGCTGATAAGATTGCTTATATGAATAAACCAGATTATTGTTGGCGAATGCAGGAAAATTCTACAACAATGACCAAAAAATTAAATATTAAAATAGCTAGCAATAATACTTTGAGTATTCAAGAGCGAATTCAATTTTATTCACTACTTGGTATTCACCCAACTTTTTTGAAAGAAAAATATATAGAATATTTAAAGGGTCTAACTACTGAAGCTGCCGGAAGCGGTAATACTATGAAGTTTAAAGAAGCAAAAAGTAAGCTAGCTATTCTAAAAAAATACTCTCAAAGTTAAAATGAGGTCGGGAAAATACTTTGTATTTTCACCGACCTCTTATTATTTCCGAATACTGCAGAGTCTAATCGCGGGAAACCTAGAAGGCTAGCTTTGCGTCGTAACCGCAAGGCTCGAATCTAAGTCTAAACGATAATCATCTCGTTCCTCGCTAATCATCGTTCTACCCTTAGCTCACCGCCTTGCAAATTTGTTATTTCCCAGTCTCTTTTAATTATTCATATAAAACTTTATAAATTGAATCAGCTAAGAGATGTTTCGTAAAATATCCATCACGAATTAATGGACTAAATGTAGCAACAGCATCTCTCATCTGGTTATATTCTCCATCAGTTATATTATTTACACGAGCAATTGCTTCATCTAAATTATCACTGATAATTCCTAAATTTTTTTCTTTAATTTTCTCGGCTTCCGGTGTATCACTACGAACGATGACAGGGATACCTGCTGCCAAATAGGTACTTAGTTTATAGGAAGAGTTGAGACGCATATATTTTACCCAATCTTCTTTATCTCCCCATAACAGACCAAATCCACCATTTTTCCGTAAACTATTTACTAGTGTTGTATCATCCTGCCATCCTAAGAACTCTACATTTTTACCTTCTCCCCATTTACTAGGTAGCGAAAAAACTTGGAGCTTGACGTCAGGACTATCCCACTTCATTAATGACTGAGTCTTTTTTTCTACGTTACCAATAAAAGCAATATTCTTATTATTAGTTGGTTGAATTGTTCCATCAATTTTGCAAAGATGATCCCACATATGCTGAATTAATACTTTCTTCGTTGTTAAATTATGAGCACGAAGATAATCAAGCATTTGCTGTGAAGGGACAATTACTAGGTCAGCCCGATTATACATATCAACAAAACGTTCCAATAAGTAAAAGTTCTCTTCAAACATTAATGGAATAATATCATGAATAAAAATAATTCTTTTTAGATTATTATATACAAAAGTACGATTAAAGAACCCAATTTCCCATTCATTCGTATTCCAGGTGGGAGTTTGAAAAATAATAACATCATTATCCCCTACTGACGCTAAAATTCCGTCATAACGTGAAGATATCGCCTGTTCAGATTCATTGGGATCATAATAATTATAAATTCCTAGTTCATTAAAGTTAAAATTATCTTTCCCAATCTTGGCTACCATTTGCTGAGAAATCTGAGCAACACTCTTATACGCCATACCATATAAATTTGTTATATGTACTTTCACTACTATCTTCCCCCATCTAAAGAATTGATAGAAACATTGAAATTAAGACAATTATCATTAATAGTTGGAGAAGTATCTGCACCCCACTAATTTTTCGTCGCTTTTCATTTTTCTTTTCAATATATGGTTTTCGTTTTTCCTTTTCTACATTATGAAGTCGTTTCCTAGCATGACGCTCAACAAAAGATTCCTCATTTTTATTCATTTATCCACTCTCCTAGGATTCGTTTATAATCTTTTGGCCATACATCTCCTGCTTCACTTCGTTGTTCATCAACTAGTTGCCCCATTAATTCAGGTTTTACTAATGCAGACAGAGCTTTTTGTGCCATTAGCTTTGCTCCAGTTTCATTACTATCATAAATATTTTGCTGAGCAATAAATTTTGGTTCATGAATAGTATTTTTAAATCCAAGAATAAGCATATTTTGTTCAAAAGCACCACGAACAGAATCTAGAATTTCATTTCCTTGATTAATATCAAGATATAAATCACATGTTTTGATAAGATCCATAACTTTCTCATGACTAACTTGAGGGAATACTTCAACATTTTTATAGTCACCAAATGCCAGTAACTTAGAAGACATTTCAGTAACGGCAGCAATATTAAATGTAACATTTGGCATTAATTGAACCAATAAACCTAATTGATCTAATTGGTCAGAGTTAGTTAACACTAAAGCTTGTGGTCTTAATTTATTTGGTCGAGGATGAGGATAAATTGTTCCAAGGTACATAAAATCAATCTTACTATCTTTAGGAATTAACTCCTGTTTATTTTTCCAATCCTCATAATTTTGAAAGGCAATCTTCGTTGTTCGCGTAGCATTATCCATTAAAAATTGCATATTGCCTGGCAATTCATCCCCAAGTTTTTCATGCCAAATTAGCATATCTTGCCCACTATCTGCAGGTAAACGAAGAGTAACTGCCAACGACATATTAAGAGTATTGTATAAAATATGATTTAAATTATATTTTTGAAGCTTAAGGTAATACAGTACTAAATCGGGCATATCAGCAAAATGACGTTTTTCTCCCTTAAAGTTCAAAAAGATATCCCTACTGCGTAAGTTTTGCTCAATAACCTTATTGCCATTTATATCATAGTATTCACAAACCGCCGGCTGACCATTGTCAAAATAAATTTTGCTAAAAAGAGTTGCATGTTTATCATAACGGTCTACCCAGGAAATATGACCACTTTCATCTAACCATTGAACTTCTCGTACGGTTCGGGTATTGTCAGGGCGAGCAAAAATTATGTTAGCTTTCTTAGTCTTTAGGTCATAAATATGACCACTTTGCGCGTCAGCCTGAATACGCCAATAATGGGGGATTTTTACTTGATCAAAGTATAAAGGACGATGATTACTGTTTAAATGACAAAAGTATTTAATAGGTGATTCTACATCATCAGGCAAGAACCCATCATCATCAATGACAACTGAAGGAATAGTAAATCCTGCTAATTTTTCCGAAATTAGCAAGTCACGAGACTCAATATTATAAGTTTCAAATAAGTTAATCATGCTTTAATTCCTCCAATAATTCTTGCCATCTCTTGGCAACGTTATTTAATAGATAATGTTCTGCAATTTTATAGGATTTTTCACTAAATTTATCTACATCACTCTCTGCAAATAATTTAACTATCCCATTCGCTAGCACATCTACCTTTTGTTGATTTTGCCATCCTGCTTCATAGGGAAGAAGAAATCCATTCTTTTTATCCGAAATAAAGGTTGGATTACCATATGGAACATTAAATCCAATCATTGGTAAGCCTGAACCGACAGCCTCCATTAAGCTCAATCCAAATCCCTCACTGGTTGAGGCGGCAACATAAGCACTATACTTCTTGTAAACCTTTGAAAGATCGTGCTGGCCCATCAAATGAATATAATCTTGAGCATTATTTTCTTTAATAAGTTTAAGAAGACGTTGTCGTTCTCCACCCTCACCATAAATATCAAGAGTAAGATCATTAATCTTTTTATGTGCCTGCACTACTGCTTTTACTAGCCAATCAATATGTTTTTCTGGTGCCAACCGTGAAGCTGTAATTAAAGAATGTTGTTTTCTTGGCTCATTTGGTCTTTCCAATTGGTCAATATTTCCAACTGGAATAGTAACAATATTAGGTTTTATTCCCTGATATTTATTAAATTGATGAGTCATCATTTGTTTTTGAACATCAGTAGAAACAATAAACACATCAACATCATCCGTATGAGTAAATTGATACTCATAAAAATTATTCCACAAAACATGCTGCTGAGTTGTAAAATTCTTATCAAAATGATCTGCATGTACAACTATTGCCAATTTTGCATCGCCATGATATTCAAATAATAATTGCCCATTAATTAGAACATTACCATCGTCCATTCGATCAATAATAATGGTATCGTCAGCTTGAAAATTTAATTGCTTTATCATTTTCAAATATAAATCGTTCTTGGTGTAATAAATATGATCTGGAAATTCAAATGTTTCGACCGTTCCTTGGACATGTTGAGTATAAGCTACCGATCCATCAGTATTATAAAATTTGCGGTAGGCAACATGATTATTTTGTTCATCACCAGAATAGTATTCGGTTGCATATTTTACATATGAATAGAAATCACGTTTCAATAAGCGTCCTTTAGAGACATAACTAACTTGATCAATTGTTTGCTGATCATCATTATCATGAAGACGGGCTGTTATTAGAAGTTGTTCACTATCAGATGAATAATTTACTAGTTTACCGTCATCGCTAATCTCTTTATTAAAAGAACGACTTTCTATTTGTTCGTCCTTTTCAAAATCAGTAAGGAGAAAATCAGAGGGGGCAATCTTAACGTCCGTAAAGAAATTATAAAACCAAATAATTTGGTCATCAGAAAAGCCTAAATTCTTTGTAAGATCCTCTATATTATTGGCAAGAATCATATCAGAAAAGATAAATTTTGCCGGAATATCTAATGATTTTAATAATTTATTACGATAGGATTGAGCATATTCAACACCACTACTAGCCCAACCAATACCCAAATTGACGTTATATACAGTCATGCTATTGACTCCTCTACTTTTATGATTATTTATAAATAACTTGTAATTTTTTCTTTTTATCTAGTTTAACATCACTTAAGATTAAATTCTGCAATGCTTTCATATGTGCCTGCCGAATTAATTTCTGGTAAGATTTAAATCCCGCGCGTTGATAAAGGTAATCTGGATCATGTCCAGCATTAGAGAACGGTTGTAAACGTGAGCGTAACGTCATTAAATAGTCCATTTGCATTGTCCAACAACCATTTAATGAATCAATCATTGCTTGTTTATAAAATTGGTTTAGTAATTTAGAATTATTACCTAATGTCTTGAATTTTTGCAGAAGGTTATCACGACAAATATTTTGTAAAAATTTGCGAATTTCTTCTGGATTATCGACTAATTCATCAGGAATTTGTACAGCATCGTAAGTTAAATGCTCATTGATTAGCATTCGAATATCATATCTCGACCAATGTCTTTTTTCGCCTAAATAATCATTAATTCCTAAAGCAAGCCACGTGCCAACCATTTCCTCAAGATGTTCTTTTTCCATTATGGTTTCTTGTATCTGATCAAGATAATGTTTTTGCAGCCGCATAGCATAATCATTTTTTTCAATTTCAGAACGAGCTCTCTCTTCTTCTCCAGAAACACGCCGACGTAATTGATTTACAGAAAAGCGAATAGTCCAATGACTGAGCTCTCTTTTCTTTTTGCCCTTTTGTCTCTTTTTAATTTGTCGACGATAGTATTTTTTCATCCGTGGAGAACTATGTTGAGCAATTAAATCATCTTCCAATGAAGCATAGAATAAACTCGTACCTGGTTCACCTTGACGTCCTGCACGCCCTGCTAATTGTTCTTCCACCCGATAAGGGAGAAGCTCTGTCCCAATGACAGCTAGTCCACCTTTAGCAATGACGCCTGGGCCAAGTTTAATATCTGTTCCTCGGCCTGCCATATTAGTTGCTACCGTAACTGCTCCCATTTGTCCTGCATCTTGAACAATTGGAACTTCTTTTACAGAATTAAAGGCATTTAACACATTATGCGGAATACCTAAATTCAAAAGTAATTCCGAGATAATTTCTGAATTTTCAACCGACCCAGCAACCAATAAGACAGGTCGTCCTTCCTTATGGATACGAACAACATCATTAATTGCGTGATCTAATTTTTCTGGTGTCGTCAAATACAATTTCGGTGCATAATCTTTTCTAATTGTTGGTTTATTTGTAGGGATTCTTATAACCCTCATTGCATACGTCTCTATAAATTCTCGTTCATCAACTTTTGCAGTTCCACTCATTCCAGAAATTTTATTAAATTGCCCAAAAAGTTGTGGATAAGTAACTGAAGCAGTTGTCATCATATTGGCTGTTAATGGAACATGCTCCTTTGCTTCAACAGCTTGGTGTAATCCAGTTCCAACCTTTATCCCCTTCTTTATCCGACCATCTGTTTCATCTAGGAGTTGAACTTTATCATCTACCACAAGATAATCTCGATCACGTCGCATAAAATAATGAGCACGTAAAGAGAGGATAATATGCCGGTAAATTTCTCGACTATCATTATTAAACAAATCATCTAATCGAAAATAATGTTCAGCACGTTGAATTCCGCGATAAGTAAGCCATAATTCTCCGAGATCAAATTTAACTTTAAAATCTCGATCCTTAACTAAGGTTAGAACAAAATTATCAATTAATTCATAAAGGTTGGATAGCATTTTAGGTTGACTAGCAACAACAAAGGGAGTAGTAGCACCATCAAGTAAAACAGCATCAACCTCATCGACTAATGCATAGTTAAATGGTTGACGAGTTGAACGTGTGCTTCTATCAGCATTTAAACCGTCAAAAAGATAATCAAAAGCAAATGCACTTCCTACTGTATAAATAATATCCGCTCGATACCAATCTCTTTTTGTACTTGGTTTCTCATCCGGATTTTGTTCAAGAAACTTACGCTCACTAGCTGTCCGCTTGAATGTTAAGGCCGCTGTCATTCCTAAAAAGCGATAAACAGGCTCTAATTGGGTTTCATCACGCTCTGCTAAATATTCACTAGGAGTTACTAACATTGCCCCTTTCCCAGTTAAAGCATTTAAGTAAAGGGGCATAGTAGCAGTTAGTGTTTTCCCCTCACCAGTTTTCATCTCGGCAATGTCTCCTTGGTTAAGAACAATTGCGCCCATTACCTGCACATCATAGGGAAATAAGCCTAATACTCGGTAATCTGCTTCACGAATAGTTGCATATGCTTCTGGCAGGATTTGTTCTAAACTTTCCCCATTTCTTAAACGGGCTTTTAGCTTTGCAGTTTGTCCCTGTAGTTCTTCATCACTCATCTGACGCATACGAGGTGCAAGGCGGTTAACCTGATTCAGTTTCCTTTTAAGATAACGATTTTCAAATAAGTCTTTAATCATTTATCTTAATCTCCTCCAGATATTTTCCTAATTGCATCTATAATAACTGGCCAATTAGGTTCAACTAAGTTTTCATTACTCCAACTGTTAGTCTTTGATAATTCATAGGCATATGAGTCAATCATATTTAACCGTTGTTGATGTTTTGTGGTTACTAGTGTTTGAATTGAGTCAAAATCTTTTTGTAGATTTAAAATTGGAATATCAAAACGTTCATGACAACTGACAAGCCGAATATTTTTCCTTTTATGCTCTTGTAAGTATTTGGTGATATCTCTCTCTAAATTGCCTCGATACTGGTAATCAACTAAGAGTACCTGCAGAGGGAGAATAGGTGATAAATTTCTCAGTAAAGGATAGGTCTTCTTAGCTCGTTTATTAGCAGGAACAACTAGTAAATTAAGTAATTGGTGTTGATCATAATTAATTGGCTCTTGAAACCATAGATCCGCATGGGCATTAGGACTAACATTTCGCTCACATATTTCGATTCTTTCAAAATCAAGATGGGTATTACCAGCATTTACTAACTCAAGACTCATTGTGATAGTCTCTGCTGGAACAGTAAAGTAAGCATTGGACCGATTGAAATTATATTGTTTTAGTGTATTGCCTTGAATATCATTAAAACTCAAGCGAATCATTAATGAATTTTCAGGTTGCATTTTGGCATGCAAAATAATTCGATATTGATGATTAATTTTTAAATGAGGCAACTGTGGAACTATCTTTGATCCCTGATAGTTTACGGCGACTGACCAAGCCTTCATTACCACACCAGGTGTCATTAACCGATTATGAAAAGAAACTCGATCGTACGCATCCACAATTACATGAGAACCAAAGTTAAAAGCAGAATCCATATCAGGAGGCCAGTAAATTTCATTGACTACTTCTTGTTCCATAATTAGTCTGCTTTCTCCTTTCCAAACTCATTATCAACCATATCGTATATTCGATCGACAAATAATTGAGAAACTGTTGCCGTATCATCATTATGTCGACCCGGGAATCCCTTAGGTATAAACTCAATCCCATCTATTATTGCTGGTGACTTTTTTAATTGACTGATAGCCTGATCATCATAGTCATCATCAATCATATAAATGATAAAAAGTTTTGTATTACTCAAATCAGTACGATTAAATTCATGCCAGAATTTTCTATCAATTTCTTTTAAAGCTTCAGGTGACATATCTCTTGCATTCCGTGAAGCAACATCTAGCCCAGTATCAAATCCAAATGGCCGTTCTCGGGGAGCTCGTTCGGCTAGATATCCTAGATTGGTCAATTGCTTCCCACATATAATTGCATGAACCCCTAATTCAGCGCCTAATTTTAGAGCCGGATAAGAACCCATTGAAAGACCAGTAGTTACTACATCTTGCATAGTAAAGCCTAGCTCTTCAACTGTTTTCTCAATTACTTCTTTAATCTTTCCCTGGAAGTAATCGCCTGTATAGAATTGTCCCATTTGCATTCGAGGGTCAGTAAATAGTAATGCCGGTTTACCTGTATAGCGAAATAGCGGATAGGCTTCAAAACCTTCTTGACTTCGAGCACCAGCAAAATAAATGAATAACGGTGGTTTTAAATCTCCTGGATTCAAATAGTAGGCTATCTCTTCATTATTTTTAGGATTTACTATTTTCTTTCCTCCAGCAATATAATTTCCAAACCCATTTCTCGTCCACCGATAGTGAAAAGTCCCTATCTCCATAGTACCTCGTCCACGGACTTGGATGGTTACACCAATAAAACGCGCATAGTCAGTAACTCCCATTGGAACAATTATTTCTTGCTGATGAGGGTTTATGGGTAAAATAAAGTGCTTATCAGCGCTACCTTGCATATCATACACAACTAACCGCGTTTCTAAATTTGGATCTTGAGTACACTCAAGCCAAAGACTTAATTGCTTCTCCGGATCATAATAAGGAGTAGTTTTATAGGTTCCCAAATTTTGCCATTCATTAGACTCGACATCAATTTTTAAATGATAGCCATCCACAAATTCAAAAATAGGAAAATTATCTCTATTTATCACTAAGTTAGTTGGACTAACACGAATACCGGTTTGACCAAAATAAAAATTCTTTTCTAAAGAATCAATTGTTTCTTGCGGACTTTCATTAATTTCAATAGCTGCCTGTTGTTTTAAAAATAATCGACCATTGTTGTCCAACTGATTTAAAATTTTTGGTAAAAATAAAACACTATAGGGAGTAGAAGCCATTCGTAATTCTTCCCATTCTTTTGCTGTTAAATCAACTGGACCGGTTATTAATACAACAGCATACCGATGCTTTTTCTTTTTTGGCAACGGGAAATTATTAAATTCCCAGTCTAGTGATTTTGGAATGGTATAATTATCAGCCCAATTATGTTTACCTAATTGTAAAACTTTCATAATAGCTCATTCCCTTCTCATTTTTGTTGCCAGATTGCTTGCCACATCTCTAGTAACTTATCAGCAGAATATTCATTCATTATTTGCACGTTATTTGCCAAAGATTCATTCCAGTGTTTTAAATCATTAAGGTAAAAACGTAATCCTGTTCGCAAGTCTAAAAGATCATTACAAATCCAACCATTTTGTCGATCTCTAATTTCTGGAGTCTCAATTCGTTGAATAACAGGGATGCCGATACTAACAGCAGCCATTTGTAGTTGATCATCAGGGTGATAGCCCCAATCTATCAACAAACGCGTCTCATCTAATGATTTCATTAAAGCTGGAGTATCATTAAATTCCTTATATTCAATTGTAATAATAGGAAGTTGTTTTTCCTCTCGTCGTGGATCATCTTCAATTCCTTCATCAGTAATCTTTTTTTCTGGTTCATGACCTTTTAGCCAAAAGTCATCCTTATGTCTTTTCATGACTACCTTTATGAACTGTTCAGCCTTTTCTTGACCTCCTCCGTAAGAGAAAAGGTAAAGTTCATCACGTTTAGGATGATCCATTAGATGATCTAAAATGACTGTCCCTAATGATTCCAGTTCCTCTGGAGTTAAATCATCAATAAAAAGATAGATGCGTTGCCCTTGAATCCGCTGACTGTGTCCCAATTGAAAAAGTGCTTGATAAAGAGGAATTGAAAGAGGTGGTTGAGATAAATTCATGACAGTTTGAACTTTTTTCGCCGTAAATGGGGTATCCGTAACGATTCTTAAGTTGGGAATATCAAATAAAGTCTTTAATCCTTCAACAAATGGGTGCCATTTACTAGCAGAAAAAACTGTTGGAACGCGATTATAAATTGACTGTGGAATGCGACTATAATCATCTATAGTTACAGTTAGTTGATCGTTAGGTGATAAATAATCTAGGAAATGTTTCTCTACCACCTCTTGAACTAAATCATTTAAGTGGTCATAATGAAGTTTCTCAAATTCCCCGGCAAACTTAGGATTAATTTCGACTGAATCATTCTGAGGATAATGGTTGATACGCCACTCTCCTAGTAGGTTTAAATAACTATCTTTTATATCTTGATTATTTTCATTATAAAATTCTATACGAGAAACAAATCCTCTACTATCCATTAATAGAGTTTTTGTATGTTGTCCATTTTCGTTAAAGTACTCTACCCAATTGATTTTCCCCTCCATATCAAAAATAACATTAGCATATACCTTGCCTAATTGCCGAACAATCAATCGAAATGGGGTAAATTCGAAAAATGCATTTTGTGGCCAATCAAAATCAGCATAGTCTATAATCTGGTTATCTGTCCTTGTAATTCCTTGAAGATAATCAAAAACAGAAAAAATACTCTTAGGTGTCATCGCAATGTTTGCTAATCGTGTTGACAATTGTGGAAGATAATCTGTAATTACTAACCCACAATTCTGCTGATCTGCTGCTAAGAGGCCATACACACTTACAATATCATCAAAATTTAACTTAGGCGTTCCGTATGCCCAATCCCCTAATCTTGTATGCCAAGCGGGAACTAGATAATTCATTAGAAGCTATTCTCCTTTTCATTGTATTTTTCGTATTGACGTGGAATTAAGTATAATCCAATTTGTTCTTGAATTCCTGACATGAATAACAATAGCATCATAATATTCATTGGAATCAAAGCGAATCCTGAATACTTATCCAATAATCGCGGCCCCAGCATTCCAAATACCATTGTGAACGTGTTTAGAGTAGCGCCTAACAATGAAATAGACCAAATTTTATGCCGAAGATACAACTGTGTTGGTTTCCCCGGATGAATCCCTAAAATATAAACTCCTCTCCCGCGCATTCCTCGCGCCATTGATTCTGGACTATACTGCACGAATGTAAAGAAGTAAAAAAGGGTAAAGGTCATAATACCAGCATATACTGCATCAAAGATTGGATTGGTTAAGAATCTATATTGGGGGAAAAAACCACCAAAAGTTAACGGAATCATTATAATAGCCATCCCAACCATAATAGTCATCATTGCCCCACTATTAAGTCCAATTGGCAAAATACGTGGTTTCGTGCGACTAGATTCATTCGTATCAATAATTTTTATTGGGTAGTAGGCACGCATAAATGCGAGCCAAAAACGAGCAATTAATAAACCAATTACCAGCAGCAATGTTACTAACCACTTTCCATTAGGTAAACTAAGTAAATTCTCAACAGCTTGCCGTACCATTGGGAAAATCCCACTCAAAATATTGACCAAAATTAAAAGAATAGTACCGCCAATACCGTTCCGACCATTAAGCATACCTAACCAAGTAACAAACATCGAACCAGCTGTCAAAATCAGAATAACTGATAATCCTTGAATGGTAGTCTTAGTTAATCCAAATCCAAATGTTAAAGCTGCTGATTGAATAATAGCAAAAACAAGAATTATAAATTGCTGAAAATAGTTCATTTGTCGTTGGGAGAAAGTACCTAGTCCGAACATTCGATAGTAAGATAACACTTGAACAAAAAGCATCCCTATCATCATTGGAGTTAATCCAACCATAAATAGCGACAGTTGCGTAAGATTCGCACCACTGTAAAAAGTCAAAATAGAAATTGGTGACTTTAAAAGTAAACGCCGATAGCTACTAGTAATTTGTGCAAAAGGCAACGGTATTTGCATTCCCCACATGTAGATAAATAATATCATAATGGTCCAACAAACCCGCTTCCAAAAAATTTTTAAACCTGGTGTCAATGTGAACAAATAACTCACTCTTTCAGTTAATCAATTGTCAGTTAAATAAATCTGGTGATCAGTCAAATAATAATTATAGCGTATCAATTCTATTACAAATAAATATATTAACCCTATTATTATAACAAAATAAAAAAGCAAGGAGGTCGGGAAAATACTTTGTATTTTCGCCGACCTCTTATTATTTCCGAATGCTGCAGAGTCTAATCGCGGGAAACCTAGAAGGCTAGCTTTGCGTCGTAACCGCAAGGCTCGAGTCTAAGTCCAAACGATAATCAACTCGTTCCTCGCTAATCATCGTTCTATCCTTACCCCACCGCCTTGCAAATTGGTTATTTCCCAGTTCTCCTTACTAAACCTATTCTATTTTCCACTCAGTTTAATTCTGTTTCTTTCTTATTCCAACTAAACCAAACATCAGTAAAAGTCCTGTCAAAGCTAATACTTGGCTCTTTGCAATATCATTACCAGTTTGTGGTAACTCAGCTTTTTCATCAGTAATTGATTGCTTAACCGCCTGATAAGTATTTTTGTTTAATTCAGAATTCTGTTGTGGACCACTTATCGTCATATTAGGGTTCTTTAATGATAGATTATCCATCCCTAAATTATTATCACCTGACGTACTTGATGCTTCTTGGATAATATTGCTATCATCGCGTTCCGAATCTTTGTTTGAATCACCATCGGATTGAGCTGTCTCGTCTGGTGTGTTTGGCACTCCGCTTCTATTACTGTTATCAATGTCTTCGTTCTTATCGTTGGTTGTATCATCGTCCGTTGTAGACTGGCTAACGTTGTCTTTAGCCATTGACGAGTCCGACTCATTCTCTTCCTTTGAAGACGTATCCTTACCAGAAACAGTGTCGCCTGGATAAGTTGGTTCTACTGGAACCTCTCCAGAATTGTCTGGTAATGAAGTACCCGGAGTTTCAGGTGCTTCATTACCGTCATCCGTTGGCTCCGTAGGCGTAGGATCAGTTGCTTCTTCAACATTAATATCAGCTGTAACTGGAATACTGAAGAATAATGTTGGACTGATTTGGGCACGTATCATCCCTTTAAGCTCATTATTTTCAATTTGTGGTTCTTCATCCCAGCTTAGTGAATAATCTTCTGGATTCAAGGAAGTCAAGTTGACCAAACTGGACAAGGCTATTTTTGAAGCATCCACTGCTGATGATACAGTTATCGTTTCAGGATTCTCTGTTATACCAAAAATTTCTCCGTCGGCACTTTCTAAGGTTCCATTTTCCTGTTGAGTATATTCAACAGGAGTGTTCTGAACGCTATAAACAGTTGCACTTAATAATTGATTAGTTTTAGTGTTTTGAACAAAGGCAGCCGTACCAGCTTCACCCTTAGAAACTGTAGTTTGCAAGTTAGTGGTAATGAAAATTGTTGAAACATTCTTTCTAAATTTGCCGTCTTTTGGCCAATTAACTAATGAAAGGCCACCGTCATTATATTGAACATTGATATAGGCATCGTTGCCGTTATAACGACCAACTTGCGTAGTAGAGGTGATTTGTGGACCAGTTCCATTAGCCCATTCAGCACCTATAGGCTGACCAATTGCTGAACTATCAGAGCTCAAATTGCCTAGAAGGTCCGTAGCAGTAATCGTATTAGTCTTCCCTGATTCATCAGGACGCACTTGATTATAACGAATAAAAGATGGCTCCTGCAACACTAAGACTTGCATAGTAGTCGTATCCGTCGATCCATCAGGATAAGTGATTGTTACATTCGCGGTCTGGAGACCTGTGACAAATCCTGTGAGATTCCAGCTAACCTTTGATGTACCAGCATATTTTGTTCCGTTAATGATTTGATAAATACTATCAACATCATTACCAGATTTTAGGAATCCATTCCGAAAACTGAGACTTGTATTTTTGATGTCAACACCGTCAGCACTGGAAAGGTTGCTCATCGCATTCCAATCATCACTCCAAGTCCACATTGCTCCACCTTGCGGATTATATAGGTCAGCCATACATCCCATATATATAGTTGTCTCAAACCTTGGTTGAACTATATTATTATTTATTGTCGCTACATCTTCCACTGTACCTGTTTGGTTGGACATAAGCACAGTATTAGTACTTTTAACACTTGACCCTTTAATAGTCGCAGTATTTGTTTCGACTAGAGGGGAAGCGAATTTTTGGTCTCCATCCACAGTGATAATGCTTGTTCTACTGGCATTAACTGTATAAGTAGCACGCCCGCCATAAGCCTTTCCACCACCATTCGTAAGATAAACATATGATGGCGTATTAATATTAACCGTTACTGTTCCGTATGCGCTAAAATTCGATGGTCCATTTAATGTAACTTTTGCCCCTGGATTAATATTAATTGTATTATTTACTGAAGCATTATTGTAGTTAAAGTCAATATTATCAGTTGCATTATCATCAACCTTCATAATTACCTTAGCATTATTTCCAATGTTAATCACATTATCACCATTGTTATAACTAGGCATATAAATATTAGAGTAGGTAGCACCTTTCATTTCAAGATACGCATTGTCACCAATTGAAATAGTATGTGTACCTCTATTACCTTGCAATTGAATATTATACAGAGCGTTACCACCAGCATCCAGCACAACATTAGCATCATTATCTATAATCACATTAAATGCTGGAGAAATTAAAGCTGCACCGTGCCCTGCAGTATTGTTATACGATGGGGTATATGTTGTTCCATTATAAGTATAAGTATTAACTCCAGTTATCGTGGTATTACCATTGATTTCAAAGGTTTTTAGCGGTAGTCCAGTGTAAGCATTACCAATCCCATTATTAGCAGTTGTATCTGCAAAAACCGCAGTCCCACCAATGGCTTCTACGTTGTTATAAACTAACCTAATTTTAGGATTACTAAAAAGCTTGGGCGTATTCATAAATACTGCACCATATTGGCTAGCTGTATAAATTTTAATGTCATTAAAAGTAATATTTAATTCATCTGTAGGCGAAGTCCAATTAGGGTTAATTTGTGTATTTCCAAAATTGATGGTATAGCCGTTCCCATTAATAGTTACACTATGTGGGGTAGACATAACCAGAGTTGAACTGCCATAGGCTGCCCCTAAATCAATATCACCTGTGAGGTTAAGGATACTACTTGTACCGTTAACTATCTGATTATAAAAATCTTGCGCTGTACTTACATCAACACCAGTATCGGTTGCTAAAAGGCTTGCATTGAGGCTGCGGTTACTGATAATACTCTTTGTTGTCTGGACATTAACATTATTTGAATCACTAATCTGTAAATCGGTATTACTTAATGAAGATGTTATTTGACTTCCCGATTGAACGCTTGTGTCATTTTCTGAAGTAGAATCACTCGTCAAAGAATAATTACTCTCGGATTGCGATGAGCTACTGCCATTGTTGAGACTACTATTACCCTGTGGTGTGCCACCTGTTTCAGGAGAAACATTACTAGTAGAAGGCGTCGTACTTTCTAACGTATTCTCTGAGATTGTTGACGTTTCAGGAGCAATAATTTGTGAAATATTGTTAGTTTCAACAGTATCGGCGTGAGCTACTGTTGGAGTAGCGATAGCACCTAAAGCAAAAACTCCAGTTACTGTAGCTAAAATCCCAACTCCTTTAATCCCAACTCCTTTAAGGTAAGAGTTACTGTTGCTGCTATACTGACTTCTAATTTTCTTCTTATTTGAAAGGAAAAATAATTCCGCAAAACAAGTCAAACTACTCATCCATCCTTGATGAGTTTTATATAATTTAACTCGACTGTGTTCCTCTTTATTATAGTTTTTCTTGTGTTTCATAGATCTACTGTGCCCCTATTTATTAGTGTTTAACATATTCATTAAAGCATTAATATTTTAGTAATTCAAATGATTATATATTTTCGCATTTGTTTAATTTTTGTCCTGCTTCTTTTTTATACTACCTAAAGTAAGGATCATGAGGAGACCGGTTAAGCTAACTAGTTGAGCCTTCATACTATCATTACCAGTCTGAGGTAAAACGTTTTTATTACTGCTATCTGACTGCTTAGCTGCTTGCCGAACTTCTTTACTTACTTCAAGTTTATTTGAAGGATTATTTACAATAAATTCCTGCTTTCTAGGATTTTCCTTATTAATATAAGCCAACACTTGTCCAACTTGACCATCTAGAGACTGGTTTTTCTCCACTTTACGTGACTCAGTTAAAATTAAATCTTGATTAGAACTATTTATTTGAGTAACATCTATTGGACTTGTCTCAACGTGATTCTCAGGATCAGTTTTTTCAGTGCTAGATGGTATTGTCGGTTTAACATCGGAGTTATCCCCTAAATTATCCGGCAATGAAACGTCTGGGATTCCTGGTGTAGTCACAGAGTCAGTTTCTGAATCGTCTGGCAATGAAGCATCCGGGATCTTTGGTGCGTTATCTTCCGTGTCAATTGGGTTCCCATTATCCGTTGAGTTTTCGATCTGAACATTAGCAATTACAGGAATACTAAATTCCAAAGTTGGACTTAATTGAGCACGAACTATTCCTTTAAGCTGATTATTTTCAATTTGAGGTGTTCCATTCCAACTCAAAGAATAATCAGCAGGACTTAAAGCAGTTAAATTAACTAAGCTTGATAAGACAACATTTTGAACTTCATTCAGCGTTGGAACAGTTACTGTTTCCATATCTTTAGACATACCATAAATTGCCCCATCAGAACTTTCTAATGTTCCATTAGCCTGCTGAACGTATTCAACTGAATCATTGTTTAATCCATAGACTGTTGTGCTTAATAATTGATTAGTCTGAGTATCTTGTAAAAAGGCTGTTGTTCCCATTTCTCCTCTTGAAACAGTTGTTTGCAAATTAGTAGTGATGAAGATTGTTTGAACGTGTTCTTTAAACTTACCGTCTTTTGGCCAACCAACTAAATTAAGATCGCTGCTATTGTACTGAACGTAAATATCAGCATCTGGTCCATCATAACGACCAACCTGGGTGGTTGAAGTTATTGTAGGACCGGTTTGATTAACCCATTCAGCACCAATTGGTTGACCAATAGTTTCATCATTAGAACTCATATTTCCAAGAAGATCGGTAGCAGTAATCGTGTTAGTCTGCCCTGCTTCATCAGGTCGCACCTGATTATAACGAATAAAGGCTGGCTCTTGTAACACTAATACTTGCATAGTAGTCGTATCTGTTGACCCATCAGGATAAGTGATGGTGACATCCGCAGTCTGAAGTCCTGGGACAAACCCCGTAAGATTCCATTTAGCTTTTAATGGTCCATTGCTTTTTACAGCATTCATAATTTCATAAATACTATTAACACCACTGCCTGACTTAGCAAAACCATTACGAAAACTAAGACTTGTCTTTCTTATATCAACGCCATCAGCACTGGAAAGATTGCTCATCGCATTCCAGTTATCGCTCCAAACCCACATTGCGCCACCCTGTGGATTATATAGGTCAGCATCTGTTTGTTGAGAGGCATTCCCTGAATTCCCAGATACATCAATGTTTGGATCATAAGAAACAAGGCCACCCCACGTTAGATTAGATGTGATTGGCGTAGAGAGATTAGTGCTAGAAATTGTCGAGGCAACTGTCCCCAGATTTTCAAGCGTATTTAAAAGAGTAATATTTCCAGTATCATTTCCGCTATATGAACCCTGTGATACATACTTCGCTTTATCCTGGCTATAAGTAGTTACCCCATCAGGAACAGTAAATGGTTGAGTAGAAGTCACATTTAAAAGATTAATTCCACCAGCGATAGCAACTGGTTCGTCCCCCGGCAAACTAATATTCCAAGTATACTCGATATATTCTTTCCCATCAGCATCCTTAACTCTTTGAGGGGCACTTGAAGTAACAGTTGGTTCCACATTATTAGCTGTCAAAGTTTGCGTTATGTAGGTCTTGTCGCCACTTCCAGTTAATTCGTTTGAAAGCGTAACTGATTTTGCTTCTTGTTCCTTAATTTGGTTAGCAATATCTGTATCAGAAATTGGATTATAGGTAATTCCTGCATCGTCACTCGGCACTGGCAATTTTAGGGTCACAGAAAAAGTATTACCAAGTTTATTTGTATCAGGCCAAACTTGGAATTGTTGGGTCCAATTGGAAGTATAAGCAAGTTGAGTTTCACTAGTCCATGTTCGTACACCGTATAAGCTTATAACCCCACTACTTGTATTTTGATTAGAATGAAATCCACGGTAAATATATTGTCCAACTACTGAAAGGCCACTAGTATATGTCTTGCTTGACCCAATCAATATATCGTTAGTTGGGGTATAAGTAAATGTTTTGTCGTTCAACTCTTCATCGTCAGTATATTGATAAACCATTGGATCAGGATTATTTTGATTGTCCGCAGGTTTAACTGTAGGAATAGCAGAAGAATTGTGAGAATTAGCATGATTCCACTTCATCGATAAGTTATTAATTACTAAGCGAGCACTTTGATTAGCTGCTTCTCCGGCCGCGTTAAATACCAAACGGTAAAAGCCATTCATCTGATAAAGTGTACCAATTTGAGTATTCCCCAAAAAGACGCCACTAGTTGGTGACATTACTGTATCATAAGGTACTAAACCATTATCTTGACTTGGCAATCCCATGCGAAAATCAAGGTAAGAACCATTGGTAATGCTTCCCTCCTTAAAGGTAATATTACTAATATCTAGTTCTTCATACCCCGCAATGTTACTTATTGTCGAAGTGTTAACCGCTTTTGCGGAAATCGCCGTTTCAGGAATACTATAATCATCGCTGGCAATTTCTGTTTTTCCAACGTTTGGGAAAAGATAATTATAACTTTCCGTGTTATTAGTGGAATCTGATGAGCCATTTGCTGTTGCCGTAGTATTAGTTACGGCATAGGTAATCCCATTGTAAGTAACTGTTGTAGTATCACCAGTAAAATTATCGTTATTAACGACCGCCTTTATCAAGTTACTTGTGTTAGTTGAATAACCACCTCCCGCATCTGCATTAGCAGTAATTGTCGCGGACAAATAAAGCGGATTATTCCACATTGGTTTATTTCCTACAGTGACAAGCCAAACCTGTTGACCATTTCCACCAACATTCCCTAAGTTTTCAATATTGATATCGGAATGATTAGCTCCATAACCTTCTGTACCAATTGTTAACGAAGAAGCACTAAAGCCTTGGGGAATATAGAGTAAATATTGTCCTTGACCAAGTGAATAGTTTGAGCCTTCCCCATATCCTTGGATTTTATAAGTAATTGTAGAGGTATCACCAGGGGCAAAATCCTGATTATTCCCTTGCGCCCATTGAGTTGTTCCAGTAAACGTTTGTTTTTGAACAGCGTTGAAACCGTAAGTATAGGAATTAGGCCAACTAGGAGATAAATATGTTGAGTTAATAACATTTAGTGTGGAACCATCGCTTAATGTAATGGTCGATGTACTTGAATTATCGTAATTTCCGTTATCGATAGCTTTCACGAGATCATAGGCATTAACTTGATAAGCTTTACCTTCATTACCTGCTTGAGCGGTAAGATTTGCTTTAACAAAAAGCGTACCATTCCATCCAGGTTGCACATTTGTATGAAACTTATAAACTTGCTGACCTTCACTGTTAGTTCCTAAATAAGTAAAGTTATTATCATACGTGCCATTTGGATACTGAGTACTCGAATTAGTAACTTGAAAATCACTTGCAGTAAAACCTTGCGGCACAATTAGAAGATAATCTGCTGACCCAGGATAATAAGTACTATTGTGCAGGGAACCTCCAGTATTGTTCTGAATTGCATAGGTAATAGTGGTAGTATCCCCTGCTTGCAAATTATTAGAGTTACCATCCGGAAATGAACTAACGGCTCCAGTAAATGCAACCTCTATATTACCGATTGTATAAGTATTATTTTGGGCAGGAATACCTGATGGAAGATTAACGATAGTATAGGAAGTGCCATTAATGGTAACAGTTGATGTTGATCCATCAGCAAAGCTACCGTCATTATTATCGACTAGTTGAATTAGATCATCTGTTGCTTGATATGTCCCAGGAGTGGCATCAGATTTTAATTTCAGATCAACTACAACTACAGGAGCATTTCCGTAGTATGGAACAAAATTAAAGGTTACTAAAATTGCTTGTTGTCCGGTAGATGTCGTTCCTAGAATTTGAGTCTGATATACATCTGATGATACTGACTGAGAGTGGTTAGTAGCGTGAACCACAGAAATTGGTTGAGATTGACTAGTATCAATTTCAAATCCAGTTGGAGTATAAAGAATATATTCTCCTTTACCTGGATAACCAATGATATTACCTGAACCACTACCATAATAATAAAGGGGACCACTTCCACTTCCCTGTAAATGATAGGCAATTTTGGTAGTGGTTGTTTGACCATCTCCATTACCAAAGATAACATCTGCGTTACCATTTAGGTCTGGGGTGGTCTGGCCGTTTCCTCCTGTCGTAAAAGAATCACCCATGCTTACAAACGATGTATTCCCTACCTTAGAAGTATATTGCTGGCTATTAGTAGTTTCACTGGAAGTTTCGTTGACTGCTATTGCAGCAGCATTACTACTAGTAACTGAACTATTGCTTACGGAGATTGTATTTGCATTCGTTACTTGATTTGAAGTATTTAAACTGTCAGCAGATAACTGATTTATAGCATTTTCTGTTTTTTGCGATGCAGTTTGCATCCCATTAATACTTGATGAAGTAACAGTATCGGTACTCGGCAAAGATGATGCTACATCCGCTTTAGCTGATTCATTAATACCCAGAAAAGCGAATCCAATTAGTACAGATGCAACTCCTATGGTCAGCTTTTTTAAGGTAAAACGTTGCTTAATTGGTTGTTGCCGTTTATTTAATTCATGGAAATTTCTTTTAGAAAACATACACCTTACCGTCCCCCCCATTTAAATATTGATAATTACTTTCATAATATCAAAGAACATAATGTCATTCAATAATACCTCCTTCTAAAAGAGCTTCGAAATCATTGACCCATAACTACCAATGATTTATCTCTCTATACTTTATTATATTAACTAACTATCATATGATAAAAAATTCAAATTAAAAGGCCACCTCATCTTTTCCGACAAGGTAGCCTTATTTATAGGCTGATTGACATTGATTACTACCAAGTATTTTTCCATCTATAAGCTGCTCAAATTTTCGATCACTAATAGGGTAAACTTATTTCCAACATAATTGGCGCATGGTCGCGTCTTGTCCCTGATTCAAGAATCGTTGAATCTATTATCTTATCCTCTAATTGGTCGCTTACTAACCAATAATCAATCCGCCAACCATCATTTTCCCGTTTACTGCTATAAATCCTCTGATCCCACCATGAATATACGTCTCGTTTATCCGGATACAAAAAACGAAAACTATCAGTAAAACCAGCTTGAAGAATTTGACTAAAACCTTTGCGTTCTTCATCCGTATAACCAGCAGTTTGAAAATTATCTTCTGGATGAGCTAAATCAATTGGGTCACGGGCAACGTTGAAATCGCCACTAGCAATCACCGGCTTGTGGTTATTGAGAAATAATAAGTACTCACGATATTTTTCATCCCAAATCTGTCGTTGTTTCAGTCGCTTTAACTCGGTTCCGGCATTTGGAGTATAAACTTCGGTAATAAAGATATCTGGAAATTCTAGCGTTATGATCCGACCCTCATTGTCTAACGTGTCGGGAGCACCAATTACTGGTTTAGTCACAATGGGATGTAATCTTGTTTTATAGAGATACATTGTTCCCGCATAACTCTTTCTCGCTGGCGACTGGGAACTGCGCCAAGTGATTTCATAATCTGGAAAAAGTCCACGAAGATGTTCAAGGTGAACTTCTGTTGGCCCTGTCGAAGGAAGTTTAGTTTCTTGAAAACCAATAATATCTGCATCCTCCATCGCTATCCTTGATAACACTTCTCGAGTTTGGTTTGCTCTTCGTGATTTACCTGTTAACGCCGCATTGATTGAATCAATATTCCATGATATTAATTTCATTGTTGTACCCCCTTTGTAACTTAATTTTACGCGTAAGGACCAATATGGAGCAAATGAAAAGGGATGCGCCGGAAGGTATTTACCTTCAATTCCGCATCCCCGTATACATATTTCTATAAATCAATATCTAGTTCAATTGGCGTATGATCTCGACGTTCACCACTATCTATCATTTCTGAGCGAGTGATTTGATCTGCTAATCGATCACTAACTAACCAGTAGTCGATCCGCCAACCTGAGTTGTTCTGTTTACTGGTAACCACTCGCTGCGCCCACCATGAATAAGCTCCCGTTAAATCTGGGTGAAGATGACGAAAACTATCCGTAAAGCCGGCATTAAGTAGCTGAGTGAAATGGGTACGTTCCTCATCAGTAAAGCCAGCTGAACGATGATTATTGGCTGGGTGGGCCAAATCAATTTCTTCATGAGCCACATTGAAATCACCGCTAGCAATCACCGGCTTTTCCTTATCTAATTTTTGCAAATATTCCCGGTAGCGGTCATCCCATTCTTGACGTTCCGAGAGTCGTTTTAATCCATTCCCTGAATTGGGTGTGTAAACCTCGGTAATGTAAAAATCTGGAAATTCCAAGGTGATAATCCGCCCTTCATAGTCCATTGGTTCCGGAGCTCCAATCTCTGGGTGGGTAATTTCAGGTTCATATTCTTGGCGGTATAAATACATTGTCCCTGCATATCCTTTCCGTGCTGGTTCAACCGAACTCCGCCAGGTAATATCATAATCAGGGAAAAATTCTTCCAAGACGCTTAGATGCTTCTTGGTAGGACCGTTCTTAGAAAGTTTTGTTTCTTGGATGGCGATCACATCAGGATCTTTAGCAACGATCTTCTTTAAGACTTCCCTGGTTTCTTCAGCACGGCTAGAAGTACCAGTTAGGGCAGCATTAATTGAATCAATATTCCATGAAATTAGCTTCACGTATTTTTCCTTCTTTCACTGATTTCTTCTGTAATTATGTAAGCATGGATACGACAGAAAAGCAATAGGGAAGACCATATGAGATATAGTTAATTCTATTTTCTCCAGGCTGTTTAAAATTAGTAAGCGCTGTTAACACTGGGTATTTTTCTGTAAATCTAATTTTAAAAACAAAAAAGAACCCTTGCTACACAAGGATTCTTCGTTACTACTTGTCGCGACGACGTTCAGCGATACGAGTAGCCTTACCAGTACGTTCACGGAGGTAGTAAAGCTTAGCACGACGAACACGACCATGACGGAGGACGTCGATCTTAGCAACTCGTGGTGAGTGAACTGGGAAAGTACGTTCAACACCGACACCGTTACTAATCTTACGAACAGTGTAAGTAGCACTAATACCAGAACCGTGACGCTTAATAACGATACCTTCAAACATTTGAACACGTTCACGTGAACCTTCAACGATAAGAGCGTGAACACGAACAGTATCACCGGCACGGAAATCTGGAATATCATCCCGTAATTGACTTGCAGTAATCTTTTCGATTAACTTATTTTGACGCATAATATAATTCTATCCTTTCGCCGACACTCATGTCCGAACTTGGGCAGCGGAATATCGTTTTTCCCGGCTAAACAGCCATTTATTACTATACTAGTTTTCTAATTTACTTTCAAGTCCTATTTTGCTTGATGTTCATCATTAATGATTGAGTGGCGGATACCGTAAACAAAATAAATAATGATCCCAATGACGAACCAACCAAGCATCATAATTTTAGCATCAGTATTCAGGCCCCAGAAGATAATCATGGAAAAAATTGCAGAGACTAATGGCATTACTGGATAACCAGGCATTTTAAATTGAGCTTCTGGCAAATCTTTTCCTTCACGTGGTCGAAGGGCATATATTCCAAAAGAGACAAAGATAAAAGCAACCAACGTTCCAGCAGACACTAGGGTTGCTAGGAAGGTAAATGGGAATACCGAGCCAAGGATCATCGCCAAAAAAGTAATTATCCATAAAGCTCGGTTAGGTACGTGCTTAGTATTAATATGCCCAAGCGTACGTGGGAGTAGCCCATCACGACCAAAAGCGTAAATTAAGCGAGATGAGGCGAGTAAAATTGCAATCAGGGCTGAAAAGATTCCCACAATTGCCACAACAGACAAGAGATTTGCAGTAATATAGTGTCCTGATTGGCGAAGAGCCCAGGCAGCTGGTTCCGCATTATTAGCGTAACGGCTATATTTAAACATGCCCACTAATACCAACGAGACTGCAATAAAAAATCCAGTTCCCAGCAATAGTGTCCCAATTAATCCGCGAGGCATCGTTTTTTCCGGATCGATTGTCTCCGCTGTGTTGGCTGCAATAGCATCAAACCCAACATAGGCGATAAAGATTTGTGCTGTTCCTGCTAGAATTCCTTGCCAACCACCAAAGTTCGTGCCGGGAATATGTGGTGGAATGAACGGGTGATAATTCTGTGGATGAATGGCCGTCATTCCTACAACAATAAACATAACGATCACGAGCAATTTAATACTGACAATAAAGTTCTCTATCCGACTCACCTGGTGAATCCCTCTTGAAATCAAAAAGCCTACTGCAAGGATTGCGATTGCGGCCAGAATGTCAATATAAGATCCTTGCTTTGGATTGAATCCCCCACTTAATGCTATCGGTAATTTAATATCAAAGCTCCCGAGAAATCCCTGCATGTAAGCTGACCAACCAGAAGCAACAAAGGCGACCGAGATAAAGTATTCTGCCAAAAGCGCCCAACCAGCAATCCAACCAAAGAATTCGCCAAATAAGACATTAATCCAGGAAAAGGCTGAACCAGCAAAAGGCAACACAGAAGAAGTTTCGGCATAAGCTAACGCTGACAACCCTGCTCCGATTGCAGCAACAATAAAGGCTAAGGGAACAGCTGGACCAGTATGCTGAGCAGCAACTATACCAGGCAAGGTAAAAATAGCCGTACCAACGACCATACCTGTTCCCAAACCAATCAAATCACGCGTCCGCAAAGTCGGTGTTAATTTTGCATCTTTATGTCGGTAAAGGTCAGGAGTTTGCTTCCAAAATAAGCGTTGTAAAAATTTTTTCATCTATACACTCCTAATCCAGCAAGTCCGACTCCTGCTCTAGTTTTAAATCCTCAAGTATAATCTGTTGTTCTCGAGTTAATTTAGCAGTCTCTAGGAGGTCAGGGCGCCGTTCCAATGTCCGTCGAAGGGCCTCCCTTTCTCGCCATTCCCTAATCTTTTGGTGATTACCACTAGTCAGAACCTCCGGAACCTTCATCCCCCGAAAATCGGCTGGACGTGTATATTGAGGATATTCTAGCAACCCATTACTAAACGAGTCTCCCATTGGCGATGACATATTACCGAGTACACCTGGGACGAAACGAACAGTTGCATCAATCATAACCATTGCCGCCAACTCACCACCCGTTAGTACATAGTCACCAAGAGAGGCTTCATCGGTAACCAGAGAACGGATTCGTTCATCATAACCCTCATAATGACCACAAATAAAGGTTAAGTGGTCCTCTTGAGATAATTCTTGAGCATAATCCTGATCAAACTTCCGTCCTGCGGGATCCATCAAAATAACCCGACCCCGAGAATACTTATCTTTTGTTTCTTCTTCAACAGCTGCCATTGCATCAAAGATTGGTTGTGCTTGCAAGAGCATGCCCGCACCTCCACCAAAAGGCGTATCATCAACTCGGTTATGCTTGTTATCAGTATAGTCTCGAAAATCGGTTACCTTAATATCAAGAAAGCCGTTTTGCTGCGCCTTTCCTACGATTGACTCACCGAGAGTAGGTTGAAACATATCTGGAAACAGACTTAAAATATCTATCCTCATTTATTCTAATCCTTCCATTAATTCTACAGTGACCACACCATCTTCTAAGTTCACATCTTTAACCACATCATCAATTTTTGGTAATAAGAGGTCATTTTGATTTGGACGTTGAACTACCCAAACATCATTAGCTCCTGGAGACAAGATTTCTTTGATGGTACCGAGATCACGTCCATCAACCGTCTTGACCTTTAAGCCAATAATTTGATGATAGTAGTAGGCGCCATCTTCAAGCGGCTCTTGGTCTTCTTCACTAACTAGGAGCTGGTGATTCCGGAACTTCTCAACATCATTAATATTGTCAAAACCAACGAATTTAACGATTATCATTCCTTTATGCGGACGAGCAGACTCCACAGTCACTTCCTGATTTTCCTCTGGCATTTCGATATAGAGCTTAGCATTCGGAGCAAATCGCTCTTCGACAAAGTCAGTTGTTGGAATAACCCGCATTTCACCACGGATACCATGTGTATTTACTATCTTGCCCACTTTGTAATACTTCATTATCTAAAATTCCTCCTAAATCGACAAAAACTCCCACATTAATCTGTGGGAGTTTTTATTTGTGACGGTAATCATTTATTAGTAACCTAATTTTTTTTGAATCAGTTGTCCGTGGACGTGCACCTTCAACCATTGTTCGTAATGCTGAGGCCACATGTCCTTGCCGACCGATTAGACGACCAACATCTTCGCGATGAACATCAACAATGTACTTTTGAAATTGTTGGTCGTCAACTTTAGTAATTGTTAAAGTATCGGGATACTTTAACAATGGGGTTACTAAGCTACGAATCAACCCTTCAATGCTTACTTCTGTCATGATTAAAAATCACTACTTCTTAGCATATTTTGATTCGTGGAACTTCTTCATAACGCCTGCACTTTGAAGCATGTTACGTACAGTGTCAGAAGGTTGAGCACCCTTTTGTAACCAATCCATAACGGCGTCTTCATCAATTTTGACTTCCTTTGGATTAGTTAATGGGTTATAAGTACCTACAGTAGTAATGAAACGACCATCACGTGGTGCGCGTGAATCAGCAACAACGATACGGTAGAATGGACGCTTCTTTGAACCCATACGCTTTAAACGAATTTTAACGGACATTCTTTGCACCTCCCTGCAATTTTCTTAACAGGTAATAATATACCAGTCTTCCAAGGGAATGTAAAGTATTTTTTCTTGACAGGTTAAATATTTTTTCGATTTTTCCCAGCTAAGCCAAACGAAGCGATAATTGCGGCAATAGCAAGCGCCCAAGCACTCTTTTCGCTGTTATAGTTACCAGTTTGCGGTAATTCTTGCTGAGCCTTTTCAGTTGGCTCGTTAAAATTACCGTCTCCATGAACCATATCTGTCATCTCTTCACCAGGCGTCATTGGCTGCGTAGGAATGTCAGGGGTTACTGGTGTTGGCTCCGGATTTGGAGTAGGAATTGGTTCTGGCTTAGAATCTGGTTTCGGGTTAGGCTTTGGTTTTGGCTTAGGATCCGGTTCCGGATTAGGCTTTGGTTCTGGTTTAGGATCAGGCGTGGGTGCTTCGTCCATTAAGTAGTCAACCTCATAGTTAAATACTTTCGTCTGTGCATTTTGATAATCAGATTCTGTCAACCGTGGTGCCGAAATTACAGCTTGATTTTCGTCAGCTAGATGGTAACCAGTAATAGTTGGCGACGTTACATCAGCAAACTGATCATTTGGTGTTATTGGTAGCCATGCACTCCAATCAGTAATTGGTTGACCTGTAGTTTGATCGAGTGTCCGTGAACGACTATAAATAATCTCCTTAGTGTATGGGTCAGCTGCCTGTTCACCCTTATGTGGACCATTCGTGTATTTGTAAATAATCTTTTCCGTTGCCGTGAATAATTGCGTTTCATCTGTAGCTTTATGCTTTAGGTAAACATAAACGTCCTGATGACCATCAGTCAAGATGCCGTTCTCCGCTAATGGATCAACTATGCTAGTGGCTAATTCATACCCTGCAGCTTGATAGTTCCAAAGAGTGTTTTGGTATGTTGTTCCCTCCACCCCAGCATAACTTTGCGTATGTGCAGTAAGAATTGTCCCATCATTTGGTTGGAAGGTAGTACCCTGCGGATCAAGCCCTAAATCGACATAGTAAATGGTGACACTCCCATCTTTTGGTTCAGGTGTTGGCGTTTCATCCATCACATAGTCTACTTCATAAGTAAAAGTTTTGGTTTGCCCATTTTGATAATCAGATTCTGGCAACTGTGGTGCGGAAATTACAGCTTCGTTTTTGTCAGCCAAATGATAAGCATTAATTGTTGGTGATGTTACATCAACAAATTTATCACCTTGAGTTGTTGGTACCCATTTGCTCCAACCATCAATTACTTGATTGGTTGTTTGATTAATCGTGCGTGAACGGCTATAAACAATCTTCTTAGTGTATGGGTCAGCTGCCTGTTCACCGTTGCGTGGACCATTGGCATACTTATAGGTAATTGTTTCAGTTGCTGTAAAAGTTTCCGTTTCTTGTTTGATATTGCTTTTTACATAAACAACGTACTCAATGAATGGTGCATGTGGATAGCCAAAACTACTTTCGGCCCCATATTTGATGATTGGTTCTCCAATAGTTACTGCCTTACCATTCTCAATTTTGATTTTTCCACTATCGTCTTTCACACCAGCATAAGCTGTATAACCTTCTATTGTTGACACCACAATATCAGTAAACACATTCGTTTGGCCTGAAAAACCATCATTTTCACTAGTAAATATCACTTGACGTTGGGTATCAGGAATCGCTTCGCCATCTGCTTTGACCATCTGGTTCCCCTTATCATCAACGTAATGAATTACTTGATCTACAAAACCATAGAACTGACTATTAACATAACCGTTATTCCGTGGCTTATTGATCGTGGCCATATCTATCCAGTACCCCTGCTTACTATCAAAGTTATAACCACTATCGTTGAAAATTTTAGCTGTCCATGGATGGCTATTAAGATATGAACTAACCGCTTGATTCCTAATCGGGTAACCACCAAGCCATTTATCATTCTTTGGATCTGCATACATTACATTTCCATAATCTGTATCTTCACCATTATCTGTTTTACTGCCTGGTCTTTTGATTCCCTCACGAGGTAGTAATGCAGCTGGATCTTTAGGTTTCCACGAAATCAAGGTAATGTTTGATTGATTATCCCCGCTATTAACTCTAAAGCCTTGATATGCGCCATCAATGGTTACTAAATATGAAATCGTATCACCATTTTGGGATGCTGTAACTTTTACTTTGGGCTTATTTGTGGTTGATTGGTGAGAGATTGAATACTGTTCTCCCACAACTTGATCTGTCAATACTGATGAAGTACCGTAACCAACAATTAAATCTTGTAATTGTTCTCGAACACTTTCTGCACCAACAAATTTAAAGGTCACATCATCGTTATCTGCTGGTTTAGTAACAGTAATTGTGAATTGATTACCCAATTCATGATGATCTTCGTCTTGCGTTGAAAGTGAAAGTCCTACTCCCTGAGCCGCTTCAGCATTCTCAACTGAAGCATACCATATTCCATCGCGCTTAAACCAAGTGTGAGCAGGAACATTTCCAGTATGATCAATTAAAATTGTTTCGCTAGCAAGTTTTACTGCATCTTGCAAGTCAATGTGCTCAACTTTAAACGATAAGCCACTACCAGTCGTGTAATCGCCTACTTGTAAGTCATTATTTGGTGTATAGGTGGTAGCTTCACCGACAGTATAAAGCGGAAAATCAAACGGTACATTCTCTTTGTTTTCTTGGAATTGGCTGCCATTATACCAATTTAGGTTAAATTTAAAGTACCATTGATTTGCCTGGCCTATATGCATAGCCAGGTAATTCTTAATACCATCAGTAAAAATAATCTGGTAGTACCCATTACTCGTTCCCAAACTACTATTTTGGTCATTAAGATTAGTAACAGTATTCTTTTTATCATATGTTTCCTGCTGATAAGTCGTTAATTCTCCAGCGGGTACAATATACGCCGCCGTAATTTGCTTACCATCACTAGTCTTATATGGAATAATAATGGGTTCCTGTTGATTATTAACTGCTCCATAACTCATGACATATTGTTGACCAGCTGCGTCATATGGTAAACCCAATTTGATGTCAATATAATCGCCAGCTTGAAGTTTGGCAACTTCTTCTTTAGAAATCGTCATTCCCAACTCAAGGTTTGTTACTCCCGGATTCTCGAGATTACCAGATATCCCTTTTACTTCGTGACTATCGACATTAATCTGGTCAGACTGTCCAACAGTCGAATTTAATGAATTGGTGGGAGCTGGAATCGGTAATTGCGTGTCCTCTGTAGTTTGTTTAATAGATACTCCGGCTTCTTCTTGATTAAATGTTGAGGATATAGAATTTTGAGGAGTTTCCTGTTGCTCTCCATTATCTACTGTCGAACTAATTGAACTTACCGTTTGATTATCTGAACTAACTGTTGTATCAGCCCGACTAATTATGGTATTCATCCCCAAATAAAAAGTTGTTGAAAGCAAAACTGATGCTACTCCAACACTAAGTTTGCGTAATCCATAATGTCTTTTTTGACTTGTACTTTTCAACTGAAAAGCAGTATTTTTCTTTGAAACCATATTATATCACCCCATCAGTGATGAACTATTTTACAACATCTTTCCCCTAGTCCCATATCACTATTAATAAAATTATTGTATCACAAATAGGTTTTTTTATTGAAAAGATACTTATTTTTATTGATCACTTGATGTTGATTTGTCTTAAAACGCTAATAATCATGAAATAAAAAAGAGCTCGGGAAAATACTTCGTATTTTCGCCGACCTCTTACTATTTCCGAAATGCTGCAGAGTCTAATGGCGGGAAACCTAGAAGGCTAGCTTTGCGTCGTAACCGCAAGGCTCGAGTCTAAGTCCAAACGATAATCAACTCGTTCCTCGCTAATCATCGTTCTATCCTTAGCCCACCGCCTTGCAAATTGGTTATTTTCCGGCTTCTTTTTATTCCTCGTCAAAACTTATTTTTTCTTTCGCAGCTTACGGAGTTTTTTCATCCGCTTTTGCTTATCCTTCTTCATTCGACGTGCCATGTGATTCATAGCCATCTGACCCATCCGTCCACCTGGCATCCCGGGCATTTGACCCCCAAACATATTTTGCATGCCGCTAAGGTTACCATTTGTCACCTGCTTCATCATTTTCCGCATCTGATTAAATTGCTTAATCATCCGATTAACTTCAACAATTGGGCGACCTGAACCGGCAGCAATTCGCCGACGACGACTTGGATTCATCAAATCAGGATCTTCCCTTTCAGCCGGTGTCATCGATAGAACGATTGCCCGCATATGATCCATTTGCTTTGGATCAATATTAAGATTCTTTAATGCCGGATTATTAGCCATCCCCGGCATCATCTTAATAATATTTTCCAGTGGCCCCATATTTGAAATCTGATCCATCTGAGCAAGAAAATCGTTAAAGTCAAAACTATTTTCCCGCATCTTTTCCATGGTTGCTTGGGCTTGTTCTTCATCGAAATCCTTTTGGGCTTTTTCGATCAAAGTCATCATGTCACCCATGCCCAGAATCCGTGAAGCCATACGGTCAGGATGAAAGACATCTAGGTCCTTCATCTTTTCCCCTTCACCGACAAACTTGATTGGTTTACCAGTAACGGCCCGAATTGACATTGCAGCACCACCACGAGTATCCCCATCCAACTTGGTCAAGACAACCCCAGTGATATTGAGCTTATCGTCAAAACCTTGAGCGGTATTAACTGCATTTTGACCAGTCATGGCATCAATAACCAATAGAATTTCATCTGGATTAGTCAATTCTTTGATGTTAGCTAATTCATCCATCAACTGTTCATCAATTTGTAGTCGACCAGCCGTATCAATAATCACATAATCATTGTGATTTTCCTTGGCCATTTCCATTCCTTGACGAACAATTTCAACTGGATCCACACCGGTCCCTTTTTCGAAAACAGGAACATCTATTTCGGTGGCTACCTGTTGTAACTGCGTAATAGCAGCAGGGCGGTAAACGTCAGCCGCAATAAACATAGGCCGGGCATTATCCTCGTCCTTCAATTTAAGAGCCAATTTACCAGCTGTGGTCGTTTTCCCAGCCCCTTGAAGACCAACCATCATGATAACGGTTGGAATATAGTCGGATTTATTGAGAGGGACCGCTTCTTCTCCCATTAATTCTGTTAATTCTTCGTTAACGATTTTAACGATTTGTTGAGCAGGATTTAATCCTTTGAGGACGTCGGATCCCGCTGCTTTTTCCCGAACTTTCTTTACGAAGTCTTTGACAACAGTAAAGTTAACATCAGCTTCTAGCAGGGCGAGACGAATTTCCCGCATGGTTTCCCGCAAATCTGCTTCGGTAACTTTTGGCTTCCGTCGCAGTTTTTCCATCGCCTTTTGCAAACGATCGGTTAATCCTTCAAATGCCATCTATTCTTCCTCCAAATTTATCAAGTGGTTAACCAGCTCTTTTAATTGCTGATCTTCCGGGTAGTGTTGTTGTATATATGCTTGAATTGCATCCGCCAGCTTATTTCTTTTTTGAAAATTTGCGTCAAGGTGGAGCTTTTCTTCATAAGCTTCAAGAATTTTTTCTGTTCGTTTTATATTATCATACACAGCTTGCCGACTAACCTTAAAATTCTCGGCAATTTCACCGAGCGAATAGTCATCAGCATAATACAGCTCCAAATATTGATTCTGTTTCTTGGTTAGCAGTGGTTGATAAAATTCAAATAGCGAATTGATTCGTTCGTTTTTTTCAATTTCCATAGGCGTTTAATCTACTTCGACTAGTCCCTTAAACAAGCCGTATACAAATTCACTAGCGTCAAATTTCTGCAGATCTGTTACTTTTTCACCAAGGCCAACATATTTTACAGGAAGATGGAGCTCGTTTCTAATTGCAAGAACAATCCCTCCACGAGCAGTTCCATCGAGCTTGGTTAAAACAATCCCAGTAACATCGGTGCTTTCCTTAAACAATTTAGCTTGATTCAAAGCGTTTTGGCCAGTCGTTGCATCAAGGACCAATAATACTTCATGGGGAGCATCGGGAATCTCCCGGGTCAGAATCCGCTTCATCTTAGCTAATTCCTTCATTAAGTTAACTTTGTTTTGCAAACGGCCCGCCGTATCAACAAATAGAATATCATAGTCTTCCTTTTTTGCTTTTTGAACAGCATCAAAGACAACTGCAGCCGGATCACCATTTTCTGGACCGGTCACAATGTCAACTCCATCGCGTTTAGCCCAAACATCTAGTTGCTCCGTCGCACCAGCACGGAAAGTATCAGCCGCTGCCAGAAGAACCTTTTTCCCTTGTTTTTTGAAAAGGGCTGCCATCTTACCAATTGTCGTCGTCTTTCCGGCACCGTTAACCCCAACAAACATGATAACGGTTGGCCCCTCTTTAGCTAAGTTCAGTTCAGAATTTTCACCCTCCCCTGCTTTTTCATAAAGGTCAACCATTTTTTCAATAATTACATTAGAAACATCCTGCTTACTCTTGGCATTTTGCAACTTAACTTCTTCCCGAAGTGAGTCACTGAGCTTCATTGCCATGTCATAACCCACATCAGATTCAATTAGCATGTCTTCGAGGTCCTCAAAGAAGTCTTCGTCGACATGGCGAAAATTAGCCAGAAACTTATTTAAACGAGCTCCAAACCCGGTTCGCGATTTTTCCAGTCCCTCATCATATTTCTTGCTACTGTCGTCTTCCTCTTTCTCAGTAGAAACGGCTTCATTGACTTCACTAGCTGATTCTTCAACTGGCTCACTTTCTTCAATGGTTTCGGTCGCGTCGATTTCTGAAGGTGTCGCACCGCCTTCATCTGAATCCTCGGCTTTCTCTTCTTCAGCTGTTTCCTCGGAAAATGCTGATTCCTCTAATTCAGCCTCACTCACTGCATCTTCAGTGACACTTTCAACGACTTTGCTAGCTTCATCTGAGTTACTTGGCTCTCCTGTTTCTTCAGCTTCTTCAGCAGAACTGGATACCAGAACCTCATCACTCTCTGGCGCAGATGGCTCGGAACTAGTACTTTCTGCTAATTCTGCAGGAGCGACTTTCACTTCTTCACTAGCAGCAGATTTTTCTTCTACTGAAGCCGTTGAGTTACTCTCTTTATTTTCCTGATCTTCATTTTTCTTATGGCGACGAAAAATATCAAATAATCCCACTTATTACACCTACTCTCTATTCATTTGCTTCATCAATTGTATTCACAACATCAACGGAAACCATCCGTGACACTCCAGATTCTTGCATCGTTACCCCATAAAGGACATTGGCGTTAACCATTGTCCCTTTACGGTGGGTAATGACGATAAATTGAGGTCCATCATTGCCAAAGCGATTCAAGTAACGAGCAAATCGCTGGACATTAACTTCATCCAAAGCCGCCTCTGGTTCATCCAAAATGGCAAAAGGAACTGGACGAACCTTGAGGATGGCAAATAATAAAGTAATTGCCGTTAATGCTTTTTCCCCACCAGACAAGAGGGACATCCGCTGATTCTTCTTTCCTGGTGGCTGGGCTATAATATCAATTCCAGTCGTCAACAGATCTTCTGGTTCAGTAAGAATCAACCGCGCTTGCCCACCGGTAAAGATTTGTTGGAAAGTTTGGTTAAATGCTGTTGAGACTTGGTTAAAGGTCCTAATAAAACGTGATTTAACTTGTTCATCCATCTCGTTCATCGTGGCCTTTAATTGATCACGAGAGACCAGTAAATCTGCTTGCTGTCCCTCGAGAAAATCATACCGTTCCTTAACCCGCTTATATTCAGCAATCGCTCCAATATTAACCTCACCAAGATCATCGAGTCCTAGTTTAAGGAGTTTGAGCTTAGTCTTAAGTTGGTCTTGCGGCAGATCACTCAGATTTTGTCGAGCTTCATCAATTGTCATTGAATATTGCGACCCCAAGTAACTTAAGCACGTATCCAATTTTGATTCCAAACGAATCCGCTTAGCATCTAAATTATTCCGCTCATTATTAGCAGCATCATATAGGTCGCGAATACGATTATGCTCACTTTCAGCTGTCTCAACATCGGCATTTATTTGCTTTAGATCTTCTGCATAACCATTTACTGTTAACTTATTTTCGGCTAACTCCTTTGTCAACCGGATCAATGCTTCTTGGTTTGATTCGGCATCATCATTATCAGAATTAAGCTGCTTTTGTATCTGAGCTTGCTGGTCTTTACAGTGATCAATATTAATTGCTAATTCTTGTACAGCCTTTTTCTGCTCATTACGTCGGCTTTCTAACTGTTGTAAACGTTCATGGGCAACTGCCAGCCATTGCTCTTGAGCATGTAACTGCTCATTTTGGACAGTCTCATCAGATTGGAGCTGTTTGATTTGTTCTTGCAGACTGGCAATTTCGCCTTTAGCAGCATCAAACTTCTCCTGAGCAACTGCCTGTTGACGATGATTATCCTTAATTTGACTTTCGTAATCACTATGTCGATCATCAGCCTCGTTAGCCTGGAATTGCAAAGCCGAAATCTGGCGGCCTAAAGTTTTTACTTCATTTTGTAAAAGATCGTACTTTCCTTTGAAAGCATGCATCTTTTCGGTTGCCTGCCGAAGTTCTTCTTGGTCTTCATTAATCAACTGACTTAATTGTTCTTGACTAGACTGTAATTGTTTGATTTGAGTCTCTTTTTTTCGAGCCTCTTTTTGCGCATTTGAAAGAGTGCTTTCCAGTTGGGTCGCTAACTTCTTTTGACTTAATAACCCAATCCGTTGATGACGATTGGCGCCCCCAGTCATGGCTCCACTAGCATTAATCACTTGTCCATCAAGTGTAACGACCCGAATATAGTGGTGACCCTGACGAGAAATTTGCGTGGCGTGATCCAAATTATCGGCTACGACCGTATTTCCAAGTAGATGTTGGGCCACAATCTCATATTGAGAATTATAGTTAATCAAATCCGTTGCCTTGCCGATGTACCCTGTCAGTCCTGTTAACTGGTCAAAGATTGTCATCGACCGTCGCTGTTGTAAGGTATCAAGCGGCAGAATAGTTACCCGTCCTAGGCGGTGACGGACCAAGTAATTAATGATAGTCTTCCCAGTAGCTTGACTATCGACAACTAACTGTTGAAGCTGGCTGCCAAGCACTGTTTCAATTGCCGTCGTATACTGTTGCGGTACATCAAATAATTCACTAACTGCTCCCGCTAAGCCAGCAAAGTTCTGCCTGTTTTTTAAGACATTTTGCACTCCTTGGTAATAACCAGAATACTCTTCTTGCATAGAATGGTAATTCTTTAACCGTGATTGAAATGAGTGAACATCCCCCAGTTTTTCGTACCATTCTCGTTGCAACTGAGCATACTCAGTCTGAGTAGCCGCATGCTTCTCTTGCTTAGTCTGTAAATCACTTCGCAATTTAGTTACAATCTGCTCAATTGAAGATTGCTCTTGGCTCGCCTTATCCAATTGTTCCTTAACTTCAGCTAGTCGTTGCTTTGCCTTAGATAATTCACTATTATTATGAGCTTGCATGCTTATACTTTCATCATGATCACTCTTGAGGTAGGCTTCCTGGTTTTGTAAAGTGGTAATCTGCTGCATCAAATCAACTTGGTTATCCCGCAATTGGTTAAGTTGTTGATTAGCTAATTCAATTTGTTGGCTACTGCTCATTGATTTAGCAGCCGTCAACTGTTCTTTACGAGCATTAATCTGCTTTGTTTGCTCTTTAATTTGCCCAGCTAATTCTGTTTCTTCATTGTCAAGGATATTCTTTTGCTCTTGTAATGCATTCAAACGGTCCTGCAGACGTTGAAATTCATGTTCCTGTTGTTCTCGTTTAACCGATGAAATCGACTGTTGGTTCTGTAGGTTACCAATCGTTTCGGTTTTTTCTAGTATTTGCGCTTGTAGCTGGTCCTTCTTTACTTGGATCTCTGCTTGCTTTCTTTTTAATTGAGTAAGCTGTTCCATCGCCTGTTTGAATTGATCATCATAGGCTGTCGTCATTTCGTCTGCCTTTTGCAAACTATCTCTGATTGCCAACAGGTTATGATTAAGTTCATCATAATGGTGAACCGTATTCGTTCGATCAAGCAAATCGTATTGACTCTTTTGGGCCAAATAGTCTTCAGCTAAAGCACTTTCATCAGCTAACGGTTCCATCTGAGTAGATAATTCCGCAATAATGTCGTTTACCCGGTTCAAATTATCCATAGTGGAATCAAGTCGCCGTTCAGCAATATCCTTATTCTTTTTGTACTTGGCAACGCCAGCCACCGTCTCGATAATTGCTCGGCGATCAGTCGGCTTCCCGTTAAAAATTGCTTCAATCCGTCCCTGAGAAATGATTGAAAATGACTCACGGCCTAATCCAGAATCAATAAAGAGGTCAACAATGTCCTTTAGGCGTACGGATTGACCATTAATAAGATACTCGCTATCCCCATTTCGATAAAGCTTACGGGTAATAGTTAACTCAGTGTAGTCGCTAGCGAGGTAGTGGTCACTATTATCAAAAGTAATAGAAACAAACGCTCGATTAAGGGGTTTGCGGTCACTCGACCCGTTGAAAATGACATCTGCCATCTTGTCTCCCCGGAGTTGGTGAGCTGACTGTTCTCCCATAACCCAACGAATTGCTTCAATAACGTTACTTTTTCCACTACCATTGGGGCCAACAATCCCAGTCATTCCGGGCTTGAATTTAATCGTTGTCTTTTGGGCAAAGGACTTAAAGCCATCCAATGTTAGAGATAATAACTGCATAATCTTTACTTACTTTCTTGACGTATTTTAGCTAATGCTTTCCCGGCCGCCTGCATTTCTGCTTGCTTCTTTGACGATCCACTACCCTCACCGATCACCTTGCCATCAGCAGAAACGTTGACCTTGAAATGCGGATCATTTTCGGTACCAGATTCTTCAAGAATATGATACTCAATATCAACATCGCCATCACGTTGAAGAAGTTCTTGTAGGCTCGTCTTCGCATCCACAGCATGGTCAAACCATCCCATGTCCAATTTAGGAAAGATAATCCGTTGAACAAATTTTTCTACTGCTGGGCGTCCTTGGTCAAGGTACAAGGCACCAACAAACGATTCAAAAATATCACAAAGAAGCCCAGGGCGTTGACGTGCTCCAGCCATTTCTTCCCCATGGCCCAAGCGGATGTATTGGTCAAAGTGACATTCCTTGGCAAACTTTGAGAAGCTGTCCTCACAAACCATTGCTGCACGCAAACGGGTTAATTTACCCTGTGGCAACTCTGGAAATCGTTTATAAATATATTCGGAAACTATTAATTCCAACACGGCATCGCCAAGAAATTCAATCCGTTCATAGAACTTCAACCCTTGATGTGGGTGTTCATTAACATATGATGCTTGGGTAAAAGCTTCCGCAAGCAAATCTGGATTGTTAAATTTAATATTAAATTCCTTGGCCAAGTAGTCTTGTAAGTCGTTAATAATAAAAACTCCCTTTCTTTATCTAGATCTAGTAAAAAGCAGAAAAAACCGCGATAAAGTACAAGCCTTCATCGCGGACCTCTATTAAATATTAATCAGCGGTATGTTCAGCGATGTAGTCGACTACTTCACCAATCGTACTTAACTTTTCTGCGTCTTCGTCATCAATTTCTTCCCCAAATGTGTCTTCAAGTTCTAAGACAAACTCAACAAAATCAATTGAATCAGCATCTAAATCAGTTTTTAAGTTTAACTCGTCAGTGATTTTTGCGCGATCAACATCAAAATGATCAGCAACAATTTCTGAAACCTTGTTAAAAATTTCTTGTTTTTTCTCTTCAGCCATTGACTGTTACCTCTCTTTAGTAGTTGCTATTATTTTAGGCGTTTTTTGCCCTCTTGTCTACTCATTATTATTATCAAAGAATTTTACGGTTTCCCCAATGACATTTGTTTTTAACATTGTCCGAATTTGGCTAATCGTGTTCTTTACAGCTGTAGCATCGGATGAACCATGTGTTTTTACAACGGGCGCCTTAAGGCCAAGCAAAACGGCACCCCCATAAGTAGAAGCACTCATCTTTTGACCGATACGGTGAAAGACTGGCCGAAGCATTAAGTAACCCAATTTAGCTCGCCAGCCACCATTCATAATTCCATCCCGAATTAAAGTCATCATCATTTTAGCAGTACCTTCAGTGGCCTTTAAAGCAGCATTAGCGGTCCAACCGTCACTAACAATAACATCCGCCTTACCGACTAGGAGATCGCCAGATTCGATGTTGCCGACAAAGTTAAGTTGTTCTTCTGCATTTAACTTTTGCCAAACGTCTTTATGAAGCTGGTCACCCTTATCTTCTTCTGCCCCATTATTCAAAAGGGCAATCCGTGGATTCGCAATTCCTAAAACTTTTTCAGCATAGAACTTACCTAGAAAGGCATATTGAATTAAATTTTTCTCTTTGCTTTCCGCATTGGCCCCAGAGTCTAAATAAACAAAGTTGTTTCGCTTAGCACCAGGTTGCGCAATAGGAAGAATACTTGTTAAGCCAGGACGGTCAATTCCCTTAATTCGCCCAACGATAAATAAGCCGGCAGCTAAAATTGCACCCGTGTTACCAGCAGAGAAAAAGGCTTCTGCTTTTCCTTCCTTAACAGCCTGAGCAGCCCGGACGATTGAGGAATCCTTTTTCTTACGAATCGCACGAACCGGTTCCTCCCCCATACTAATCTCTTCAGTGGTAGGAACAATAGTTAACCGATCCGTATTTTTGATTAATGATTTAAACTTGTCAGGATTACCGTATAAGTCAAATTCCAAATCTGGGTATAAATCCCGTGCTTGTTCTACCCCTTCAATAATTGCTTGGGGAGCATTGTCGCCACCCATTGCATCAACTGCGATTTTCATTTATTTATCCTCCTTAAGTAATTGAATTTGTTTTTGAGTTTGCTAAATCATCCTCAACTAACCATACTTCTACTGCCACATAGTCTATTTGCGGGCCAAATAGGCTTGATGCGCGTCGAACCACCACAAGACTCAAGGCTAAGTCCGAACGGATAATCAGCCCCGTTCCCGTGCTAATCATCGTTCTATCCTTAACCCCCACCTTGTCGAGAAGGTGTTTTCCAGATTCTCTTCTTAGTCAAAATGTGTTTCTAACTGGTGACGGCGCAAGTAGAGAACCAGTGGCTGGTTATCATCCACGTTATCCCAGTGGGGGGTTGCCAATAATGTATTTGCATCTTCTCTAGCAATCTGGAGAATCTTCAGGTCACCGACGGGATCACCCACCTTAAAGTCTGGCAAGCCAGATTGCTTTTCGCCAAGTACATCCCCGGCTCCACGAAGCTCCAGGTCACGCTGGGCGACCTTAAAGCCATCATTTGTTTCAACCATCGTTTCCATCCGTGCTTTTCCTTCGTCAGTTTTTGGATCGGCAATCAACAGACAATAACTCTGCCGATCACCACGGCCTACCCGTCCCCGTAGCTGATGCAGTTGGGCTAGGCCAAAGCGGTCCGCATTATAAATTACCATAACAGTTGCATTGGGATTATCCACCCCAACCTCAATAACAGTTGTGGAGACAAGAACACGAATATCGCCATCCTGAAACTTCTTCATTACATCATCTTTTTCTTGGGCACTTAATCGACCATGGAGTAGACCAACCGGATATTTTTCACCTAATTGACTGGAGAATTGCTCATACAGTTCAGTCGCATTTTGTACGTCCAATGAAGCCGATTCTTCAATCAATGGACTCACAATATAGGCTTGAGCGCCAGATGATAATTCATCCCGTAAAAATTTCAAGGCATCATTACTCTGTTTATCCTTCAGCCACCTAGTTTTAATTGACTTCCTCCCGGCTGGCAACTCATCAATTACTGAAACATCCATTTCCCCATAAGCAGTAATGGCAAGCGTTCGGGGGATTGGGGTCGCTGTCATAGCGAGTACATCCGGATGAGCCCCCTTTTCCCGCAAAAGCTGTCGTTGATTAACCCCAAAGCGATGCTGCTCATCAATAATCGCTAAACCGAGGTTAGCATACTCCACATTGTCTTGAATCAGGGCATGGGTTCCAATAATCAGGTTAATATCACCCTTTTTTATGGCAGCTGCTAATTCGCGATGTTGCTTAGCAGTCAAGGAACCCGTTAATAATCCCACATGCACATGCGTACCACCAAAAATTTTTGCTAACTTTTCTGCGTGCTGCATGGCCAAAATTTCTGTCGGTGCCATCAAGGCTGCCTGGTAGCCAGCTGTAATTGTCGCATAAATAGCAATCGCCGCTACAATTGTTTTACCGGAACCAACATCCCCCTGGAGCAGGCGGTTCATTTGAATTGGGGTTCGCAAATCTCGACAAATCTCATTTACCACTCGTTTTTGCGCGTCGGTCAGTTCAAAGGGGAGCCCACTGATGAACTCTTTTAATTCATCATTATGATAAAGAATCTCGTTTCCATCTTCTTTGCGATGGGCCCGACGTATAGCTTGCAATTTTAATTGAAACAAGAAAAATTCCTCATACGTTGCAGTTCGCCTAGCTGCTTTCGCCATTGTCAGATCATCGGGAAAGTGCATTTGCTTAATCATTTCTCGTCGGCCCATCAGCCGATAACGGTTAATTAGTGTCGTTGGTAATAGCGTTGGGATAATGTTGTGGTATTCTTCGTACGCCTGGCGAATTAATGAACGCAAAGTAGCTTGTTTAATGTGCTTATTCACCGAATAAACTGCACCAAACTCATTATCTTGGTTGCTGCCACCTGAAACTAACTTGTTAGCTGTAATTTGCTGTCGAGGTCCATCCCATTTACCCATTACTGTGACTGTTTTGCCGATCTCAATCTGCTTTTGCAAGTAAAGTTGGTTAAAAAATGTCACCACTATAACTCGTTGCCCTAATCGCAAACGAAAGCTTAAGCGGTTACGCCGATAGCCAAAGTGACTAACGATCGGTTCAGAGACAATTTCTCCCTTTACTGTGACTTTCTGCTTATCTTTGACACTCGTCAAATCGCTGGCTGTGAAGTCATCATAGCGGTTAGGATAATAGGTTAATAAGTCCTCAATCGTATCAATATTGAGGGTAGCCAAGTCACTTACTCGTTTTGGACCTACTCCCTTAAGAACAGATACGGAGTCCTGAAGACTCTTCATCATTTTCACCTCCCCACATTTTTAATGGTGTAAAAAGAGCCGGAATTGTCATCAATCATCTGATAGTTCCAGCTCAATTTTCTATTTTGTTCATTATTCAACAGAAATCAAGTAAGGGTAAACAGGTTGGTCCCCTTCATAAATTTCAGTTTCCAAGTCCTCATCAATATCTGCAATAGCATCAACGATATCTTCTGCGGTTTCCTTGTCTCCACCTTCACCGTAGTAAATAGTAACAATTTCGCTGTCATCATCAAGCATTGCCTTGACTAATTCGATTGTAGCTTCCTTCAAATCAGAGTTGGTTGCTACAATTTTCCCGTCAGCGATTCCCATATAATCATCCTTCTTAATGGTTTGACCATCTATTTGTGTATCACGAACAGCATTGGTGACTTCACCACTCTTAACGGTGCTGAGGTTTTCTTCCATGTTAGCTTGGTTTTCTTCAAGAGAATTTTCTGGATTGTATTCCAACAAGGCGCTCATAGCTTGTGGAATGGTCTTTGAATGAACAATCTTAGTAGGAATATCAGCAATTTCTGCCGCTTGTTCTGCAGCCATAAAGATATTACCGTTGTTTGGCAAGACAATTGCTTGCTTAGCCCCACTCTTATTAATAGCATCCGCAATATCTTGGATACTTGGGTTCATTGTTTGTCCACCCTTGATCACATCAGTCACACCAAGGCTTTGAAGCAATCTAGCAATTCCATCACCAGATGTCACAGCAATCACTGCAGTTTCAGGCTTAGGTTTAGCTGCTTCACGAGCCTTTTCTACCGGTGTCTCGGATTTGGCTTCTTCTTCGTCTTTTTCCATGATCTCTTCTTGTTGCCAAACCATGTTGTGAATTTCAATAGTTTGGAGGTCGCCAAATTGTTGGCCCCAGGCAAGAACTTCACCTGGATGTTCGGTGTGGACGTGCACTCGAACCACAGAATCATCATTTAAAACAAGTAAGCTATCACCCATCTTAGCAAGGTAGTTGTAGAAAGTATCGTAATCAAATTCTTGCTTAACCAACTTCCCCTTCCCTAAACGAACAAGCATTTGGGTACAGTAGGTGTACTTAATATCTTCAGGATTTAGCTTACCTTGGACACTTTGATGATCCATTGCATTAACCATTTCATCAATTTCGGCATTATCTGGCTTATAAGTTTCGTCCTTATCTACCTTGCCACTTAAAGCCTCATCAAATGCTTGAAGAACAAAAACAAGTCCTTGACCACCAGAGTCCACTACACCAACTTCTTTTAAAACTGGCAATAAGTCCGGTGTCTTCTTTAATGCCTTGTTAGAAGCTTCGTAAATTGTATGCATAATTTCTTCAAGGTCATTTGTTTGCTTAGCCTTATCCAATCCAGCTTGAGCAGATTCACGGACAACGGTTAAGATTGTCCCTTCAGTTGGTTTCATCACTGCCTTGTAGGCTGTCTTAGCACCATTAGCATAAGCATCAGCAAAAGCTTGTGCATCTAAGACATCTTTACCCTCAGTGGCCTTAGCAAAGCCACGGAAAATTTGTGAAAGGATAACCCCAGAATTACCGCGGGCACCCATTAACAAGCCCTTAGCCAAAGCAGCGCTTAAATCACCAACTTTTGTACTGTTAACTTCTCGTTCGTATTTAGCCCCACTGGCCATCGAAGAAGTCATGTTAGTTCCCGTATCTCCATCTGGAACCGGGAAAACATTTAACGAATTAATAAATTCAGCATTATTGCTCAGCTTGCTAGCAGCAGCTTGGACCATCTTGCCAAATTCAAGGTTTGTAATTTCAGTTACAGCCAATTGTCTTTCCTCCTGTTACGCAATTAGTCGTCCAATGTTTGAACACCTTGAACGCAAACATTAACAGAATTTGCAGTAATCCCCAGCATTGATTCAAGGTTATACTTAATCTTTGATTGTACGCTCTTTGAAACTTCAGAGATTTTAGTTCCATAGCCAACAATAATGTTAACGTCAATAGCGACCCCGTTGTCTTGTTGGCGTACTATTACCCCACGACTATAATTTTCACGACGAAGGATTTGGTTTACTCCATCTCGTAATGGATTCCGACTAGCCATGCCGACTACACCATAGTTATCAGTAGCTGCACCACCAACAACTGCGGAAATCACATCATTATCAATATCAATCATTCCTGATTGTGTTTTAATTTTGACTGCCATTATATGGCCTCCTTTGGTCAATTAATGCCCTGGAAAATCAATTTGTATCTTATTAATTATGGACACTTGCATGTTCAAATGCAAGACTATCCATAATTTATTCATACTAATGATAGCATAAGTGGGTAAAAAAGTCGTTTCAAAAAATAGTTAATGCCATACACTAAATTTTGAGTAAAAAAATAAGTCGCCCACAAGTGAACGACTAATTTATCTAAATTAAACCCGAGTCACTTTCCCTGACTTCAGTGTACGTGCTGAAACGTAAACTTTCTTAGGCTTACCATCAACTAAAATGGTAACCTTTTGCAAGTTTGGCTTCCAGCTACGACGACTTGAGTTAAGGGCGTGAGAACGCTTGTTACCAAAGCGTGTCCGTTTACCGTTGATAAAATCTTTAGCCATTGGTGATACCCTCCTCTTCTCATTCTATAGTTTTTTCGTTTTACGCATTTGCGTTTTAACTCACTTAAATAATCTACCATAGCCAACTCTACAATGCAACAGTTTCTTTCAAGTAAATTTCCTTGACAGGGCTATTTTCCAATGAGATCATTCGATTGAATAACGGCCACAATTCCCTCATCAAAGCTAAAATGATTTTTTTCAGCCGTGAATTCATTGCTAGACCACGAAAATGGATTAGGCGACGACCAGTCATTCAACGAGTATTTTTCATCAATCAAGGTTAGACCACTCACTGGGGTCAAATTAACAAAGGCTAAGTATTTAAATCCAGGAACCGCATTAATTGTATGTTTACCTGGCAGATAGTAGTTAACGATATTTTGCGTATCAATTAACCGGATTTTTTCTGTATAATCCCTCAAATCTATCTCCACGGGCAGAAAAACATTGCTAAGTAACTGGTCAAGGCGGCCGCCTGTAGCGCCAAAAATATCAATCTGGTCGGGATGAAATACGTCAATCGCACTTTTCACTCCTAATTGCGTGTCGGTAAAGTCTTTCTCCGGCGGAAAGGTTTTGATCTGACTTACCTCGCTCTTAACCAGAGAAAATTGTCGATCACTAGTCGAATCAAAGTCGCCAATCGCCAATGAAGGTTGAATATTTAATTTTAATAATCGAGTGGCACCGATATCTACACCGATCCACTTTTCGTTTACTCGATGTTTTATTTTGTCTTCAGGAATCATTTCCTGAGGACCGCCAACCATGATATTTACTCGCATATTTCTCCTTCCAATCTAAAATGAGAAGGAGGTCGGGAAAATACTTTGTATTTTCGCCGACCTCTTATTATTTCCTAATGCTGCAGAGTCTAATCGCGGAAAACCTAAAAGGCTAGCTTTGCGTCGTAACCGCAAGACTCGAATCTAAGTCCGAACGATAATCAACTCGTTCGTCGCTAATCATCGTTCTATCCTTAACCCACCGCCTTGCAAACTGGTTATTTCCCAGCTTCTTGTTTTTTATTTGGTAGCTTCTTTCATTGCTTCAATACGTTCTGCTGGATTATCCGCATTGTAAACATATGAACCCGCAACAGCCACAGTAGCACCAGCCTTGTAGCATTCAACGACCGTCTTATCATTGACACCACCATCGACTTCAATATCAAAGTCGTAACCCATTTCTTGCTTGATTTGGTTTAACTCAGCAATCTTATCAATAGTTTCTGGCAAGAACTTTTGTCCACCAAAACCAGGGTTAACGGTCATCACGAGGACTTGGTCAACCATGTGCAATACCGGCTTAATCATTTCAACAGGGGTACCTGGATTAATAACAACTTCCGCCTTTACCCCGCCGTTCTTGATGATTTGAAGTGCCCGATGAATATGTTGAGTTGCTTCAACTTGAACACCGATAATATCAGCACCAGCATCAATAAATGTCGGTAAAATATGTTCTGGATTTTCAACCATCAAGTGTACATCTAAAACCATTTTAGTAATTGGACGAATCGCCTTAACGAATCCTGGTCCATAAGAAATACTTGGAACAAATGTACCATCCATAACATCAATATGGAGGTATTCTGCACCAGCCTTTTCTACTTTTTCAATGTCCTTTTGTAGGTTAACATAATCCGCACTAAGAATTGATGGTGCTACTTTAATCATTATCTCTACCTCATTTCTTGTAGTTAGGTTTTTGTGCAGCAATCAAATCATGGAACTGGACATAATTTTCATACCTGCTGTTCATGATTATACCATTTTGCACCGCTTCTTTGACGGCACATTGTGGTTCTTTTAAGTGCAGGCATCCCCGAAACTTGCATTGATGCCCGATTTTATCTATCTCAGGAAATAATTTTGGCAAATTTTCTACAGTCATATCAAAATTTTCGTAGGAAGAGAATCCTGGGGTATCAGCAATTAGGGCATCCCCTATACGAAGCAAGCTAACCTTTCTTGTTGTATGACGGCCACGTTTCAAAGCTGTGGAAATTTCACCGGTAGCCAAATCGAGTCCTGGCACAAGGTGGTTGAGCAACGTAGACTTTCCGGCCCCAGTCTGCCCCATCATAGTTACAATATTTCCATTTAAAATCGCCATTAAGTGTTTTAGTTGGTCCGGGGCAAACGGATTTGCATTTAAGAAGACACGATAGCCGATTTTCTCGTACTCCACAGCAATCATTTCTAGCTCTTCAAATTCTTCCTTGTTCAATAAATCAGTCTTTGAGAAATAGATGATTGGAGTAATTTTCTGGGCTTCCAATGCAATTAATTGGCGATCTAACAAGTTAGTAGAAAATGCTGGTTGTTTAGCCGCAGTTACTACAACTGCCGAGTCGACATTTGCTACCGGAGGCCGAACTAATTCGTTTTTCCGTGGCAAAATTTTTAACAGGTAACCTTCATTTTGGTTCTCTGCCTCAAATTCAACCTTATCACCGACTAATGGTTTAATCTTTCGTGCTCGGAAATTTCCCCGACCACGTGTTCGGTAAATTTTTCCATCCACTAAGATGTCATAAAAACCACTTAGAGATTGTTGAATTATTCCTGTTTTCACGTTCAGCCTCCTTCTTATGCTGTAATATTAGTTGCACTCATAATTGTTCGGCCATTCCTTACAACCCGGTAAGCACCGACTTGCCCTTGCCTCAATGTAAATGGAACATTGATTGTCGTTTCCTGATTGATAGTAATATCTTGATATTGCATCGTAAGGTTATGCTGTGCATCCTTAATATAAACTTGAACACGGTTTTCTTTTTGACCACCATTGCCATCAAATGGGATATTTATTTGGATGTTCGTCGTCTTCGTTTGGTTGCCTGAATTAGCGACTGTTACTGTTAACGTATCACCATGATTAAGCGTTGAACCAGCTTTTGGAATTTGACTAATAACATGGTTGGTAGCAACTATCTTGGATGTCTTTTGCTGAGTGGTCAGCTGAAGATTATTTTCATTAGCGAACTTTTGCACTTCACTAATGTCCTTATCCTTGAAATTTGGAATTTTAATTTCTTCTTTTCCAGCACTTACCTGGAATTGGATAGTGTGTCGAGAGGGGCTGACAACCGTTCCTTTAGAATAGTTCTGCTTTATAATTTTCCCTTCATCCACGGTATCAGAATGAACAGTAGTTTTGATTATGTTAAATCCTTTGTTCTTTAAGCTAGTTGCTACATCATCATAATCATCGCCAACATAATCGGCCATCGTTAGCTGTTTAACCCCTTGACTAACTTTTAGATTAACTCGACTATTAATTCTGGCCTTATCACTCCCGTCAGGCGAACTGCTGATAATATGGTTTTTAGGTACACTCGAATTGTAGGCACGCGTAATTGTGCCTACTTGCAGGTTATGCTTGTGCAAAATTCTTTCTGCTTGCACGGTACTTTGTCCGTCAACATCTGGTGTAATTATTGTTCGACCAAAGAACCACCAACCAACAAAAAGGACAATTGCCAAAGCAGCAACTCCAATAGTAGTCCAAAAGGTCTTTTTATGTTTTTTCCAGACTGGAACTTTCTTTGGTTCTTCCTTCTTTTTTTCTATTTTCTTCTTATTGTGATTACTGGAAAGGTCAATCACCTTTGTTTCTCCATCATCACTCTTATTAAATTGTAAACGAGGTTCTTGATAACGCTGTTGACTAAGTGAAGTCTTCAGATCCTCAGCCATTGCTGCTGCAGACTCATACCGATCCTTGGGATTCTTCGCCGTGGCCTTTAAGACAACATTTTCCAGCGCCTGAGGGATACTTCGATTAATTTGCCGCACTGATGGAATCTCATCTTTAAAGTGTTTCAATGCAATTGAAACCGCCGTCTCCCCTTCAAAAGGAACATGACCAGTTAACAATTCATAAAGAATAATTCCTAAAGAATAAATATCCGATTGCTTGGTGGCAATGCTGCCTCGGGCCTGTTCTGGTGACAGATAGTGAACAGACCCCATCAAGGTATTCGTTTGTGTAAGTGAATCTTGATAGGCTGCTACAGCTATTCCAAAATCTGTAATTTTTACATTCTTATTTTCATCAATCAAGATGTTTTGCGGCTTAAGGTCACGATGAATAATACCGTGATCGTGAGCCGCTTGAACAGCAGATAAAATCTGTTCCATAATATCGATTACTTGTTCTAAGGGAATAGGGTAATTTTTTTTGATATAGTCCTTTAAATCCATTCCCTTAATATATTCCATTACCATGTATTGCATGCCACTATCTTCACCAATATCGTAAACTCCTACAATATGTGGATCATTTAATTGGGTTGCGGCAAGTGCTTCTCTTTCAAAGCGCCGTTTGGTATTCGGGTCATCACGTAAATCCAATCGTAATACCTTGACAGAGACATTACGATCAAGCACTTTATCGTACGCCAAATAAACATTGGCCATCCCACCTTCACCAAGCGCGCGAATAATCCTGTATCGTTTCCCGATTTCGTATCCAGGATTCATTGCTAACCCTCCTGGTCTTCAGCTAAACAGATCAGGACGGTAATATTATCAGGGCCACCAGCATCGTTTGCCATATTGATTAATTGCGAACACTTTTTTTCAAGCGGTTCTTTTTCTACAAGAATGTCTTTCATTTGTGCTCGACTTATCATTTTAGAAAGACCATCAGAACATAATAGCAATTGATCATGATGGTCAAATTTGAACCGATTTACTTCAATCTGGGCATCATTTGATACCCCTATTGCCCGGGTAATAATGTTATTTTGTGGATATAATTTTGCTTCTTCTTCGGTTATATCACCGCGACGAATCAATTCATTAACTAGTGAATGATCTATCGTTACCTGAGTAAGCAAATCGTCATGAAGAACATAGCCCCGACTATCACCTATATTGGCAACTACAATCTCGCCATCATACACAATTGCAGCAACAAGCGTAGTCCCCATACCTTGATATTTTAGCTTTTCTTTTGATTTTTCAATAATTTCGTCATTGATTAATTGGACTTCACGGGCAAACCACCGAATTGCTTCGAGTGATGTTGCGGGTGCTGTCTCTTCAAATTGGCGACCAAGATGTTTAAGGGTTATCTCTGCAGCGACATCGCCACCACGATTTCCACCGATTCCGTCAGCCACAGCAACTAACAAAGGACCATCTGGTGAAACAAATTTCCCCACACGGTCTTGGTTTTGTTTTCTTTGCTGGCCGATATCTGACTGATATGCAACTATCATAACTTATTGGTTCCTTTCTACAGCTTTCGTTTTAAGCTACTAATAAAGAAGCCATCGGAATCATAATCACTCGGCAAGATTGTTAAAGTTGCCGATTCTCGATCGCCTTTAACCGCACGGCTCATCTTAGTCACTTCCAACACAAAATCTGGATGACCTTGCAAGAATTGATGAACTGTTTGCTGATTTTCTTCTTGCATAATAGTGCACGTGCTAAATGTAATTATACCGCCTTTTTTTACTTTTGGGGCAACTGCATTTAAAATTGCAAGCTGAATTTTGTGTAGCTGTAAAATATCTTCTGGTGATTTAGTATAACGAATTTCAGGTTTTCGCCTTAAAAGACCAATCCCACTACATGGAGCATCAACTAAAACACGATCAAATTCCTCATCATCAAAAGCTTCATCGACCTTTCTTGCATCAAGTTGACAGGCATGAACAACATCATCGACTCCCATCCGTTTAGCATTTTTTTGAATTAGCTTAACCTTGTGTTTATGAATATCTAATGCTACTACCTTACCGTCTTCTTCAGCGGAAAGTTTTTCGGCAATCTGAACGGTCTTCCCACCAGGCGCAGCACAAGCGTCAAGCACCTTAAAACCTGGCTGAATATCCATGCTATCAACCGCAAGCATGGCGCTTTCATCTTGAACAGTGATGAGGCCGTCAGCGAGGAGTGGTGAGTCAATCACATTCCCCTTATTGATAACTAACCCATTTGGCACAATTTGACTGCGGGCGGTTTCCACGCCTACTGCAGCCAATTTTTCCTCGACTTCTTCTAGGGAGGTCTTTTTAGTATTCACCCGGATTGAAAGATGGGCCGGTTCATTAATTGAAGCAAAAATTTTTCTTGTTTCTTCTTGGCCGTATTCATTAATTAGTAACTTAACTAGCCATTCAGGAAGACTAGCTTGAATTGAGAGACGTTTTTCTAAAGGCTCAATCCCAGATAAGTCGGGGAAACCTTTCCGTAATGCCGCGTGTAAGACTCCGGTAACAAACTTCCGCACTCCAGGATTCCCCCGATGCTTAGCAATCTCAATTGTTTCATCCGTGATGGCCCAATCGGGGACCCGGTCGAGGTAGTGGTATTGGTAAAAGGCACTCAATAGGAGAATTCGGACCCAAGAATCCATTTTTTTGCCCCTAGTCAATTGGTCAAGCCAATAATCTAGAGTAATCTGATGCTGAAGTGTTCCGTAAACAATATTGGTCATTAAACGCCTGTCAGCAGGACTCAATTGCGAATGTTGGATTGACTGGTCAACTTGTAAATTAGAATAGGCCTTTGTTCGGTCAATTCGCTCAAGGGAAGTAAAAGCTAAGCCGCGGGCATTTTGAGGCGTGTACTTAGTCATTGGTAATTACCTGGTCCCCTTCATGAATATTTTGGTGGCCATTGAGGTAAGCCGTAATATTCATCTTTTGCTTTCCAGCGGGCTTCAATTCGTTGATTTGGTAAACAGTCCCTTCACCGGCTGAAACGACTAAATGGTGCTTATCAACACGGACCACTTTGCCAGCAGCCAGGTTCGTCTTTTCATCTAGGGGAGTGACATCATAAATCTTCGTCCGCAAGCCATCCACAATCATATTGGCAATCGGCGCTGGTCGCAACCCCCGCACCTTGTTGTCAATTGCTTGGGCGGTCATTGTGTAATCAACTTGCTCTTGTTCACCAGAAATATTCGGTGAGAAGGTTACCATATTAGGGTCCTGTGGTGTTGAATTAATGTTGCCAGCTATGAGTTTAGGCAAGGTTTCTAATAAGAGGTCCCGACCAAGAAAGCTTAATTTTTCAAACATTATTCCATTATCATCGGTCTTTTCAATCGGAATAGCACGTTGGGAAATCATATCACCAGCATCCATCTTCTTGACCATGTACATGATCGTTATCCCGGTCTCCTTATCCCCATTGATAATGGCGTATTGGACAGGGGCACCCCCACGATACTTTGGCAGTAAAGAGCCGTGAACATTAATCGCTGCAATTTGAGCTGCCTCAAGTAGTTTAGTTGGTAAGAATTGACCATAAGCCGCAGTAATTAAGAGATCAGGCTGCATATCAATTACTTTTTGCATCTCTTCACTACCGCCGAGTTTAGCTGGTTGAAGAACAGTAATACCATTTTCAACTGCTAATTTTTTAACGGGGCTAGGAGTCAGAATATGCTTCCGACCAATACGGTGGTCTGGTTGCGTAAGGACAGCCTTCACATCATAGTCAGGATTTTCAATTAAGCTGTTTAAAATCGGTACAGCAAACTCTGGCGTACCCATGAATACGATTGATGTTGACATAAATAAATCATCCTTTCAGTTCTTACATAAAGTATTGCGGATCCGGATCAATAGACACTCTCACATCCCGGTAACCCTTGCTTTGCGTTGATTGTAGAATTTGGTGCAGAAGAGGATGAAGATAAGGATCCTTTTTATATTTAATAACAATTTGATAGTAGTACCGGCGTTTTATGCGAGCAATTGCGCGCGGAGTTGGCCCCAGAACAATCGTTGACGGAAGTAATTTTTGGACTAACTCCTGATGAATCTGGGTGATAATACGTGCTGCCACTGCCTCATCTTCGTGACTGACCATGATTCTAGCGGTGAAATAATATGGCGGATAGCTACCCTGATGACGGAGAGTCATTTCACGTTTAAAGAATTGTTCATAGTCATTTTTCTGTGCTAGCTTAATGGCATAGTGGTCGGGATTATAGGTCTGCAAGACCACTTCCCCCTTTTTATCTGCCCGACCAGCACGGCCACTAACCTGATTTAAAAGGTCAAAGGTGCGCTCGCTGGCCCGAAAATCCGGTAAACCCAATCCGGTGTCCGCATTCAGCACACCAACCAAGGTTACATTAGGAAAATCGAGTCCCTTCGCAATCATCTGGGTGCCGAGCAAAATATCGGCTTGGTGGTGACCAAATTGGCGAAGTAGTTTTGCGTGCATCCCTTTTTTCCGAGTCGTATCCACGTCCATCCGAATAATTCGAGCATTTGGCAAAAGCTGGTGCAATTCCTGCTCTACCTTTTCTGTTCCTGTTCCATAGTAGCGAATCTCTCGACTACCACAATTTGGACAGGTACGCGGAATCGACTCTTCATGACCGCAGTAATGGCATTTCATAGAATAAGTATCCATGTGAAGGGTCAAAGAAATATCACAGTTAGGACATTTCAATACCTCCCCACAATCCCGACACATCATAAACGAAGAATATCCACGCCGGTTGAGCATTAGGATACTCTGTTCGTTGCGCATGAGCCGGTCAGTTAACTTATCTAATAATGGACTGGAAAAATTAGTTTCGCCGCGTTCCTTAATCTCTGACCGCATATCGACAATCTGGATTGGTGGCAACGGTTGTTTATTAACCCGATGCTTTAGACGAAGGAGTTGATATTTACCCTTCATTGCTCGAGCCCGACTTTCTAAACTCGGCGTTGCTGAGCCTAAGACGACGGGAGCGTGATTGTACTTTCCTCGCCATTTTGCAACTTCACGCGCATGGTAGCGAGGCGATTCATCTTGCTTATAGCTGGTTTCATGCTCTTCGTCGAGGATAATCAAGCCTAAGTTTTCAAGCGGTGCAAAAATAGCGGACCGTGCACCAACTACGACTTGAGCCTCTCCTCGTCGAATCCGGCGCCACTCATCAAAACGCTCGCCATTTGATAATGCACTATGAAGTACAGCTACCTTCGAACCAAAGCGACGTTGAACACGGTCAACAATCTGTGGGGTCAAGGAAATCTCCGGTACTAACATCAAGGCTGTTCGTCCCTTTTCCAAGGCATGCTGAATTGACTGCAAATAAACCTCCGTCTTGCCACTCCCGGTCACCCCTTCTAATAGAAAAGTTGTCGCTTGCTGCTCATTAACCGCGTTTGAAATCTGGTCAACAGCAACCTGTTGCTCATCGTTTAATTTTAGTGGTTGCGACAATTGACCAGGGTTTGCGCTACCATCTGTAGGTGTACGGTAAACCTCAACGGGCACTTTCTCCAGCCATCCTTTTTGTACTCCCGTATTGAAAATACCTGCTTTGAGGCCAGTGACCCTTTCCGCATCGCTCTGCTTAACTGTTTTCCCGATGATGCTCTGAAGGTAAGAAAGCAACTTGTTTTGTGAGTGGGCATTAGCTCGCAATGAGCTGCGTTGGTCTTCCAAACCTTCAAAATCCAGAAGAGGTCGGATACCCTGGACTGTTTTGGTTCGCGCCTTATCTGCCACGCGATATTCAAAACTAACCTTCCCTTCCTTCTGTAGTTTGAGGAGGATGCTTAAAATTTGTAGATTATCCTGAATGTCCGCAAAATCAAGCTCATCTTTGCCATGAAAAATATCAAAGCTCACTTCTTCACTAACTTCATCCACAATCTTAACTATTCGTGTTGATTTGGCTTTTAAGGCATTCGGTAGCATCGTGTAAATGCTCGTAATCCAAAAGGCATAGGTGTCATCAGCAAGCCATTTACTCAACTGCAAAAGTTCATCATTCATCGCCGGCTGGAGATCCATCAGTGCTTTGATATCTTTTAATTCACCTTGATAATCAAGCTCTTCATCTAAGCCAACAACAAAGCCCTGTAATTCACGGTGACCGTTACCAAAAGGCACAATCACCCGCATGCCTAGTTCAATCTGGTGTTCCAAATGTTGAGGGATTTTATAAGTATAAGGCTGGTTAGTTTGCATGGTGGGAACATCTACTACCACCTGAGCTAATTGTGCCATTTAATTGTTTCACCTCATTTCATTTGCAATTACTTGGATTATTTTTCGTGCTAACTCCGTCTTCGCCAACCGAGAAATTTTAAAAGTTTCCTGGTGAGGACGCAAAATTGTGACCTCGTTGTGATCATTACCAAAGGCACTATTTGGCCCGCCAACGCTATTTGCAATAATCATATCTGCATTCTTGCTGGCTAATTTGTGTTTGGCATTTGTCAAAAGATCATTTGTTTCAGCCGCAAAGCCAACAATTACTTGACCCGATTGTTTTTTTTCCCCCATTGTCTGCAGAATATCAGTCGTTTTTACTAAGGTTAATTGAGTATCGTCTTGGTCTGCTTGCTTTTTTATTTTCTTGTCTGCGACGATGGCTGGGCGGAAATCAGCCACAGCCGCTGCCATAATTAAAATGTCTGCCTGAGCAAATAATTCATTGGTTTTATTGAGTAGTTCTTCGCTCGTTTCGACACGAAAAACATGGATATGAGAGTCTGTCGGCAAGTCTACGGAGATTTGTCCCGCAATTAAATTAACTTCAGCACCAGCCTCTACAGCAGCCTGCGCCAATGCAATTCCCATCTTGCCAGAAGAACGGTTGCCAATAAAACGTACAGGGTCAATCGGTTCGCGTGTGCCCCCAGCTGTAATCAGAACTCGTTTCCCCTTTAATAAGGTTGAGTCTGTGGTCGACGTCACTAATTGCTTAAGCTGGTCAACTATAGCTGTCGGCTCTGGTAACCGGCCTTTACCTGAATATCCTTCTGCCAGCATCCCCGTTTCTGGGAAAATGATTTTGGTTCCATCAGCCTGAATCTGCTGGATATTTCGTTGAACTGCCGGTGCACCCCACATATTAGTATTCATTGCAGGAACAACGACTTTTGGCGCTGCGGTGGCTAATAAGGCTGTGGAAACTGCATCGTCCGCAATTCCATTAGCCATTTTAGCAATAATGTTAGCAGTGGCCGGAACAACTAAGGCTAACTCGGACCAATCGGCAAGTTCAATGTGGGGAACTGGTTCTTCATCATTCAACCAAAGGGAAGTCAAGACTGGTTGGTGGGTCAAAGCATGGAGGGTAACGGGGGCAACAAATTTGGTTGCATTCTTCGTCATTGCCACCCGAACCTCATGACCTTGTTTTTGCAGCTGACGCACTACTTCAATCCCCTTATAAATTGCTATACCACCACTCATGTATACTGCAATTCTTGCCATCTCTCATTCCTCCCTTGAGTAATTCAATGTTGATTATATCATTTACGCTTAAATTGCAAAAATTGAAGGCCGGCGAAATACAAAAGCATTTTCACCGGCCTCTTTTCTAACTTAAACTAATCTTGCAAATCTTCAAAATGGTCTGGGTCAATCGTTACCTTATCAGCCTCAATTTCTTCTAAGGCCTTACCTACTGGCTTGCTTGAATAGTAGTGGTCAAGCAATGGAGCAGCTCCTCGTTCCATTTCGTGAGCCCGCTTACTAGCAAGCATTACTAATGAATAACGAGAATCAATCCGCTTTAATAATTCATCAACAGATGGGAAAAGAATCATTTTTCAGAACCTCCTAACATTTCCAAGTACCGTGGCATTACTCTATTCACTCGTAAACGCTCAGTACGAATAATGTCCTTAATTTTTTCTACTGCATTTGGCACTTCATCATTAACGACAGCATAGTCATAATTTTGCATCATTCGAATTTCTTCAAAAGAAGTATGAATCCGTTTGTTGATTACTTCCATACTATCAGTGCCTCGGTGAATTAGCCGTTGCTTCAATTCCTCAAGATCTGGTGGTGTCAAGAAAATGAAGACACCATCTGGACACTTAGAACGCACCTGCATTGCACCATTAACTTCGATTTCTAGGAAAACATCCTTCCCAGCATCTAAGCTTTCATTAACATATTTTAAAGGCGTTCCATAATAGTTGTCAACATACTTTGCATACTCTAACATTCCACCAGTTTGGATTTCATGTTCGAACTCTTCTTTAGAAACAAAGTAGTAGTCAACACCGTTCTTTTCACCAGGACGTGGCTTCCGTGTCGTCATCGAAACTGAATATTGGAAATCGTTATTTGAATCGAAAATTGCCTTCCGGACAGTTCCTTTACCAACACCAGAAGGACCAGAAAGAACAATTAACATTCCCCGTTTTGCCATACTGAGACTCCTATTCTTTAAAGTATTATAAATATAATGCACTAATTATGATATAAAATCAACTCTTTACGGCTTCTTTCCCTTAGATTTATTAATTTTAAATTAGGGACTTGCAATAGTGAACATTTGTTCGTATACTGTTAATACAAACAAATGTTCGGAGATGTAAATTATGCAAATGGAACAATCTATCTTTAAGACCGCTTCTAATGCAATTAACCACACGCTACACCAACTAATCAAGACTGAAGCTCCATCCCAAGCTTTACCTGTTGTCCTTCTTACACCTCAACCAAAAAAGCAACGTCAACTCTTCCTCCAACAAGTCATGACAAAGCAACTACGAGCCTTTTTCCAGTTAATCCCTGTTAATAATGCAGGTTACCCGGTTAATATTTACGGTACACTGAAGAAACTAAAGGATGGTCGCTATCTTATTCATAACAGGAACATCGACTATGTAGTGAACTTTGACCAAATTCGCTACGTATCAAATATTTAAGTTATTTTCTAAATACATTAATTTAAAAGCCTGCTAAATATGCAAAATAAGTGTCCAGCACTCGATAAACAAGAATGCTGGACACTTATTTTTTATATATTCGAAATGTTTAAGAATCACTTATAGACTCAGCAGTGAAATTTTTCTTTGAAGTTGGAGAGGATTTTTGGCCCGCTTCGTTAAGAAAATCCTCAGCTTGAAGATAATTTTCATTGGCTTCAAGTGGTGTCCACTGCGTTCCAATCTAATCTTGTGCCATCCTCAATAATTCCTGGGCATGTTCCTTCGTTAATTTGGTAATCTTTTCTCCAGATAACATCCGGGCCAATTCATTTACCCGTTCATCATTATCCAGGCCATTCACCATTGTGGTAGTCCGACCATCCGTAACATGCTTTTGAATAAGAAAATGGTGTTGAGCAACGGCAGCCACTTGTGGCAGATGAGTAATACATAAGACTTGAGAATTTTCTGCAATCACCCTAATTTTGTCGGCAATTGCCTGAGCTACCCGACCACTCACACCAGTATCAACTTCATCAAAGATAATACTGGTTACACCATCATTTTGCGCAAAAATCGTCTTCAAGGCTAACATGACCCGAGACAATTCACCACCAGAAGCAATTTTAGCTAGCGGCCCCATTGATTCACCCGGGTTAGTGCGGATGTAGAATTCGACTTGGTCAATTCCATCTGGAGTAAAGCTAATTCCATTTGTCTTTGCAAAATTTACTTCAAAGTGGGCCTTTTCCATATATAATTCCTTTAACTGCTGGTCAACTAACTTGTTCAATTCGTGAGCAGCTTTTTGACGAGTTTGACTTAGTTTTTGTCCCATCTTCGTTAGCTGCTCTTCAGCTTGCCCAAGTCGTTCTTCTAAATCGTTAGCCGAATCAGAGGCCTCTTCCATCGAATTTAACTCAACTTTTATTTTCTTATAATAAGAAAGAACATCTGGTAATGTATCACCATATTTTCGTTCCAAGTCTCCAATGGTCGTCAAGCGCTGATCTATTTCTTGGAGACGGCCCTCATCGAATTCTAGTAAATCTAACTGTTGACTAGCTTCATTCGCCACATCTTGCAGTGAGTAATAAGCATCATTAATTGATTTACTTAACAAATTGTAGTCATCATCAAATTCAGCAATTTCATTAACGGAATCCATGACAGTCCCCACTTGATCAAGGACTGATTGTTGATCACTACCATTGAAAACTGTCACGGCTTGTTGTAAGGCATTATTGATCTGTTGGAAATGCTCTAGTCGAGTTCGTTCACTAGTCAATTCTTCTTCCTCATCCGGCTTTAACTGCGCCTCCTCAATTTCATTAACCTGGTAACGCAACATATCTAGACGCTGAGCCCATTGTTGCTCGTTATTTTGCCTTTTCTTAACAGCACTCTTTAATGAAGTATACTCCGCGTATTTTTGCCGATATTCTTCTAAAATGGGAGTTACTTCACGGACAGCATACTGATCGAGCATACCTAAGTGCATCTCTGGCTGCAGCAACGACTGATGCTCATTTTGTCCTTGAATATCAACTAAGCCAGCACCGATTTTCCGCAAAGTCGTGGTATTAATCAAGCTACCGTTAACACGGATAATATTGCGTCCACCTCGGTAAATTTCTCGAGAGATGATTAAAACACCATCTTCGTGATCAATTCCTAACGTATCAAGGAGCTGAATAAAATCAGGGTCATTAGGAAAAATAAATTGTCCTTGAAGAGATAGTTTATCTGCTCCCCGACGAATAAATTCCTGTGACCCGCGTCCACCCGCAAGCAGGCCGACTGCATCAATAATAATCGACTTACCGGCACCAGTTTCACCGGTCAACACCGTCATATTTTCCGCAAAATCTAAGGATAAGTGCTTAATAATTGCTAAATTATCAATCGTCAATTCCTGTAACATTTAGTCACCCCTAGTAATTAAGCTTCGTAGCATTCCTTCTATTTTTTCGGCTGCTTCATCAGATATACATGTTACTAATACACCCGCGTCATCCCCAATTGTCGAGAAAACTCCCTCATCTTCAAATTGACGAATCAAGGTGGCCATCATTGGACCATTCCCCGGACGCATTAACAGCGAAATAAATTGATTTTGTCGCTTTAATGAAACCAAATTTTGCGTCAATTCCCTGCTTAACCGATCTTGACTGTCCAGGTTTCCCTGGCTAGGCAGCGCGTAACGGTATCCTCCGTTAGTTGCTGGCACCTTTACCAACTGCAGTTCCTTAATGTCTCGTGAAATCGTCGCCTGTGTAGCTTTAACCCCTTGTTTTTCTAGCGCTTTAACCAAATCATCTTGTCGTTCAATTTGATTATGCGTAATAATCTCGCGAATTAATTCCTGCCGCTCTACCTTTTTCATTTTTCATCACCCTTTTTGTTTATTAAGCTCCCCATCAGCATTTGACAAAACGTGATTTATATCAACTTCATCAGCAATTTTTCCTGGCTCACCCACCAATTTCAAATGGACCAAAAACTCGATATTTCCCTGGCCACCTTTAATTGGCGAGAAATCTAAATTGAGAACATCATACCCATCTGCAATTGCAAAATCAAGAACCTTCGCCAACACTTCCTTATGCACAGTATGATCCTTAACAATGCCGTGCTTCCCTACCTTATCTTTTCCGGCTTCAAATTGCGGTTTAATCAATGCTACTACCTCGCCACCTGGACGCAAAATCTTTGCCAAAGGTGGCAAGATTAATTCCAGCGAAATGAAAGAAACATCAATTGAAGCAAATTCAGGCTGTCCGGAGGTAAAGTCCTCTAACTTACTATAACGGAAATTCGTTTGTTCCATCACCACAACTCGAGGATCTTCACGCAATTGCCAAACAAGCTGGTTGGTTCCTACATCGAGAGCATAGCTCAACTTAGCCCCATTTTGCAGCATCACATCGGTAAAACCACCAGTAGACGAGCCAATATCCAATACAACCTTATCTTGAACACTAATATCGAATACTTTGAGCGCCTTGGCTAACTTAAGCCCACCTCGACTAACATAAGGCATCTTATGCCCTTTCATATGTAAGGTCGTTGTTACGGGAATCTTTTCCCCTGGCTTATCGAGCCGCTCGTTGTTTTTTCCTAAAATTTCTCCAGCCATTACTGCGCGCTTAGCTTGCTCGCGTGAGTCAAACAGTCCTTGCTTGACAAGTAAAATATCAACACGTTCCTTTTCCATGTACTTACCCTCACAGTTTAAAATAAGCTAAAAATTCATTTAAAATACTCAAATCACGACCAGTTTTGGCTGCCAATTCCAGCTTGATTTTATCCGCCTTGGCTAAGGTTGCATGGAGTTGCTCGGTCGCTCCAGATACTCCCAACAATTCTGGGTACGTATTCTTGTGTTCATCCGCATCCTTATGGACAACTTTCCCCATCTCCGCGGTCGTTCCCACTACATCCATCAAATCATCATAAATTTGGAAGGCTAAACCGTATTGGGCACCAAAAGCGGCCAACAACTGGTTAATTTCTTCTGTCTGGCCGGCCAGAATTCCCCCAGCTAAGAGAGAGTATTCTAACAATGCCCCTGTTTTTTGCCGATGAAGGCAGCGAAGTTGGTCCAAGTCAAGATGTTTCTTCTCCCCCTCGATATCCCGTGCCTGGCCAGCCACCATACCTGCTGGGCCGGCTGCCTTAGCTAATTCCAGCGTCAACCGGGATTTCGTGGCAACTGGCAAATCGTTGTCCGTTAACCATTGGAAGGCCAGTGTCAACAAACCATCCCCGGCCAAGGTCGCCATCCCCGCACCAAATTTCCGGTGGTTGGTTGGTACTCCCCGGCGCAAGTCGTCATTGTCCATCGCTGGTAAATCATCGTGGATCAGCGAATAGGTATGTAAAAGCTCTAACGCTGTCGCTGCCCGCATAACATCTGGAGTCAACTGGCCACCCAGGGCTTTGACAATCGCCAAAGTTAATGCCGGACGTAATCGTTTACCCCCAGCCTCAACGGAATAGGCCATTGACTCCCGTAAAGTTGCTTGATCAATATTCTTGCCTAAATTTTCTTCAAGGTATTGGTCAATTTGTTCTTTTAATTCCCCTACTTCGGTCATTATTATTCACCCATCGGATCTTGGTCGGTCCCAAAGCCACGGTTTCCACCACCGTTATTACTTGGGTCATCCGTCGACTTTTCGTATTGATGTTCTTCACCTTGATCATCAATTAGGGTACCCAGGGTCTTCTCTGCTGAAGTCAGCTTCTTTTGCAAGGCCCGCGCTAGTTCGATCCCGTCCTTGTATTGGTCAAGAGCTTCTTCTAGGGGCACGTTACCTTGTTCTAGGTGGTTAACGATTTGTTGAAGCTGGGTTAATTGTTCTTCAAAAGTTGGCGCTTGTTTTTCTGCCATGCTAATTATTCTCCTCTATCTTTGTAATCTTTGCCTTCGCATTGCCGTCCTTAAAATGCAACGTTACCTGTTGGTCTGCTTTCAGTTTCTCAACTGAATTAACCACTGAACGCCGGTATGTCACGTAGGTGTAACCCCGATCCATGATCTTTAAGGGACTCAATGAATCCAATTGCTGGATCAAGTTGGACAATTGTTGTTGGCGGCTATTCATGTCGTTTTCCGCCATTACCGTTAAGCGGTCCGCCAACTGGCTTAGTTCCTGTTGGCGTTTTTCGATTGCATGTTGTGGTGAATGCAGTTCTAGTCGTGCTTTTAGCTGTTGAACTTGCATGCGATGATCCTTAACAGTATTCGTGACCGTATTTTCTAAGGACTGGGTCAACTGGTCAAGCTTTTGGGCGTAATTTTCGTATAAGCGGCTTGGTTGCTGAAAAATGTAGCTCTGCAGCTGTTTTTGCAATTGCTTACTGTAGAAATCGATCATTTTCCGCATTGTGTTGTTCAACCTGGTCTGATCTTCTTGCAGAGTCATCAGAACGTCCGCTAGCCGAATTGGCGTGGCTAATTCAGCAGCGGCTGTTGGCGTAGCAGCCCGCTGATCAGCTACCAGATCCGCAATCGTTGTGTCGGTTTCGTGACCAACCGAGGAAATAATTGGAATATCACTCTCTGCAATCGCGCGAGCCACTACTTCCTCGTTAAACGGCCATAAATCCTCTAGGGAACCCCCGCCACGACCGATAATCATCGTGTCAAAGTTTCCCATCTCATTAGCGCGCTTGATTTGCCGGGCAATATCAGCGGCGGCCTTATCCCCTTGAACAACTGTCGGGAAGAGGACGACTTGGGCAATCGGGTAACGCCGCCGCACCGTTGTGTTGATATCTCGAATAACCGCCCCGTCCAGACTGGTAACAACCGCGATTCGCTTAGGAAACTGGGGGATGGGCTTTGGAATTTGATCAAAGAGTCCTTCTGCACCCAGCTTTTTCTTTAATTGCTCAAATTGGAGGTAAAGGGCCCCTAGTCCATCCGGCTCCATCTTGTCCACGTAGATTTGATAGCGCCCGCTCTTCTCGTACAGGCTAATGTGACCGACCACCAAAATTTTCATTCCCGTTTCTGGCGTGAAGTTGACCTGGCGGAATTGGTGTTCAAACATGACCGCATCAATCACTGCATTCTCATCCTTAATGCTAAAGTATTGATGCCGTTGTCGCAAACGGAAATTGGACAATTCACCTGTTAAATAGACCGTTTTTAAATAGGGATCACGGTCAAATTTTTGTTTGAGGTAGCTCGTTAATTGGCTTACCGTTAAATATTGATTCCTATCCATTGCGTCTCCATTCTGCTAGGTCCACTGTTTGTTCCATCAAGGTAGCAATTGTCATTGGTCCCACCCCACCCGGCACTGGTGTAATCTTAGCTGCTACTGGTTCAACACTTGCAAAGTCAACATCACCCGTGAGTTTGTGATCAGCTTCTCGGTGGATTCCGACGTCAATTACTGTTGCCCCCACCTTAATCATGTCTCCAGTTACCAAATGCTTAACACCGGCCGCCGCGACTACAATGTCCGCTTGCCGCGTCAAAGATGCCAAATCATCTGTATAGTGGTTAGTCGCAATTACCGTTGCATTAGCATTGGTCAATAAGGCAATCATTGGCTTACCGACCAGGATGCTCCGCCCGATAACAACGGCTAGCTTTCCTTGAAGGTCTACATTGTAGTGGTTTAGGAGAGTCATGATGCCCCGTGGTGTACAGCTGATTGGGTAATTACCAGGAACATTGTTGAACAGGTTACCGACATTAAAAGGATGGAAACCATCAACATCTTTATTTGGCGCAATCTCATCAATCAATGCCTTGCCATCTAGGTGGTCTGGCAACGGTTCTTGAATCATGATTCCATCAATGGAGTCGTCGGTATTCAGCTCTCGAATATCATGAACCAACTCTTCTTGACTCACATTTTCTGGATAGGTCGCCAAAATTGAGTGGATGCCCAATTCTTCCGCCTTCTTATTTTTCATATTGGTGTAGATCTTACTGGCAGGATCATTGCCTACCAAAATCACTGCCAAACCGGGAATGATATTTTTTTTTGCTAGTTCAGCAACCCGTTCTGCCGTGCGTTGATTTAATTCTTTTGCGACCGCGCGTCCATCAATTAGTGTTGCCATTTGACAATCCTTCCCTTCTAATTTTTACTAGGATTATTTTACCATATTGGACTTGGTGGAATGTGGGTTGAGGAGATTTAAAATAAAAAGGTACCTAATTATTTGTAATAATAAAGTACCTCGCCATTTAGTTGCTTAAATCTGATCTTTTCTTGTGAAATCGTCTTTGTAAATATCCTAACTGTCTACGTGCCTGTTTTAAAATATTGACTTCATAATTTCCACTATTTTCCGAGAAAATCTTTTGAGCGTTATATGCATAAGATATAAAATTCCTCTTGTTTATTGGTCTATCTACTAGGTACATTCGCGTGTACTTACTTCTTTTTGGAATACTATATCCTTTATCGACACTTTCTTTAATAAATTTCTCTTGCCGAGTTAGATTTTTATTTTTATTATTGCGCTCCTTATCGTACATATAAATATTCTCGGCTAAAGAAATAACCGCTCTTTTCCCCTTGTAGCGAAATTTGTAGATAGTCTTAGGACGTAGATTTACTCTTTTACCATCAAATGAAAAGCCTAAATAATTTAGCTCACTTTTGCTTAACATATTATTCCTTGAATTCACACGGAGTATTCCTTTATTTATCTGGGGCGAATTGTCAAAATAATAAACATCTGTCTTTGACTTTTTTATGACTAAAGATAATTTTCTACTACTTCTAGCAATAATTTTTTCTTTTATAGTATTTATGTCATGAATATCAACAAGATTTGCCGGAATCACAATAATAAAGTCATCCGAATATCGCCTATAAAACCCATCAAATGTTCGTAAGTAATTAGTAACCCATTCATCAAACTCTATCATATATACATTAGCTAATACCGCGCTTAACGCTGTCCCTTGTGGTATTCCAACCCTTTGTTTTTTAGAAACTTTGAGTTCTCTATTTTTTATCAGTGCATCTAACTCTTTTAAGTCTTTTACATACGAATTACCTACTTTACTTTTGTCACCTAAGACTTTTTCAATATTCTTGAGCGTAATATATCGATAATTCATCAAACTTCTCAATACTGTAATCCAATCACTTGACAGTTTCCCGCCTTCCACACTTCTTAAAACTGTTTTTATATTTTTTATCAACACATTATGATTGATGCTAGGAAAGAAGTTCGAGAAATCTCCTTTTATAATCCACGAACTCTGGGAGCTAATTCTATCGATTGCTTCTTTCGCGCCCGTTATATTTGAGTGATTTTTTCTATATGCGATTGGTATTTTTTGAAGCCCTTTATCTTTCAAGAAGTTTTCATAGCAAGCAGAAAGTATCTTTGAATAAATTTTATACAATAAAGCATCATGATGAGAAGGTAATGATATTATTCGTTCTTTCTTATACCTATTTTTCTGCCGACTATATTTATTAAAGGTAATCGGAAACTCAATAAAAGGTAAGTGCCTATATTTAGCTACATACTTCTCACTATGCAAAATAGACTCAATGACTTTCCTTTTTACATTGTTTGATAAGGAAGCATCAAAATGCCTATACTTTGTATCTAATTCTTTTAGCCCCTTACATGTTCCACTATCTTTACAAATCATATTTTTTATTTTCATATAATCAGTAATATTTTTCATGTTTTGTTCCTTAAATTTAAAATAAAAAGCAACCACTCTTACACCTATGGAAAAATAGGTTGCTAGCAAAGAGGGCTGCGATGAACTATAACCCATCAGGCTTGGGTCAATGTTCAATTTTATACTTGGCTATTGCCTTTTCCAACTCATTAATAATAATGGAGGTGCAGTAATCACAATGTTAAATGCAATTATGCAAGCTTGTTGCTTTCTTGCAGAAGAAGAAGCAAGTGGTTCCTCACTAGCTCAACTCATTCTGAGAATTATCAAAATTCTTCTTGAATTAATTGGCGTATTGAGTTATAAACCCTTTCAGACTTTTTAGTACCTGAATGATAAATCTGATAATATAAATATCTTACCAATTTATAATTTAAGAAACAAATAAAAAATCCCTTCATCAATATGAAGTGCCTCATAAAAGTTGGATAAAATTGAATATTTAAGCTGTCAAGGTATGATTCTGGTATTCGACCGGAGTCATACCTTTCGTTTTTAATGAGATGCGCTCGTAATTAAAGTAATGAATGTATTGAGATGAAAGTGCCTTAAACTCAACTAAATCTTTACACGGTAGAAAACCATCTAGTAACTCTGTTTTAAGCAAATGGAAAAAACTTTCAGTTGGTGCATTATCATGACAATTTTCCGTACGGGACATGCTTTGAACAAAATTATTATCAGCCAATTTTTGAGTATAGTAACCTAACTGATAATGCCAACCCCGATTGGAATGAATAATAGGCGTGGCGCCATCAGGTAACTTTGTAAGTAATTCGTTGAGAGTGGCAGTGATCAACTGCCGATCAGGATGTGGACTAACTTGAAAAGCTAAGACTTTCTTACTAGCCTCATCAGTAATTGAAGAAACGTAAGATCAGTTGTGATTAGCTAAGCAAACCTGGGAAGCATCGGTATGGAGAAGCTGATAAGGGATTGTGGCATTAAATTGTTGTTTTAATAGGTTGTTCGCAATTTTCCCAACTTTACCTTTATAAGACGATGATTTTCCGTTACGGTGGCGATTAAACAACGTTACCTGCACACCCAATTCAGCCATTAACTTATTAATGGTCATATCAGCTAAGTGAATCCCCATTGCCTGCAGTTTTTGACTAACACGACGATAACCGTAGGTCCATCGTCCACGTACTTGGCCGTGCTTGGCAATTTGAAGACTTACTTTCTTAACTTTGGCGTATTTATCATGATAGTTAGCAATTCGTTTACGTTCATTATGGTAAGTAGCCTTAGGAAGTTCAATTTCTTTGAGGATATCGCCGATCTTATAGCGATGCTTCTTAGGCAATGATGATTGATCTTCCCTGATCTGATCCACTATTTGGGGTTTCTGCTTGGCCTTGAGGGGCCGAACAGGGTTATCAATTTTTTAAGATATCACGCTCCAATTTTGTGTCATAGAGCTCTTGATTTTTCTTAGTAAGTTCTTCTTTTAAGTGTTCCACTTCAGTCTTATTAGTGAGATGACAAAGCTGTTTCTTAGTGTATTTCACCTTGGATGGTCTCCCCCTTCGGGTGAGGTTCTAAAGCTTTAATACCGTGTCGTTCAAATTGTGAACGCCAAATTGAGATTTGTGACGTTAAAATATCAAACCGAGCCGCTACCTCAACCATAGATTCCTCATGAGTTTGATAGTAGTTTATCACATTTAACTCGAAGTCAGCAGTAAATGTCCATTTATGACGTGGTTTCAGGGAATTATGTCCTTCTATTCGATATCTTTGAACCCATTTAGCAATGAGCTTTGGGTTAATATCATATTTTTCACCAAGGTCATAAATACTCTGGGAAGTAGAAAGATGCTCATGAACTATTTGTGCCTTAAATTCAAAATTATATTTTGTCATAAAAAAGTGCCTCACAATCGTTAGAACTTTGTCTAACAATTATGAGGCACTTCAATACGCAATAATAGACTGCATTTTGATATAGAATCTCTTTTTAATCAAGGATTGATGTAAAAACTCAAGTGGTATCTATTTAGTTAATTATTTATTAGTTTACATTCTTTTAGAGAACTTAAATCTCGTTTGTGAAAGCAAAATAAAATATAGGAATACAATAATTTTAATTTTCACTTATTTTTCCTTAGATCTCTCCAACGCTTCCTGCCAACTTGGGAGCTCAAAACCACTAGCTTTTACTTTATCCAAGCTCATCACAGAATGCCGGGGACAATCAGTATTTCTTGACGAAAAGCCTAAGTTACTTGTTTTTTTCTTGTTGTTCAAACTTTCCCAAGGCACCATTGATGAACTTTCGCGACTTATCGTTACTAAATGTCTTAGCTAATTCTAACGCTTCATTAATTGCAACAACTGTGGGTACGGTCTTAACATATTGGATTTCATATATTGCTAACCGTAAAATAATGAGGTCTGTTTGGGCTAAACGGTTAATCCGCCAACCTTCAGCTAATAATGAGCTAATTTGTTCATCGAGCTCCTCTTGGTGGTCACGAACCCCATTAACAAGAGTAGTTAAGTATTCAGGAACTTCTTTTGAGTGGTGAGGCAAAGATTCATAAATACTTTCTAAACTGGCCTCTGGGTTGGATTGCATGGCAAATAGGATTTGGAAAGCTTCTTCACGAACTTGATGGCGATTAGCCGTCATTACTTGTCACCAGCCTTATCTTCATTTTCCCCAAAAATATCGTCAGGGTCGACCGCATTATCTTCCTTTGGTGTAACAATACCCTTAATGTGGATGTTAACTTCGCTGATTGTTAAGTCAGTCATTAAGGCTACTTGTTGCTTAACCCGATCCTGAATTTTGGCCGCTAACTTAGGAACTGATGCCCCATAATCAATGTATACGTCAATATCAATAGTTAAATTCTCTCCATCATTAACTAACTTAACACCGCGGCGTTGGTCCGACCGTCCTAAAAGTTCGCCTACACTGTTAGCAAGGGAACCATACATACGGGATACACCACTCACTTCACTTGCAGCCACTCCAGCAATTAATTCGATTACTCGTGGCGCTACTTCAATCATGCCTAATGACTGATCTTCGCTGCTTAAGATGATTTTTGAATCTTCTGCCATTCTAAGCCCTCCAATTTTATTTAAACTGTTTCATTTAGTTTATCAACAACGTCTCATTACAATTTTGCACTATCTATCGGTAAATTGCAACATTGACAGAAGTTAAAGCCTTTTTAAATCGTGATTAAGTCAGTTGGCGCTCGGGTAATTACTTCGGCGCCATCGTGCTTGATAATAATATCGTCTTCAATTCGTACCCCACCAAGTTGCGGAATATAGATGCCGGGTTCAACTGTGATGACCTGGTTGTTTTTTAAATGAAGATTTGGCGTTCCAGGTCCGTATGATTGTGGCAACTCATGAACGGATAAACCAATACCGTGACCCATGCCGTGATTAAATTCATCCCCATAGCCTGCTTCATTAATCAAGCTGCGGCCATATGCGTCTAATTTGGCACCGGAAATTCTTGCTTTGGCATGGTCAATCACCTGTTGCCGTGCCTCATTGACAATTTCATAAATATCTCGTAGCTCTGAGTCAATTGCGCCCACAGCAAAAGTTCGTGTAATATCAGCTGTGTAGCCATCAACAAAGTAACCAAAATCAAGAGTGACAATTTCACCGCTTTGAATTTTCTTTTGTGAAGCAGTCGCGTGTGGCTTGGCACTATTTTCACCACTCGCCACAATGGTTGGGAATGAGGCAGCACTAGCTCCGTGCATTTTCATCCAATAATCTAACTTGGTGGCCAGCTCCCATTCAGTCATCCCCGGCTTAACAATCGACAGGAAATATTCATAACCCTCATCATGAAGCTTAGCCGCTGTCCGCAATTTGGCAATTTCCTCATTATCCTTGATTGCGCGCATGTCCTCGATAAGATTGTCGAAAGGAACGATATCGGCTTCCATTAGCTCATCGAAGACATCAAATAGCTGATAGGACACCATATTTTCAAAGCCAAGGACCTGGACGTTTAATGCCTGACAGATCTTATTAACCGCACCATAATAATCACGGGTGATAGTGGCAACCACCTCATCGCTTTCAAATTCAGCCAATGCCGTTTCATAACGACCATCCGTAATCATGATGGCATTATCGCGGGTGATTAGGAGGCAGCCATCCCCCTGCATGAGGTCAAAGCCCGTCAAATAGTAAATATTTTGCTGGTTCGTAACGAGGAAAGCATCAATGTAGAGGTCATCAAATTTACCCTGGAGTTTACTAATTCTCGACATGTAAATTCATCCTTTCGCTTAGTATTGGCGGTTGCTGTAATCACGTGGGCCAAAGATAGCGGTTCCTACTCGCACACATGTTGCTCCTTCTTCTACAGCCACTTCAAAGTCATGAGTCATTCCCATGCTCAAAACATCTAGTTGTAGTTGATCATTTGACTGGTTCATTTCGTCTTTAAGTTCCCGGAGTTTTCTAAAGATAGGTCGTGTGTCTTCAGGATCATCAAAGTAAGGCGCACTAGTCATTAGTCCCCGGAGTTTGACATGGGGAAGTTGCAGGCTTTCGTTAGCTAATTCCATGCAGGCGTCTAGCTCAGGTGCCACTCCGAATTTACTTTCTTCCCGCCCGACATTGACCTCAATCAACATAGGAATTACTCGGTCATGCTTAGCTGCCTCTTTTTCAATAGTATGAAGAAGCTTAACTGTATCGACAGAGTGAATCATCTTCACGTAGCTCGTCATGTACTTGACCTTATTTCTTTGCAAGTGGCCAATCATATGCCAATTAATATCCTGAGGCAGTTCGTCATGCTTTTTGTCTAATTCCTGAACATAATTTTCACCAAAATTGCGCCATCCCGCATTGTATAACTCGGCAATGTCGCTGGCTGGATGATTTTTGCTAACGGCTAGAAGGTGAACCTCATCAGGATTACGTCCGCTTCGCTCACAGGCTGCTTTAATCCGTTCTCGAACTTTTTTCTCTCGTTCTACAATATCCATTAGTAGACCACTCCTTTTCAACTACACAATTTCATATAGTTAATATTATATCGCGAAATGTCTGGTATGCGGGGAAAGAAGTGTTGTAAAGTGGTTGAAGAGTATTAAAAAATATCTAGTTTTAATATCTAAAAATTCTTAAAAAGATACCTTAGTATAATTTTAAAAATAAAAAAAGCCGAGTCAAACCTCGACTTTTAATATATTATTCAGCTTCTGCGATTGGGTAAACAGAGACCTTGCGCTTGTCACGACCCATACGTTCAAACTTAACACGGCCAGCAACCTTAGCATAAAGAGTGTCATCCCCACCACGGCCAACGTTTTCACCAGGGTTGATGTGAGTACCACGTTGACGGTAGATGATAGAACCAGCAGTTACAACTGATCCATCAGCAGCCTTAGTACCAAGACGACGACCTGCTGAGTTACGGCCGTTAGCTGTGGAACCTCCCCCTTTATGGTGAGAGAAGAATTGCAAATCCATAATCATAATCCGTTCACCTCCATGAAAATTTATTTTTCAGATATTTTTAATTCAATATTCTGTGGATAACTTTCGGCAACATCCTGCATTCCATTGAAAAATGTCTGCATAATAACTTGAGAATCATGCCCCAAATTAATGGACGTTACTTTAAGAAACCCTCCATTATCATTATCACTTTCAACAGTTGGATTAGTCTTTGCAACTTGTTCCAAACCATTAATAGTGGAAATTGATAATACGGAAACCGCAGCGCAAACGATATCTTGACCATATGGGCCAGCATCAGCATGACCGCGAATTTCAAATGCGGTAATCTGATGATCCGAATTAAGATTAAACAATACTCGAATCATATTTTACCTCCACAATTAAGCGTTGATCTTGTTGATAGTAACCTTAGTGTATGGTTGACGGTGACCTTGCTTAGTGTGGGTGTGCTTCTTAGGCTTGTACTTGAAAGTAACAACCTTCTTTTCCTTGCCTTGCTTTTCAACAGTAGCTTCAACTGATGCCCCATCAACTAATGGAGTACCAATCTTAGTGCTGTCGCCACCGACGAAGATTACTTGATCAAAAGTAACCTTGTCACCTTCATTAGCGTTAAGCTTTTCAACGTAGATTGAAGCACCTTCTTCTACCTTGTATTGCTTACCACCTGTAACAATAATTGCGTACATGAAATTGTGCACCTCCTTGTATTCTAAGACTCGCCGAACCAAGCAGCAAAAGCTTTTAACTTGGCAGCGTGCGGTTGTAGTTGTATGGAACACAAATACAACATTTGCATGATATCAAAAAAGCGACTGCTCGTCAACCACTTTCAATTAAACATCTGTAGTAATCGAAAAATAAATAACGACTTCAAGTCGGCAATTTCTCACCTTCTTAAAAGTCGTTATTATCTATTTTAAATTCTAACTATCCTGAAGTACCGATGCCGGCTCATTGCTAAAGAAATCAAGCAATATCACATGGTCAGAATTTAATTGCTCAAACATTTTTGTTACACTTTGCGCCATGTAATGTGGAGTGTAGATCATCCCATCATCAAGCCAATGACGAATTAATCCTAACAATGCTGAGTTAATGAAGGAAATTTGTATATTAAGAGGAACCTCCAATTGTTCTTCCGGTTCTATTGATTCAGTATAGAAGTTAGTCAATTGATCGAGCAAGCGACCATATAGCTGCTTATAGAAGAAATTATTCTTATCATCATTCAATAATACGTCAAAAATATCGGCTTCTTTTTCAATAAATTGAAACGCCCGTTGAAGTGAAAGAACTTGCACTTTTTGTCCGTTAGCATTACTGAGACTCTGACTATCAACCATTACATAGTTAAAAAATTCGTTTAGAACTTCTTCAATCGCAGAATCAATAAAATCCTGCTTATCCTTATAGTGGAGGTAGAAAGTTCCCCGGGTGATGTTGGCAGCTTCTGTTATTTGTTGCACATTAATGTCTTCAAGCTTTTTCCGACGCATCAAATACACCAATGCTTTACGGAGACTGTTACGTGTCTTAATTACACGCGGATCTGTCTTATTACTTGCCATAACTCCATCATCCCTTCTTTATTAGTCTAGGTCCCTCCTCGCTTTTATACTTCTACTCCACTTCAGTATAGTTGCCCATATTCTATTAAGCAAAAGATCTGCATAGTTATCCTAGATTAAACTAAGAAAGAAGGTCTGATTTACGTTGACAATTGAATGGTAAAAATTATATACTTGAATTTGTCTGAAACGGTAGCTCAATTGGATAGAGCATCGGTCTTCTAAACCGAGGGTTGAGGGTTCGATTCCCTCTCGTTTCATTAAAAAGTTTGAAAGAAGCTGGGAAATAACAAATTTGCAAGGCGGTGGGCTAAGAATAGAACGATGATTAGCGAGGAACGAGTTAATTATCGTTCGAACTTAGATTCGAGCCTTACGGTTACGACGCAAAGCTAGCCTTCAAGGTTTCCCGCGATTAGACTCTGCAGCATTCGGAAATAATAAGGGGTCGGCGAAAATACAAAGTATTTTCCCGATCTCTTTTTGTTTTTAAGTGTGAGTATTTTCAAAAATATACCTTATTTTTAAATTTATTAACATCTCCTAATTTTCCTAAACATTTTATAAAGAATGAGTAAATTAGAGTCGTATTAATTGTAAATTAATGAAAAAAGGGAATAATTAAAATAAGGAATGATTTTTGAGGTGATTATTATGTTACCATTCTTTGTTATTATTCTTATTTTAGTCGGTGCAGTTGTTGGTCAAATCATGTTTGGTAATACTGAGGACCAGCAAACACCTGGAAAGCATGTAGCTTCACGGACTAATATTAATAGTCGCAAAGCTTAAATATGTTTCGATTCAACAAAAAACTGCGAGGTATATGAATTTTCTCATATACCTCGCAGTTTTTTATTCCGCCCATTTTGCGTGTTCGCTCTCAATCAAACTCTGATAACCAGCAGTAACCTCGTCAGGCGATAACTGAAGGTCAACTAGCCCCCATTTTACAATGAGGTGCCAGGCATGGCGGAAGCTTTCTTGGCGATGTTCATAATAAGCATCCCCCAAGAAGTGCTTAATTGCCAAATACTGCTTATTAAGTTCAACCAGCTTATCGGTCTTGTCTGGCCGTTGAATTAACTGCCACTGCTTCTCGTCCATGACAATCAAGTGCGTCCACTGTTTTTTTGCACTATAGAGTAAAAATAGCTCTAAAACGCGTAAATAGCGATTAACTACCTCCTCATGGTCGATCTTTTTCTTCGTTAAAACATCAAACCAATCAATACTCTCTGCAAACTTTGCCAATTCCACGTCTAAGGCAACAAAAATAGTTTGTTGACGTGCTTCAGGGCCAAGCAACAGTTCTTTGTGGTCATCAATTGCCCATTCAAGATCAATTACTTGGTGGAGTAATTTTGACCAATTAATCATCATTAACCTCGATTCCGATCTCTTTGCCCTCAATAACATTTTCTTCAACTTCTTCGAGCTCTTCCGTTGACTCTGAATCAACCGAAGTCTGTTCCAGCGACTCATCAGCAAACCTTAGTAAATCAGAACGGACCGCTAAATCATCGCGATTGTTTAAGTACCACTCACGAATGAGCTGGTAATGAAGCAAGAGATCAAAAAGAGACACTTGATTTTCAGGATCAATTACAGTAAAGAACCATTGCTGACTGTAATCATCTGGATCAAATGAAATATCGAGATGAATTCCACGGTCAAGCCGCAATTCTGCCCCGTTATTCTTTGGCAAGTTAAACAGCATAAAGTTGGTTTCAGCTGTCTTGACAAACAAACGGTCAATTACAGTTAAGGCTAAATCTGGGTGAGCCAAGTCAAAATGCTGATCATTATTTGTCTCCAGGATTCCCCGGTCAATTTCAAAACCAAGTTTATCTTTTAATGCAGCAGCAAAGGATAATAGCGGTTTAATTGCACTACGAAGGTCAAGGTCAGAATATGATTTCAACCCCCGAACAATCATGTAGTTGATTAATGACTTATTGTTAAACCGCAACATTTTATGGGTAAAGTCAATTGAAAATAGCGGTTCATCATCGTCAATATCGGTAAAAGCAGCATTCCCCGCTTCGTCTTTCGTGAAGTGGAAGCGAACATTCTTCCCTAATGAAGCGATGGTAGCGTAAAAACTATGCGTAGCCTGGTCTTCTGCCAAATTAAAGTCTTCAGTTCCCTGCATTTCTAGTAAACGACCCATAAACAAAATATAATAATCCGCTTCTTGGTAGTGTTGAGGGAACTTAACAAAGGCATCCTCAAGGTCAAACTTTACCAGGTCACTGGCTGCTGACAATAATTCGTCAGGATCTTCTGTATTAGCAAGCTTGCTTAACAATTCAACATAGCGTTGACCAATTGTTAAACCATGCTTAAATGAGTGTACCAATCCGTTAACTTGTTCGGACGGTTGATTTAACATTTGATTATTGGCCATCGACTGTCACCTGCTTTTCTTCATTGTCAGACAAACTATCAATGTAATTAGCGTATAAGTTGCGGTTAGCTAATTCAAAATCTTCAAAGGATCCAAAAGTATCAATAATACTCTTTTGTTCGTAACTCAAAATAGTATTTTCTTTTGAAAGAGCTAAGACAACTTGTTCATTTTCCTTGATTGTTTGGGCAGCAGTACGCGCTTCCTCGTTTTCATCTTCAAGCTTTTGCAAGGCATCAACTAGATTTTGCCGACTTTCCTTATTCTTAGTACTTTCCCAAATGCCAGAATGTGAACTAATTTCTTTAAGTTGAGCTTGCAAGTTAGTTCTCTCTTCTTCCCGTTCACTTTCATGATCAATCAAATCCTGCAAGCGATCATTTTCTGCAGAAATTTGGTCAATCTTATCGCTGTTGTAACGCTTGTTGCTGTTAGCCAGTTCAAATGACTTTTGCAACTTCTCGTATTCGTTAGCGTCAAATGAGAACCGTACGTTGAGGACATCTAATTCCCCAAATTCACGGCGGTCCCACCAGTTACCAAAGTAAATCCGGTAATGACCAGTTTGGTATTCTTCATAGTAGAAAAATGGGTATTTCTTTCCTAAATAATTAATGAGGTTAACACTCAAATAATTACTCAATAAGTCCGTAATATCATCAACGAGCCCCATCACACTCTGGTTATTTGGCTGTTGTTCTCGATGTTCAATCTCCTTTGCGTACCGTTGATTATCTAATAATTGGTAAATACGCTTATCATGATGATCTTTAACTGCCTGTTCTACTTGTTGTAAAAATGAAATCTTGTTCGTGATACGTTCATTAATGACTTCACTAACGCTACGAGCAGACTGCTGATGCTCGGAATTTGCCATTATACACCGCTCCTTATTTTGTAACTAGCTTAATCTTAATCGACTTATTAAAAAATTTAAAGAACTAAGTGAATTATTGAAGAGTTTCTTTAAATTTTTCATATTCTTTGCTTTCTGGAAAAAGAAGACTATAATAAAGATATAGTTAGTTCACATATGTGGAATAACTGTTTTTCTCGAAGCGTTTCGAAAAGAGGCGAAGTTATAATGGCACTTAGTAAGCAAGAACGTAAGGAAATGGCTCGTAAAGCTATGGAAAAGCGTGGCAACAAGAAACCAGAAGGCTCTGGTTTTGCAAAGATTGATGCTGACGCCAAGAAACTGAGCGAATAACTTTTTGAAGCAATTCACTTTGTTTATTCAAAGACCGTCCTGTGTGGACATCAAAAAATCTCATTGGTTTGTTGATAGCCAATGAGATTTTTTATTTTTAAATTCAATGCAAAGAGGTCGGGAAAATACTTTGTATTTTCGCCGACCTCTTATTATTTCCGAAGGCTGCAGAGTCTAATCGCGGGAAACCTTGAAGGCTAGCTTTGCGTCGTAACCGTAAGGCTCGAATCTAAGTCCGAACGATAATTAACTCGTTCCTCGCTAATCATCGTTCTATCCTTAGCCCACCGCCTTGCAAATTTGTTATTTCCCAGCTTCTTTAGATCTACACCTATATATTAGTCCTTCTTTTTCTTGAAGTTTGAAAGACCAAGCATTGCAATGAAGCCTGCGACTGCCAAACTGGCCACGCTTGCGGATTGATCAGCATTACCAGTTTGCGGAAGAGTCTTTTGGGCAACCTGCTTTATTTCAGTAGATTGAACATCAGTTGGCTTTATAGTTTCTATTTCAACTTCAGAATTCTTACCAGGAGTTGGGGTAACAATTTCTGAAGTGATCTTGTCTTCCTTATCACCTGCTTGTGGGTCAGTTGGTATAGTAGGATCTTCTGTTGGATCAGTTGTCGGATCTGTAGTAGGGTTCGTCGTTGGATCAGTTGATGGCTTGTCAGGAGTTACGGGTGTTACTGGAGTTTCGCTCTTCTTGTCTGTTACTGTTACAGTTGTACCGTCTTGTGGAGTAGCATTTTCATCAGTCGTAATCGTAGCAGCTGATACTTTATCCGCTTTAACCCCATTTACGTATGAGTCGTAGCCAGTAATTGGTACTACATCTTGTTGTGGGAATTGAGCACTTGCTGGAGTCCACGCACCATAAGTAATAACTTCATTATTGATTGGATTAATAGTATTTACCCGACTGTATGTAACTTCTTGAGTTTGATCAGGAATGGCTGCATTTTTTGTCCCGCTTACATCATATCTGATTGTCCGGTTAACAGTCATTGTTTCAGTTTTACTTTCTAGTGCTCTGACATCGATCATGACAAACATTGAAATTGCGGGATAATTAGGGCTCGCAACTTCTCCATAGGTTACTCCAATATGACTGAGATCTAGTTTAACTACCCAATAAAATGAATTATATGGGAAATCATCCTTATTTTGAGCGGGTATAACCACTTCTTCAAAAGATGGCAATTCACCATTTAATAACTCCTGAACATTCCCATTGATAGAAGGATATTCGCTACTCATTGATAACATAAATAGCGTATCGTGATCCTCCTCGCCTAAATCAATCGTCTTACCATTATAAGTAACTGAGATGATAGAAGTATTGGTAGGAACTGGATTAAGATAAGTACCATCTTGTTGTGTTAAATCATACTCTGGTTTAACCTTCCACTCAACTTTAGTATCAGCCGGTAACTGATTCAAGTTTGCGATAAAGATACGAGGATTTGGTAGTTCCTTGACAAAATCAAGGTAGAAATCAGCAACAGTATCCCGAAGAACAGGTACTACATCCTTCTCGTCTGATGTTTGGCCACCGTGATCACTACTAATAGGGGTCAAATAAATGGTGAAATATTGGTTTGTTTCACCAAATTGTAATACATCACTAAAGGTGGTAGAAGTATCATAACTATCATGAACATCATCCTTACCCTCATAACCTTCTTGACTATTTTGGTAAAGTTCATAACCAGCAAATCTAAAAGTTTGCTCAAGATCTGCTTCACTAATTGGCTTATTTTCCCAACTGGCTGTACTACTATCTTTTTCCCCTGTATACTTATCAGTTCGAATAATTTGACCCGTCTTCTTATTAACATATTGAACGGTATTTGTTACCAGATCTTCACCAGTAACATCCGACTCATTATTGATGGTTTCATCTTTTCCGGTAACGTAAATCGTAACGGGAACAGTTTTAGTTACTGCATTGAACTGACCAGTTTCCTCATTATATTCATTACCAGCATAAGTAACTTTAAGTTCTCCAGTTACTGTCCCGACATTTTCGACATTTGGTGCTGTGGCCCAAGAAACTGTAAACATACTTGTATCGTTCCTACTGAGATTATTAGCCGTATTACTCCAATTAGCAATTGCTTGCTTAGCATCGGAAACTACCCCAACTGAGGTTTGAATTGGAACAACATTAATCTGTTTTTCTTGATTAATTGGGTTTCCATCTGGTCCTAATGGTGTGCCATCTGGCCCTACAGTTGGATTTGATGGACCTTCTGGAGTATTAGCACTTGGACCATCTTGACTAGGATCAGTCGTAGTATTTGTTTGTGAATCTGCTGGAGTTTGCTCGTTTATAGCCGGTGCAGGTGTTTCATTATTATCAACTGATACTGCTGTATTCTCTTGATCATTTGTATCAGCATTTGCAGTGATGTTACTACCAACAATAGTGATCGTTGTCCCCAAAACAACTGAAGCAACTCCTAAACTTAATTTTCTTAATCCATAGCGTGGTATGTGGTTTTGTTCGTTAAATATCTTATTATTTCCCATATCCATAATAATTCTCATAAAAAATTTTGGGGAATACAAAAAGGTGCATTATTTGGCTATAAAATTGTTTTTTACCGACTAATCAACCTTTTTGATGGAGACTTTTTAACGAACTATAACCTCTGAAATCACTATTTTGCTTATCATATTCAATCAAATTGCTTATTTGGATGAAAAAAGCGACCCAAAGTTTTAGGAACTTTGAGCCGTTTTCGATATATGATCTAGTTATTGAATGCTTCAATCATCCGATCAAGCAATTGAATATCAGTATCCCGAGAATAAATATCCATAATTTCGTAGATTTGTGGAGCAGATGTTGATCCGGTAAAGGCAAGGTTAAGTGGGAAGTAAAGGCCCCGACCCTTAATTCCAGTTTCTTTGCCCACTTCTTTGATGGCACTATTGTAATCCTCAGCCCCATCTTCCAACTTAGCTTTTAAGCCAGTTAAGACTGCTAAGACATCTTCATTAGCAAAGTCTTCATTGTCCTTGAGAAGGTCATAGTTGAAGTGTTCATTTAAGACATTGTAGTATGACCAAACGTACTGAATAAGTTCAAGCAAGTTATTGATGTCCCGTTGATGAACATGTAAGGTCTTCTTAATAAGTTCTACAAGCTCATCTTCTGGAATAGATTGGAGGCGTTGTGCTTCTTCAGTTTCGCCTTCCTTTACCAATGCCATTGTCCGGTCAGTCAATTCATCAATTGACATTGCCTTAATGTATTGAGCATTCATCCAGTCAAGCTTCTTTTGGTCGAAGTAAGCTGGTGCCTTAGACATTCTGTCTGGATCGTAAATTTTGATCAATTCGTCCTTAGAGTAAATTTCACGTTCACCAACTGGTGACCAACCTAAGAATGCAATGAAGTTGAAAATAGCTTCATGGAGGTACCCATGTTTTTTATATTCACTAATAAATTGGAGGGTGTCCTTATCCCGCTTACTTAATTTTTTCCGAGTCTTAGGATTAAAAATCAATGGAATATGGCAGAATGTCGGATGGTCCCAGCCCAATGCCTCGTAAACTGCCATTTGCTTTGGGGTATTAGAAATGTGATCAGCTCCCCGCAAAACATGGGTAATATCCATTAAATGGTCATCCACAACAACAGCAAAGTTGTATGTTGGCATCCCATCGCTCTTTTCAATAATAAAGTCCCCACCAAGGTTATCAGAGTTAAAGGAAACGTGGCCCCGAGCAATGTCATCCCACTCATATTCGTGGTCCTTAGGGAAGTGGAAACGAATAGTTGGCTTCAAGCCCTTAGCTTCAGCGGCCTTTTGTTCTTCTTCACTCTTTCCATACCAACGACCGTCATAGTGAGGAGGTTCGTTGTTAGCCTTTTGCCGTTCACGCATTTCAGCTAATTCTTCTTCGGTAGAGTAATCCTTATAAGCATAACCCTTATCTAATAATTCTTGAATGTACTTGTGGTAAATACCGGCAGCGTTACGTTCACTTTGACGGTAAGGACCATACTTTGGATTTGGTTTGTTTGGACCTTCATCCCAGTCAATTCCTAACCAATGCAAGTTTTCTTGTTGGCTTTCTTCACCTTTATTAACATTCCGTTTAGTATCGGTATCCTCAATCCGTAATACCATTGTGCCATCAAAATGACGCGCAAATAAATAATTAAAAAGTGCGGACTGCGCATTTCCAATATGTAAAAAACCTGTTGGACTAGGTGCGTAGCGTACTCTGACCTTCTTGTCATCCATGTTTATGACTCTCCTTTAATATCTGTTTCACGAAACCATTCGTGACTACAACATGTTTAATTGTATAGTAATGTCGCTATTTGTCAATTTTGAATACGTTAAAACAAAGAAAAAGAAGCTGGAAATGTCACTTAAACTTAAAGAGCCGTCTTTTCCTAGCTTCTCTTCCATTTTATTTTAATATTTTTCCATGTATCTCTGACGTTCCCAATCAGATACGTGAGCCCGATAAAGGTCGTATTCACGTGTCTTAGCTTCCATAAAGCTTTGGTAGAGGTGGTCACCCATTGAGCCCTTAATAACATCATCTTGGGCTAAATCCTTCAATGCGCTATGGAGTGTATCAGGAAGGTTCAAAATACCTTTTTCTTGACGTTCCTTCAAGCTCATTGCGTAAATATTTTCGTCAACATTGTGAACCGGTGGTAAATTATTACACAAACCATCTAATCCAGCTTCAAGAACAGCTGCAATGGCCAAGTATGGGTTAGCAGCAGGATCAGCAGAACGTAATTCCAAACGAGTACCCATCTTCCGGTCATTTGGAATCCGAACTAGCGGAGAACGGTTAGAAGTAGACCAGGCAACGTAAACTGGTGCTTCATAACCAGGAACCAGCCGCTTATAGGAGTTAACGATTGGATTAACGATAGCAGTGTAACTCCGGGCATGCTTCATTAACCCGCCAAGAAAGTGGTAAGCCGTCTCTGACAATTGTTCCTTATCATTTTTATCGTAAAAGGCATTCTTGCCATCTTTAGTAAAGAGGGACATGTTCAGATGCATCCCTGACCCATTAATCCCAGACAATGGCTTTGGCATAAAAGTTGCGTGAAGATTGTACTTCTTGGCAATTGTCTTCACAACTAACTTAAATGTTTGAATATTGTCAGCTGCTTCTAAAGCATCGGAGTATTTAAAGTCGACTTCATGCTGACCAGGAGCAACTTCATGGTGAGCCGCTTCAACATCAAAGCCCATCTTTTCCAATGCAAGCACAATATCCCGACGACAATCTTCACCAATATCAGCAGGTTCCATATCGAAGTAATTTTCTGAATCGTTTACTTTTGTGGTTGGATTACCGTTTTCATCTGTTTCAAAAAGGAAGAATTCTGGTTCTGGACCAATGTTAAAGGATTTGAATCCCATATCTTGCATATCCTTTAGCACCCGCTTCAAGTTATTCCGCGGATCACCGGCAAATGGGGTTCCATCGGTCATGTGGACACTACAAATTACCCGAGCAACTTTACCATGATTAGCACCCCAAGGGAAAACCATCCAAGTCGACATATCCGGGTAGAGGTACATATCACTTTCTTCGATACGGACAAATCCATCAATGGATGAACCATCGAACATCATCTTGTTATCCATCAACTTATCCAACTGGCTAACAGGAAGATCCACACTCTTAATGGTACCGAGAAGGTCAGTAAACATTACCCGTAAAAAGCGAATATCCTCATCTTTAACCATTTGACGAACTTCATCTTTACTATATACGTGTCTAGTCATAAATTCATTCCCTTTCTCATTAATCCTAAAGTAATCCAAATTCACAAATAGGTCATATCAAGATTGGTCAAAAGAACTAGACCAATTATCAAAACAACCTATCATGCTCCAACAAATATGAGCTTTTCTTAATACTGCTTTAGAATACCAATTCGATTCTTTTAAGTCAATTTGCTGAAAACGTTTTAACCAATTTGTAACTAAATCCGCCAGTAAACTTTAATTTCTTAACCAATCCTCAATGAACGACTTAATTTCATTAATTGAATTCTGGCCGCTTACTAGGTCAAACCAGTTAACCGTCATTTTATTTCTAAACCAGGTTAACTGTCGCTTAGCATAGTGCCGTGAATCCAATTTGATTTTATCTACAGCATAATCTAAGTCCACCTCACCAGCAAAATATGGAAAAAGTTCGTGGTAACCGATCCCTTTCCCAGCAGGTAAATTCTTGCCACCCTGCTCATACAAGGCACGTGCTTCTCCCAATAAACCATTCTGTATCATTATATCGACGCGCTGGTTGATTCGTTGATATAATACCTGTCGATCGGTCGTCAATCCAATTAATAGGTACTCGTCTAAACTAGTTCTCTGCTCTTGTTCAGAGAAAGGTTTTTTGCTGATTTCAATTACCTCTAAGGCACGAATTACGCGCCGTATATTTTGAACTGGAATATTAGCTGCTGCTTGGGGATCCTTGGCATTTAACTGCTGCCATCCCCACTCTGGGCCATTTTCATCAATTAATTCCTGCCAGCGTTGACGAATTGCTTCTGAATCTTTATCTTGCTTACCACCTAATGACAGATTGTCGGTAAGGGCCTGAAGGTAAAAGCCAGTTCCTCCTGCGATTATCGGTAAGTGGCCTCGTTTAGCAATATCCTTGATTGCGCTATTGGCCTCCTGCTTGAACCGGGCAACCGAATATTGCTCATCCACGTCACAAATATCAATGAGGTGATGGGGAATCCCTTGCTGTTCTTCTGGCGTTACTTTAGCTGTTCCGACATCTAATCTTCGATACACCTGCATTGAATCACCCGAAATAACTTCCCCATTTAGTTGTTTTGCTAGTTCAACCGATAAGGCAGTTTTTCCGACTGCAGTTGGCCCGACAATTGCGATTACCTTTGTCATTTTCTTCTCCTTTTTTTAACAAATTTTAGATGTTCTGACTGGTAAAAATCCTCTAAGTTTTGCATAATAGACTTATAGATAACCAAAGGAGGTTAATATTATGCAAAAGTTTACTAAAGGAATTCTTTTAGGTACATTTGGTACATTAGCCGCAATTGCTAGTGGTGCTCTGACCTTTCACAAGACAGTGGTTAAGCCAGTTGAAGAACAAGAAGAAAAGTTCGACGAAAACCGGAAAGCAGCTAACCGTAAAAACCGATCTGCACATCAGGCATAATAGCACACCAGCTAAAATTTAACCAGAGCTAGCATTTGGGCTCCATTAGACATTATATAAAAGAAGCTGACGAGAAAATTAAAATTCTTTTCGTCAGCTTCTTTTATATTGCTGAATTGATCAGCTTAATTTAATATTTTGACTTTTTCGTCTTACCATCCCAAGTACTATAGCCACCTTTTAGTATATATAAATGATGGTAACCATGCTTACCGAGAAAGGCAGCAGCTTGTGTACTTATCGCCATTCCTTGGTCATAAAGGTAAACGGGTAAGTCTGGCCGTAACTCTTCATATTGCTGTCTGAGGTAAGCATATGGGAGGTTACGCGCACCAAGAATATGCCCCTTTTTGAAATCATTTGGTTGACGTAGATCAATCACTTGAGCTTTTCGCATGCCCTCACGAAATTCCTTGTTGTCAATCACCGTGGCATATCTCTTCCGTCTTAAGTATTGGAAGAGCCAACTGATTCCCCAAATAATTAGAATCAGAACAATAACAATATTAACTGTAACTAAAATTGAACTAACACCAAGAACCATAACAATTATTCCTCGCTATTTCTTAGGCATTCATGAATTGACGAGCCAATGAAGCGGCCCCAATAACCCCTGCGTCATTTCCAAGTTCAGCTAAACGTAATTGAGTTGAAGTCCGCACTGTTGGGAAAGCAAATTGCTTGAAGTTCTTGTCAACACGCTTGAGCAAGAAATCACCAGCTGCAGAAACCCCACCACCAATAACAAGATATTCAGGGTTAAGAGCGTTACTCAAGTTAGCAGCAGCCAAACCTAGGTAGAAAGCAACTTCATCAACAACAGTGTTTGCCAAGTAGTCATTTTGCTTTGCAAGGTCAAAGACAATCTTCGCCGTAATTTCATCACCATTATCAATCATAGCCTTAAGGCGACTATCCCCTTCGTATTCTTCAGCCTTGTCTTGGGCGATGTGAACAATCCCAGTAGCTGAAGCATATTGTTCAAGACAACCATGGTTTCCACAAGTACAAAGGTAACCATTTGGCTTGACAATCATATGACCCACTTCACCACCAGCACCAACGATACCGTGAACTAATTTACCATTGGAAATAAGTCCACCACCGACACCAGTACCTAATGTAATGAAAGCCACATCATCACCTTCATTACCGGCACCCTTCCAACGTTCACCTAAGGCAGCCACATTAGCATCGTTATCAAGAGAGAACTTCATACCAGTCCCAGCTTCAATTTCTTCCTTAACGTTTTGGGTAGTCTTCCAGTTAAGATTATAGGCGCCAATAACAGTTCCTTTTTCCCGGTCAATCGTACCTGGAGTTCCCATACCGATACCAACAAATTGGTCCTTACTCATCTTGTAAAGGTCCAAGTGATGGTTAATTGAGTCAATAATATCAGGAACAATGTGTGAACCCTCATCCAAAATATTAGTACGAATTGACCACTTTTGTTGAATTTCACCATTTTCTGTCAAAATTGCAAACTTAATAGTAGTACCACCAAGGTCAACACCAAATAATTTCTTTGCCATAGTCTTAAATTCCTTTCTTCAATTAAAAATCTGTTCCGTTTTTGATTCGTTCTTCTTCTTCACGATGTTCTTTTCGTAGCACGATTTTGGCTTTCATATAAGTATCGTTTTCTACTACTCCCGATTGATACAAATGGTCCAATTCGATAGCCATTAGCTCAATATCATAAAGTCGTTTCCCGACATATACAAAGACATTAAATTCTTTTAGTAACTGCTGAACATCATACAATGTCCGGTATTCACGTGAACGAGCTATCATTGTATTCACCTGCTAACTGTCATTATCATCAATCCAATGCCAAATACAAAAACAATACCAGCTATTACTCGTTTAGTAAAACTAACATTTCCTAGCCGTGGTGCTCCGACAACATAAGCAACCAGGAATCCACCTAATAGGCCACCGAGATGTCCTGAAATATCAATTCCCGGCAATACGAGATCCATCACAACATTCAAGGCTACCAAAATTAAAAACTGTCTGCTTAATTGTCGAATAGCTGGATTAGTTCGGAATGAGTCACCTAACATCAAAAATGCCCCAAACAAACCAAATAAGGCTGTACTTGCACCTGCAGATATCGTGTTTGGAAGAAAAATTGCACTAGCTAGATTTCCGCTGATAGCGCTCAGCAAGTAAATAACAAGCATCCGCCAATGACCAAATAATTCCTCAATATACATCCCTAAAAAGTATAAGGTAATACTGTTAATCGCCAGGTGGGCAATTCCAATATGGATAAATACCGGGGTAATTAGCCGCCACCATTGTCCTGCTTGAAGCAATGGTGTTACACGTGCACCAAACTCAATTAAAACAGCTGAATTAGTTGATCCCCCTAATACAGTCATCGCAATAAAAACGATAACTTGGATAATCAATAATGAAATGGTAACTGGTATCCTAGTCCAAGTTGTTTGGTTCATATTCTAATCAGTCTCCGACAAGGATAGCACTTTACCCACTGTTTGATCGTAAGGTTCACTTTCCCACTCATTTTCTTCCCCAAGTTGGGTAGTAAATGCAAGAGAAATCGTTTCTCCTTTATAGTTGCTTAGATAGCGGTCGTAGTAACCACCGCCGAATCCTAATCTCTTTCCAGATTTAGTAAAGGCAACTCCTGGTACCACAATAAGGTCAATTTCGTTTGGTTGATATACCCTTCCAGCAACAGGTTCAAGGATGCCAAAAGATGTTTCTTCAAATTCTGTTCCTTCGTCTAATGCTACAAATTCCATTTTACGGTTTGGCAACGTTCGTGGTACAACCACCTGACGATTTTCATGGCGAGCATGAAGAATAATTGGAGCAGTATCGAGCTCTAAAGACTGGCTCATTGTTACGGCCACAACCTTTGCATCCATCCATTCCGTTTGGTCATATAATAATGAAGTTAATCTCTTCTCTTCACGAAAACGCGTATTAAGATCTAGTTGTTGCAAACGAGCAATATATGCGCGACGCAACTCCTTCTTTGAATACGTCATTATTCTACAATCTCTCCTTTATTAAACGTTTTCAATGATTAATTATCACAGCTCAATTGATTTTATGCAAGCGTTTTTTCAAATAATACTTGTATTATATTCACATTTTCATTGATATTTATGCAATTCTAAGAAAATAAAAAAGCTGAGGAAATTTTGCTTTCTTCAGCCTTTTCATTAATTACTTAGTTTCGCGATGCAAAGTAACCTTACGCTCCCGAGGGCAGTACTTGTTCAATTCAAGACGGTCGGGATTGTTACGACGGTTCTTGCTAGTTAAGTAAGTCCGTTCATGGCATGATGTACATTCAAGAATAATGTTGACACGCATCTTGGTGACCTCCTTATCAGATTTTCTTTAACGTGGTTATTAATTTAACCTTAACTCGTACAACTATATCATTAAATAGATCGTTTGACCAGTCTTTTATTAATAATTGTTAAGGAAAATCACTTGACAGTCATTTAATTCCTAGTTGCTAGAGCTATCTGAAGAACTAGATGTGCTTGTTTGCCCCTGAACAATCTTCCAATAAGCAGCAAAAATTTCCTTAGCCATGTTGATGTTAGCCCCACCATTTTCATTGGTTGCACCCGGGATAGCCAAAGCAACTACAACTTGTGGGTTATCAGAAGGAGCATAACCCGCAAAACTCAACGTTGTGGTTTCATGGCCATTTGTGACAGTTTCAGCTGTACCAGTCTTACCAGAGATAGATGGAGTAACTGAGCCTAAAGACTTAGCCGTCGTGTATGAACTTGTACCATGTGTAACTTGGTAGAGCCCTTTCTTAATAATATCAAAGTATTCTTTCTTTCCTGGAATCGTCAACTGAACTTGAGGTTGAGTTGTATATTGAACCTTCCCTAATTTACCATTTGATGTACTGCTTCGGATTTCCTTAACGATGTAAGGACGCATTCGATTACCACCATTAGCAATTGTTGACATATATTGAGCCAATTGAATAACCGTATATGCATCATAATTCCCATAGGACAAGTCTAATGCTGATCCAATATTGGACTGCTTAGATGCACCTGTATATCCTGCTGTTTCACCTGGTAAATCAATTCCAGTCTTTTGACCTAATCCAAACATATTAAAATAGTAACGTTCCTTATTAAAAATACTTGGCTTCAATGTTAACTGAGCCCCGGGGGTATACTTCATGCCCCCTTCTTTCATAATTAATTGCATCATGTAAGAGTTCGAGGAAACTTCCAGGGCAGTAGCGGCTGAAATTGCCATATTGGCTGACCCTGTCTTATTAAACCACGATGTTTTTGCAGAAGTCCCAGCAACCTTAATTGGCTGGTCAGTTAAAGTATTATTTTCTGGTGTAATTACTCCACTTAAGAAACCACCCATAATCGTGGCACCCTTTACAACAGACCCCATAACAATGGGATGATTAATCGCACCAATTTCATCAACCGTTTGTTTACCAGTTTTGATATCGCGGTCAATTCCAGCCATTGCATAAATAGCACCTGTATTTGGATTCATTACGACAGCATAAACACCAGATGAGTATCCAATTCCAGCTGAGGAATAGTTTTCTTCCAAAATACTTTGAACCTTCTTTTGGAACTTGGCATTAATGGTAAGGACAACATTGTCCCCCTTCTTTCCAGGATACTTAACCTTTTCGCTGGTAACTTTATTCCCATTAGTGGTAACCTGAGTCTGGGACTTAGAACCAGCCAATGTACTTTGGAATAATTTCTCAATATAACTTTGACCGACACTATCATTCCGTGAATATCCCTGTGAAAGCAAAGTATTAACTTCATCACTCGGTAAACCAGTTGTCGAAACAGTCCCGGTTAAGGTTTGGAAATCCTTGCCTTGCGGATAATTTCTGGTCCATGCAGTACCTATTTTAACCCCTGGCATTTCATTAAGGTGTTCACCCACTTCTGCCAATTCTTTACTGGTAACCCCTGACTTCTTAATATAAGTCGTTGAAAGTGAGTAGGCACCAGTCATGGCTGCGTAAATCCGCGCATTGCTCTTTTCGTGAGCAGTCAGATGGTATGCTGAAGGATTCTTAGTCAAATATTTAACAGCTGCATTATATTTGTCATCTTCGGTTGCATCACTTGATAAGTGCAACTTCTTAGTAACCTTTTTTAAGTTACTACTACTACCAAGATAATAGTCAATCTTGTTCCGCGTGGTTAACCGAGTTTGACTATTGCTGACCGTAATATATTTACCTAAGCGCGTCGCCGTCTTATAGAGTTGAGCGGTCGTAACGCTTGAACTCTTTGTATACGTGATTGCCTGATGCGTTTGATTACCGACAATAATTTTACCCTGACTATCGTAAATCATTCCCCGTTGAACATTATTTGTTTGAATTGTTGTATCGGAACGCTTAACTTCTGCTTTAAATGATGAACCATTCAAAACCTGTAAATAAAATAGTCGACCGACTAATGTTAAAAGCAAGATGGCAACAATCCATAACAAGAGGTTGAGCCGCGATGGAATAATTGACTGGGCTATCTTATTCTTATTATTACTTTTACCTGAACTAAAAAAGTTGGTAATTCGATTAAAGAAATTCACAGTATCCAACTTCTCCTTTTTACCGTGATAAATATTATTGTAGCAAAAAATTGTTTAATTGACACTAAAAGCTACATCTACCCAACAGCAAATAATACACTTTATTGGGGCAAAAATGAACATTTCAATAAATAAATATCAGAAACTTAACATAACCTTCATATTCATTCGGTATATACTTATAGAAGCATTTTAATTTATCTAGGAGGAACTACTTTGCATTCATTACCTCGACTGAAAAGACGACAAATCTTTATTATGAGCTTTTTGCTTCCTGTAGTGATTATGGGAAGCTATTTTGCGTACCGCTCAATGGCCCCATTTGGTCAAAGTACACTGCTGACTGTTGACCTAGGACAGCAGTACGTCGATTTTTTCTCTTACTTTCGTCGTACCCTCCTCCATAACCCAAGTCAATTTATCTACTCCTTTAGCAGTGGGCTAGGAGGAGAAATGTGGGGGACAAATGCCTACTATCTTTTGAGCCCCTTAAACCTGCTCCTAGTTTTCTTTCCTGGAGCCGCGCTTTCAAGTGGAATCTTTTTCCTTACCATTTTACGTTATGGACTATCCGGTCTGGCATTTGCTTGGATGCTAGATCGCTTAAAATACCAACGAGGAATTAGAATCGTTGGTTTTAGTACCGCTTATGCCTTAAACGGCTGGATTATCGCTAATCAACTCAATCTAATCTGGCTCGATGCAATGATTTTACTTCCCCTCATAATCTGGGGCCTTTATAAACTCATCCACTATCAGCAGCCAGCTACCTATATCATCTGGCTCACAGTGATGATTATAGATAATTACTATATGGCCTGGATGATCTGTCTTTTCACTATTCTTTTCTTTATCTGGCAATTACCATTAATAAAAAATTGGCGGATAAGTGTAAAAGCTTTTAGTCGCTATGTTTTTAGTTCCCTAGTTGCGGTAGGAATTAGCGCGATTGTTCTCTTTCCTACCATTTACAGTCTTTTACAGAGTAAAGGAACCTATACTAGCATCAAATTACGCAATCACTTTGAATACAATCCATTAAAAATCCTTACCAAATTAGTCCCAGGATCTTTCAACTTCAATCAAATGCCTAGTGGGCAGCCGAATTTCTATGTGGGAATGATTATTTTTCTTGCTGTTGGTCTTTATTTCTTTAACAAACAAATTAAATTATCTCAGAGAATCATTGCTTTTCTAGTTACAACTTTCTTCATACTTTCATTTTGCTATGAACCCCTGGACCTTCTATGGCACCTTGGCCAATTTCCTGTTTGGTATCCTTCTCGTTTCTCATTTATCTTTTCTTTTTGGCTAGTTCTATTGGCAGCCCAATGCCTCCAAGTCGATTATCGGCCACGTAAATGGCAATTGAGCGTTCTGTTAGTTCTGATTATTGCTATCTTTACTTATCTCCACACCGTTCATGTTTCCTATATTAACAATAATCAAGTTGCAATCGGTTTCGGACTGGCATTAATCAGTCTGCTTTTCCTTTGGGTACCACGTCAAAGTTCACCTAAACTCTTCGATATTTGTTTCTTACTATTAGTAGTAACTGATGTTTCAACGAGTGCTTTCACTGCCCTTAACCAACTATCTTATGTCAGTCAATCAGAATTTGGCGATTACACGACCGCCCTAAACGCCGCCACTAAAAAGATTAAGCAAAAAGATAGCGGTCTTTACCGGGTAGCGAAAACCTTCATGCGAACAAAGGATGATCCTCTGCAAAGTGGCTTTAATGGCGGCGATAACTTCAGCTCAACCTTAGTTCCCGCGTTGCCATCATTCATGGGAGCAATCGGCGAACCAGCTGGTGATGGTTTTATTTCTTATGATAATGGGACTCAAGTTAGTGATGCTCTCCTTGGATTTAAGTACACCATGAGTGTTGTTGATCCAAACCGGTCGGATATTTTCCTGCCGCTTTCTGGTTATCGTCCTGATTGGTACCGGCAAAAGGCTTATGCAGTTACCCATAATATTGGCATTCGAGAAAACAAAGCGGTTCTTCCTCTAGCCTTTGAGGCAAGCAGCAAGATTTTGAAATTAAAGCATGATACTTTAGATCCAATTGCTTACCAATCAGAAATCTTCCAAAATCTTTCTAATTCTGCAAAATCCTTATTTGAAATTCAAAATTTTGATCAAGTTGACTTTCAAAATGTTCAAAGTGCCCAAAGAATCACTGGTTCCGTCTTTTACAAGCAAGATAAATCACAAAGTGCAAGTATCAAGTTAAAATTCATACCAAAGACTAGCGGATCCTATTACTTAACACTTGGGCCAAATGTAAAGGACGATGCTAACGTTACCGTCAACGACAAAAGCTTTGCCCAATATTCGACTTATCGAGACACCGTAATCTTAAACGTAGCTAATAACCAAAAAGGAAAGCAAGTCATCATTACTATTCGCCTAAAGAATTCGAGTGTGTGGTTGCAAAATGTTAGTCTGTATCGGCTTAAGCAATCTGTTTTTAACCAAGACCTTAAAAAACTTCAAAGTTCGCCACTAAAGATTAAAAAATATACTGGCACAACAATCAACGGTAGTGTCACGATTAAGGATAAGCAAGCTGTCCTCATGACGACAATCCCTTACAGCAAGGGATGGCATGTAAAAGTTGATGGCAAAGAAGTAAAAACCCAAAAAGTCCTTAATACTTTCCTTGCCATTAAAATTAAGCCAGGAACTCATTCCATCGTCTTCCATTACCGTCCACCATTCTTAATTCTAGGAAGCATTGTAAGTCTCATTTGCTTAGGCTTGCTAGGAACGATTGTTTATTGTAAAAAAACGAGTAAATAACCAAGTTTGCAGACTTGAGGTATTCGATGATTAGCTAATCTATTTAGTCTGCAATTAGACTGGGTAACCTTTGCTAAAAGAGGGAGAGTCAGAGGAGTAGTTTGTACTCCTCTGACTCTCCCTCTTTTAGCAATTCTCGGCTACATCACATCTTCGCCGAAGGTCCCGTTGTCCCATCTACCTTCTTAAAGTCATCTGCATCTCTAGTAATTCCAGCAATGTCTGGCGTATCATTTCTACCTTCATGTTGAAAATGGAACACTGGACCATCACTAGCAGGATCATAGTCTACGGTAGTAATCAGTCCCTTAAAGAACCAGTCATCGATATTATCAATATGATAATTGATATTATCCTTCTTTACTTCCAATATTGGTGAAACTGGTTCATCCTCTCGTGTAAACCCTTGGGAAAACCCATGGTGTACCTCAGTAAAACCATACGTCTTCCCATAGAATTTTACACCGCTACCATTTTCTAGCCCAAGATTTTCCTTAAACCACTTACTTGCTTCATCTGTAATGATTAACTTCATTCTTCTCACATCCTCACTATTACTTCTAATGATAGCACTTTCATTAGTGATATTGCTAGGACATAATAAAAAAGGAACTGGAAAATCAGTATTTTCCAGCCCCTTTTAGCTTCAGATTATTCTACAGTTAAAATCTTAACCTTCATTGTTCCGTTTGGAATTTCGATTTCAACTTCTTCGCCAATCTTGTGACCAAGGAGACCTTTAGCCAAAGGTGATTCATTTGAAATCTTACCGTTCAATGGATCTGATTCAGATTCACCTACGATTTGGTAAGTTTCTGGATCTTCATCAGGAAGTTCTTTAATGGTAATCTTCCGCCCCATTGACACCTCATCCTTATCAACGTCTTCATTATCGATGATTTCTGCATATTGCAGCATATTCTCAATTTGAGAAATTCGACCTTCAACGAAAGCTTGTTCATCTTTAGCTGATTCGTATTCTGAATTTTCAGAAAGATCCCCGTAACTACGAGCAATCTTAATCCGTTGAATAACTTCTGGACGGCGCTTTAACCGTAAATCTTCTAATTCTTGTTCTAACTTTTCTTTCCCTTCGACAGTCATTGGAAAAGTCTTTTCTTCAGCCATTGTCCCACTCTCCTAAATAATTTTCACTAGTAAGTTACCATGTATTCAGACAATTGTAAACAATTATTATAATTTTTTTTATTATTTACTTGCCTGTGGTTCTTGCAATATCTTAATTATTTTTGGCGTTGAATAAGAAGCCTTCAATTTAAACTTTCCGGCCTTTATTCCCGTCGTTTTATGTGTTTGCAAATAATAATCACACACAAAGGCACTCCGCACAACCTTTTTTTCTTTTAAAATCTTCCCAACTTGGTGGTCCGTTGCGCCTCTGGGAATCGTCACCATAACAACCTCATTTGAGGACGAATTAACCGGTGTTAACGAATAATTAAAATACCGATGAATTATTAAAGCACAACAAAGCAAAATTAACAAGATAATTACTACTAATTTATTTTGACGTCGTAATTTATCTTTATCCATCTTTATTACCGCACTTCAGCGCCTAGCTGTTGTGTCAATTCCTTAACAACCTTATCAAAAGCCGCGTTTACTTGTTCTTCTGTCAAAGTGGCAGACGTATCTTGGTAAGTCAATGTGTAAGCCAATGACTTCTTTCCGGCTGCCAAGTGGCTTCCTTGGTAGACATCGAAAAGGTGGATATCCTTCAAGAATTTCCCACCGCGTTTTTGAATCAATTCTTTAATTTCTTCGTTTGTAATATCCTTATCAACAAGCAAAGCAATGTCCCGAGTGATACTTGGGAACTTGCTAATTGGAGTGTATTCATTTTCAACCTTATGCGCTTGAAGTAATTGTTCAAGGTTTAATTCAAAGACATAGGTTTCAGGAACTTTATAGTCCTTAGCAACTTGTGGGTGAACTTGACCAAGATAACCAACCACTTCACCATCAACTAAGATGTTAGCAGTCCGTCCTGGGTGCATTTCTGCCCGTGAATTATCGGCAACATATTCAATCTTCCCAGCAATTCCCATATTGTGAAGGTAGCGTTCAACCATCCCTTTAATTTGAAAGAAGTCAACAGACGTGTCTTCTAGGTGCCAGTTATTGGCAAGAAGTTGACCAGTAATTGCACCGGCTACGTGTTTTTGTTCTTCTGGTCTTTCTTCATTTTCCCGTGGAATGAAGACGCGTCCTTCTTCGTACAAGGCCACATTATTAACATTGTGAGCAACATTGTAGGCAATATCTAAGAGCAAACCGCTTACCAAGCTCATTCGGGTTGCAACGTGGTCTGAACTCATTGGGAAATCAAGCTTCATTGGTTCCTCAACCGGACTAATTTGGAATTGCTTAGCCAGCTTTTCAGTAGTTAATGAGTAACTGATTGCCTGATTCAAGCCCATTCCTTCAAAGTCATGCCGAGTAGCCCGAATGAATTTTTGCCGTGGTGATAAACCACCTTGATTTCTTGTCATTACTGGTAAGGTTTCGGGGAGATTATCGTAACCATAAATTCGCGCAAGTTCTTCATACAGGTCAGCTGGCAAACTAATATCCCAGCGACGAGAAGGAACGGTTACTGTAATTTCGTCGGTTCCGTTTACTTCGGTTGGGAAGTTTAGCCGAGCAAAAATATCAGTTACATCTTCAAGAGAAAGGTCAGTTCCTAAGACGTGATTAACTTTAGCAAGGGATAATTTAATTTTCTTGTCTTCAGCTACTTTACTGCTGCCAGACACAATCCCCTTAGTAACGGTTCCGCCAGCTAATTGAGCGATTAATTGAGCAGCTTCATTTAAGGCCGTTTCAACCATTGCTGGGTTAATTCCCCGTTCGAAACGCATGGAAGATTCACTATGTAGGTCTAATCGACGTGCTTGCTTTCTTACCATTACAGAATCAAAAATTGCTGCTTCTAAGACAACATTCTTCGTTTCGGCAGAAACAGCAGTAGATTCATCTCCCATTGTCCCTGCTAATGCTACTGCCTGATTTCCACTGGTAACAACAATATCATCGCTGATTAATGATTGTTCTTCTCCATCCAGGGTAACCATCTTTTCTTTGGCTTCTGCATGGCGAACGCTAAAGTTATGTGCAGGCAACTTATCATAATCATAGCTGTGGAGTGGTTGACCATACTTTAATAAGACGTAATTTGTCACGTCAACCACGTTATTAATTGGACGAATACCTGAATTCCATAAACGAATTTGTAACCAGAGCGGACTTTCAGCAATCGTCACTCCTTTAACTACTCGTAGTTTGTAAGTTGACGCGATTTTCTCATCGGTAATTTCAACACTAACTAAATCATTGGTGTTTTGCTCATCCTTTTCCTCAACCGCGATTTCCGTAAAGTGAGGCTTTAAGTTATAGAAGGCCGCGATGTCATTTACATTACCATAGATGCTCAACATATCCCCACGGTTTGGAGTAACATCTGTATCAATAATGGTGTCATTCATCCCTAAGTAATCAAGGACAGATTCGCCTGGCTTAGCATCACTTGGAAGAACATAGATTCCGTCTTCGTAATCCTTAGGAGCAATTTTTTCGCTAAAGCCAATTTCTTGCAATGCACAGAGCATCCCATTAGATTCAACACCACGCAATTTACCGCGTTTAATCTTTTGGTTATCAGCAATTCGGGCACCATTTAATGCCACAATTACCTTTTGGCCTACAGCAACATTAGGAGCACCACAGACAATTTGAATTGGTTCTTCTTCTCCAACATTCACCTGGCAAACATGGAGGTGGTCAGAGTCAGGGTGAGGTTCACAACTTTCAATTTCCCCCACAACGATCTTTTTCAAGCCATCCCCAAGAGTATAAACATCATTAATGTCAACAGAGGTCCGCGCAATCTTTTCGGCTAAGTCGCGAGGAGCAACGTCTAGGTCTAAATATTCATTTAACCAATCGTATGAAACTTTCATGGATCTTATCCTTTCTGATCAAATTGACTTAAGAAACGAACGTCATTTTGGTAGAAGTTACGGATGTCAGTTACACCGTATTTTAGCATTGCAAAACGGTCTGGTCCCAAACCAAATGCAAAACCGCCATATTCTTCTGGATCAACGCCCGACATCTTGAGGACATTTGGATGAACCATTCCGGCTCCAAGAACTTCAATCCAGCCAGTATTCTTACAAATTGAACATCCCTTACCCAAGCAGTTAAAGCAAGTGATATCTGCTTCAACTGATGGTTCAGTAAATGGAAAGTAACTTGGCCGCAGACGAACATCTAATTTGTCACCAAAGAGGGATTGGGCGATTACTTTCAATGTTCCCTTTAGGTCAGCCATTGTAATGTGTTTACCCACAACCATTCCTTCAATTTGGTTAAATTGGTGACTGTGGGTAGCATCATCAGTATCACGACGATAAACCTTACCTGGGGAAATCATCTTTAATGGTCCTTGACTAAAATCATGTTTTTCAAGCATGCGAGCTTGCATTGGTGAAGTTTGTGTCCGCATTAAAACCGATGGCGTAACGTAAAAAGTATCTTGCATATCACGTGCCGGATGATCTTTTGGTAAATTTAATTTTTCAAAGTTATAAACTTCTTGTTCTACTTCATTACCAACTGCCACTTCATAACCCATGGAAACGAATAGGTCCACCACTTGGTCAATGATTTGTTGAATCACATGCGGTTCCCCTTGAGCTACTGGGGTTCCTGGCAAGGTAACGTCTAAAGTTTCAGCAGCCAATTTGGCATTCATAGCAGCTGATTCTAATTCTTGGCGCTTAGTCTCGATAGCAGTAGCAATCTCATCACGCACATTGTTGGCAAATTTACCCACGCGTGGTCGTTCCTCTGCACTAAGATCCTTCATTCCACGTAAAACATTAGTAATCGGACCCTTTTTCCCTAACATTTTAACTCTAATCTGATTAACTACTTTTAGATCTTCAGACTTATTAATTTCTTGCAATGCTTCTTCACGAAGATCAGCAAGTTGTTCTTTTAATCCCATGTTGTCACTCCTTAATTTTAAAATAAAAAAGCCTCTCCCAAATTAGGGACGAGGCTCCGCGGTACCACCCTAGTTCACAGTCTTAAACTGCACACTCAAGCAATCAATAACGGTGATCAGCCGGAATACCATTACGCATCAGCTCCGGAAGTGAAATTCTCCTATTGCTAACTCATCATTAATTACAGAAATATAATGACTCTCTGGGAGTAGCAATTAGGATACTAGTTTCCATTGACGCTTTTAGACAAATCTTATTGTAGCTAAGGCATTAACGAAGGTCAAGGAATAAATTAATTCCATTTGTCACTCCATTTATGCACGGTCGTCATCACTTCACGTAGTTCTAGACCTCGCTCAGTTAAGGAATAGTCAATCCGACTTTCACCCTCATAAGTGTTCCGACTAACTATTCCTTCATCTTCTAATTCCTTCAACCGTTCACATAATACACGGTCACTGCAACCGTCAATGCTTGCAGCTAAATCCTTAAAGCGCATTGTGTTTTTTACAAGGAGGGCCTCAATGATTAGGCCATTCCATTTCTTCCCTAAGATGCTAAAGGTATGCATAAATTTCGGACATAGTTCACAACTACCATCAGTCTTTTTTTCTGCCGCTAGTTGTTGCATCGTTGAATCCCCCTTTAATAAATTACCATACTGATTTTACATGATGCTTGTGGATCTTTCGGGATAACTTGGCACGAATTGGACTAAAGAATTCTTGCTCTGCTTCAAAGTCATCAACTAATGAAACAATCCAGCTTTCAGCGTACTTTGGCAACGCCAAAGTTGCACCAAACATATGCTTTAAAATAATATCTTTTTCCTTTGCATTAAGTGTGGTAATCTTCTCTGCATTCCGTAAGGCTACTCGGGGATGAATAAAGGCATGTGTTCCTAAATCAAACTTAGTCGTGCGCCAATCATAATAAAACAAGTCATGGAGTAAACCAGCACGCGCAACACTCCGATAATCTAAATGCATTCTCTTAGCAATTCGGTAACTATCGAATGAAACAGCAATTGAATGTTGTAAACGATTTGAGTGATGGTGTTGCGTGTATTGCGCAAGCTTTTGAACTGCCGGTTGTGCCAGTAAATCATCCACAATAGCAACGTACTCTGAATCATTTTTCCATTCATTAAGTGACTTCATGTAATACCCCTTTTCACTTTTACTTAAAAATATTCTACAAAATTTTTATTAGAAAATAAATCATTATGCACTAACAAATTATAAGTCTTTATTTAGTTGGAACATTAAAATTCCGGCAGAGACCGCCACATTCAATGATTCTGCTTCACCCCGCATTGGGATATACAGGTTAGCAGTTGTTTGATTTAGCAAGTCCTTACTCATTCCCTGTCCTTCATTTCCCATAATCAAGGCAAAATTCTTTCCAGGATTAATTTCACGGAAGTTCTTTGCTTCTGGGTTAAGCTGGGTCCCGTAAACAGGCAGTTGAGCTTCTTGGAAATCAGCAACCCACTTAGTCAAGTCACCCTCATAAAGTTTCAAATGGAATTGGGACCCTTGCATTGAACGCGTTACCTTTGTCCCAAAGATATCCGCTGACCGGTAGCTGACAACTACTCCGGTAAATCCAGCAGCATCTGCCGTCCTGACCATTGTCCCCACATTACCTGGATCTTGAACCCGATCTAAGAGCAACCACCCTCCTTTAAGGTCAGCTGCTTTGGGAATCTTGTGAGTGTCAGGCAATGGGACCACTGCCGCAATTCCCTGAGGAGTCACTGTATCAGTAATGTGTTGCATGATTTCTTCGGTAACTCCGTAAACGGCATCCGCTTCATTAGCCAGGTTGGGGTGAGCAAGTAGTTGTTCTTCTGTCCCAATCAATTCTTCAATATGTATTCCAGACTTAATTGCTTCATTAACCAAATGCCAGCCATCTAGAAGGTAAGCCCCCCTTTGACGACGAAATTTTTTGGTTTGGAGCTTTTTCCAATTTTTGACATGTTGATTATGAATTGACGTTAAATTTTCCATTAAATAATCGGCCTCTTTTTATGTTAATTATATCATGCTAATAGTGTACAATAGTGTTAACAATTCTTATAGTTTTTATTAAGGAGAGTAATTGAGAATGCTAAGTGCTTGTTACCAAATCATTGCCCGGGGCCGTGTTCAAGGTGTCGGTTTTCGTTATGGAACTAGTCAAATTGCAAAAAAGATGGACATTGACGGTAGTGTAGAGAACTTAAATAACGGAACTGTTGAAATCATTGCTCAAGGAAATTGCAAAGTTCTCGAACAATTTATTAAACAGATCAAAAAAGGACCTACTCCCTACTCTAAAGTTACTGCCTTACAAATCACAAAGATTAACCCAGAAAAGTTAGTCCATAATTTCGTCATTAAGTAACTTGAAAATAGTAGAATTCTCTTCATAAATAATGGTATTATATGTACTGTTTTATTAGATTAACTTTACTAGCAAATGAGGAGAAACTTATTAATGAAATTAAAACAATTTTCAGTAGCCGGACTAATTATGGCCAGCTTGCTCTTCCTGACTGGATGTGTGCGCACAACTAAGGCAGGAAAACCATACGGGATGACTTATGAGTACCTGGCCAAACCCATGCAACACTTGATGGAATGGTTAGCCGCTCACCTTGGTAATAATTATGGGTGGGCAATCATTGTGATTGTCGTTGTTGTTCGGACAATCCTATTACCAGTAATGTTCTCACAAATGAAGCGTTCCATGGTCATGCAGGAAAAAATGGCACAAATTCAACCACAATTAAAGGAATTACAGAAGAAGCAACGGGAAGCAAAGTCTCCAGAAGAACAAGCTGCTGTTGGTTCTGAAATGATGGCCCTCTATCGAGATAACAATGTTAGTTTGACCGGTGGGATTGGTTGCTTGCCACTATTGATCCAATTACCAGTCTTCGCCGCTCTTTATGCTGCGATTCGTTATTCTCCAGACCTTTACCATGCAACCTTTATGGGGATCGCATTAGGTAAACCCAGCATGCTCTTGGCAATTCTTTCATTCATCGCCTATGCAGCACAAAGCTACCTCGGCCTAGTTGGAGTTCCAGAAGAACAAAAGAAGCAAATGCGGGCCGCTATTTGGCTTAGTCCATTTATGACCTTCTTTATCTCATTAACCTCTTCTGCTGGTCTAGGACTTTACTTCTTTATTGGTGGTCTTTTCGCCATTTTACAAACTCTGTTAATCAATACTTATCGGCCACGAATTCGCCGTCAATTAGCAGAAGAACGAAAAAATAACCCCATTAAGAAGCCAACAGTTATTAATAAAGCTGAAGATAAAAAAGACGAACACTTGGGAAATCCAGATGATATTTCATCAACAATTAACCAGTTGAAGAAGTCAGCTAAGCCTGAAAAAAATGCTACTGACCAAAAGAAATTGACTAATCGTCAACGAAACGCAGGAAAGCAACATCATAAGAGCTAATTAAATAAGATACTACTTGGAGCATGATGATGACGAGAAGTCTTGATTGTGCTCCATTATTTTAAATAAAGGTGATAATTATGATTAAAGAAATTAACCACGACCAAACTTTTTTACGAGAACCAGCGATTGTAGCCACTAAGGCGGATCTTTCTGTCGGTCAGGACCTCCTCGATACCTTAAAGGCCAATCAGAATAATTGCATCGGGATGGCTGCTAACATGATTGGAATCAATAAGGCAGTGATTGTCGTATCGATTGGCATTCCTCCTCTATCGATGAATGTCGTCATGTATAACCCAAAAATCACAGCAAAAGCAAAACAATATAAGACAAATGAGGGCTGCCTTTCATTAAGTGGTCAGCGTTCTGTCTCCCGCTATGACCAAATTACAGTAAAATATTATGATCAAAACTGGGTTCAGCAATCTTTTTCTTGTACTGGAATTGTAGCTGAAACAATCCAACATGAAGTCGATCACTTATCTGGAATACTAATCTAAAGGTGGTGAGCAAATGACAATTACTCGCGAAGTTTTTCATTATGTGAGTCGGAATATTATAGCAATGATCGGAACATCGCTTTATGTCTTAATAGATACATTGTTCATTTCGATTGCAGCAGGTGCATTAGGGTTAACTGCCCTCAACCTTTCTTTGCCAATTTTCAACTTTTTTAATGCATTCGGTCTTCTGCTAGGTGTCGGAGGTGCCACTATTTTTTCACTGAATAAAGTTATGCATCCAGAAAATATTAAGTCTCTCTATAGTTCATTGATAATATTTGCAGTGATTCTCGGTACTATACTAGCAATTCTGATCGACCTTTTTGCTACAAACATCGTTGATTTTTTGGGAGCAAATGCACAAACACGGGAGCTAGCAAAGACTTATGTTCAAATTATCGCTTGGTCTGGTCCTGTTGTTATGTGTAACTTAATTAGCCTCAACTTTATTCGGAATGATGGTAATCCAACATTAACCATGCTAGCTACTGTTATCGAAACTACCTCGGTCATCATCATTGATTGGATTTTTATCTTTGGGTTTGGGTTAAAAATGGAAGGGGCAGCGCTAGCAGTAATTTTTTCTCCAGCAATTAGCCTCCTCATTCTTTCTTTCCACCGTAACTTTAAGGATCGACAGCTCGAATGGCATTGGGTTCTCCCTAAACTTAAGAATATTGTGCGCTCTAGTCGTCTCGGAGCGGCGGCCGCCTTAAATGAACTAAGTACAGGAGTTAGTGTTTTCTTCTTTAACCATGTCCTCCTCATATTGGCTAACAACTATGCTGTGGCGGCCTATGGAGTGATTTCTAACACTGCACTGGTCGTTTTGGCAATTGCCAACGGAATTGCTCTTGGGGTCCAACCAGTGAGCAGCCGAGAATATGGCCAACGTAAATTCGAGAATGTAGAACGAGCCTTAAAAACAGGGATCGTCATTACCCTCGCAATTGCTACCCTTGAATTTGTAGTATTGATTACTTTTAAAACCCCAATTATTAATATTTTTAATAACCAGCATTCTCTTCAACTCCTCCATTACGCGCAAAGTGGCCTTCCAATCTACTTTACTAGCACCTTCTTTACAGCTCTCAATTATCTCTTTATCCTTTTCCTGACGGCTGTCAACAGTGCACGGGCTTCCTTTGCCTTATCACTATTACGAGGTTATTTTATCCTCTTACCCTTGATTCTCTTGCTCCCTCGGATCTTTGGTATCAATGGAGTTTGGGCGGCCGTGCCAGTCACTGAATTTCTTGTTACAGTACTCGGTTCCTTTCTGATTTATCAGCGAGTTAAACAGCTTAAAAGTGAATAAAAATGTCAAAGGGTTCAACATTCGGCTTATACCGAACGTTGAACCCTTTTTGTATTTCAATAATTAATCCTATTCTTACTCCTTAGCCGCTTCTTTTCTCTTAGTTGCGTGATTATACATCAGCAACGCTACAATCCCAAAGAAAATTGGTCCAAATGCAGTCCAGAATGCTGTTTGGTAATCGTGATCCAAGATTGGTTGAATACAGGTAAAGAGAATCCCAAGACAAACTATAATTTCAACAAACCATACCAAGACTGTTGTCCAGCGCCGATTTTTAAAGGCAATAAAGTCCCGTGGAATGTCTTTGCGTTGAAAGGCAGGGAATGCACCAACAAGGAAAATGTAAGGTGCACAAGTCGAAACATTTCCCATATCCGTTAAGATCAAGTAGAAATTTGCCGCAGCTGAGCCACCAAAAGCGACAAGGAAAATAATGATCGAAACAATAATTGCTTGTGCCCACATAGCAAAAGCTGGCATGGAATATTTATTGAGTCTTGTCACCCGCTTAGGCCAAAAATCAGGGTTAGACCCCATGATAAAGGACTTGATTGGGGTATAAACCAAGATGAACATCGCTCCTAACATACCCATCATTCCAGCTAAAGCGATCAACCGGGTGAAGATTTCGCCAAGAAGAATATTCGTTGCATGACTGAAGCCAAGAGAAGCACCCATCATATATCCCAATTGGTTGAAAACAACATAGGTAACATTACCCAAGTTCACGTCTGGCCGAGCAATAACCTGCTTGTAGTTAACACTGAAACCAGTCATTACAATCATCAGGACATAACTACTAATGGTCAAGATAGCACCAATCGTCAAACCTTTAGGAAAAGTTTTTGATGGATTCTCCATACTATCGGTTACCCCACCAAGGTTCTCCATTCCGGCATACGCGAAAACTGCATACACAATAAATGAAATAACCGCAATCGGCGTTTGAAAAGAGGGGTTCGGTGATGTAAAGAAAGTCTTTATCCCTTCGATTGGTTGAGCAGGAACACCCTTATTTGCAATAATCGTTATCAAACTGGCAATAATAAAGATCCCATTCATGGCGATCATGAAGGCTCCCCCAAACGAACTAATCTTGGTAATACCATTAATCCCCCGCGAACTTAACCAAGTTACCAAAAGGATAAAGAGAATGGCCAGAACCCCAATTAGCTGTGTTGATCCCAAAGAACCGAGGTGCCAGCTTTGGGTCGTATCCTTCCCAAAAAGAAGGGCCGATAAAGTAATCCAAAGTCGTGAAGCACTGGATACTAACCATAAAACCCAACTAGCTAACCAAATAAAAGTTCCAATAAAGGCAAGCTTTTCTCCAATTGATCCAGCTAACCAGGAATAAATTCCTCCCTTAGCTTCATCAAAGGCAGACCCATATTCCGCCATCATCAAACAACATGGAAAGAAGAAACAAATCCCCGCTAAAACATACCAGAACATCCCTGCATAAGCCATTTGTGCATAGGCAATTGAAACATTACCAAATCCATAAATAGTAGAGATGATCATTAAAACAAGCGTCGGCGTAGTTATCAACTTTTTATTTTCCGTCGCCACAAATTTTCAACTCCTTAATTTTCACTCCCAACAGTGAAATTTTAAATGTGCATTTTCATTATAATCCTAATTAAGTTTCTTTTGTGATATTTTATACAATAAACTTCAGCAAAAATAAATGAGATCCAACGCTCGATAAACTTTAAACGCTGAATCTCATTATTATGTTAAAAATGACTCTAGAAAGATATTTATATTTTTCTTTCAACAGCTATACAATCTAATCACTGTACTATCCTTACTCTACTATTATCTTGCATCTTAATAGTTTTCCAACTTCAGTCCTCATCTTTTGGTTTCGTTATCGGCAAAATAATCCGGAAAATAGATCCTGCTCCGAGCGAACTCTCCAGACTAATTGATCCACCATAGCCTTCGATTAAACGTTTGGCAATGGAAAGCCCTAATCCATTACCACCCTTCTTCCGGCTCCTAGCCTTATCTACCCGGTAGAAACGATCAAAGACCTTCGCTGCATCTTCTGGTGAAATTCCTTCACCAAAGTCCTGAACTCCAATTTCGACGGTATTCATCCCCCGAGATAGTGAAAGATGAATTTCCTTTCGATCATTAGAATACTTGATGGCATTATCACACAGGATAACTAATACTTGTTCCAAGTGATCACGGTAAATATTACTAATAATTGGCTCATAAAGGTCATCATCCAAATTAAAAGTAAAGTCTGGGTAAAGCATCTTAAAATTATTAAAGACCTGATGAACAACATCATTTACCACTGTTTGCTCATTTCGGAAATTAATTTCAACTTGCTCAGCCCGACTAAGGTCTAACATTTCTTGGACCAGGTTCTTCATACGTTTTGTTTCGGCTAATGAAGCATTTAGAGATTCATCTAAAACTTTTGGATCATCCTTACCCCAACGTTGCAACATTTCCAAGTGTCCCTGGATAATGGCTACTGGCGTCCTTAATTCGTGACTAACATCACCGACGAATTGTGACTGCTGGTCAATATAGCGTTGCATCCGATCCAGCATTTCGTTAAACATATCGGTTAATTCTGCCAGCTCATTATTCCTTTTCGTTTGTGGAACCCGAACTTCACTTGTCGGATCCTTACTAATTTCACGAACCGTGTCATGAATATCATCTAAGGGGCGCAAAAGAAAGAGGGAGAGGAAGTATCCAAGCAAACCACTCATTAAAATTACTAAGAGCATGGCAAAAAAACATACTAGTAGCAATTGCTGGTAACTCTTATAATAACCATTCAGTCCGTTTTCTACCTGCAAATATCCCAAAAGCTTGTGCCCATTTTTAGAATAGATAGTTTGGGTCCCCACCAAAATTTTATGATGAGTCCCATCAACCATCTTCACCATTGTTTTACTAGAAAAAGTTGGCTTCTTTAGAGCCTTTCCTGTACTAAAAACGACTTTCTTTTGTGGATTATAAATATTCACGATTAAATGGGAATCAGTTAATCGACGGACAACCGGTTGTCGATAATCCTCATCAACACTCTTGCTCCCATCTTTTTGGGCGTTGATGATGTCATTAATATCGTTATTAGAGAGGGTACTGTGTTTTTGCGAGAGTTGTTGGCTAATTACTGACATACTCGAATCCAGCAAATCTCGTTCGGAACTCAAAATATTTTGGGTAAACGTGCTAAACATGGCAACCACAACAAAGCTAAAGATAATCAGTGACCCAATTGCGGTTCCAAGAGCCCATGTAATCTTTAAAGAGAAAAACTTTTTTTCTTTTGCTTTATCCATGATGCTTAAATATTAGGAACGAATAACGTACCCTGTCCCCCGTACAGTTTGAATGTAACTCTTTTCACCAGGCCGATCAATCTTATTCCGCAAGTAACGGATGTAGACATCGACCACGTTGGTTTCGACCTTTGAATCGTATCCCCAAACCTTACTTAAAAGTTCTTTACGTGACATTACCACATTGATATTTTCCATCAGAATTAATAGAAGTTCATATTCCCGCTTGGTTAAATTAATGACCTCATCGTCACGCCGAACTATTCGGTTTTCCTTTTCAATCGTGATATCTTTATATTTAACCGTGGTTTGATGACCCTTATTATTACTGTCTTCAATGTTAATCCGTCGAAGGAGTGCCCGAACACGAGCCAAAAGTTCTTCAATGGCAAAGGGCTTAACAATATAGTCATCTGCTCCATGATCAAATCCAGATACCCGATCAATTACAGAATCACGGGCAGTCATGATAATAATTGGGGTATTTTTTGCTTCACGGACCCGTCGCGCTACCTCAATTCCATTTAATTCTGGAAGCATCAAATCCAATAAGATTAAATCAAAGTCTTGATTTAAGGCTGCCTGCAAACCAGACCGTCCGTCCAATTCAACATCTGTCTCGTAGCCTTCATGCTTAAGTTCCATTTCAACAAACTTAGCTAAGTTTTCTTCGTCCTCAATAATTAAAATTCGACTCATTGCTTTCACCTGCACTATTAATAGTTATTTCGTAGATTAATAAAACAAAATAATTTTATCACAATTCTCTCATAAACCCTAGTCTCAAACAATTCTTGTAATAAAAGCGTTATATAATAATTAAAATAAAAAATCCTTTCAGGTCCGGCGCCTAAGAAAGGATTTTTCATTAAGTATTTAGTTGTTAGTATCAACAACTTGCTTGCCGTCATAGTAACCACAACTAGGACATACCATATGTGACTTGCGAAGTTCACCACAGTTTGGGCAAGGTGCAAGACCAGGTACAGTCAATTTGATGTGACCACGACGCATACGCTTTTTAGTCTTTGAAGTCTTACGTGCTGGAACAGCCATGTTTGACACCTCCTCAAAATTTAATCATCCACATAGGTCATTTTTAACCACTTGCTATTTTTTCTCATCCTGATCAGGAAATAGTTTCTTCAACTTAGCTAAGCGTGGATCAACCTTTTTAGCATCCTGCTGCTTGGCTTTATAGTCATCTTCAGAGATAACTTCCCAGCCTTTCCCGTTCGGCATCTCTTGGCCGGCACGTTCATCAGCAGAAAGTACCTGCAATGGAATTTGTTCCACGATATTTTCAGCGACTACCTGGTCAAAATCAATTTTTTCACCAGGCTTTAGTACAAAGATAATGTCATGTTTTTCATCGTCTTCATAACGTGAAAGATGAGCTGGATCATCTACATACGTCTCTATAAAATTAAAATCTAGTGGTAATTCCACAGGTGTTAGTGATCGACTAGAAGGTACAGTTACTGTAGTCCTAACATTAGTAGAAATAGTAACATCCCCTTGGTCATAACTAACATATCCATCAACCTTAACTGGTGTAACACCTAGGATCATCTCTGGAAATGTAGTCGTTAGAAATTCACTCAGATCAAGAGTCGTCTGAATATGTAATGGTTCATCTGAATAACGGTGTAGTTCTGTGATTGACCATTTCATCGTATTAACCTCCTAATACAACATGCCCCATTATACTAGCCACTAAATTGCTTGTCAATGTTAAATCCTTGACACATTTAAGTATGTGATTTCACAATAATGGGCGCATGTTTTAAATCTTGCTCTACCGGCGTAAATAATTGGTATAGCTTGCCGGCACGATAATCTAAATTGATTAAGTTGCTCTGTTCATCTTGCCCAATCTTCGTCAACAAGGGAATTGAAATCTGTTTCTTTATTTGATGCAAATATTCCCGTCCCTTTTGGTTAAAGCCTAAAACATGTAAATAAGGACTGCTAAGAGCCTCATCCACTTGACCGACAGTAAACTGGAGTACTGAATACAGACAGACTCGGAGCAAACGAGAATAGGTATAACGCTTAGTCTTGATTCCCTTCAAAAAACCAGCAAACGTCAACTCTCGTTTAGCTGTCTCCTTATAACGATACTCTAATCCCTCAGCCATTTGATATATCTCACGCAAACGCTCTACTGGGGTCTGAATGAGATAATTCCTTAGCAATGGATAAAGCTGCTCCCAATTAGGGAGTGTTTCTAACTTAAGAAGTTCCGTTGCTGTTTCTATCGGAACCACTTCTTCAATTTTCTTGCCTTCCTTTACCGATTTTCTAATAGCACTCGCACTAGCAATCTTTCCTTCAACTGAAAGGTCATGATATTGGCTACCCTGCCGTGCGATCGGCAACAATTTAATCTCGTAATGATTTTCAATTACTGCCTTATGATAGGCAAAGGCCAAAATGTCATTTGGTGAGTCCAAACTAACACCTGTTTGAGTCAATAATTGCTGATTAAACTGGGTAGCATAGGTTGCCTTATAAGACTCAAAACCTGCTTTCGTAAAGTTCTTTTCGGCTGCCACCAATTGAGAAAAATTCCAATTAGGATGTTCCGAACCAAAGACAATCGAGCTAACCCGTAGCTCGTTTAATAACTGAACAGCGCCATCAGCAAAGCGGTGGGCTGGTTGAACCGCCATATAAATAGGTAATTCAACCACTAAGTCAACCCCATTAAGAAGGGCTGCTCGTGCTCGTTGCCATTTATCCAGAATAGTTGGTTCCCCACGTTGGGTAAAATTGCCACTCATAACAGCAACGGTGACATCTGCCCCGCTAATTTTTTTAGCTTTTTTCAAGTGGTAAATGTGACCATTATGAAAGGGATTATATTCGGTAATTAATCCTACTGCCTCCATTTTTCCACCTACTTTTCACATTTAAAGAACCAGCGACTATCATTTTGTGTGGCCTGTTGTTTACCAAAGTCACTCGTAACTTCTATTGAGGAGAACCCCACTTTTTTTAGGGTATCTTTGATTTTTTCTAAGGGATAAGCCTGCTCATAGTGAGTCTCACCCACTCGTTGATAATTACCGTTGTTTTGGCATATGAAAAAGGTCAGTTCATGAATGACCCCATGTTCTTTCTCGTCATTAGCATAACTTTGCCAGAGGAAAGCCTCATTATCGTTTTCGTAATTATACATAAAGCCAGGATATTCTATGTCTGTTTTGTATGGTGAAATCATGTCAAACAGGAATTTGCCGCCTACATCCAGATGAGCATAGACCTCTTTGAATGTTGCCTCAACATCCTCGATTGATTCTAGGTAATTTAACGAATCAGCATAGCAAGTTACAAGTTGGTACTGGGGAAAATTTTCTAAGTTCCTCATATCTGCTTGAACTAATTGGAAGTTTACTCCTGCATTTTCAGCATGTTGCATGGCTAAACTTAACATTTCATCTGAAATGTCAGCAACTGTCATATCAAGACCATTTCTCGCCAGTTGCACTGCTAACCGTCCAGTACCACCAGCTAATTCGAGGCATGACATATTTTGCCTTGTCACCCCTTCTCGCATAGTGTAGTCTAACCACTGCTCATACATCTCTGGATCGAAAAGTTGGTCATAGAGTTGGGCAAAGGTTTGGTAAATCATTATTCATTTACCCATTCATTGACGTTGACGCTTGGGGCATCAGACCATAACTTTTCCAAGTTATAGAAGGCACGAGTTTCTTCACGAAATACATGAGCCACAACATCTCCAAGGTCAATCAAAATCCATTGGGCGTGATTCTTACCTTCCACACTACCAATTGGAACATTCTCTTCATGAGCTTTTTCAACAATAGCATTAGCAATTGCTTGTACTTGACGGTCTGATCCACCTGTCATAATCACAAAGTAATCTGCCATTGGCGTTAACTCGTCAACTTTTAAGGCCACGATATCTTCTGCACGACGGCCATCCCCAGCCTTAACAACCATTTCTAATAATTGTTCACTATTCATTGTCTAATCTCCCTCCATATTTTGGCACCCAAGCATTATAAGATGCAATCGCTCCGGGATAAACAGGCTTATCCCTTTCAATAAGGTATTCCAATGTTTTTTTATTTTGATAAGCCACCCCAAGCGCCAAGTCCTTCTTGGTCAATTTCCGTGCTTCCTCGACCTCGGGAAAATCGCGGGCTGGCTCAATATAATCAGCCATGTAAACCACTTGCTCTAGGGAGCTCATCACTGGAGCACCAATCGTATGATGACGAACTGCATTTAAAATATTTTCATCCCAAATGCCTAATTCATCCTTTATTAATTCAGCCCCCACAATCCCATGCCAGATTGCGTTTCCATAATTTAAAAGATCGGGATTTAATCTTTTCTTCTTAATTTCTTCAATGAAGTCCTCATCTGGACGCTGCTTAGCATAGTCATGGCATAAACCAGCGATACTTGCCTTTTCAATATCGACTCCATTATCCTTTGCTAGTTCAATCGCCGTCTGTTCGACTCGTAAGACATGTTGGAACCGCTTTGGACGGAGGGCCTTTTCTAACCGTTCTACTAGTTCATCCCGAGTTAACGGAATATAGTGTTTTTTGTATGTGATGGAATTCTTACTCATAATAAAGCTGGTTCTCCTTTATAAATTGTTCAACCTTGGCTGGAACCATGTACTTAATTGATTGACCTGTCACAATGCGTTGGCGAATATCAGTAGAACTAAATTCAACAGTTGGAACGTCAACCCAAATTACGGGATACTTAGTCTCGTTTTGAGCTCCCTTACGGCGAACACCAACAAAATGAAAACGTGGAAGCCGAATTAAGTCATTGATTCGGTACCATTTAGGTAGGTAGTCAACCATGTCGCCACCAATAATAAAATAATATTCTGTTAGCGGATGATCTTCAATTAATTTTTTCATTGTGTCATAAGTATAGGATTTCCCTGGTCGATTAACATCTGCCTTATCAATTCCAAAATGGGGATTGTTTTCCAGTGCCAGTTTTAACATTTCTACTCGTAATTTTGGATCAATCGCTGTCTTCTTATCAATATGAGGAGGAATATTATCTGGCATGAAATCCACCCAATTTAAGCTAAGGATTGTCCGGACTTGTTCGGCAACCAACAAGTGAGCATTATGAATTGGATTAAACGTTCCGCCGTAGATTCCTACCCTTTGCGGCTTAATCCCTTGCAAACTTGTTTGGGGACTTGTTAAAGTTTGAAAACCAGTCATTACTTCACAATTATCCACACGACTACCTCACTTAGATCTTTTGTACACGTGAGGATAAGTCACGCGCCTTTTTGTTGTTTGATACCTTGAATAATAATAAGACTCGTCCAATTGTCTGCACAACCTGAATATCAGTATGACTTTCAATAAATTCTTTTACTTCATCAGTCGTGACATCAGCATTTTGAAGGATATTTACTTTAATCAATTCGCGCCGATCTAAAGCACCGTCTAACTGGGCCACCCAGTTATCGGTTAATCCTTCCTTTCCCACTGAAAAAAGTGGTTGTAAATGATTAGCTTGTGCACGCAAAAATCGTTTTTGTTTGCCACGTAATTCCATTTTCTAATTTTCTCCTTATATCATTGCTCGACGAACTAAACTTGATACTCCCTTAGGCACCCAGGCAGCAACCAATGTATTTGCGGGAACAGTAATCCAACCGAGTCCTTCAAATACTACATCGCTTTTTTCTGTCAAACGAAATTCTTGCCGTTCCAAAGGTGGAAACTCTGCTAATTCGTCACTTGTTGGTGGCGTTAGTAACTCACCATTATGTTTTTCGTAAAAGTTATCCGCGTTGCTAAGTTTAGTTCGGTGAAGCGTTAAGTTATTATCAAAATATGCGACTACACCAGCACGATCTCCCTTTAAGTAATCAAAACGGGCGACTCCACCCATAAAAATTGTTTGCCCTGAATTCAATTGGTATGTGCGGGGCTTAATTTCCTTTTGAGGAGCCACATACTTCAAGTCCTTTGGCGAAAGAACATGTGCCATCTGATGTTGGTGAATAATTCCTGGTGTATCAATTAATGTGTGTCCATCATCAAGTGGGATTTCAATCTTATCTAATGTAGTTCCAGGAAAACGGGAGGTCGTGATTAACTCCTTAATCCCAGTTTTTTGTTTAATGATTTGGTTAATTAGGGTAGACTTACCAACATTAGTAACACCAACAACGTAAACATCTCTTCCTTCACGATAATTATCAATCACTTGAAGGAGTTCATCTACTTGGTGGTTTTTCTTTGCTGAAACTAGCAAAGTATCAATTGGTCGCAATCCAGCTAAATTTGCTTCCTGCCGCAGCCAATTCTTTAACTTTGGGCGTCGCAACGAACGAGGCAAAAGGTCTTCCTTATTTCCAACAAGCAAAACTGGATTATCCCCGACAAAGCGGTGCAAACCGGGAATAAGACTACCATTAAAGTCAAAGATATCAACTACATAGACAATCAATGCATCGGCATCCCTAATTTGTGAAAGCAAACGAAGAAAGTCATCGTCACTTAAAGAAACTGGTGCAATTTCATTATAGTGACGGAGACGGAAGCAACGTTGACAATAAAGTTCATTGGTTACTATTCCCTTTTCAATCGCTGACTTTGGTGTGTATCCTGCTTCTTTGGGATCCTCAGATTGAATTATGGCTCCACAACCAATACAACGCAATTCTTCAGTTTCATTAATTTCTTCAGTCATTCAATTCCTCCTGCCAAGTTAGATTTGGATATTTTTTCTTCAATTCACGCCATACTTGTTTTTCTAAAGTTCGGTTAATTTTGGTCGTCCACTTGTCAGTTTCAATAATTGGCTTAACCAAAATGCTCCGCACTCCTGCATGATGAGCAGCGAGCATATCGGTCATCAGTTGGTCACCAACCATTACTACTTCTTCCTTCTTCAAACCAAGTTTTTTCCGGGCTCGGTCAATTCCAAAGCTTAATGGCTTTAATGAACGAGCCATAAATGGCAAGCCTAATGGGGCAACTGCCTTTTCAATCCGCTTCTTATTATTGTTTGAAATAACAATCAAAGGGATATTATTTTCTTTGAGTTCGTCCATCCATTGGTGTAATTCTTCGGTCCCGTTCGGATTATTCCAGGCAATTAAGGTATTATCAAGATCACTAAATACCGCCTTAATCCCGTTTTCTTTCAGTTGCGCTGGTAATACTGAATAGATACTTTTAACCATCCATGTTGGTTTAAATTCTTCTAACAAAATCATACCTCTCAATACTGTTTATAATTTTATTATAGCGATTGTTACTCTATCCTGCTAGTGTATTAACTTAGTAGCTGTAGCGAAAAGAAAAAGCAACGCTATTGGTTATCTGCCAATGAGCGTTGCCCCATTAATTTGTTTTAGTTTAAGGCTTTTTTAGCTTCATCAACGAGTGCCTTGAAAGCATCAGCATCGTTAACAGCCAAGTCAGCTAACATCTTACGATTGATATCAATGTTAGCTAATTTCAAACCGTGCATTAACTTGCTGTAGCTAATATCGTTCATACGGGCAGCTGCGTTAATCCGAGCAATCCAAAGTTCACGGAACTTACGCTTGTTAACCTTACGGTCACGGAATGCGTAAGTGTAACTCTTCATAACTTGATCCTTAGCAGTCTTGAAAAGACGGTGCTTTGAACCACGATAACCCTTTGCTAACTTCATAATGCGCTTACGACGTGCGCGCGTAACAGTTCCACCTTTAACTCGCATGTTGAATTCCTCCTACGTTCTATTTTTATCTCAACTGAAGTTTACTTGTATGGCATTAACTTCTTGTAACGTTTTACGTTGGTCTTGTCCATCATGCTCAAACCACGTAATTGACGACGTTGCTTCTTGGTCTTACCGTGAAAACGGTGGCTAGTAAATGAATTAGCACTCTTAAATCCACCATTAGCAGTACGCTTGAAACGCTTAGTAGCGGCACGGTTACTCTTCATCTTTGGCATAACTAAATTCCTACCTTCTTAATTAATTTTTTGCTTTATCAGCAGCTGGAGCAAGAGTTAAGAAAATACTCCGTCCTTCCATTTTTGGTCGTTGTACAACAGTAGCAATGTCCTCAGTCTCTTTGGCCATTCTTTCAATCATGTCACGACCGATATCCTTGTGCGTAATAGCACGACCACGGAAACGCAAGGAAACACGTACTTTATCGCCCTTTTCAATAAACTTACGAACACGATTTAACTTTACGTTAAAATCATTAGTATCAATTGATGGACTCAAACGAATTTCCTTAACCGTTACAGTCTTTTGCTTCTTACGAGCTTCACGCTCTTTCTTTTGCATCTCGTAACGGTACTTCCCGTAATCCATAATCCGAGCAACAGGTGGCTTTGCCTTTGGAGCAACCAAGACTAAATCAAGGTTAGCTTCTTCAGCTAATTGTAAAGCTTCTTGCTTGGACTTGATTCCTAATTGCTCGCCATCTTGACCAATTAGTCGTACTTCACGAGCACGGATACCGTTATTGACAATCATATCTTGAGCTATAACAACACACCTCCAATTTGATTAGCGAAAGATCCAGCAAAAAAGCGGAATGCGTAATGCACCCCGCTAATAATGAACAATCTTCTTGTTCTTATTTTAACTCGTCAGCCCGGCAATCCTTATCACCTAGGCGAGAAGCGGGTGCTTCTGCTTTTTCTTTCAACAATTAGTAGAATACTAAAAGTCAGTATCAATGTCAAGAGAAAGGAGTAACTTTTATTAAGCTCATCCTTTATTACGAAGATTAGCACCAGCCATTTCAAATTCGCGAGAAAGGAATCTAATTCTCTCCATTAATCGTTGAGCCTTTACTGGTTCTTCTTCTCCTTTATTATTAATTGCTAAATGAGCTTCTAACTCATCCATAGAAAAATTAGAGCTGAAGAATGTTGGTAATTCTTCTTGCATCCGGTATTCCAGGATTACCCCTAAAATATCGTCTCTTGCCCATGTAGTCATCGAATCAGCACCAATATCATCAAGCATCAAGATAGGAGCTTCCTTAACAGCCTCCAATTTTAAACCAACATTATTTTGCTTAATCGAATTACGCATTTCAACAATAAAGCTGGGAAAATGAACCATTGTAGAAGCCACATTTTTCTCTCTTGCCAGTTCATTGGCAATCGCCCCTAGCAAGTATGTTTTTCCCACCCCAAAATTACCATATAGATACAGACCAGGATAAAAATTATCTTTTAAGTAATTATCCATAAAATCAAGAGCTGCCACTACAGCAGCATTACGGCTTTTCGTCTGGTGTTCATCATCCGAATAAAAATTATCAAAAGAAGCCGTTCGGACAAATTTAGGCATGTTAATCGAACTAACAAGGCTCTTAATATGGGCTTGTTTTTGTTGTTCAATCAACTTTTTCGTTGGCACATATGTAACATCAATTTGCCCAGCATTAATAATTAATTGGGGGGAATAACCTGGGGCAATCGTTGGCCTTCCTTGAGCCTGCAATTGTTTTTCGTGGTAAAACTCATACAGTTTTGATTGACCACGGTTAATTGCTTGTTCTGATAATTTTGGGGCATTTCGGGATAAAAATGATGCTACATCCGTATCGGCAAATACTTGCTGCATTGTTTGCCGATACGTTGGCTCGATGTCCTTATTGATCATCAATTCTTTAATTATTTGATTTAATGATTTCATTTGCCCTTACTCCTTTCTTAATTTTTTGCTCCGGTTAGCAATTCGTTCCCGCAGTTCTTTAATTTCTTCTGGTGTGGATCGTTCTGTTCTCTTCTGCGTATTTTTCGACCACTCTGGTAGCTCTTCTCGACGTCTAGAAGCTTTTTTATTACGCCTTGGAACAGTTTTCTCTTCTTTTGACTGAGTAAACTTCTGAATCTCTTGTAAGGCATCCCGGCTATTTTTAACTCCTGCACGCAACCAATTATTAGCAATTGTATTGACATAATTGGCTTGGAGTGTCGGTTTACTTAAAGATGCAATAACATACCAGGACAAAAGATTAACCACACCAGAATTCATCTTTTGCTCTTGGATAAAATTGCGGATAATATTGCGTTCACCAGAAGTGACAAAGCCACCCGTTTGCTGCTTTAACTGTTGTAAGAACGTAATCGGTGCGTAATAGTCACAGGCAGCCAGTAGTTTTTCCTCTTCATCGGTTAAGCCAGATTGCGTTTCCAACTTTTCCTTTTCTGGTGTTCCCTGTTGTAACTGTTCTTTTGCATCTATTCGGTAACCATTAGCCACAATTTGCTTTAACTTGTTAGGTCTAATTTTATTAGTCACGAGGTCAGCCGATTGTGTAATAATTTTTGCCATTGTTGGCTCATCAATCCCGTAAAGCTGGTGTTCAACCGCGATTAATTCCCGATTATTCTCCAAATCATCTGTTGTAATTGGTTGGCTATGTAAAAGTTGAATTAGCGTCTCCCAGCTAAAATTGGTCAAATTTGAGAAGTGCTCCTTTTTTTCCGGAGAAGGTTGGAAAGTCTCTTTAGCCTTCTTGATTTCACCAGGAAGGTTAACAATTTCGCGTTCACCTACATGAAAAACATCCAAGAAATTATGGGTTATCTCCGTTAATTTTCTATCAGGAGTCTCCAAACGATAACGATTTGCGTACTCCCTCAACTCATTAAACCGTTCCTCCCCTACTTCACTGAGAAGAAGAATACTTAATAAGTCATCTTCAATAAAGTCTTTTGGGGTTAGCGTTGGTTGCAATTCATACACATAAACTACACCCAACTGGTCCACCTGAGTAAATGTTCGCAACAATCCAACAGCTTCCAACCGTCTAATTGCTTCCCTAGCAGCTCCACGACCTGCATTAAGCTGGATTAACAAATGTGACTGCATGTTACGTCCGCTAAGTAACGGTCGCTTTTTCAATTCATTTTTCAATACATAGAACATGGAGAAAGCTGTCGGCCCTAAGATTGGTTGATAAAACCTAGTCAAAATGGCTGAATTAAAGTTCTCCCAATCATAACTAGCAGTGACGATGTACCCTGCTCCTGGATCGAATAATTCAGCCTCATCTGTCATTTCGTTTCATCTCCTTAATCTTTGTCTTTTGGTTTCATCATTGATTCCAATTCACTCATAAATGCATCAACATCTTTAAACTGACGGTACACACTCGCAAAACGAATATAGGCAATTTCATCGGTTTTTTTGAGTTCTTGCATCACAAACTGACCAATGACCTGACTTGAGACTTCATTTTCTCCTAATGAGCGAACTTCTTTCTCAATCTTATCCGCAATGTTAGTCAAACTTTCCATACTAACGGGACGCTTTTCGGCGGAACGCACTATTCCGTTTAGTACCTTTTGCCGACTAAATTCTTGGCGAGTGCCGTCTTTCTTAATCACTAATAGTGGTGTTTCCTCGTATCGTTCAAAGGTTGTAAAACGAAAGCCACAATGAACGCATTCACGACGCCGGCGGATAAATGTTCCGTCTTCACTTGGCCGACTGTCGACAACTCGTGATCCATCTTTATGACAATGTGGACAATGCACACTAATTCCTCCTTACCTGGCTTTTTATTCTATCATAATTTATTACTCTTCAGCTGCTTAATTAAGCCATCTACCTGTTTCCTTAATTGAGCCAGGCTCCCATTATTATCAATGACAAGATCTGCTCGACGACATTTTTCAGTTAGCGACATCTGTGCCCCAATCCGGAGACGCGCCTCTGCTTCACTATAACCATTTCGTTCTTGCAAACGTTGTAGTTGTCTTTCAGGATCAAGTCCCACAACGATTATCCTGTCACATTTTGGAGCATAACCAGCCTCAAATAATAAAGGAATGTCCAGGACAACATATGGGGTAGCTGCTTGTCGATATTTAGTTACCCGTTGCCAGATTTCATTCCACACAAGCGGTTGTATGATCTGGTTTAACTTAGCCATTTCACTAGGATTATTAAAGACAATTTTCCCTAACTGACTGCGGTTTAGTTCACCATCTTGAGTTAGGATTTGCTGGCTGAACACTTTAACAAGCGCATCTAACCCTGCTTTCCCCTTTCTTTCAAGCTCATAAACAACCTTATCAGCATCAATAACTGGAATATCATTTAAAATTAGAAAATTGCTTACAGTTGACTTTCCACTAGCAATCCCACCAGTTAGACCAATTATCTTTGTCATTTTTCAGCTCCAAGCATCGGTTGACAATGAGGACAAAATGTTGTTCCTCGTTGGTTTACCTTAATTTTAACCATCTTTTCTCCACACCGTGGGCATTTTTCTCCATCATGTCCATAGGCGTTCAAGTGATCCTGAAAGGCGCCGGCATCACCATATGCATTCTTAAATGTATGAACGGTGGTTCCCTTATACTTAATGGCAATCGCAAGCTCTTTAATAATATTATCATGCAATACTTTAGCTTGCTCCCTCGTCAGAGTATTAGCAGCCTGTTCGGGATTAATTTTACTCATCCATAACACTTCATCCACATAGATGTTCCCAAGGCCAGCAACATTCTTCTGATTCAATAGGAAAGGTTTAATTTTTCCGTGACTGTGCTTTAATTTATCAATAAAATCGGAAAGCTTAAACGATTCGGCTGTCGGCTCTGGTCCGAGGGTTTTCAGGCCACCAACTTCCATTTCCTCCCCGGTTTTTACAAGGGTCATCCGGCCAAATTTACGGGTATCGTGATAACAAAGCTCCGTCCCGTCCGTAAATTGAAAAACAACATGGGTGTGCTTATCAATAGGCGCACCAATCTTTTGGGCAAAATAATTACCCTCCATCCGTAAATGGGACACCATTGTCAAATCATTACTAAAACGGAATAGGAGATACTTGCCGCGTCGATCAACATCTTCAATGGTCTGGCCAATTAAAGCCTGCCGAAATTCTTCAACATCATTTGTAATTGTCTTACCATAAAAGACATCGATCCCTTTGATCTTCCGTCCTACAGCAATCTTCAATAAGCCACGACGGACAGTTTCAACTTCTGGTAACTCAGGCATTTTATTCCTCCTTTATACTTTCTTTAAATTGTACCAAGTATCGCCAACTTTGCTATCAACCTTCAAGGGAACGGAGAGGTCAACGGCTGAATCCATTACTTTAGGAACTAATTTTTTTAAGATTGGAATTTCTTTTTTAGGTGCTTCAAAGACCAATTCGTCATGAATTTGGAGCAACATTCTTGCCTTTAATCCACGTTTTTGTAACTCACGGTCCATGTTTATCATTGCAATTTTAATAATATCAGCGGCACTTCCCTGAATTGGGGTATTCATCGCTGTTCGTTCAGCAAATGACCGTTGGCTAAAGCTTTTTGCATTGATATCTGGTAAGTAGCGACGACGATGAGTGATCGTTTCTACATAGCCATTTTCCCGTGCAAATTCGACCGTATCATGAATATACTCTTTTACCTTAGGAAATTCTGCAAAGTAATTTTGGATGAACTCATGTGCTTGGTTTCGACTAACATGGATTCTTTGAGCTAGTCCATAGTCACTGATTCCGTAGACGATACCAAAGTTAACAGCCTTAGCACGACGACGCATATCACGATCGATTTCTTCTCCTGGTTTGAGATGGAAGATTCGCCGGGCAGTACTTGCATGGATATCTTCCCCATTCTTGAAGTCTTCCTGAAGATTCTTATCGCCAGTAATGTGAGCCAGTACCCGTAATTCCACTTGAGAATAATCGGATGAAAAAATCTGCCAGTCATCGTGACTCGGAACAAAGGCTTGGCGAATTAACCGACCTTCTGGTAACCGAACAGGGATATTTTGCAGATTCGGGTCTACGGAAGACAAACGTCCTGTTTGCGTTAATGTTTGTAAATAAGTTGTGTGAATCTTGTGGTCATCAGGATGGATTACCTTCAAAAGTCCTTTAATATAAGTTGATTGCAGTTTTGAAATTTGCCGATATTGAAGGATATTTTCAACGATCGGTGCTTGGTCAGCCAACTTTTCTAAAACATCCACAGCAGTTGAATAGCCAGTCTTAGTCTTCTTAATTACTGGTAATTTCAACTTTTCAAAGAGAATCGTTCCCAATTGCTTTGGCGAATTAATATTAAATTTTTCTCCAGCCTCGTTATAAATGTCAGTTTTAATCTCTGTTAAACGTTCTTCAAGCTTGCTTCCCATCTCCTTTAATGTCTGTGAGTCAATATGGATCCCTGCAATTTCCATTTTAGCCAGGACATGAGTCAAGGGCAGTTCAATATCGTTATACAAAGTCATCTGCTCATTTTCCTTAATCTGATCAAATAAGCGCTCACGCAAATAACTAATTGCCCGTGCCTTATTTGCCAAATGACTAAAGAAGATATCATCGTCTTCTGGAATTGCCTTTTTTGCGCCCTTCCCGTATACTTCTTCGTCTGTCCGTACTTCTGTGTAGCCATGTTCTAAGGCCACCTTACCTAAATCATTGCTATTATCATTAGTATTTAAGAGATAGGAGGCCAAGAGGAGGTCAAAGTCGACTCCTTGAAAGTCAATTCCTAAACGGTGAAGGCCCACAATTTGTTCCTTGGCATTAAAGACATCCTTCTTAATTTCTTGATCATTCAGCAGCTTTTTCATCTTGTCGTTTTGCAGGAGGTCAGTGTCACGACTGACAAACCATTTTTCACCATTACCGATAACAAAGCCAGCAAATGATGAGGTATGGTAATTATCTTCTGGCAATTCCAGGTAAAAGCTAAGTTGCTTCCCTAATTTATCTAGCTCATCAAGAGTTTTTTCTGTTAATTCTGTATATTCAATTGGTGCTATTTCATTTTCCTCTTCTTCAGAAGTCACGTTCATTTTGGTTAAGAAGGATTGAAAATTCATCTTTTGGTAGAAGTCAATTAATTTTTCCTCGTTTGGTCCTTCGTATTTAACGTCAGCCAACTTAATTTCAAGCGGAGCATCCCGGAGAATTGTGGCTAATTTCTTGCATTCAAACGCAATGTCTTTTTCTTCTATCAAGTGTTCCTTCATCTTACTCTTCTTGAGTTGGTCAATATTTTTATAAATTTCTTCGACAGAGCCAAATTCCTTTACTAATTTTATCGCTGTTTTTTCACCAATCTTTGTTACTCCAGGATAATTGTCTGATGGGTCGCCCATCAATGCCTTCATATCTATGATTTGAGTTGGAGTCAAGCCAAGTTTTTCTTTCACGTGTTCTGGAGTATAGTGCTCAGTATCAGTTACCCCTTTGCGTGTTACAGCAACAGTTGTATTTTCGCTTGCTAATTGGGTTAAATCCCGGTCACCAGTTACAATCAGTGTTTTATACCCAGCTTCATCCGCTTCTTTAGCCATTGTCCCAATGATATCATCAGCCTCATAGTTCTTGAGTTCATAACTATGGAGGCCACTATCTTTAATTAGTTCACGAACATAAGGCAATTGTTCTGTTAATTCCTCGGGCGTCTTGTTCCTCCCCCCCTTATAGTCGCTATACATTTTTGTCCGAAAGGTAACTTTACCGGCATCAAAAGCAACTAACGCTGCATCAGGTTTAAACTCTTGTAAAACGTGATCCAACATTAGTTTAAAACCATAGATAGCCGCAGTGTGTAACCCATCTTGATTAGTAAACTTATCCATCTGATTATGCATTGCAAAAAATGCTCGAAAGACAATGCTGTTTCCGTCAATTAGTAATAGTTGTTTTGCCATGATTTTTCCGTCCCTTCATTATTACCTCTAATTGTACCAAAAATAATAGTCTCTAGTGTCGAGAATGACGATCACTAGAGACTATTAACTATTTTTTAGTTTCGTTCACTCATACCAAAGATTTGGAGAAGTGAGATAAATAGGTTAACAAAGTCCAGATAAAGTTGGAGGGCACCAAGCACAGCAAGACCACTTACTGATACTTGACCACTATTATTAACGTAAATTTGCTTCATCTTTTGGGCATCCCATCCAGTAAGCACTGTAAAGATAATAACAGCGATAAAGGAGAAGATGTAAGTAATGGCTGGACTTTGGAGGAACATATTGATTAAGTAAGCGATCATCAAGGCAATCAAGGCTGCCATAGCTTGTGAACCAGCCCGACTTAAATCACGTTTAGTTACCGTCCCAAAAATTGCCATCACAATGAAAATCGTAGCTGAGGAAACAAAGGCTGATGCAATACTTGCTCCTGTGTAAACTCCTGCAATTAATGCAAATTCTACCCCGTAGATAATCGAGACTAGCATTAACATGACAAACGCTCCAACTGGGTTACGGGTTGCACTAAAGCTAATTCCCATCGAAAGGGCAATTGGTAATAATAGTACAATCCAAACCATTGCTGGATGAGCAGTAAAATAACCAAATATCTGAACACGGAAAGTATTCATTGTTAGATATGCAGAGAATGCAGAAACCAAAACTGCTAACGCCATATTACCGTACATCCTGGTTAAGAATTGGTTTAAACCAGCAGAATCGGTAACAACACGACGTTGATCATTACGTGAAAAATTATCCATTACCTTTCATCCTTTTCTATATTTGATTATGAAATCATATCAGATTTATTTACTTACTTCAAGGAAGTTTAACGCTTGCTAAGTAAATCTTTGTACTTTTCTTCGTACTTTTCAATATCTCCAGCCCCCATAAAGACAATTACTGGCTTTGCGTATTGAAGAAGCTTGTCCATTGAATCCATATCAATCCCCTCGCTACCAGAAATCTTGTTTTCAAGGTCTTTACTTGAAATGTTACCAGCATTTTCCCGAATGGAGCCAAAGATTGGGGTAACAAAGACCTTATCAGCTCCACTCAATGATTCTGCAAAACCGTCAAGATAAGCAGCAAGCCGTGAGTAGGTATGTGGCTGGAAGACAGTGATAACTTGGCGGTCAGGATACTTTTGCCGAGCCGCATCAATAGTTGCTTTAATTTCATTTGGGTGGTGGGCATAATCGTCAATGATAGTATTATCATCAATATCTGTTTCACTGAAGCGCCGTTTGACACCAGTAAAGTTAGCTAATTCCCGTTGAATGTCCGCCATCGGGATCTTTTCCATGTAAGCCACCGCAATAACTGCTAAACTGTTAAGAACACTGTGTTCTCCATATAAATGAATAGTGAAGGTACCGAGTTTTTGGTCCTTAAAGTAAGCGTCATATGTTGATCCTTCTGGAGTTCGCTTAATATTTTTGGCGCGAAAATCATCTTCTGAACGAGTACCGTAGTAGTAAATAGGAACATCAACGTCTAATTTTTGTAAGTTGACATCATCACCCCAAGCAAAGATTGCCTTCTTAACTTGTTTGCCATATGTTTCAAATGAGTCCCGAACATCATCAATATCCTTAAAGAAGTCTGGATGATCAAAGTCGATATTTGTCATAATGGCATAGTCGGGGTGGTAAGCCAAAAAGTGGTCACGATATTCATCGGCTTCGAAAACAAAAAACCGATCATCTGAACTAGCCTTCCCAACACCATCACCAATCAGGTAACTAGTAGGTTCAACTCCATCTAAGACATGGGCAAGCAATGCAGTCGTACTAGTCTTGCCGTGTGCACCAGCAATTCCAATACTAATGTGGTCGTTGACCTCTTTTTCTACTGCCTCAGGATATTTAAGAACTGTTAGACCCATCTTGTGGGCTTGCTTGATTTCTGAATGATCATCGCCAAAGGCATTTCCTTGAATCACAATCATCCCGGGTTTTAAATTATCTGGATTAAATGGCAGGATCTTAATTCCGCTTTCTAAGAGGGGCCCCTGCGTAAATGTTTCCTTTTCAATATCTGATCCTAAGACTTCATTACCCTTTTCTTTGAGAATTCGTGCTAATGAAGCCATCCCTGTACCTTTAATCCCCACAAAATAATATATTTGTTTTTCCATTGGTCTAATCCAGTTCCTTTCCTCAGTTAGTTCTTTTAACTTAGTTTTGAGCAGGGAAGTAAGTGTTTGCCTTCTCAAAATCGACCGCTTCTCCAGTGTCTTGCCAGTCATCAGGAATAATCCATAATCCCTTTTCATCTGGTGCATTCTTAAGGCGAAGTTCACGGAAACCGCAAAGCATTCCCTCACTATCAACATCCATTAACTTACCTGGCCAAATGATCTTACCATCGGGCATCATTGCACCCGGACGAGCGGCTACAACCTTAATTCCCTCACGAACATTTGGTGATCCACAAACAATTTGAACCACTTTTCCGTCTTCAACTTCTGTTTGGGTAATCTTCAAATGGTCTGACTTCGGATGGTCTTCCATTGACTTAACGTAACCTACAACAAACTTTGGTTGCTTGTCAGCAGTCAGTATCTTATCAAATCCGGCTTTTGTAATGACCTCATTCAATTTTTCTACCTGTTGATCATCGAGAAATACCTGACCTTGTACTTCTTTTAATTCAGGTAAAATTTCACTTGCATTAAAGAAATTGTAGCCAAGTAAATGTTGGTTATCTGCATTAATAATTTGAACCACAGAATCCTTACTGTTAATTTTTTGGTTCTTTGCATCGGGTGAAGTAATCACCACTAAGACATCGCCCGTTTCCCGGGGATTGTAACTTGAAATTAGCATCATGATTTCCTTTCTCTATCAAAATAGCAATGAAGGATAATTTCACTCACTTCATTGCTGTTTACCGTATTTTATTTTACTTCAAATTCCGCAAAAAATCTTCTACTTGTTGCTTTGTTTTTCGATTTTTATCTACAAAACGACCAATTTCCTTTCCGTGATCGTAAACAATGAAGCTAGGGATCCCAAAGATGTTTAGTTCTGCTGCTAAATCAATTTGTTCATCCCGGTTGACCTCAAGAAATGTATATTCAGGAAAATCCTTTTCAATCTCAGGCATAGCAGGCTTAATAAATTGGCAATCTGGGCACCAATCAGCGTCAAAGAATAAGACGTATTTCCCATCGCCAACCTTTTTCAGTAATTCCTCTTCATGTATTGGTGTTAATTTTTCCATTAAATCTTCATTCCTCTCTAAAACCGATAACATGATATATGATCGGTTCTTTTCGTTTTGAACTAAGGAAAATTTAGTTCTTTCGTAGCTCCATAATTGTAGCACGCTAACCAGATAATAAGTATAAATTAGCTTTTTACCCCAGTTAATGGTAAAATTAGCATATTGTTTTTGCACACTATTAAATTTAAAGGAAGCATATAACTCCATGAATGATTCTAATAATTCTTTTAATCTATGGCTCTTACCCCTTACTTTAGGAACTTCTGGACTTTTGGGGTTCCTTGCTGGTAAGCTATTTGGGCAACGCAATATTACCGCAGACCAAATTCTCAAGGTAATCCGAGATGACTTTAAGCGTGAAGGGCAAGTAACTGGTAGCTGGATCAATCAAAGCAAGATTCCCTACCAACGCTTTGCAGTCAGAACCGATGCCTATGAGGGCGGCATTACTCGTTTGGAAGATAATGTTCCAGTTGATTATCAGTTTATCGCTGATGCCAAAACAGGAAGTCTTCTTTCACTGAAGCGGATTGAACGCGAACAATAAAAACGCGAACAATAAAATAGTAAAGAAAAAGAGGTTGACGAAAATTTTTCTGGGTCTACACTATCTGGTATTGATGAAAATCAATGCCAGTTTTTTGTACGCAAAAAAGGACATCTGCTGTGCCCTATTGTACAATCAATTCACCACAAATATATGTAAAGAAGGCGATGCAAATGTCC
>JBCLSJ010000003.1:0-137351 GCA_041225415.1 Lactobacillaceae bacterium 24-114
CCTTAGCTCTACCTTTAGAATAACAAAAAAGTTCAGAACAAAATTATTTTTGTCCTGAACTAATCTTAGGTTGTTTTATTTTAAGTTAATAATTAATTACGTGATAATTCCCGAATCCCTGGCAACAAGATCATTACGAGAAAACTAAGAAGGTAAAGAGCGGATAAGAAGCCCATGGTGACGAATAGGGAATAAGAATCCATTAGTAATCCGATAACCACTGAAGAAAAGCCACCGATTGCTCGACCAACGTTCATAATTAGACTATTAGCAGTTGACCGGATTTCGGTAGGATAGAGTTGGCTGATAATTGCTCCATAACCGCCAAACATTCCGTTAGAAAAGAAACCAATTAGGGCACCAGCAAGAATTAGAGCGAGAGAAGTTTGGACTAACAGGATACTGAACATAACTGAGGCAGAACCAATAAGGAAAATTCCAAATGCCCAACGTGGTCCCCAATTATCCATGATTGTACCGAAAACCATCATCCCAAGACTCATCCCCAAGATGGTTGCAATCATCCAGATAGACGAACCAGAGACACTCAACCCTTGTTGCTTTTGTACGATGGAGGGTAACCAGTTCATTAAGCCAAAGTATCCAGCAATTTGTACAATCGTCATTACCATTAGGCCAAGTGTTTGAATGGTTAATTTTGGACTAGCAAATAAACGACTAACTGAAATTTTTTTATGGTTAGTGATCGCATTTTTACGGGCACTCAGAAATGTTTGACTTTCAGTAACGTGGCGACGGATAAAGAATGTTAAGACTACTGGAACGATTCCCAATAAGAAAAGAGCGTTCCAACCAAAATCAGGGATGATGATTGCGGCCATGACAGCGGCAAAGATTGCCCCGACTTGTCCGCCAATCGCTGCAATAGAGGTTAGTCGACCAATTATAGATGGGTGAAAGTTTTCTGCAATCAATGCGATTCCAACACCATATTCACCACCAGCCCCAATTCCTGCTAAGAACCTAAGAATGTAAATTGCAGTAAGCGAATGAGCAAAGTACATAGCGGCTGTAGCGAAGGCAAAAATAAAAATCGTATAAGAAAATGTCCTTACACGACCTAGTCGATCACCAACAAGGCCAAAAATAATACCACCCGCTAACATTCCTAAGTTAGTAATCGACCCGATCCAACCGGCCGCTGCACTTGAAATATGTAGACTAGCGATAATTGGTGCTAACGCAAATGACAAAAACATAATGTCCATATTTTCAAGGGAAAAACCGGCGGCAGTGGATGCGAGGACCCACTTTTGATTTTTCGTCATTGCATGCGTTTGATGGTTGCTTGCTTGTTGCATATTTAATTCCTCCAAAATGATGCTCTCTGACATCGATTATTTTGTAATATAGACAGACTTACAATTCTGTTTATAAAGATCGGAGCCTATAACTAGGTCGTATTTATAAAAAATTAACTTATTCTTAGACTCCTGGTTCGATTGTGTATTCTACTCTTCTAAAATTTAATTGCAAGTGATATTTTGAATCAGGACAAATCCTAAAAAGAAATTAGTGTATAATAAAAGCTATAATGATTGGAGAGGACAATAGGTGAAAAAAGTTTTAGTAAATTTGGTAGATGCCATCTCAACAGTAATTATAGCAATATTATTAGGTGATTTTTAATGAAAAAGAATATCTTACGGCAGTTATGGGATGTCTTATCAATGATCATTGCTGCCATTTTGTTGTATTATATTGTCACATTCCTAAATGGTTTGATAAAATAAAATACTTGAGGATCATAACGGCATTAAATCATTATGACCCCCAAGTAGAAGTAAAGAGCGAAAGTGATTACAAATCACCTTCGCTCTTTATTATATCAACAATTATTGATCACATAAACTAAAGACCCTTATTTGTCTATTAGGTTATCTGTAAGAAATCGGTTCGGGGAGCCTGAGATAATCTTGCAGATAATGAGCAAGACCGTCATGTTCATTATCTAATGGGGTAATATCATCAGCGATTGCTTTAATATTGTCAATTGCATTATTCATTGCAACTCCGCGTCCGGCTGCAGAAATCATTTCCTGGTCGTTTTGTTCATCTCCAAATGCGATAATATTATTTTTAGAAATATTATATTCTTTGGCGATATAGAACATGCCGGATTCCTTGTGTGTTCCTCGGTGAATTAACTCCAAAATATTATATGGACCACCCCATACCCGTGGCTCTACAAAGTCTCCATATTTTTCGTTAACCATTTTAATAATCTTATTTTTACTATTTGGTTCATATTGGATGGTCATTGCAATTGGAGATTCTGTCAAATTACGTTTACTAAGGTATTCGTCTGGGAGTAAATGGTCAGGCAAAAATTCGGGTAATTTATTAGTGGCCTGATTGGCCCAGAAATTATTTTTACTTTCTACGGTAATGGTTTCAATTCCTAATTCTTCTTTATGAGCAAGAAGGTCAAGGGCAATCTCTTTTGTAAGAGTTACCGAATATTCCTTATCCCAAGCAGTATGAGGGATATGTGTAAGAGCTCCATTAAAATTAACCATTGGCGTTTTAATACCAATTTGATCGTAAATGTGCTGGGCAATTCGATAAGGACGTCCGGTAATAATACTAACGATATGACCCTCTTTAGCCGCATTTCTCAGGGTCGTAATTGTAGTTGATGTTAGTTTTGACTGATTATTTAGGGTTGTCCCGTCTAAGTCGATTGCGATTAAATGTTGGTCCAAGCTTTACACTTCCTTCAAAATAGATAATAAATTATTATACATGTTCAGAAAGTAAAAGTTAACTGATACGTTAATAATTCACCTGATAGATATTTAGGAAAAAGGCAAAATAAGTTATAATTTTGGTAAAGTTTATTAAACGGAGTGGTGAAAAATGCAACTGCCGAGTGCGTTTAAAGAAAAATACGAGCGTCTCTTAGGCGATGAATTTCCCAGCTTTTTAGAAGCATTAAACGGGGAACATGAGAGTGGCTTTCGGGTGAATCCACTGAAGCCAGGTCAAGCTGAGAAGTCGACAAAGAAAGCAACCGGAAAAATTCCATACGTGCCAACTGGCTATTATGGTCAAGTAAATGGCAAATCCCTCGACCATGTTACCGGTTGGGTCTATAGTCAGGAACCATCTGCCATGTATGTTGGTGAAGTTGTTGACCCGCAACCTGGTGAAAAGGTATTAGACCTGTGTGCAGCTCCTGGAGGCAAATCAACCCACTTGATTTCCTTGATGAAGGATACTGGTTTATTGGTTGCAAACGAAATTTTTCCAAAACGAGCTAAAATCTTGGCGGAAAACTTGGAACGGTGGGGTACACGCAATACCGTTGTGACCAGTGAAAGTCCAGATAAGTTAGAAAAACAATTTCCACAATTTTTTGACAGGATCTTAATTGATGCCCCATGTTCTGGGGAGGGGATGTTTAGAAAAGAGCCTGCTGGAATCGAATATTGGACGCCTGAATACCCAGCCGAATGTGCAAACCGGCAACGAAAAATCATTGCATCGGCCATGAAGATGCTTAAGCCGGGAGGAACCTTAGTATATTCAACATGTACTTTTGCTCCAGAAGAAGATGAAGAAAATGCGGAATGGATTTTACAAAATTATCCAGAGATGCGTCTGGAAGAGATTAAGGCTTATCCGGGAATGGATCATGGATGTCCAGTTTGGGGAGGAAATGATTCAGAATTGGCTAAAACTATTCGCCTTTTTCCTCACCATATAAAGGGAGAGGGACACTTTATCGCAAAATTTATTAATGGGGGAGAAGCAAAAACAACACCCAAAGCAAAGAAAAAACGAAAGAACGGCAAGCAACGATATGCCTTGGATAAGGAGCAAAAGCAATTATTTGAAGAATTTCGGCAGGAAGTTGTCCCTGATTATCAACCGGGTAAGTTAATCGTTTTTGGGGACCAGCTCTATGATTTACCAAAAGATATGGTTAACATTGACCAATTAAACATTTTGCGGCCGGGTCTTCACTTAGGAACATTTAAGAAAAGACGGTTTGAACCGGCACTTGCTTGGGGCCTTCATCTCTCGCCAACTGAAGCAGCTAACGTCATTGAGATTGATGAAGAACAATGGCGGCAGTACGTTCATGGTGATACGTTGCATGTTTCAGCAGAATATGAGAACGGCTGGTACCTTCTTGTTTGTGATGAACACACGGTTGGCTTTGGTAAATTAGTTCAGGGTACATTAAAGAATTTCTATCCGAAGGGACTACGGTTTTAATAAGAAAGCAGGGGAAACAATGAAAGAAAAAAATGCATTTCACATTAATGGCTATTTAGGATTATTTTTCGCCATTTTGGGCGGCCTATTGGGAGCATGGTTGGTGTATAGTGGTTTCCGCAGTGGAAATTCCTTTTCAACCATTTTAGGAATAATAATTATTATCCTTGTATTGATTTTGTCTAGTAGTTTAACGATTATCCAACCGAATGAGGCCAAAGCATTAACCTTTTTTGGTAACTATATTGGAACAATTCGTGATGCCGGTTTATTTATGACAGTACCTTTTACTGATAAACAACGTGTTTCATTACGAGTGCGGAATTTTAATAGCCAAATTCTAAAAGTCAACGATTCGAAGGGTAATCCGGTGGAAATTGCAGCCGTGATAGTTTTTAAGGTTGTAGACACTGCTAAGGCGCTTTTTGCTGTTGATGACTACGAAGAATTTGTACAAATTCAAAGTGAGTCGGCAATTCGTCATGTGGCTAGCGAATATCCATATGATACCTTTGAAGATGAAGATGCGATTACCTTGAGAAGCAACCCAACTGAAGTTTCAACTCGATTGGCAGCTGAATTACAGGAACGGTTAAATGTTGCTGGGGTAAAGGTAATTGAAACGCGGTTAACTCACTTGGCTTATGCTACTGAAATCGCCAGTGCAATGTTACAAAAGCAACAATCATCTGCGATCTTATCTGCCCGGAAAATTATTGTTGAAGGTGCAGTTTCAATCACTGAAGAAGCTATTGATCGTTTGGCAAAGGAAACTCACTTGGACTTAACAGACGAGCAGCGTCTTCAGATTATTAATAATATTATGGTTGCGATTGTCAGTGAGCGGGGAACGCAACCAGTTATTAACACCGGAACACAGCAATAGTCTGGGGAGAAGTAAAATGCTATACCTAACAATATTGATGGCCGAACGGGTCGGCTTTGTTATTATTTGTGCATTTTTACTCGTTAATATTCCCGCATTTCGTCGTCTGCTATTTGCCAGAAATTTTTTAGCTAAGTTACAGTTGGTCATAATCTTTTCACTGTTTGCAATTATGGCAAACTTAATTGGGATTGAAATTGATCCACAAAACGAGCTTCATAATAAAATTCTCTTAACCGAAGTATCACATGGCTATTCAGTAGTGAATGCTCGGATCTTAGCCGTTACAACCGCCGGAATAATTGGTGGTCCTGGTGTTGGTGCTTCAGTTGGATTTATTGCTGGGATGCACCGGGCATTTCAAGCAGGATTTGCCAGCGAATCATTATTCTATATTCCCAGTTCAGTACTAATTGGATTACTTTCTGGATACTTGTATAAGGACAAAAATAGCTCATTTACTGCTATGACACCGTTGCGCGGGTTCATTGTCGGCTTATCAATGGAAACACTGCAGATGGCTTTTGTCTTTCTTTTTAGTCCGATGGGTTGGAAGTTGGTGCGTTATATTGGGATTCCCATGATTTTGATTAGCTCACTTGGAACCTCAATCTTTATATCGATTATCACCGTGTACTTACGCCAGGAAGAGGAAACAAAGGCGATGCAAACACACTCAGTCCTAACTCTAGCAAACCAAACGCTTCCCTACTTCCGCCATGGTTTAAATCGTCAATCTGCTGAGCAAGTAGTTAAAATTATCAAAAAATATACTAACTTTGATGCTATTAGTATTACTGATCGCAATAAAATTCTGGCCCATATTGGAATAGGGTCTGACCACCATATTCCAGGAAAGACGATGGTCACCACCCTCTCGGAGCAAGTTATTCAAACCGAACAGGTAAAGGTTGTTCGCACTGCGGAAGAAATCGGTTGTTCTCATGTTAATTGTCCTCTTCAAGCGGCGATTGTCGTGCCCCTAAAAGTTAATAATGAAGCAGCTGGAACCCTCAAGATGTATTACGTTGATAGTTGGAAATTGACTCCAGTTGAGATCCAACTTGCAACTGGCTTAGGGGAAATTTTTGCCAGCCAAATTGCTTTAGGTGAGGCGGAAATGCAGGCAAACCTTGTTCGTGATGCAGAAATTAAATCGCTACAAGCACAAGTTAATCCACATTTCTTCTTTAATGCGATTAATACAATTAGTGCAATGATGCGTCGGGATAGTAATAAAGCACGGCAATTGTTACTGCAACTAAGCACTTATTTTCGGGCTAATTTAGTTGGTGCTCGAGAGACTCAGATTACATTGGCTCAAGAGAGGGAGCACGTTAATGCTTACTTAAGTCTGGAAACAACACGCTTTCCTGGTAAGTATAAAGTAGACTTTTCGAGTTCAGTTAGCGATGACGTTCTTTTACCTCCTTTTGCTGTTCAGGTTCTGTTGGAAAATGCAATTAAGCATGCATTTTCTAACCGTAAAACAGGTAATAAGGTTAAGGTAGACATTTCGTCATGGAATAAGCGGTTAATTATTAAAGTTAGCGATAATGGTAATGGAATTTCACCAGAACTAATGAAGCAATTGGGGAAGAAAACGGTGGAGTCTGAGAGAGGATCTGGGACAGCCTTACACAATCTGAATCAACGTTTAGTTGGGTTATATGATAAACAAAGTGCTTTACAAATTAAAAGTAGTTCACGGGGCACAACAGTGAGGATCTCGATTCCATTGTTAAAGAAGGAGGAGATAGTAAATGAAAGTATTAATAGTTGATGATGAGCCATTGGCGCGTGATGAACTGAGTTACCTTTTAGAACAAAATGATCGGGTAGAAAAAGTGATTAAGGCTAATGGTGTTATCTCCGCACGTCAGGCTATTGAGACATATCACCCAGACCTTCTTTTTTTGGATATTCAGCTTGATGATGGTAGTGGAATGGCATTTGCTAAGCAATTAAAAACACAGGATGACAGTCCCTATATCGTTTTTGCCACTGCATACGATCAATATGCTCTAGCTGCTTTTGAAGCCGAAGCAATCGACTATGTCTTAAAGCCTTTTGAGCAAACAAGAGTTGATAACGCTGTTTCGCGAGTGGCAAAATTGATTAATCGGGGTGAAGTTGAGAGTGGACTTAATAATGAGCAGCAAATGAACCCCCGAATTTCTTTAACAAGTGATGAGCGGACAATTGTTATCCAAAAGCGTAATATTTTGTATATTCATGCTCAAGATGGTCATGTGTCAGTGCATACAAAAGATAAGCAAATTACGAGTAAACAGTCTCTAGCCAGCCTCTTAAAATTGATGGATCCGAATCGGTTTATTCGCGTTCATCGTGGGTTTGCTGTGAACTTAAATGAAGTTCGAGAATTACAACCAAGCTTTAATCATACCTACGAATTAACTCTGTCAAACAATGTTAAGATCCCCGTTAGTCGTTCTTTTGTTAATTCAACAAAGAAAGCGCTAGGGGTGGAAAATTAATTTATATTTAATAAAAATGAATTGAAAGACAGTTAAATTCATTAGGCTTCACATTTTTGCAAGCAACAATAGGGCTTCTCTATTTGGTTTTGCCAAGTTCTGGAGTCCTTTGTTAATGTTAAGGTTGCAAACGATAAGTACCTTTTAGTAGCTATACTAATATTGCTTGATCCTTAGGTGATGATTTAAGATTCTTTAGCCGGATAACGAAGGAATTTCCCGGATATGTTAATAATTGTCAAGTGAATGTACTAAAAGGATTCGGAACGAAAAAGGAGATATAACCTATCCTTGACCTTAAGATAGGAAAAATATACTTTACAAGCTCAATAAAAAACTAATTGTCGATTCAAGTAAGTGGAGAAAAATTATTCAAGATAAAATTTTAATTCTATTTAATAGATTGTGCAGAGAAAATCATAATATAAAATCACTTTAGGAAAAGGCTTTTAATGTTTAATTCAAGCGAATTATGAGCCTTTTCTTTCTTTTTTAAAATAATGAAGAAATGCCAGTTTTGCGAATGAATTAACAAATTGATTGGGCATTTTAATGTTCGTTGAGGGCATTTCAACTTGAATTATGGCTATTTAACTGTGAAATTGAACACAAAAAAATAAAAAAGTGTAAATTAATATGTGAAGGCGCTGTTATTGATCTTACGCCTATCAAAAATCTTATATTTCTTTGGGAGGGAATAAGTTATGAATAAGGATAAGCAACCAAAGGATTCCAACATTTATGTTCAAATGGGAATCTTTGCTACTATTTTATTCGTTTCACAATTGATCTCAGATCTATTTCCAAAGAGCTTTGTCGTACCAACTCCATTGATTGGTATGGTATTGCTTTACATTTTGTTGGCTACTCACATTGTTAAGCTTCACCAAGTTGCTAAATTTGGTGACTTCATGATCGGTTTGATTGCGTTCCTGTTCGTTCCATCAGGTATTCAATTAGCTGCTCACCTTGACATTATGAAGCGAGAAGGTATTCAAGATATTATTGTTATTATTATTTCTACTATTATCCTTCTTGTAGTCATTGCCTATGTTGGTGCTCTTGTTATGAAGATTCACAGCAAGATCGCTGGTACTAAGGAAGAAGATTAGGGGGAGAAATTATGGCTAATACGATTGTTACAAATCTTGCATTACCATTTACTGGTATTTTCATTTCATTAATCGTTTATTTAATTGGTATGTGGCTTACAAAGATTAGTAATGGATTTTTCCTTTTTAACCCATTGCTTGTTGGGATGGTCCTTGGTATAGTTGTTTTAGCAATTTGGGCTAAAGGAACTGGTTCAACCACTGCAGCAGTGTACACTAAGTACTACCTTCCTGGTGGTAATATGATTTTCTGGTTCTTGAATCCTGCTACTATGGCCTTTGCTATTCCTATTTACCGGGTTAATGCTACTTTTAAGAAGTACTGGTTCGATATTATCGTAATTTGCTTTGTTGGTGGTTTTATTTCATTATTCCTTATCAACTTAGTATGTAAGTTATTTGGACTTTCAGCTGCTTCAACAGCTTCTATGTTGCCACAAGCTGCAACTACTGCTGTTGCTATGCCAATTGCTGCTGGTGTTGGTGGTGTTCCAGCCGTTACAGCTATGGCATGTATCCTTAACGCTGTTGTTATCTACGCATTGGCTGAATTCCTTATTAAGGTTCTTGGCCTTAAGAAGATCTCAGCAGTTGCTACAGGTTTAGGTTTAGGTTCAGCAGGACACACTGTTGGTTCTGTTAAAGCCCTTTCATTAGGTGAAGTTCAAGGTGCTATGGCTGGGGTTTCAGTTTTGATTATCTCACTTGCAATGGACATCTTGGTTCCAATCTACGCTCACCTATTTATGTAATTTATCACATTAAGGAGAATTTTTATTATGTCAAAAAGTCATCAGAAAGTAGTTCTTGTTGGGGACGGTTCAGTTGGATCAGCTTATGCTTATGCACTCGTTCAACAAGGCTTAGCGGAAGAATTAGCAATTATTAATTTGACCGATAAGGTTGCTGAAGGGGACGCAATGGATCTGGAAGATGCAACTGTATTTACTGCACCAAAACAAGTTTACCAAGCTGATTATGATGCTTGTGCCGATGCCGACATCGTTGTAATCTGTGCAGGGGCTGCTCAAAAGCCAGGTGAGACACGTCTTGACTTGGTTGAGAAGAACCTTGAAATTATGAAGCAGATTACAAAGAGCATCATGTCATCAGGATTTGATGGAATCATTATTCTTGCCACAAACCCAGTTGATGTTTTGACTTATGCTGTTCAAAAGATTTCTGGTTTACCTGCTGGACGGGTTATTTCATCTGGTACTTCACTCGATTCTGCTCGTTTGCGTGTAGAATTGGCAAAGAAGTTTAACGTTAGCCCACTTGATGTTAATGTAAATGTAATGGCTGAGCATGGGGATTCAGAATTTGCTGCCTATTCAGCAGGTACTTTGGGGGGACAACCAATCCTTGAAGTCGCTAAGGAATATGGCGTTAGTGAAGATGAATTATTGAAGATCGAAGATGATGTTCGTCATAAGGCCTACGAAATTATTGAACGCAAAGGCTTCACTGCTTATGGTGTTGCTACCTGCTTAATGCGAATCACTCGCGCTATCTTGCGTGATGAAAATGCTATCTTACCTGTTGGTGCATATATTGATGGCCAATATGGTATCAAGGACAATTACCTTGGTACTCCAGCGGTTATTAATGCTTCTGGTATTGCACGTGTTATTGAAGTTCCACTTAATGAACGTGAAGAAGCTGCAATGAAGAAGTCTGCTGAGGCACTTAAGCAAGTTGCTACCGATGGGATGACCAAAGTTGGTTTGGTTAATTACCTAATTAAATAGTTCAATCAAATCATTAGATTTCAAAACCTATTTGATATAATAATAAAAAAGCTGGGAATTAACTACAACGTCATTAAGTTAAGCTATTGACAAAAAGAATGAGGCTTCATTTACGCAATTTGTGTAGATGAAGCCTCATTCTTTGCTTTAAAGTTGATCTATTTTTAAAATTAAATAGAGGAAAGCCAATCCCTTTCCTCTAATAGTCCGTAACAGTCCTCAACATATAGTAAGGAGCGTGTCACATATGGTTAACCATACCAATATATTAAACGTTTTGGATCAAATTATCAACGAAACCGCTAATCACATTCATAATTTCACTAATTCAGAACATGATTTCACACGTAAACGTAAGTTGCCTGCTAAAACAATCCTGAATAAGCGAGGGGGCTCTTTTAGTATGCCTTAAATAATCAAAAGCAGCTAATTGACAATTATAAATAATCAATTAGCTGCTTTTGAATTAGACTGGAAATTTTCCAAGGTGTTAAGTATAGCAATAACTCGAACCTGTCAAGTTACTAACTTAATGACATTGGAAAATTTCCTTAACCTCTCTATTTTTGTGATATCTAATAATAATTTACCGGGCAAGAACTTCTTTAATAGCATCAACAAGCGGAGTAACGGGATGACCAAGAACTTCTTCTAAATCGTTACTTTCTTTATTAAGGTTTCCAGAGTCAATAGGAGCTTGGAATGATGCGAAAAGTTCAGCTGTTGGTGTATCTAAGCCAGCGTCTTTTAGTGATTTTACATAATCATCATGAGAAATCTGCTTGATAACAAAGTCATTACCGGTAGCTTCTTGAAGAGCCTTTCCAAGTTCATCGTAAGTACGGGTTTTACCAGCAAATTCGTAAATTTCATGGGGATTTTCACTGATAAGAACTTTTGCAGCACCTTCAGCGTAATCACGTTCAAGTGCCCAGCCAGCTTTGTCATTAGCCCAGTATAATGCATCATGATTAGCAGCTCCACTTTGCAGGAAGCCGATTTCATTTTCAAGATACCAGTTATTGCGAAGGAATGAGTGATTGATGCCAGCTTCTTTAATTGCGTTTTCTGTAAGGCGATGGTCACTTGCAAGGGGAGTAGTAGAATTTTGGGCGTCAGGAAAACTAGTGTAAGCAACAAATTTAATGTTATTTTCTTTTAATGCATCAACTACATTAGCATGAGCAGTAGCACGATCAACCTTATCACCAGGTTGAGAAGAAATGAAAAGGACGCGATCAATTCCTTTTAACGCATCGATCATTGATGACATATCTTCGTAATCTCCATGACGAACTTCATTATTAGGAAAGAGCTTAGCAGCCTTATCAGTGTTACGGGCAATAACAATAATATTTTCTGCACCAACTAACTTGTTTAATTCTTTAACAGCAGCTTGTCCTAAGTTACCAGTACCAGCAGTTACAGCATATTTCATAATTAACAATCTCCTTTAATCTTTAACTTGTTACTTTTTAATTTACACGTATTATAATAACACGTGTTTTTATAAAGTCAACAAGTGATTTAATTTAATCTAAAGTTGTTGATATCAATTGATGAAGAATTTACTTTGTATGTGTGAATAATAAAACGACATATTTTGAAGAGGTGCAAAAAATTTGATTTTAAAAATAAGTAAATATATGTTCTTAGTTGTAAAATAAAAAAACAGTAAACTAAGGAGTGATTGAAGTGCAATTAGCTATTACTGATACTGCCAGCAAATGGTTCCAACAAAAATTTAACCTTGCTAGTGGAGATGGAATAAAATTTTATGGTAAAACAATTCAAACACATAATGTTAAACATGGTCCTAAGCAGGAATATTAACCTGAATCGACGCTCGGTGAGGCAACACTCGTGATAAAAAGATGGTATTAATTATCATGTTAACTTTACGGATGCTTGGTTCTTTTCAGGGCTAGCTGTTACTGTTGATTATCAGCAAGAGACTGGAGAGTCAGTTTTTATTTTTAGACGCGAGGATAATGGTGAACCAAATGTAGACGCTACGAATGGGGCATCCCGAAAATATGAATAATGCGGGGAATAAAATATTGTTAAGCTTCTGATTTGATGTTATAACAATAATATCTTAGGTACTTGCAGGCGATACCTAGCACAACATTGCCGTCGACGGAAAGGATATTCGATGAGAATCAATGTTTTGCAACACACGCCAAATGAAGGGCCAGGAACAATTCAAGAATGGTCACGGGATCATGGTCATGAGATGTATATTTATCATCCATATCAGTTCGGCAATTTGCCAACCGCTGATGAGACTGACATGCTGATTATTCTTGGCGGTCCCATGAGCCCTAATGACGACTTAACGTGGATTAAGCAAGAACGAGTTTTAATTCAGCACCTGTTAGAAGCTCACAAGCCAATTTTTGGTGCATGTTACGGGGCGCAGCAGATTGCTAAGACGCTCGGTTATGCCATAAAAAAGGCACCACATAAGGAAGTTGGTTGGGCGCCGGTGTATCTAAAAAGCGATATTATTCCTAATATTCCAGAAAAATTAACTGCTTTACATTGGCATGAAGAGATGTTTGAAGTTCCAGAGCAAGCAGACTTATTATTTAGTAGTGACTTAGTCAAAAATCAAGGCTTTGTTATGAACGGTAATGTTATTGGACTTCAATTCCACTTTGAGCCGACAGCAGATAATGTTCGCGAGATTGTTGTAAATGATGATCAATATCCATTAGATCATAATGATCTTTATCAAACTAGAAGAGAAATCATCCAGCATGGCGTTCCTGCTGAAAATAAGCGAGTTATGTATCAATTATTGGATTTTATCGCAAATAATTAGAGCGCAAAATTTTGTTAATACGAATATATTTCTAAAAAAGAGCAAGGTTGGAAATTTTATCCAACCTTGCTCTTTTTATGATGGATTAATACAAACCATAAAAGGTTCCTAGATTAATAAGATCATTAGAAGTACAATTTTAAAGCTATTAATAAAAATAAATTTTGAAAAGGTAAAAATAAGTTGGCGCTTAAATTTTTTTACGCGATACTCTATTTACCAATAATCGTTATTTGTATGATTATTAGTCAAATTTATTTTGAACGGTATTGGGTTTCGTATAAGAGTTCATGGTTAACTAGTTGGGGGCTAGGAGCCGTTATTATAATAACTTACTTCATTCAAGAATTTTGTTTGCTTCAACTGTCTTTATTTAATATCGGGCAAGTTGGTTTTATGCACGTTGTTTCTGTCACAATGCTTTTTCGCGATAAAGTATATAAAATATAGTGGGGGCTATTAGCTCTAACACCGTTATTTGTAAATGGCGTAGAATACATGATGAGGAATTTGCCGCTAAAGGATTGAGGGTATTGGATCATTGAATCGATTGTTTTTACGACAATTTGTTTGGTTTTAACGCGATGGCACGAAATTTCAAAACAAACTAGTTATTTTTATTCAATTGCATCATTGGTAATTGTTGAGTTAGTATTGCTGGGGATTACGCACAACTTTTCTCCCGTAAGGATTGCCGCGGCAACCTTAGGATTATTTGTTATTGTAGTGTGTGAAAATCAACGCTTTCATAGTGAAAAGAAAAATGAGCAAAAAATAAAACTTCTTGAAAAAGAAAGTGAACGTGACGATTTAACAGGACTACTTAACTATCGAGCTCTTAATCAAGAAATTAATCGGTTAGCTAATAATAGTGAAATTCATAATATTGTCATCGGGGCATTAGACATTGACCACTTTAAGAGGATAAATGATACAGATGGCCCTTTGTTGGAAATGAAGTGTTAAATTATTTCTCAAAAGTTTTTCGTGAACAAATTCATTCAGCTTTTCCCAAGCATGGCAATGTATATCAATTTGGCGGCGAAGAATTTACAATCGTAGTTTCTAACCATTCACTAGAAGAAGTCTTTCAATTACTACAGTCGATAGAAAATTATTTAATAATAAATCATTGGGGTCAATAAAAGGGTGAGCCTCTAGATTAGTAGATAACCAAATATCTATCACTCTATTGATAACAGTTGATTTCATTTTTCTAATCATGGTTTCTTTTGAATTAAATTTAGTTGTGATATTTGACGCAGAATAATCAGCACAAGTAAAGTTTCAATAGTCCAAGTAATTAGCTCTTTTGGTAAACGGATGAAGAGGAGCGCCATGAAAGTATGGTTGCTACTACTAGAACTTAAGGTTATAAGGTAAAGCCATAAGGTTGTTCCGATAACATTAGTAAGAAGAATTTGGAAAAATTCATATATTAAAATTCGTTGCCAGCTTATTCGTTGTTGATATAGAAACATGCCTGCAATTACACTAGAGATAAATGCTGAGAGAGTAAAGCCAGAAAGGAACAGGCTTCCTGAATTCAAAATAGTATTACTTATGATATCCGACACGACCATTGACCAGCCACCAATCCATGGACCAAGACAATAAGTGCGGTGGCAATAAAACCGAAACTAAACTTTAAAACCGCTGGATCTCCAATTGAAAGTTTATTTAAGGTTACCTGCAGTGCGACTAATATAGCAGCTAAAGTTAAATTCTTTATCGTAAAACGCGGTCCAGCGAATGATAACGTAGACATATCAATCCACTCCCTTTTAAAAATTTTGTTAGGGAACACATTGACGTTTCCGTTCATGGTGAATGCGGCATAACAAAGCAGCTAGTTATTAGCCTCCTTCTAACGTTCACATTCCGTTCCGTTAGACAATAACTCTGAGATTCCTACCTCAACAGCCGTAATATATGCTAAATATATTTATTAATCAAGCCCAAACATGTGCTTTTATTTTACCATGTCTTTGCTTTCTTAGACTTGGATTCATTTAATAAACATAATTATTGGAGGTAAAGCTTGTAAATTATTGACGGAATACTTGAATATTAAAAAACAACAAGCTAAAATAAAAATATGAAATATTCATATAAGCTAAGTGATGCTGTTCACTTACTAAGTTATTTACACATTTATCAGGATGGTGACTTATCTAGTAAAGCGATTGCTGATAGTATTGAGTCGAATCCGAGTGTTATTCGTCAACTGATGTCAGATTTGAGGAATGCTGGTTTGATCGTAACTAGAAAGGGGGCTGCTAAACCACAACTAGCCAAAAAGCCACGAGAGATTAACCTGTTCGATATCTACCAGGCAATAAAGATGGATCATGATTTGCTTCATGTTGATCCAAAAACCAATTTAAAGTGTATTGTTGGTGGAAACATTCAGGCGTCATTAGAAAAGTATTATGATCAGGTTCAAGTAGCAGCTTTTAATGAGATGAAGGAAATTTCATTAGCAGATGTAATCGACGATATTCTACAACGTCAAAGTATAAAGTTAGATTTATTAAAGAAACAAATTTAAAGTAAAAAACGCAACTGAGGAAAAATTCTTAGTTGCGTTTTTTAATGCTTTACGATTAATTATTGTTGGGCGATTGCATTATTGACGACTGTTTGCTCTTTATTGATTAAGTTGACTTTACTTTCAATTACACTAATGTCCATTTTAATTTCCCGGGTTAAACCTGGTGTATTAAGTTTAGGTTCAAAGAAGTCTTTAAATTCGCTCAATCGTTCAGGAGTATGAAAAACGCCGGAAGTGACAGTGATACAGGGAGCAAATTCCATATCGCCACCAACTGTGTCATTTAACGATTGCCATTCATCACGAAGCCAATTTCAGGAAGCTTGTTGACCTGCTTTATTAGCAAGAAGCCCACGATACCATGCTCGTAAAGCTTGTAGCTTGATAACATCGGCATTTTCAAAGTAACTAACGACTTTTGCGATTAATGCTGGATCGGTGGTATTTGGTATTGCCATTTGCAAATCTTGTTTAAAGCTTGCATCTGATGTTTGTTGGTAAGTTTTGATCAATTTATCGAATAATTCAGTATTTCCGAAATTTTGGACTTCATTTTTAAGAACCAACCCGTGAATATCTGCCGGAAGGGATTCTAATTTATCCTGATTTTCGGTAAAAATTTGATGAGCCTGGGTAATCGAATCATTATTACGTGCAAATAGTGAAGTCCTAAGAATATAAGGACGAGTTAACTGATCATCATTGCTTTCACCGTCTTTTGGGAACCAACCAAGCCGCTTTACCTGGTCCTTACTTAATAAATCAAAGAATTGGCGTAGTTCTTGTTCAGCAGGAGACTCAGGCTTAGCAAACATTTTAAGACTATTAGCAATTTGATACAGTTCGGCGTTAACAATTGCAGAGGACTATCCTTAAATTGCTTTAATAATGGAATTAATGATGCATACGACACTTCTTAATCTTGAGCAAGCAACCGCAGATCTTGAAGAAGTTGGCGCTGGGTAATTGGGTCTAATTCAGCTGCATGATCTAAAATATCGTTTAGCAACGTATCATCATATTTTACGATGAAGTGTGAATTATTGCCGAGGTTTAGACGGAAAGGTTGACTATTCTTATCGCGCAATGTTTGATAATTTCCAAGATTGAGTTTTTGCTCATCCATAATTTGTGGAACTTCGTCATAGTTATTATTAAGTGGAATTTGCCATTGACGATCACCATCTTTACCGTCACCAATGAAAAATTGCTTTTGTGACAGTACTAAATCGCCATCATCATTAATCCTTGCTGTTACAACAGGATAGCCTGGTTGTTCAAGCCATGAATAATTCATGATCTTTCCAATATTAAGCTCTAATGCGTCGCCAAGAGCTTTCCATAAGTCAGCTCTGGTTACATTACTGTATTTATGAGCGGCAAAGTAATTCTTAGGACCTTCTCGTAACGCTTTATCACCTAAAAGCGTCCGCACCATTACTAACATTCGCGATCCTTTAGCATAAACAATCGCACCATCAAATAAGGCATCAATGTTTTGTAGTTGTATTCACTACCGTAACCAGCATCAGCTACCACGTGTGTAAAGAAATCCAAACCATGGAATTGCTTGAAGAATGGCACTAAAGTTCTAGTATCAGTTGGATTAGGAAACAGTGCATAATCAAGGACAAACTGATTGTGAGTAGCTATCTGAAGATTATAGCCGGGTTTGAGCTCTCGATTCATCATTGGATCTTCCTTCATGCACATAAAAGTAGCGTCATGATCTGTCTTTGAAAAGCTATTTCGTCCCTGAAAAATCTCTTCAGCTTGTTCGTATTTTATAGCCCGTGGAATTAAGTCTTCTCTCAGTTGACGACGGATCTTCTTTAGAAAACGTCGGCGGCGTTTTCCAACTGAACCGCCTTTAATTATTTTCGGCTCCTTATTAATGGCTTCCTCTAGGTCAACGACTTCTTTTTCCACGTGTTCAGCCATTAATTCCATACCATCGATAGATTCAACGATCTCTGGTTTCATCATCTTTGATGACTTGCTTTTCTACTAACTCATCGTAAATATTAGCCGTCTTTTCTCTCAAGTTAGCGTGATACTTTTTGATTGGCTGCCGCCAAGTAAACGAATACTTATTGGCATCCGCTTCAACCTTAGTCCCATCAATAAAGACTGCATCATTTTGAATTAACTCATGGTCCGTAAGAGCCATAGTAAAGTAAACAAAGGTGCGTTTTATTAGGTTCCTGGCATGTTCACGCCGTCGAAAGTTATTGATGGTATGGTAGCTATAAGAATGATCACGGGTAATCCATCGCATTGGCAAGTTTTCTTCCAATAAAGTTTCAATTTTCCGGCCAGAATAAGTTTGACGAGAGTACGCAAATAACAGGATTTTTCAACATCAATGCAGGGTGTGGGAGTGGGCGACCAGTGACGGCCACGTTCTCTTCTAACAATACTTCTTGTGGAATCGAGTCGACAAAAGCATTAATTAACCGCACAAGATGGTTTTGTGGTACGTTGTAGTCATAATTTAGTACGAATTCTGTTTGTCCCATAATATAATTTTGATACATGAAATCGCTCTTTTTTGTTTGTTTTTAGGGGTAATTACATCATATTAGGAACGATTTCCTGTGTATATAAGAAGCCGGACGATGAACCAAGATTTGATTCATCGTCCGGCTTTTATTTTGGACTGAGAGTTTTTTCCAGTCCCTTTTTAAGATTCTGAAGTATATTTATACGTTAACTTAACAATTAAGTTATCTAAGTTATAGTTATAGTATGTTTGAGAAAAATTTATATTCATTAACTAGTTGATCAGCTGTATTAACTGAGAATAAGTCTCATTTTCTACAAATTTTTTTATTTCATCTTATTGACAGACTCTGTTATAATATGAGCATAATGTATGGATGATAATCCTGGAAAGGGGACTGTAGTACTATTGGGAAGTCGCATGTAGTTGAAATGCCATAGTCTTATCATCCTTTATCAACTGATTAATTATAGTAATTTAGAGGTGTTAATAATGCTAAAGAACATCCCAACGATAAAGAATATAAGTGGATTTAACTATACTCGTGAAATTTTAGATGACAATTGTCAAATAGGTCTATTGGCGTGGCTGGGATTTCGTCCATTCGATGAAAATGAATTAGAATTGTTAATGGATCAGTTTAGTGCTTCTGAAATTAATAATGGTCTATTAAACTTACGTCGAGCAAATATTGTTGAGTCGCATAAAAATAAAAGTAATCGTTGGTTCCTAACGCGAGTAGGACAAAATCTTCGTTCAATCTTAATTAATACCGCTATTTGGGGACGAGGCCAAATTGACAATCAAAACGGAAATAATGGGGAAAAAGAAATTATCCAACCAGACCAAGAGGCAAGTTTGGGGGAATTACTTCGATTTAGGGATCAGGTTGGTCGTATGTATTTCAAGTGCTAAGTTCTATGAAATAAAAGCGAGTTCAACATTCGGTTTTACTGAGTGTTGAACTCGCTTTTCATAATTTAATTTTCTTGACTTTCTACGCCACGGATAATTTCATCAATTGACCACATCCAAATAGCATGACCTAATGCTTCAGAAATATGTTCTTCCATTGGCTGATCTTTGATACTAGGAATCGTACCAAGCTTAGGTAGGAGTTCTAAGTGAAAGACGTCCCAAATAACAAGCCCAGCTGGAATACCATGACCTTTCTTAATCCAGGGAACTAATTGACTTCCAACACTATAAGCTATTCCAAAGCCGCAGGAAAAGCCAAAATGGATAAGATAGGATACATAAGGAAGTTTTTGTCCAGAATAAGTATAAGTGGCGTGGGTTATCTTTTCTGGTACCCCTAGTTGTTGAAGAAGTTGTTGTGGTGGATTAGTTTTATTACGTTCTGGAGTACGCGGAGGGAGAATATTTTCCCACCCAAGTTTTACTAGACCACCGATTAGCCCACCAGCAAGTCCGGCTGCAATTGTTAAGGGCCAATTAATTTTTTTCGTCATAACAAAGATCCTCCTTAAATTAAATTCCGTTGTTGTGCATATTCTAACGTATTTCCATGCAGAACGAAATCACATGCACTTAAGTTCCTAAAAGTGCGACAACCAAGAAGAGCTAGAAGACGAGGAATATTAACTTGCCAATTTTGAATTTCCTTTTCGAGTCGGTCCGATCCTTCTTTAATGATAATATGAAGAAAATAGCCAGCAACCCCAACTGCTTCGGCTCCTAAAACACCAGATTTTATTACATCTAACGGGGAAGTGATTCCTCCCGAAGCAAATATTTTTGAATTTCTATGAATTGCTCTTGCTTCTAATAAAGATTCAACTGTATTTTGGCCCCAATCATTGAGAAAGCTAAAGTTATTTTTATGATTACGTCGGTCTTCAATAGCGGCAAAATTAGTTCCACCACGCCCACTAATATTAATAAATCGAACGCCAATTGTTTGTAATTTTTGAATAGTTGATTGGTCCATTCCAAACCCAACTTCTTTTACAATCACAGGAACTGACATTTCTTGGACTATGTTTTCAATGTTATTTAACCAATGAAAATCGGTATCGCCGTCCTCCATAATAAGTTCTTGTGTTGTATTGATATGCAATTCTAAAGCATTTGCTTGCAGAAGATCGCAAACTTGTTGAGCTTCTTCTACAGTAGCCTTAGCACTTAAATTAGCAAAAATTAAGCCATTTGGATTAACTTCTCTCACAACCTTGAAGCTGGCAATTGAATCAGAATCACGGAAAATAATACTTGCAGAACCTAAGGCCATTGCTAAGCCGTATTTTGCAGCAATTGAAGCTAAATCGCGATTAATATTATAAGAACTCTTACTCCCACCTGTCATTGCTTCAATATAAAAGGGAGAGTGAAGAGTAAAGGAACCACAATCAACGTTTGGATTAACCTCACTAAGGGATATTTCCGGTAAACTATGATGAATCAGTTGCATTTCATCGAACGGATTACTTTCATGGACCTTTTCGTATAGCTTGGTGGCTAACGATAAGTGCTCATTTTTACGTTGTGCGTGCTTAAATTCCATTATCGATTCCTCCTAAATAGGCAATTAGCTTGTCACTAGCTTTATTTTGAGGTGAGTTTTTCCTTGACCTCATTATTAATGAAATGAACAGATAACGGTAATTCTTCAATATTGTTTTGTTTCCATTGACTAAGTACCTGGTTAAAATCGGAATTGCGGTCAATAGCAACAATTCCACAATCACCACCGCCAGCACCAGACGTTTTGGCCGCTCCACCGAATTCTTCAGCAATTTGGCAGAGCTTATTTAATACTGGTGTTTCAATATGGACACCTGAGTTACTCCCAAGTTGCTTTAGAAGTTTACGATTGTAGCGAATTTCATCTTTAATCTTTTCTAAATTAGCGTCATGAAATCCGGTAATCATACGTTGGATACACTGCTTACTTTCACTCAAGAAACAATGGTACTCACTTTGTTGGCGAGCCTTAAATAGTGAAATCTTATCAACTAGTTGGGAAGTAGAAGCAGGTTTACCGGTCCATCCAATGAGCAATTGAAGATTTTTGGGTGCTTCTAATGATTCAATCTTAAGATCAGGCCAAGGAAGATCAATTAGTGAACGTAAATCAAGGTACTTACGTTGTTGGGCCAACCATTGACGGTCAAAAGAGTGGTAAGCAATCCATCCCCCATAAACTGATGCTGCCACATCACCCAATGAACCATTTCCTTGGACTTCAAAGTGAGCAATAGCTGCAAGTTTAAATAATTGATCATTTGTCATAGGCAGGTTATAAAATTGGCACAATGCTTTTACCGTTGCTACAGTAACTGCAGCCGAAGAACCAAGGCCATACTTTTTTCCTGATTTGCTATCTAACTGGCTATCGATGTGAAGATCAAAAATTCGAAGTTCACGAGAAAAGCTACGTGCATATTCTTCAATCACTTTAATGGCAGATAGGATATAAGCAAATGGATTATCACGGTTGTCCACTATCATTTGTTCTCCTAGGCGGTGCCATTGCAACGCATTATTTTGATATTGGCGACTAATAATTTTTCCAGTATTATTAACGCTTTCCTCAATAGAACAAGTTACAAACTGGTCAAGAGCAACTAAAATTGCTGGATAACCATTTTCTACTACGGCATATTCACCGGCAATATATAACTTGCCCGGAGCTTTTACATTAATCAACTTAATAGAACCTCTCAATCAACTTAAAATTTAATCTTCAATAATTTGAATACCTGGGCCTGGTTTTGATATTACAATATTTTCCGCATTAAATACCTGACTTAGGTACTTAAGAATTTCTTGACGGTTAGCTTTGTCATAAATAACTTTGACATTTGGGCCTGCATCCATTGTGTAATAACAATTAATCCCATTTTTGCGTAAAAAATTAACAGCATTGATTGCTTTAATCGTATCACCATTAAAATAGGTGTAGCCAGGATCAGCTGACATTGTTAAGGCATGCATTCGTAAAGCATTTTCTTCGGCAATGTGCCCAATACTATCAATGTCTTTGGCAGCAATCGCATCCTTCATCGCTACCATATCTTGAGCAACCACTTCTTTCCATGCCGGATAGTAAGGGGAGGTGGTAACACTTGATTGCATTCCCTGGCGGCTAGAGATTTTTTTCTTTTTGGTGTCAGTCAAGATAGCCATCATTTCTAGACCGAAATCAAGTTCTTCCATAATTGGTTCGGCAAATGAAGTGGCATCATTATTGCCACGATGCCATTCCACTAAGCCACCATAAATTGATCTTGTTGCGGAGCCAGATCCCCGTCTTGCTAATCGTGAAAGGTCTTTCTTACTCAGATGTAGGCCAGCTGCTTGACTAGCAGCAGTAGCGAGGGCTGCAAATGCTGAAGCAGAGGAAGCTAACCCAGCTGATGTTGGAACATGGTTAGTTGAGTTAACCTTGGCAAACTTATTTTCTCCGCTTAATTCACGTACTATATCGAGTACTCGGGTAATCTTACCAGCAGCATTAGCAGAGAGAAGAGTACCATTAATTGCTATTTGGTCATGGGTTAAATCAGGATCAAAATTAACAGTTGTATCCGTATAGAATTCGTCCAAAGTAAGAGAAAGACTATCCGTTTGTGGAATAATCAGTTCTTGGTCTGCTTTTCCCCAATATTTAACCAGGGCAATATTTGTATGTGCGCGTGCAGTCACCATTAGTAACTCTCCTCCATGTCGTTTTCGTTAAGAGGTTGTAACCAAATTTGCTGGGCTCCGTTTGCCTGTAGAATAACAGCTAATCTACGTGCGTCTAAGGCAGTGTGAGTAATGGCAAACATGCAACCACCACGGCCACCACCAGTTAATTTAGCTCCAAAGGCATTGTTTTGATTTGCCACCTGAACGAGTTTGTCTAATGCCGGATTGCTAACATTTAAGGCGACTAAATCCTGATGTGCGGTCGTTAAAGTAATACCGAGTTTCTCTACTTCATCGTTATTTAGAAAATCCTTTGCTTGATTAGTTAGCTTACCTAAATGTTTGATGCGTTCGTTTGCTTTCGTTGGATTAACACTGAGTTCTGTTTTAACAGCGTCAATTGCTTCTTTAGTAGCCCCTTTGATTCCAGTATCTGCAATTACCATAGTTGCGTGCAGGTTCATCGTAATTGGCGTCCCTTTTTCCCCCTTGATGAAATAAATCGGGGAGGTAGAACTAACCGTAGCAGCATCTAATCCTGAGGGACTGCGGTGAGTAACTTTTTCTTCGATATCTGCTAATTGTAAGAGAGTTTCTCGATCAAGTACTTTTCCGTAGAACTCAAAAAATGCCCGAATAATAGCAATTGCTGTGGCTGCTGATGAACCCATTCCACGTTCTGCGGGGAGGTCACTTTTAATTGATAAAGTCCAACCATCATTATGTCCATCAAAAATATCCATTAAATGATTTATGAGCTTGTGGATACCCTTCATCTGTTCTGGCAACTGGGAAAATGCTCCCGAAAAATAACGACTTTCAATGAGCTGCTTTCCTTTATCATTAGCGGTTAGTTGTGCAGTAAGTTTAACATTAGGTAAGGGGAGGGCAATTGCAGGTTGCCCGTAAACGACACTGTGTTCCCCCATCAATATAATTTTGGCATGACTGTGACCGATTCCTTGTTCTTTCACATCAAAACCTACTTTCTTTCGTAAAATACCATACTAATAATAGCGTAAAATTGTTATTTTGCCAAAGAAGAGCGGTAATTGTTACTATAATTTAAAAAATGATTGGTGTATCATAAGTACAGATTAGTTAACGAAGAAAAATTAATGAAATATGGTGATACCTTGTCAATTTCTACAAAGCATCGTTCCAAATCAAAAAAGCGAGGGCCAATTTACTCAATTGTTGACCTTGAAACCACAGGGACGAGTGTTAAACACGGTGATCGAATCATCCAAATTGGGTGCATTTTATTACAAGATGGCAAAATAATTAATTGCTTTGAAACAAAAATCAATCCGGAAACATCCATTCCGCGGAATATTTCACAACTGACTGGGATTAAAAATAAGGATGTACGGACCGCCCCCTTATTTTCTGATGTAGCGGGGACCCTTTACAGCTTATTAAGCGAAACAACTTTTGTCGCCCATAATGTTAACTTTGATTTTCCGTTTTTGAATGCTGAATTTGAACGGGCTGGTTATCCGCCTCTTTCGATTAAGGCGGTTGATACTGTAACCCTGAGTCAAATATTAATGCCAACTGCTAAGAGCTATCGTTTACGCGACTTAACAAGCACATTAGAGATTGAGCATGATCAACCACATAGTGCAGTTTCAGATGCGGAGGCTACGGCCCAATTACTAGTTGATTTGCTCAAAAAAGTAAAGAGCTTACCGACGATCACATTAGAAAATTTACTGAGTTTAGGACTACAGTTACCTCAACAGACGATTACAATTTTAACCGATGAAATGAAGAGACGGCAGAACAATCCATTGCCGCTTTCTGATGACTTATACGTCAGTCATGGAATTGTTTTACATAAAGTTCGGCCAGCAAAAGAGGTTAATGCATCAGAAAAATTAACGTACCCTTCAACTAAACGGGCAAAGGTAAAAATGTATGGTGATAAATTGTCTTATCGACCAATACAAGCCAAAATGATGAATAGTATTTACAACAATTACACACATGACGATCCTAAGTCAATGATTGTTGAAGCCGGGACCGGGGTGGGTAAAACACTAGGCTACCTTTTGCCTTTAAGTTACGTTGCCTATCCAGAAAAAAAGATTGTTGTTAGTACGGCAACCAATATGCTCCAACAGCAAATTGCCCAACAAGGGATGAAACAGCTCGATTCATTGCTGCCCTTTAAGTTAAATAGTGTAGTGATGAAGGGTAATTCCCACTATCTTGACTTGGGAAAATTTGCCCACTCATTAAGTATTACAGAAGAATCTGATAATGTTCAATTACTAAAGGCGCGCATTTTAGTATGGTTATTATCAACCCAAAGTGGCGACTTAGACGAGTTGAATATTAATCCCCAGTATTCTTCATACTTGGTAGAGATTCGTCACCGTGGCATCAAAACGCTAGATGAGCAGGGGGAATTCTATAAAGATGACTTTCTTATTCGTCGCAATCAGCAATTGAAACTCGCCAATGTAATTATTACTAATCATGAATATTTACTAGAGAATGCAGATAAACTGGGTGATGGGACTAAACGACCATATTTAGTGGTAGATGAGGCTCAGCATCTCAGTGAAAGTGTATTACGACGCTCAAAGCGGACTATTAGTTTTCAAAACATTAGAACTGCTATTCATGTTCTTATGGGACTAGTTAATGATACTCAAGAGAGAAATCTCGCCAATGTTTTTGAAGAACATGCTCTAGGAAGCTATAATATTGAACTGTTGCGCACAGATTTGCATGATTTGGAAGAAGCAATTGATTCTTTAGAGCAAGCGATTTTCCGCCGCTTTATGCTGGATGTACAGGGAAATAATGGGATCATCGAAAAGCCTTTGGATAATCACCAGCTTTTAGAACTATTGACTAGTAATAATAGCTTGCTTGTAACAAAGATAGAGCAGGCGATGGGAAGTGTTCAATTGCATTTTGCTGCTCTTGAACGACTCTTTAACCAGCAAGCAGACCGTTGGTTAGTAAGTGACCGTTACTTCATGAGTCAGTTTCAAAGTCAATGGGTTGTATTAAGGGATGCGGATGAGAAACTCCATTCTTTCATGGAAATGCTAGACAAAAAGGAGAATTCGGCGGCATTTTGGTTGACAGTTCAGCAATCAGTAGACCATAGTTCAATGAAACTAAGTGGTGGGCTTTTAACGGCTCATTACTTCTTAACTGAAAATGTTTACCCATATTTTTCCCAACCGTTATTTGTTGGAGCAACTCTATTCACATCCAGTCGTTCCAATTACTTATACGAACAGTTGGACTTAGAGCGTAACCGAACGTTGCAAAAACGGTTTGCATCACCGTTTAATTATGAAGAAAATTCAGAATTGTTGGTTGCAAAAGATGCTCCGATCCCCAACGCAAATAATAATGTCCAATATATTAAATATTTAGCTGACACAATTTATAAATTAACCAAAAATAATGAATGTCAGACAATGATTCTTTTTAATTCCCTGGTTACAATTGAACAGGTTTATAGTCAGTTGAGAGAAACGGACCTATTTGAGCAACGAGATATTCTTGCTCAAGGGGTAACTGGAAGAAAGGAGAAGCTCTTAAAACAGTTCTCGGCGGGTACCAGCTCGATTTTATTGGGCGCTTCTAGTTTTTGGGAAGGAATCGACTTACCTAACGAATCTTTAGAACTATTAATTATTACGCGACTGCCGTTTGATTCTCCCGATGAAATTATGAATCGGGCACAAAATGAGTTATTGCGGAGTAAGGGTAAAAATCCGTTTTATAATTCCGCATTACCAAAAGCAACAATGAAGCTTCAACAGGGAATCGGACGACTTTTAAGAACACCGGCTGACTATGGAGTTGGCGTGATTCTTGATTCTCGAATAGATAGTCGGCGTTATGGAAAATCCATGCTTAGCCAGTTGCCAAAAGGGATGCCAATTAAGAGTTTGTCGACGGATGAGTTAGCGATGAGCGCTAAAGAATTTTTAAAAAAGCACCGCGAAAGCAAAACTAACTAATGTTTTTTGGTATAATCTATAGAATTAATGTATTTAAAGAGGGGAACATCGAATGCAAAGCCGTCGAGAACTTCAACAAAGTAAAAAGAGTCGGTCCTTTAGTAAATCAATTACTAACACTCTAATCGTAATATTAATCTTGTTAGTTATTGGAGTTGCTTTCTTCTTTATTAGCAATCAACCACGGGCGGCAGCTAGGAGACAAGCAGTAGGTATTGCTAAAAAATATGCGAAGTTAAAGGATCCTGGCCAATTTTATATTTATAACCGTGAAAGCACCTACTATACTATTGCTGGGAAGAACAGTAAGAACCAGGATATTTTGGTAATTGTTCCTCAGCATAGTGGGGAAGTTAGGGTTTTAAAACAGAGTAGTGGTTTAACGGCAAAAGAAGCCATTGCTGTTGTTAAGAAATCTAAAAAGCCCTCAAAAATCTTAAAGGCGGCCCCAGGTGTATTTAATAATAAGGTAGTATGGGAAGTGACTTATCAAAATAGTAAGGGAAACTTGTGCTATGATCTAATTAATTTTAAGAGTGGGAAAATCATTCAAGAAATTAATAACTTATAGAAAATATAAAAGAACTCCAGCGTTTGGCCGTTGCTAAATGTTGGAGTTCATTGGTGTAGCACATAATACGCCATGGAGGTGAGAAAATGGAGAATGAAACTCCGTTAATTCATTATTTAAAGGCGGGCGAAACGTCTATTAGTAACTTACTTCTTCATCATTATCATGATCTGGGAATGACAACCGGGGAATTGGTGGTTTACTTGGAATTCAAGTCATATCTGGATCGTGGGATTTTGGATCCTGATATTAGAAAAATTGCCAATCATCTTGGTACGGATGAAAAACAGGTATTTGATTTACTTCACCAAATGATGAATAATAAACTAGTTACCCAACAGATGCGCAGATTGGATGATGGAAAAGAAGATGCTTTTTGGGATTTCACTCCACTACTCAATAAATTGGGAGCACTGACAGATCAGAGTGAGAGCGAGGAAAAGAAAAAGCAGACAAATAATAAACGCGTCGAATCTTTTAATAAGATCGAGGCAGAAATTAGTCGTCCTTTATCGCCAATGGAATTACAGATAGTAAATGATTGGTTTGATCGTGATCATTACCAACCTGATATTATTGATTTAGCACTTCGCCAGGCTGTCATGAATAGTGCGCTGAGTCTCCAATATATGGACCGGATCCTTCGCAATTGGGCTCATCAGGGCTTGCGTTCTGTTCATGATGTTCAGGAACACGAGAGAAGGTTTGAGGAACGGAAAAGTAGTTCTTATTCGGGAAACCACTCTCTTCAAAAAATCCAAGGGCCGGAAATACCAATTTTTAATATCAGCGATAAAACAAAAACTAATAAGGGAAGGTAATAATGAAAAATGTCTAAACAAGTCAAAAATCCAGTAATGAAAGGAATCATTATTGCAGCGATTGCCTCAGTTATGTGGGGGATTTCAGGAACAACACTTCAGTTAATTTCACAGAATTTAGCAATTCCGGCTACCTGGATGCTTTCAATTCGTACATTAGTGGCGGGCATCATCTTACTAACAATTAGCGCATTTTTGTACGGAAAGAAGACGTTTGCCGTATTTGCTCGTCGTGATACTGCGCTTTCTGTAGTGGCCTATGCAATTTTTGGTTTAATGGCGAACCTCTTAACGTTCTACTATGCAATTCAAAAGGGAAATGCCTCTGCAGCTACTATTTTGCAATATCTTTCTCCACTTTTTATCGTTTTAGGGGATGTAATCTTCAAGCATGTACGTCCATTCCGCAGCGATATTATTGCATTTATTCTTGCCTTAGTTGGGGTATTCTTTGCGCTAACTAAGGGAAGTTTTACTCAATTAGACATTCCTGTATCATCTTTGCTATGGGGATTGGGATCTGGTGTTACGGCTGCCCTTTATGTTGTTTTGCCACAACGGGCCGCTGATTCCAATCCTCCGATTGTTGTTTTGGGTTGGGGAACAATAATTGCCAGTGTATTGTTTAATCTCTATCATCCATTCTGGGTTAATCCACCTCAAATTAGTACAGAGCTAGTCGGTGCCGTTTCAGTTGTTGTTCTATTTGGAACAATCTTGCCATTTAGTTTATTGATGTGGGCAACTCGATATGCTCCATCAGATGTTGTTAGTATCATGGATGCATTGCAACCCATTACTACTTCAATCTTGAGTGTGATTTTCTTTAACCTACACTTAACTTGGATCGAAATCGTCGGAATTATCCTCGTTATCATTGCGGTCTATGTTCTCCAGAATGGGCGGCAAAAAATGGTGGATGGTTCAGAAATACAGCCCTAAATTAAAAAATAATGAGAAAATAAGGTTGACAAAAAGTAAGGGTTAACCTATAGTTAAGACATTAATTTATGAAAAGAGGTGTGAACTCATGTCAAATATTCACTTTAATAATGTAATCTGTTGTCAAACTTCAAAATTAAATGGACACACTGACATGAGTTCAGTCGCCCATTCTTTTTGAGGTTGACATAGTCTTGAATAGAAGGGGTTACCTTGTTAATAACTAGTTATTATCAGGCTGCTAATCATGTTGATGATTAGCAGCCTTTTTTGTTTACAGTAAAACTTAAAAATGAAAGAGGAAAGAAAATGGTATTAAAACGAAGTGTAGTCATGGCAGCTCTCCAGAATCAAACAGTAAAAGAGGTACCTGCATCATTTTGGCGTCATTTTGCCTTAAATGAGTTTACCGATGCCCAAGTCCATTCTGGCACTATTGAGACTAATTTGAATGGACACAAGGAATATTATCAAAAGGTAGGGGTTGACTTTGCCAAAACAATGTTAGATGGATATTTTCCTTACCCATTTCATGGAGTGGACAATCCACGTTATCTAGATGATTTAAAAAAACTTCAACCAATTACCTTAGATGATCCTTGGTTAATCGGCCAGGTAGAATTGGCCCGTCATCAGAGAAGATTGCTTGGTAGTCAACCGATGTTTGTAACAATCTTTTCTCCATTAATTCTTCTTAAATGGTCGTTAATTGAACATTATGCTGAACCATTAGAATTAGCTGACGCTAGATTTACTGATCTTTATCAGCAAGATCCTGCATTAGTCAAGGAAGTTCTCGAGATAATTGCACAAGACCAAATTAAAGTTGTGCAATCATTAATGAATCAGACCGATATTGATGGGATTTATTATAGTACTCAGGAAATACAGGATTCACGACTTAATGATATTCAATTTTTTAACCAGGTAATGGAACCAATTGACCAATTGGTGGAGGTAGGGATTAACCAGGTTTCTCCGTTAAATATTCTTCATATTTGCGGGTTCGCTGGGGCAACTAATCATTTGGAATGGTATACCGATTATCCTCTCCAAGTAGTTAATTGGGCAACGACGGTTGATGGGTACACTTTAGGAGAAGGAAAAAATCTTTTCCATGATAAGGCGGTTCTCGGTGGATTGGATAATGATTTTCAAGGGATTTTATATGCGGGTACTAAAAAAGAAATCCAGGAGACTGTCAAACGCTTAATCGATGAGGCAGGAAAACAAGGAGTACTGATAGGTGCTGATTGTACTGTGCCGCGTGACATCTCTTATGAGCATCTGAATTGGGCGATTGAAGCCGCTCATCAAGCATAAGGTATTAAGTAAGTGAGGAAAGAAAGATGTTATTACAAGTTACAGATTTACAAAAGCAATTTGGTAATCAAAAAATTCTGGCTGGTGTTAATTTGCAGTTAGCAAAAGGAGAAGTTCTAGCTATCATTGGGCCATCGGGATCGGGAAAAACTACATTATTGCGCTGTTTAAATCTTTTAGAACAAGCGGATAGTGGGGAAATACAATTGGGTAAAGAACGGTTGGACTTAACTCATCCGACGAAAGAAGAGATTAGTTTTGTACGTCACCATACAGCAATGGTCTTTCAAACCTATAATTTATTTAAAAATAAAACTGCCCAACAGAATATAAGTGCTGGCCTTGTTTATGGGCACGGGATTGAGGAAAAACGAGCTAACCAAATGGCTATTGCGGCTTTGCAACGACTTGGTCTATACGATCGTCGAAATTATTATCCTAGTGAATTATCTGGCGGTCAGCAGCAAAGAATTGGAATTGCTCGAGCAACTGTCCTTAACCCGGAGATAATTCTTTTTGACGAACCAACTAGTGCTTTAGATCCTGAACTTGTGGGGACCGTTTTGCGGGATATGCAGAGATTGGCCCAGAATGGTCAAACAATGATTGTTGTGACTCATCAGATGTGGTTTGCTCGGAATGTAGCAGATAAAGTTATCTTCTTTGCAGACGGGGAAGTTCAAGAGGTTGGAACACCAGAGCAGATTTTCAATCATCCCCAAAATGAACGAACTCGTCAGTTCTTGAGTGCGTTGGCAGAAAATTATTAGGAGAGAGGAAAAAATGAAAGGTACTAAAATTATTGAAGTGATTCTGAGAGGACTTCCTGAAACTCTCCTCTTGTTAAGCATGTCCTTTAGTTTTGCCATGCTCCTTGGGATTATATTAGCTATCTCTTCAATTCGAAGAAAAGCGAGTCATCATCGAATTATTCACTTATACCTTGGAATAGTCAGAGGAACGCCACCCCTATTAATGCTCTTATTAGCATATTATGGATTACCACCATTGTTGAAGGTGGTAGGAGTTAATATTGATTATTGGGATAAAATTATTTTTGGCGTTTTAGGTCTATCGATTGGGTGGAGTGGTTATTTAGCAGAAGCATTTCGCTCTGCTTATCTGTCTGTTGATCCTGGGCAAGTTGAAGCTGGCGAATCTGTTGGAATGACCTACCAGCAAATATTTATTCATTTTATTTTTCCTCAAGCTGCACTAATTGCATTGCCTAATATTGAGAACTTGTTAATTGGCCTATTTAAGGCGACTTCTTTAGTTTATGTAATCGGTGTCTATGATATGTACAATCAGGCTACAAACCTGTCAAACCAGTCATCAGGTGTTTACCAACTACAGATCTTTATTGTTTTGGCATTTTTATACTGGGGAATTGTTTTAATTATTGAATGGCTGTTTCGGATCATTCAGCAACGCTATTGGTTTTTAAATGTAAGGAGGTAGGGATTTGTTTGATGTAAACTTTGCCATTCAATCTTTTGGTGCAATTTTGGGTGCATTACCGATGACATTATTGGTTGCTATTATTTCAACAATTATTGGTATTATATTTGCCATTGGTATAGCTATTATTCGGGAACGAAATATTAGAATTATTTCTCCTGTTATTGCCACTATAGTATCGTTCATTCGGGGAACCCCCATTTTGGTGCAATTATATATGGTCTATTATGGACTTCCCCAACTATTGGTTCTGATGAATAAGTGGGGATGGAATACCAATGCTAATGGTATCCCAGTAATGGTAATTGCTATTACGGCATATGCGTTGAACGCAAGTGCTAATATCTCCGAAAGTATTCGATCAGCTTACCATTCTGTTAATCCTGGGCAATATGAGGCCGCCCTTTCCGTAGGGATGTCACCGGCGACGGCAATGATTAAAATTGTTATTCCGCAATTGATTGTTAACCTAATTCCTAATTTTTCCAATATTTTACTTGATTTCATTAAGGATACTGCCTTGGTCTATAATATTGGGATTGTTGAGGTAATGGCTCAGGCCAATATCATATCTGCAGTTGGGTTTAAATATCTTGAAACCTATATGGATGCATTGATTATTTACATCATTATTTGCTGGACTTTCGCTAAATTCCTTCAAATGATCGAAGAACGTTTAAAAAATAATTATGTTACTAACTGAAAAAGTAAAAGACAAGGAGCATAAAAATGAAATTCCATAATTTATTAAAAAAGATTGCTATAACTGGATTAACGATTATCAGTGTGGGAAGTATTAGTAGTTCGGCGTTAGCGGCAACGACTATTAATGTTGTTGCCCCGAATGGTAATGCACCCTATATTATTAATACGGAAAAAGGTGCCGGTGGTTATTATGGTGCTCTTCTTAAAAAAATTGATGAGGATTTACCAGAGTACAAATTTAAGACAACTTTTACCTCACAAAATTCTGCCTTTGTTGGTCTCCAGTCAGGGAAGTATGATATGGCAATGTCAAATTTTTGGTATAGCAAAGAACGGTTTAGCAACTACTACCATACACGAGCAAACGGTCTTGATGATTTGCGGCTAGTAGAGCGAAAAGGTGGTAAAAAGGCCAATTCCCTCGCTGAAGTTGCTAAGAAGAAATTGACCGTTGTCCCTGTGTCAACAAGTGATGCTCGGTATAGTTTGTTACAAAATTATAATCAGCAGCACCCAAATAACAAGATTAACCTTAAGGGGATTGGTGACCAGTCAACTGGAGATGCTCTTAAGCAAGTCGCCCAGGGAAAATATGACGTAGCAGTTTATCCTTATGCTGCCTATCGTTCAGTAGCAGATACTAAAGAAGGAAATAATTTAACTGTGTCAAAGTCCATTGGATTGGAGAGTTCCTATTTTCTGCTGCATAAGGATGCCAAAAATAAGAATCTAACGAAAGTCCTTAATAAGGAACTCAAGAAATTAGAAAAGAATGGGTATCTGGAAAAATTGACAAAGCAATATCTATATGAAAATACATTTAATCTTCCAGGAGCTACTAAGGATTTTAATAATCACTAATCAATAAAAAATGGGCCCACAAGTCGGACCCATTTTTTATTTGTATGAAGGAGAACTAGTTGTTTTGCAACTTAGCCATCCCATCTTTAGCAACCTTTTCAAGAGCAGCTGCTGAAGCATCCATAGCCTTCTTTTCACGTTCATCCAATGGCACTTCGATAACCTTATCAATACCGTTTGCAGAAATAACAGCAGGTGTACCGATGTAAAGGTCGTTAATACCATATTCACCATTCATTGGGGCACCCACTGGCAATACGGCATGTTCGTCACGTAAGATGGCCCGCGTAATCCGCATCAAGCAGGTAGCAACTCCATAGAATGTAGCACCTTTACGGTTAATGATCTCGTAGGCTTTATTACGAACACTATCTTCAACTTTAAGTAATTGATCCATGGAGATGTCGTATTCCTTAGCCATTTCAAAGAGAGGCAAACCACCAATAGTAGCACTGGAGTAAGCAGCAAATTCTGAATCACCGTGTTCAGCAAGAATGTTTGCGGAAACATCACGTGGGTCAACATGGAATAACTTAGCTAAAGCAACACGAAGACGTGATGAATCTAATGATGTACCAGAACCGATAACTTTGTTCTTTGGAAAGCCAGAAAGCTTTTGAACAGCATAAGTTAAGATATCAACTGGATTAGCAGCAACCAAGAAGATACCGTTGAACCCAGACTTAACGATTGGTTCAACAATTGACTTCATAATCTTAAGGTTCTTGTCCACTAGGTCAAGCCGAGTTTCACCTGGCTTTTGAGGAGCACCAGCGGTGATAACGACTAAGTCAGCATCCTTGCAAGTGTCATAGTCAGCAGCGTAAATTTGCTTTGGTGCAGTGAAGACAGTAGCATCTTCCAAGTCCAAAGCATCACCCTCAGTACGCTTTTTAACAATATCAACAATAGCTAATTCTTCAGCAATACCTTGTTGTACTAATGCGTAAGCATAGCTTGAACCAACAGCACCGTCACCAACGAGAACAACTTTTTGATGATTCTTACTCATAATAAATTAATCTTCCTTTCTATCCATTAGTAAGAGAATATATGAGATAATCTCATATATTTATTATAGCATTACTTAATAAAACATTATAATTAGTCAACTACTATTTGTTTCAAGAAACAAAATTTATTTAAGGTGGTAGAATGATAAAGAGAAACAAAGTAATTACCAACTAACTGAATTTATGGTATTGTATTAATACTACCTTTTGCACAATTGTAAGCATATGATAAAATAATGATATATGTAGAATTTGATAGAAGGAGGAGGTGATTACCGTGTTAAATCAAACAAAACGCTTTATGCGTGATAATGACTTAATGTACAAAAAGGAATATATTCGGCCGATGATGACACCACAGCATGTTTACGTTTTCCGCTTTGGAAAGCACCGGTTGAATAATCGGGTAATCATTCGTTACTCCCATACATGGACTGGGCGACTTAAAATTAACGAAATTGATGTTCGCCTGCATCACCAACATCACCCGAGAATCTTTTTAACGGAAGCTGACTTGATCGAATATTTGAAACGGCACTTCACAAAAAAGGGTGACGAGGAGAATGAGTTGCAGTCAATCACTAACAATGAAAAGTAGACTGTGATGAATCGAGGAGTGGGACAATGAAGTTAGTTGTGACTTCTATCCCACTCTTTTTGCTTACAAAAATTATTTAAAAGGAGACGACTTATGGACTGGACAGCAATAAAAGTAATAACATCGAGTGAGGCAGTAGAAGCAGTTAGTTATATGTTAACAACAGAAGGGGCAGCTGGAATTCAAATTGATGATTCTGCCGATTTTAAAAACCTTAAAGCAGGCCGATATGGAAAGTATGGCGAAATCGTTGATCCGGAAGAGATTCCTCACCGCACAAATGGAGCAGCAGTAACAGGATATTTCCCTGAAAATATGTTTATTCCCGAATTAATTACTACCCTAACGGAAAAAGTAAAGAAGCTAGATAATTTTGACCTTGATCCAGGTGAAGCAAAGGTAAGTGCAGAAGTTGTTAATGACCGGGATTGGGCAACAGTTTGGCAAAAATACTACCATCCTCTGCGGGTTACTAACCAGCTGACGATTGTACCACAATGGGAAAAATATCATCCGGCTTCCAGAAACGAAAAATTAATTGTTTTAGATCCAGGGATGGCTTTCGGTACAGGAACGCACCCAACTACTCGGTTAATGCTTGAGGCCCTTGAAATTGTGGTTCGTGGCGGTGAACGGATGATTGACGTGGGAACTGGATCCGGTGTATTGAGCATTGGAGCCTCTTATTTAGGAGTGGAGCAGATTGCAGCCTATGATATTGATGACGTTGCCGTTGAGTCAGCTAAGAAAAATTTAGCGTTAAATCCTAATGTTAAAAATGTTACTGTTGGGGTAAATAGTTTGTTGGATGGGATTCACTCGCAAGTAGACTTAATTGTGGCCAACATTTTGGCAGAAATTATTGTTCCTCTTATTCCGCAAGCCTTTGAGAATTTAAAAGCCGGCGGTCAGTTCCTAGTTTCTGGAGTTATTAGTGATAAAGCCCAATTAGTAGAAGATAAGTTAAAAGAACAAGGCTTTATAGTGGAACAGAAGTTAAGAATGAAGGACTGGTATGGAATGGTTGCAAAGAAGCCAGAAGAAGGTGAGGAATAGTGCAACGATATTTTCTTGATAATGATCCTGTTACAGAGGAAGTTGAGCTACCAAAAGAAATAGCTCATCACTTAATAACAGTTTTGCGCGCCACACCAGGGACAAAAATAGAGCTAGTGATGGGCAATCATAAAGTATATTTAGCTGAATTGGTTACTATTGATTCTGTCCCAACTGCAAAATTAATCAAGGACTTGGGTCAAGATAGTGAAATGCCTGTTAAAGTGCTTCTTGCATGCGGTGTGCCTAAGACTAAAGAAAAGCCTGAGTTAATCGTTCAAAAGGGAACGGAGATGGGTGCTACAAAGATCATCTTCTTTGAAGGGGAGCGGTCGGTTAGTCATTGGAACAAACAAAAGCAAGAAAAAAAGATTATTCGTTTACAAAAGATTGCCGATGCAGCCGCCGAGCAATCCCACCGAAATGTTAAGCCTGAAGTTATATACCTTCCTTCATTAAAGGAATTATTGAAAGCAACAAACGGTATTGATTATCGATTAGTTGCTTGGGAAGAGTCGGCTAAACAAGGTGAAAAAAGCGCCTTAGCAAGCACGTTAGAAGAAGTAAAATCAGGTGACTCGATTTTAGGCATCTTTGGGCCGGAAGGTGGTTTATCCGAGAGCGAAGTTCAAAGCATGACTGAAAAGGGAGTGATTCCTGCTGGACTTGGGCCACGCATTTTACGGACCGAAACTGCCCCTTTATACTTTTTAGGGGCGGTATCGTTTGCAACAGAATTGTTAGGAAAACGAGAATAATAGTCCACCCTAGTAAAACCAGAAAAAACAGAAGTGTATTCTGGGTTCTGTGTGGTACAATTATTTTCATTAATAGATAAAGGTATAGGAAGTTGAAAAATGGAGTGGACTAAAAAAATTAAAAGCAAAATGAATTTATCTGTATGGGGATGGAGTGCCTTTTTTGGCATTTTGATACCAGTCTTGGCAGCTAATCTTAGTTTTGTGAGAAGAGCATGGTTAGTAGGATTTTTTTTGCTCTTCCTTAATACGATTATTTGTACCTGGTTAGGAAAGTATATTAAAAAACAACAATTAAAGTGGGAGAATTTATTCGTCATGCCTATTCTTTATTTGCTTGCTTCATGGTTTTTCTTGCCACAATATACTATTTATTTTGCATTGTTTTACTTAGGAGTCTTATACCTTTCATGGTCGCTTACTAAACAAAAACAATAGAATTGATTGGAGGGGTGGGGAATGTCTCAAGTTAAAGAACTTTCACATGAAGATGTCCGGAACATGGTTGCTTCATATATGAATGAAGAGCATGTTACCTTAGTTGAAAAAGCATATAAGTTCGCGGCAGTTTGCCATAAAAATCAGCGAAGAAAGTCTGGCGAACCATATATCATCCATCCAATTCAGGTGGCAGGTATTTTGGCAGAATTGCATATGGATCCTGAAACAGTCGCTGCCGGCTACCTTCATGATATTGTTGAGGATACGGGAGCAACTCTTGACGACATTAAGGAACTCTTTGGACCGACAATCGCAGTAATTGTTGATGGCGACACCAAGCTTGGCAAGATCCAATACAAGTCGAATAAAGAGCAGATGGCTGCTACCCACCGGAAACTCTTATTGGCAATGTCAAAAGATATCCGAGTAATGATTGTCAAATTAGCAGATCGTCTGCATAATATGCGGACTCTTCAACATTTACGTCCAGATAAGCAACGCCGAATTTCCAACGAAACATTGGAAATCTATGCACCAATTGCTGACCGTTTGGGTATCAGTACAATTAAATGGGAGTTAGAGGATCTTTCTTTACGTTACCTTAATCCACAGCAATATTATCGGATTGTTCACTTGATGAATTCGCGGCGTGATCAACGACTTGAATATATTGATGAAGCTATTGTACAGATAAAAAAGGCGATTAGCGATCTTAACTTAGGCGCAGATGTAGAAATTTATGGTCGCCCAAAACACATTTACTCCATTTATAAAAAAATGGTTAGCCAACACAAGCAATTCAGTCAAATCTATGATTTGCTGGCTGTACGGATTGTCGTGGATTCAATTAAGGATTGCTATGCTGCCCTAGGTGCAATTCATACAAACTGGAAACCAATGCCAGGCCGATTCAAGGACTACATTGCGATGCCAAAGGCCAATGGCTATCAGTCTCTGCACACAACGATTATGGGACCAGAAGGACGGCCGCTTGAAGTGCAGATTAGAACTCACCATATGCACCAAGTAGCAGAATATGGGGTTGCAGCACACTGGGCTTATAAAGAAGGCAATACGGACGGCGTTCAACAAAATAAGGATAGTAAGACTTTGAATGTCGTTAAAGAAATTCTGGAGTTGAGAAACGAAAGCCAGGGAACCGATGAATTTATGCAAGGAGTCCAGAGTGATGTCTTTGCGGATAAGGTATATGCTTTTACGCCTAAAGGTGATGTGATCGAATTGCCTAAAGGGTCTGGGCCATTGGATATGGCTTATCAAATCCATACTGAGGTCGGCAATCATACTACTGGAGCAAAAGTTAATGGTCGTATTGTTCCCCTTAATTATGAGATTAAGACCGGCGATATTGTTGATATCATGACCTCATCTTCCTCAACGGGACCAAGTCGAGATTGGATTGACCTAGTTTCCACACGACGGGCAAGAAATAAGATTCGTCAATTCTTCCGGGCCCATGATAGGGAACAGAACATTGAAGAAGGAAAACAAATCATTGAACGAGAAATTCGTGAAGCAGGATTTGATCCTTTTGAATTAATGACAGATGAAAAGATTGAAAAGATTGCTCAACAAATGCATTACCAATCAGGTGACGATATGTTTGCGGCAATCGGCTTTGGCGATATGGCCCCCGTTGGTGTTCGAAACAGGTTCACGGAGGATGTAAGGAAAAAAGCAGAAAAGAATCGAAACCAGGCAGCTGAAAAGGCTCTCTTAGAAAATCACGAAACTCTTGGTAAGCCAACGCAAAAAGAAGAAAATAAGCGGGCAAAGGAGACAAGTGAGGGCATTGTTGTCGAAGGGGTAGATAATCTTTTAACACGCTTAAGTCATTGCTGTTCTCCAGTGCCTGGGGATGAGATTGTTGGTTATATTACTAAAGGTCGCGGTGTATCAGTTCACCGTAAAGAGTGTCCAAATATTAAAGCGGCCGAAAAGAGCGGTCAACGGATAGTAAATGTATATTGGGCTAATCCAACTGGTGATAAGACTAACTATAATTCCAACATTGAAGTGCAAGGATACAATCGAAGTGGTCTTTTGAATGAGGTTTTGCGTTCAATTAACAACACGACAAAGTACTTAAATTCCGTAAATGGTAAGGTTGACCATAATAAAATGGTAACTATTAGTCTCACGATTGGGGTACGCAACTTGCAACAACTTCAATTTATTATCGACTCATTGAAGAATATTAAAGACGTCTATGTAGTTAAGCGAGTTATCCGTTAAGGGAAGGGAGATAATATGCGAATTGTTTTACAAAAAGTAAACCATGCTTCAGTTTCTGTTGATGATGAGGTACTTGGTAAAATTAAACATGGTTACCTCCTCTTAGTAGGGATTGCGCCAGATGATGGTGATGAACAGTTAGATTATTTAGTACGGAAAATTGTTAAACTTCGGGTCTTTGTAGATGAACACGGCAAGATGAATAGGAGTATTGAGGATGTCAAGGGAGAGATTCTTTCTATTTCTCAATTTACTCTGTACGCTGATGTATATCATGGTAATCGTCCTGGATTTACTGATGCTGCTCGACCAGAAGTTGCTGAACCGTTATATAACCGCTTTAATGACAAACTTCGTGAAGCAGGGATCCATGTTGAAACGGGCCAATTTGGTGCTGATATGAAGGTGGATCTTGAAAATGATGGCCCTGTAACGATTATTTATGAAAAATAGGTAACTAAAATAAGGTTGGTGAAAGAAAAATTCGCCAACCTTATTTTGATATTAATATCGTCCTAAAATTCTATCTATAGCAGGACCATAGCTTTCACCAAAAAGTATTAGATGCATGCAAAGATAGTAAAATTGATACCATGGGAGCCGGTCCTCAAAACCTGGTTCAAGAGGATAGTTATCGTTGTATCCCCGATAAAAAGCAGAATTAAATCCGGAAAAAATAGTGGTCATTGCTAGGTCGAATTCCCGATCTCCATAAATACAGTCTGGGTCAATGAGGTAGGGACTGTGTTCATTAGTAAAGAGAAAGTTACCAGCCCATAAATCACCATGCAAGAGACTAGGTACTATATTATGGTGACTATAATAACCCATAAATTGACTTACCATCCGGTCAAAGTGTTTTTGTCGTCTATCATTCCAGCAACCATGTTTGATAGCCGTTTGGATTTCTGGACGTAAGCGCTGGTTAACATAAAAGTCACACCAGTCTGGATTCCAACTATTATTTTTTACTAATGCTTTTGTTTGATGATTTTCATAGAAACCAAAAAGATCATTAGTCTGGTGGTGCAATTTAGCTACTTCTTGACCTAATTCATATTGGTCGCCATTGCCAACTTGTAGCCACTCTAAAATCAGATAGGCATCGTTATCAATTTGCCCAGAAGTGATGGTGCGAGGAACATTAACGACTTTATTCATTGTTTGAAGGCCATCCAATTCATGTTTGAAATATTTTTTTGTTTTATTGGGTTGGACCTTCATAAAATATTCCTTGTCGTCAGCGCGCAGATAATATGCCCAATTAATATCGCCGCCATTTACAGGCAAACATTCACTTACCTTATCAAATGGCAACTGATCTAACCAACTCTTTGTCAAAGCATGATCTGTCATTTTCTCACCCTTTTTCGATCTTTATATTATAATTTTAGTCGTTTTTAATTGAGATGGTAGTGATTTGATCATCACTATTGACAATTTAGCTAATCTCAAGTACTGTAAATAGTATAATTTTAATACTAATAGCCAATGAGAAAGAATGCTTATTAACCTTAGTGTATCAGCGAATGGGATAAGGTGAGAGCCCAGACAACAGTTAATAATTGACCCTTTTGAGGCTGAGATTTATTCTCCGTCGAAATTCGGCGTTAACTTAGAGTGATACTAAGGTGGTACCGTGCTAAAAAGCACCCTTGTGATGAGGGTGCTTTTTTGATTGGAAATTAGTATTAGTACTACTATTACTTACAGAGTAAAGAGGTTGTTTTAAATGAAAAGAACAAATTATGCTGGTGAAACAAGCGAAAAGCAAGTTGGCCAAGAAGTTACATTAACTGGTTGGGTGGCTAAGCGGCGTAACCTCGGCGGGTTGATTTTTATTGACCTATGGGACCGTGAAGGAATTGTTCAATTAGTATTTAACGAAAAAGAAAATCCAAAGGCTTTTAAGATTGCTAATGAAGTTCGGAACCAATATGTACTTGAAGTTCAGGGAAAGGTTCAACTGCGAGCAGAAAAAGAAATCAACCCTGACATGAAGACTGGGAAAGTCGAAGTAGTTGTTGATGAAGTAAAAGTTTTAGCTAAGTCTGATACAACACCATTTGACATTACTGATGGTGTTGATGCTTCGGAAGACTTACGAATGAAGTATCGTTATTTAGACCTTCGTCGTCCAGAAATGATGAAGAATCTCATGTTGCGCAGCAAGGTAACTTCAATCGTCCATCATTACTACGACAGCCAAGGTTTTATGGATGTAGAAACTCCTGACCTAACTCGTTCTACACCTGAAGGAGCTCGTGACTACATTGTTCCTTCACGTGTTTATCCTGGACACTTTTATGCTCTTCCACAATCTCCTCAATTGTTCAAACAATTGTTGATGGCTGCGGGGGTTGATAAGTATTACCAACTCGCTCGTTGTTTCCGGGATGAAGATTTGAGGGGAGATCGTCAACCAGAATTTACTCAAATTGATACAGAAATGAGTTTTGCCACCCCAGAAGACATTCAAGAAGTAACAGAAGGTTTAATTAAAAAGGTTATGAAGGAAGCTTTGGGCGTTGATGTGCAAACTCCATTTCCACGCATGAAGTGGCAAGAAGCAATGGACAAGTACGGCTCAGATAAACCAGATACGCGTTTCGGCATGTTAATTCATGACTTATCTGATATTGTTAAGGATAGTTCATTTAAAGTCTTCTCTGGAACAGTGCAGGCTGGAAACTATGTTCGGGCAATCCGTGTTCCTGGAGGAGCAGATAAGTATTCACGGAAAGATATTACCAAGAAAGAAGAATATATTAAGCGGTTTGGCGCCAAGGGACTTGCCTGGGTTAAGGTTACTGAAGATGGTTACTCTGGGCCAATTGCCAAGTTCATTAACGAACTGGAAGAACCAATTAATGAAGAAATGGGAGCTAAACCAGGCGACTTGATTCTCTTTGTTGCTGATACCTTCCATGTTGTTTCCGATTCCCTTGGCTACCTTCGTCGTGATATTGCTGAAGAACAAGGGATGATTAATACGGATCAATGGAATTACCTCTGGGTTGTTGATTGGCCAATGTTTGAGTACGATGAAGGCTTTGGTAAGTGGATTGCGGCTCACCATCCATTTACAATGCTGAACGAAGAAGACCTTCACTATCTTGATGAAGGGGAAGATCCTCATAAGGCTCATGCTCAAAGTTATGACATTATTCTTAACGGCCAAGAAATTGGTGGTGGTTCAATCCGTATTCACGATCCAAAGGTTCAAGAAAAAGTCTTGAAGGCACTTGGATATACTAAAGAACGTGCAGAAGCACGATTTGGTTTCTTATTAAAGGCTCTTAACCTTGGAATGCCTCCTGAAGGTGGCTTAGCCTTTGGATTGGATCGATGGGTAATGTTATTAGCTCAAGCAGACAGCATTCGGGATGTTATTCCATTCCCTAAGAACTCAAAAGCCGTTGAACCATTGACTGCGGCACCAGGAAAGGTAAGTAATCAACAATTAGACGATCTTAAGATTAAGTTTGATGACAATGTTGATTATCATCTTGATGATTAGTAATTTTAGCTATTGGATAGTAAAAATTAACTATACAAATTTTAAAAAGTTTATTGACACCATGATGTGAATTAGTTACAATTGCCTTTGTAATGAAAAAGATAGTTGAATAACTGTCTGATACGTAACTTTAAGCTCGGAGGGAGGGAATCAACATGTCAAAAACAGTCGTTCGTAAGAATGAATCTTTGGATGACGCTCTTCGACGCTTTAAACGTACAGTTTCTCGTAACGGAACCTTACAAGAATATCGTAAGCGTGAATTTTACGAAAAGCCAAGTGTAAAACGTAAGTTGAAATCTGAAGCGGCACGTAAGCGCAAAAACAAGCGTCGTAGTCGTTACTAAAAATAATTGCTCCTACTGCTTAATGGTAGGAGCTTTTTTGTACTACTGGAAGATTTTTTGTACTAAAATGGAAAGTAAAAGGGGAGACAAAGATGAGTTTATTACAGCAATTAAGTTCGGATATGATTAGTGCGATGAAAGAAAAAGATAAGGAAACCTTAAGTGTGGTCCGGATGCTAAAGGCCTCTGTTCAAAATCAACAAATTGAACTTGGCCATGATTTAACTCCGGATGAAGAAGTTGCTGTTATGTCACGTGAATATAAGCAACGTAAGGAATCGTTAGATGAATTTAATCAAGCTGGTCGTCAAGACTTAGTTGAAAAGACAGAAGCAGAATTAAAGATCGTTGAAAAATACATGCCTAAACAATTATCTGCCGAAGAAGTGCAAGACATTGTAAAGAAAGGTATAGAAAAGGCTGGTGCCTCAAGTATGAAAGATTTCGGTAAGGTGATGGGGATTGTAATGCCTCAAGTTAAGGGGAAGGCTGACGGAAAACTAGTCAACCAAACCGTAAAGGAACAATTGAGCAAGTAACAGAAGGTGCGTTAATTCGTAGCATGTCCTGCTACGAATTAATGCGCTTTTATATAGAGGAGGTCTTCTTATGTGTACATCAATTATTTATACTGCTGGTGACCACTATTTTGGTCGTAATTTAGACTTAGAGGTGAATTTAGGACAGGAAGTTGTTATCACTCCCCGCAATAAACCTTTAGAGTTTCGTGAAATGCCAAATCTTAGTCACCATTATGCAATTATCGGAATGTCAATTATCCGTGATGGTTATCCTTTGTATTTCGATGGGGTAAACGAAGAGGGACTAGGAATGGCTGGTCTAAACTTTAATGGCCCATCCCACTTTTTCCCGGTACAAGACGGTAAAGATAACATTGCCTCTTTTGAAATGGTGCCATATATATTAGCTAAGGCTGCATCTGTGGTGGAAGCTAAGAAGTTACTTGAAAATGCAAATATTACAAATACTAACTTTTCCGATAAATTACAGGCTGCTCCACTTCATTGGATTGCTGCCGATAAAACAGGCGCTTCCATTACAATTGAATCAACTACTAAGGGATTAAATGTGTATGATAATCCGGTAGGCGTTTTAACAAATAATCCAGAATTCCCTTCTCAAATGACAAATCTCAGTAATTACCGTAGTGTGTCGCCGGCAGTTCCACAGAATACATTAGCCCCTGCTGTGGATGTTCCTGCTTATAGTCGTGGCTTCGGCAGCCACTTTCTTCCCGGAGGAATGGATTCAGAAAGTCGCTTTGTAAAGGCAGTTTTTACCAAGATGCATTCTCCAATTGGTAATTCTGAAGTGGAAAATATTACTAATTATTTCCATATCCTTCAGTCTGTTGAACAACAGAAGGGGTTAGATGAAGTTGCCCCAAACAGTTACGAATACACTATATATTCTGATGGGGTAAACTTATCGAAAGGAATTTACTATTACAAAACTTATGAAAATAGTCAAATCAATGCGATTGATATGTATAAGGAGGATCTAGAATCAACCGCATTAATAACTTATGCGGTTCAAGACCAACAAAATATTAACTATCAGAATTAATTATATGGTTGTATGCTTTATACATCTTAGACAAGCTCATGAGATTGTCGAGAAATTAGTGTTAAAAGGATTAAAAACTGAAACCAAATTGGCTGTTGAACGGTGAAATTCTTATGATGCGACAGGATTTAATCAGATTCGTCAATAATTGAGACTGCCAAAACATTGTAGGAAAATAATGAGGTCGGGAAAATACTTTATATTTTCGCCGACCTCATATTATTTCCGAATGCTGCAGAGTCTCATCGCGGGAAACCTAGAAGGCTAGCTTTGCGTCGTAACCGCAAAGCTCGAGTCTAAGTCCAAACGATAATCAACTTGTTCCTCGCTAATGTTCTATCCTTAGCCCACCGCCTTGCAAATTGGTTATCTTCCAGCTTCTTTTGTTTAACAGAGGATAGGAAAATACTTATTTTAACAAAGCTTGCATTGATGAGCTAAGAGGCCGGATATGATATAATTGAGTTTACATAAAATCTGCTAATCTAAAGGAGATTGTGTAGTTGGTAGAACAAAAACATAAGATTGAACAAACTTTTCAAATCGAAAGTCCAGAGATTGAAGTGGGATTATTAGGCACTCAAGACAGGTTCGTTAGTTTAATTGAACAAGGAATGGATGTTGAGATTCGGCCTTTTGGAGAAAATTTGAAAGTAGCTGGGCTAGAAGAAGACGTTAAACTGACAGTTGACGTGTTCCGGGCACTTATTTCCTTACTTAATCAAGGAATTCGAATTCACAGTACAGATATTGTTAGTGCAATGAAGATGGCTCACCGTGGCACGTTAGAATACTTTGCCGACCTTTATAGTGAAACTATTATAAGAGATCGTCGTGGGCGTTCAATTAGGGTGAAAAATTTTGGCCAGCGGCAATATGTCAATGCCATTAAACATAATGATATTACGTTTGGAATTGGTCCTGCTGGTACAGGAAAAACCTACCTAGCTGTTGCAATGGCGGTAGCCGCGCTAAAAGCCGGAGAAGTAGAGCGTATTATCTTGACCCGTCCTGCCGTGGAAGCTGGCGAGAGCCTTGGCTTTTTGCCTGGTGATCTGCAAGAAAAAGTTGACCCATACTTGCGGCCGATTTATGATGCATTAAATGAAATTTTGGGAACCGATCACACTCAACGATTAATGGAACGGGGCGTAATTGAAATTGCCCCCTTAGCTTACATGCGTGGACGAACCTTGGATAATGCATTTGTCATTCTTGATGAGGCTCAAAATACCACTAATTCCCAAATGAAGATGTTCTTAACTCGGTTGGGATTTGCTTCCAAAATGGTTGTTAACGGAGATATTTCCCAGATTGATTTACCTCATGGGACTCGAAGTGGTTTAATTAGCGCCGAACGTATTTTAAAAGATATTAAATCAATTAAATTTGTACAATTTACGGCAGAGGATGTTGTTCGTCACCCCGTTGTTGCCCGGATTATTAATGCTTATGAAGAAACTAGCGTCAAACGGGCAATAAAAAAGGATGAACAAATAGAAGGCGCTACAGAAAAGGCTAAAAGTAAAAAGAAGGATTAGAGATGGATTTAGAAATATACGATCATACAGAAAATTCAGTCGATGATTCTCAATTGGAACTCATCCAAGACGTGTTAGAATTTGCAGCACAAAAGTTAGCATTGCCAGAAAATGTTGAATTGGCAGTCACATTGGTTAATAATCCAAAAATACGAGAATTGAATGCAAAATACCGAAATGTGGATCGGGCAACTGACGTTTTGAGTTTTGCAGCTGAGGAATCTGGGGATGAAAGTCCGATTATTATGGACCCGGAATTGGCAGCTGAAATTCCCATGAACTTGGGTGATCTGTTTATCTCAATTGATAAGGTGAAAGAACAGGCTAAATTCCTAGGACACTCAGTCGATCGAGAATTAGGATTTTTGGTTGTTCATGGCTTCCTCCACTTAAATGGTTATGACCATGAGAAACCGGAAGACGAAGAAAATATGTTTAACTTGCAGCGGGAGATTTTAGAGGAATATGGCCTTAAAAGATAATCACCAAACTGATAAAAACCACCACCTCCTTCAAGCTATCGGGCACGCTTGTGAGGGAATTGCCGATATGATTAAAGAAGAGCGGAATATGCGTTTTCACGTCGCTCTTGCTTTAATTGCCATTGTTTTTGGTATCATATTCCAATTAAGTCGCTATGAATGGCTGTGGATTCTTTTGGCAATCATGCTAGTTTTTTCTGCTGAGTTTCTTAATACAGTAACTGAATTGGTAACTGACCTATTAGTACAGCGGCAATATGATATTAATGCCAAAAAAGCGAAGGATGTTGCTGCTGGAGGAGTATTAATCACAGCCATTTTTGCGGTGTTAGTAGGGATAATTATTTTTGTCCCACGTGTAATTGAATTAATGAGGATTTAGGAGGAGATAAGATGGATAACAATACTGATTTTAAATCAGGTTTTGTCGCTTTAATTGGGCGGCCAAATGTTGGGAAATCAACATTTTTAAATTATGTAGTCGGCCAAAAAGTTGCCATTATGAGTGATGTTGCCCAGACAACTCGGAATAAGATTCAGGGAATTTATACGACGAATGATGCCCAAATCGTCTTTATCGATACACCCGGTGTTCACAAGCCACAAACCAAGCTGGGTGACTTTATGGAACAATCAACAATGTCAGCACTAGCTGAGGTTGATGCTGTACTCTACATTGTGTCGGCAACCGAGAAGCGAGGCCCAGGTGATGACTTTATTATTGAAAGACTAAAAAAAGTTAATCAGCCTGTTTTCCTTGTTGTTAACAAGATTGACCAGGTTAACCCCAACTCCCTCCCAGAGATTGTTGACCAATATCGGGATGCATTGCCTTTTGCAGGCATCTATCCAATCTCTGCTCTTCAAGGAAACAACATCAACCCTTTGATTGAAAACCTAATCAAGATTTTGCCATATGGTCCTCAATACTATCCAAGTGATCAAATAAGTGATCATCCTGAACGATTTGTAATTGCTGAAATGATTCGGGAAAAGGTCTTTGAATTAACACGGCAGGAAGTACCACATTCAGTTGCGATCGACGTTACTTCAGTTAAAAGAAAAGATGATGATCATGTGGAAATTGATGCCAACATTATTGTCGAACGTCCAGGCCAAAAGGGAATTATTATCGGTAAAAAGGGGCAAATGCTTAAGAAAATTGGTACAAAGGCCCGTTTGGATATTGAACATCTCTTGGGAGACAAAGTTTATCTCCAATTGTGGGTAAAGGTAGTCCCTGATTGGCGTGATAAATCAGCGATGTTGAAAGATTATGGATACAAGAAAAAGGATTATTAAATCGATAAGGGATGAAATTCGTTGGCGAGGATAACCACAGATTTCCAAGGAATTATCATGTTTCGTCGCGATTATCGTGAGCGAGATTTATTAGTAAAAATATTGACGGATAAGATCGGTCCGGCAATGTTTTTTGTTAAGGGGGCAAAAAAACGTGGCTTTCGAATGGGGCCTGATATTTTACCTTTTACACATGGAACTTATATTGGTTCGCTTTCATCTGACCAATTGAGTTTTATCAATACTGCGAGTGATACGAGTCAATATCAGGCGATTACAACCGATATCAGTAAGAATGCCTATGCAACCTATATTTTGGCCTTAGTAGACAGTGCTTTTCCAGATGGACAGGGGATCGGTGGTTGGTTTAACCAAATTGTAGCTGCTTTATCTTTAATTAATAAGGGATTGGATGAACAGGTCATTACAAATGTGATTGAAATTCAATTATTGATAAAATTTGGGGTTGCGCCGACTTGGGATCGGTGCGCTGTTTGTGGGCGATCAGACCTACCAATGGATTATTCGGAACAATACGGGGGAATGATCTGCCAATATCATTGGTATTTAGATAATCAACGCTTACAACTCGACCAACGAACAATTTATTATTTGCAACGCCTATCGACTCTTAACTTGAAAAAGCTAAACTCGATTAAAATCAACGAAAGTACTAAAAAGCGTATTCAATTTGTGTTAGATACCATTTACGATAACCAAGTTGGGTTAAATCTTAAAAGTAAAAGGTTTATACGGGAAATGTCCAGTTGGGAAGATAATCTTAAATTTAAACGGAAGAAAGATTGACAATCACAAGATGATTATCTATGATAAAAAAGTATTTAAATATATCTGTAGCAATGACGAAGAAAAATTTAGAAAGTTGATGTATTCAGCGACAAGAGGATAGTGGGAGCTCTTGTAGTCACTTCTGATGAGGCCCTTTATCAGCTACATTAATTAAGCTGTTTTGTAGAGATACAAAGAAGCAGGGTGGAACCGCGAATTAATTCGTCCCTGTAGAAATTAGTTAATTCTAGTTTCTACAGGGATTTTTTGAAAAGGAGAATTATTATGTCTAAGAAAATGAGTGTCCAAGATATTATCTTTACACTAGAAAAATACTGGGCAAAACAAGGATGTATGTTAATGCAGGCCTATGATAATGAAAAAGGTGCGGGGACAATGAGTCCGTATACATTCTTACGGGCAATCGGACCAGAACCGTGGAATGCGGCTTATGTTGAACCATCACGTCGGCCTGCCGATGGAAGGTATGGTGAAAACCCCAACCGCCTTTATCAACACCACCAATTCCAAGTTATCATGAAGCCTTCTCCAGATAATATTCAAGAACTTTATTTGGGAAGTTTACGTGAATTAGGGATTGATCCTTTAGAGCATGATATTCGTTTCGTTGAAGATAATTGGGAAAATCCTTCAATGGGATGTGCCGGTGTTGGTTGGGAAATCTGGCTTGATGGAATGGAAGTTACCCAATTTACTTATTTCCAAGTGGTTGGTGAATTAACCATGCATCCAGTAGCGGCTGAAGTTACTTATGGGTTGGAACGTTTAGCTGAATATATTCAAAACGTTGACTCTGTTTATGATTTAGAATGGGCAGATGGTGTCCTGTATGGGGATATCTTCCGTGAACCAGAATATGAACATTCAAAGTATGCGTTTGAAGAAAGTAACCAAGAAATGTTATTACAAGCATTCAATGATTACGAAAAGGAAGCAAAACGATTGATTGCTTTAGGATTGGTTCACCCAGCTTATGACTATGTACTTAAATGTAGTCATACTTTTAACCTTCTTGATGCAAGAGGTGCAGTTTCTGTAACTGAACGGGCCGGTTACCTCCATCGTATCCGGATTATGGCTAAATCAATTGCCAAGTCTTTTGTTGAAGAACGACGCAAGCTTGGTTTCCCATTAATCCATGATGAAAAGTTACGTCAGGAAACTATAAATGAATATACGAAGAAAGCTGAAAAAGCCAAGGAACGTGCGGCTAAAAAAGCAAAGAAAGCTCAAAAGGAGGACAAGTAAGATGGCTAACTCATATTTACTCGAAGTTGGCGTTGAAGAAATGCCTGCTCATGTGGTTACCCCAAGCATTAAGCAGTTACATAATAAGGTTGCTGATTTCTTAAAAGAGAATCGGATTTCATTTGATAGTATTCAAGATTTTTCCACTCCACGGCGGATGGCATTATTGATTCAGGGATTAGACAACAAACAACCTGATATTGATGAATCTGTAAAGGGACCAGCAAAGAAGATTGCTCAAGACGAGAATGGTAATTGGACAAAAGCTGCCATCGGATTTACTCATGGTCAAGGGGCTAGTGTTGATGACATTGAATTTAAGAATGTTAAGGGTGTTGAATACGTATTCGTTGAAAAGCACGTTGCAGGTAAGCCAGTTGCTGAAGTATTAAAGGATTTGCCAGCAGTTATTACCTCCATGACTTTTCCAACCTTAATGCGGTGGGGATACAATAATCTTCAATTTATTCGGCCAATTCGCTGGCTTATCTCGCTCCTTAATGACCAAGTAATTCCATTTTCTATTTTGGATGTGGAAGCGGGAAGAACTACTCGTGGTCACCGTTTCTTAGGTCATGAAATCGAATTAAAGAATGCTAATGATTATGAAGAAGTGTTACAAGATGACTTTGTAATTGCTGATGCCAAAAAGAGAAAAGAAGTAATTGAAAAGCAAATTAACAATATTGCTGATTCCAATGATTGGGTAATTGATATGGATCCCAACTTAGTTGAAGAAGTTAACAATTTGGTTGAATGGCCAACAGCATTCTCTGGTTCATTTGACGAAAAGTACCTCGTCTTGCCAGACCCAGTCTTAATTACTTCCATGAAGGATAATCAACGCTTCTTTTACCTTCGTGACCATCAAGGAAAACTGCTTCCTCACTTTATTGCAGTGCGGAACGGTAATACTGACTACCTCGAAAATGTGATTAAGGGTAATGAGCGGGTGCTTGTTCCACGGCTTGAAGACGCCAAATTCTTCTATGAAGAGGACCAAAAGCTAACTATTGATGAATACGTAGAACGGTTAAAGCATGTTAGTTTCCATGATAAAATCGGGTCTATGTATGAAAAAATGCAACGGGTGGCAGTGATTGCTAACATCCTTGGTAAACGTTTAGACTTTAGTGATGAAGAATTAGCAGATCTTGATCGAGCTGCTCATATTTACAAGTTCGATTTAACCACTCAAATGGTTGGTGAATTTGCTGAATTACAAGGTATTATGGGAGAAATTTATGCTAAGTTGTTCGACGAAAAGGATGATGTTGCGGTCGCAATTCGTGAACACTACATGCCAATTTCTGCTGAAGGAGAGTTGCCACAAAGCAAATTGGGAGCTGTATTAGCGATTGCTGATAAGTTAGATAGTGTTATGAGTTTCTTTGCTGTTGGGATGATTCCAAGTGGTTCGAATGATCCATATGCTCTTCGCCGGCAAACATTCGGGATTGTTCGCATTATTGCAGATCGGAAGTGGCATTTACCACTATTAAACATCCAACCAGAAGTTGTGGAAGCTTTTAATAAGGCTAATCTGCATAATGATATTGACATCGATAAAAATGCCGATCAAGTTCGTTCCTTCTTTATTGACCGTCTTCACCAATTATTAGTTGAGCAACATACCCAACACGATATTATTGATGCAGTTACAGAAACCAGAAGCAATGATATCGAATCTGTGCTTGATGCAGCCCAAACTATCCGTGCCCACCATGATGATGCTAACTTCAAGGATATTGTTGAAGCATTGACACGGGTATTACGGATTGCCAAGAAAGGTAATACTAAGGCACAGGTAACAGTTAACCCTGACTTATTCCAAAATCCGTCTGAACAGAAGCTCTATGATGCTGTTAATCAGTTAGTAGAACAAAGCGAGAATGGTGCAAGCGTTGAAGAAAACTTCGCCAGTCTTCGTTCGTTAGCACCAATAATTAACGACTACTTTGAAGAAAACATGATTATGGATAAAGATGAGGATATTCGAAATAACCGGTTGACTCAATTAAGAATTTTGGCCCGGATGACCTACCTGATTGGAAATCTGGATAAACTTATTGTAAAATAATACAATTTAATTGTATTGTTGAATAATTGTGTTATCATATTATTAGTTATTTTTAACTAGATAGTTTGTGGAGGTCGCATTCCTGTAAGGTTGCGGCCTTTCGTAGCGAGAGCACCTAAAGTTTGGGGGTGAGCTTTTATGGCAAAAATACCACCAGAAATTATTGACCAGGTACGCAATTCGGTAGACATTAGCGATGTTATTAGCCGTTACGTTCAACTTCATCGTTCCGGAAAAGGCTATGTAGGCCTATGTCCTTTTCATGAAGAACAAACTCCCTCATTCTCTGTTAACGAAGCCAAACAGTTCTACTACTGTTTTGGTTGTGGTCGCGGAGGCAATGTGTTCCAGTTCTTGATGGAGTTAAAGCATATTTCATTTGCAAAAGCAGTCAGTGAGGTTGCAGAGGCCGCTAACGTCAACTTACCTTCTCAGTATACTAAAGACGCAGGACAGGCACGAGCTACTGTTCAAATGGACACGCCGGCTGGAAAGCTTATTAGTTTGCATGAACAAGCAACAAAGCTATACCACCATATTTTGATCCACACGCCTGCGGGGAAACCAGCTTTGAATTATTTACAGAAGCGAGGGATTTCTGCAGAGTTAATTGATAAATTTGACTTGGGCTTTGCTCCTGATCAAAGGATACTAAAGAAATTTCTCGAGAACAAAATAGAGGATTACCAACTGCTTAGAAAGTCTGGCTTATTTATTGAGGATGCTACCGGTGAGCTTCATGACCGTTTCTTTAATCGGGTGATATACCCGCTAAAGGATGCATCTGGTCGAGTAGTCGGCTTTTCTGGTCGAGTGATTGGTAAGGTACCAGCAGATACTCCTAAATATCTAAATAGCCCAGAAACAAGTATATTCAATAAGCGGCGACTTTTATTTAATTTAGATAATGCCCAAAAGGAGGCACGACACGCAGGAAAGATGTACCTTTTTGAAGGATTTATGGATGTCATCTCTGCTTATGGTGCGGGAGTGAAGAATGGTGTCGCCTCAATGGGAACAAGTTTAACCGAGGAACAAGTAGTCGTTCTGGGACATGCAAGTCAACAATTAGATGTTTGTTATGACGGAGATACAGCAGGTCAAAATGCGATTGATCGGGCTTTGAGTTTAATATCAAATCATCAGCCACGGGGACTACAACTAAGAGTAGTTCAGTTACCGGCTGGAGTTGATCCAGATGATTATGTCCGTCAAAACGGCTCTGAAAGTTTTGTTAAGTATTTAGACAATCAAGAGGAAACTCCCACAGATTTTTATTTGCGTTTTTACCGAACAGGCAAGAATCTTGATAATCAAAGTGATTTGCTTTCATATATTGAACAAGCTTTAAACGTTTTAGCGAGTCTTCCTTCTTCTCTTGAGCTAGACATGTATTTAAGTCGCCTAGCAAAGGAGTTTGATTTGGATAAGGAGACATTAAAAGGACAATTAAGAGAAATAAGTCAGAAATCAGGACAATTATCACACACTCGTCCTCAATCTTCATCTCCGGGTGTTGAATCATCAATAGTGACATCAATTAAAAAGCCTTCCCTTATTATTAATCGAGTTGAATTAGCTGAACGTCTGCTTTTGCGGTATATGCTTCATGATCGGGAAATCTGGATGAAGGTAACTTCCGTTGACAATTTTCATTTTGTTCATGAAAATTATCAAACATTATACCTATTGGCAACCAGCTTTTTCTCAGAGCATGGTGATTACTCGGTAGCAGCATTTATGGATTATGTAAATGACAATGAACTCCGCTCTGTTTTAGGAGAGATTGAGCAACTGGATGTTGAGGAAGAAACGGATAGGAAGTTAATTGACGATTGTATTCACCTTTTATTAAAGCAGAATCCAATAGCTAACCAGATTAAAAAAGTTAAACTACAAATTCAAGAAGCAAGCTCCCTTAATAATACGGAATTAGTTACAGAATTAACAGTAGAGCTAATCGCTTTATTGAAAAAGCAACAAGAACTGAAAACGGAGGAAAATAATTAATATGGCAAACAGTAAGAAAAAAGAAAACATTATTTCAAACAGTGACAATTTTGACCAAAAAGAATATGACACCGCCGTTGGAAAATTAATCCGTACTTACAAGAAGAGAAAACATATTAAGTATAATGATTTGACAAAGCTTGTTGCTGAACCATTTCAATTGAATGCTGATGGAATTGACAACCTTTTACAAAATGTTGAAGATGCCGGAATCAGCGTTGTTGACGAGAATGGGGATCCAGACCCACGAGCACTTGAAGCAACGGAAAAATTGTCACAAAAGGCAATGACCGACACTTCCGCGCCAACAGGGGTTAAAATTAATGACCCAGTCCGCATGTACCTTAAGGAAATTGGTCGTGTTCCTCTCTTAAAGGCAGACGAAGAGGTGGCGCTGGCTTTACGGATTGAACAAGGTGACGAGGAAGCTAAGCAAGAACTAGCAGAAGCTAACCTTCGATTGGTTGTGTCAATTGCTAAACGTTATGTTGGTCGTGGTATGCAATTCCTTGATCTTATTCAAGAAGGTAACATGGGATTGATGAAGGCCGTAGAGAAGTTCGATTACCGGCGTGGATTTAAATTTTCTACTTATGCTACTTGGTGGATTCGACAAGCTATTACTCGGGCCATTGCTGACCAAGCACGAACTATTCGTATTCCAGTGCATATGGTTGAAACAATCAATAAGTTAATTCGGATTCAACGTCAACTTCTTCAAGATCTTGGTCGTGAACCATTACCAGAAGAGATTGGGGCAGAAATGGATATGCCAACTGAAAAAGTTCGAAACATTCTAAAAATTGCCCAAGAACCAGTTTCTCTTGAAACGCCAATTGGTGAGGAGGATGATTCTCATCTTGGGGACTTTATTGAAGACCAAGATGCAACAAGTCCAGCTGATCACGCGGCATACGAAATGATGAAGAAACAATTAGAGAACGTTCTCGATACTCTAACTGATCGTGAAGAAAATGTTCTTCGTCTTCGTTTTGGTTTAGATGATGGTCGAACGCGTACATTGGAAGAAGTAGGTAAGGTTTTTGGTGTTACTCGTGAACGGATTCGGCAAATTGAAGCAAAAGCTTTGCGGAAATTACGCCATCCTTCACGTTCTAAGCAATTAAAGGACTTTCTTGAATAAAATTTAATATCTTATTAGAAGTTAGTGAAGAAACTAAATGTTTTTCCCCTAACTTCTTTATTTTATTAAATGAATGTGGAGTAAATTCTTAAAAATTAGAACAATATAACAAAATGATTAAAACTATCTTGACTTCCTCCTCAAACACACAGTAAACTTAAAATACTTAAGTTAAAATAGATAAAACTTAATAATATTTATAATGTTCAAACATAAACAAGGAGGAAATTGTTATGCCCAAATTATCATCTGATTTAACCGGTACTATTAACCACAAATTAGCAGCCACCTCACCTTCAGGAATTAGAGCGTTCGACCGTTCAGTTTCTAATATTCCTGGCATTATTAAACTGACTATCGGTGAACCAGATATGGATACACCAGAACATGTTAAAGAAGCAGCTATTCGGAGTATCCAAAATAACGATTCCCATTATGCCCCACAAATGGGGAAACCAGAGCTGCTTCAAGCTATTTCTGATTATATTAAGCGTACCCGAGGAATTTCTTATAATCCTGATAGTGAAGTAGTAGTAACTGTTGGTGCGACTGAGGCATTAGCAGCAACTCTATTCTCACTTCTTAATACGGGAGATAAGGTAATTATTCCAACTCCAGTCTTTGCTCTCTACTTTCCATTAGTTGCAATGACTGGTGCCACCCCAATCCAAGTTGATACTTCCGCTGATGATTTTATCTTGACTCCGGAAAAGTTAGAAGAGGTATTAGCGAAGGAAGGGTATGGTGCCCGTGCTGTTCTCCTAAACTACCCAACTAACCCAACAGGAAGGGAATATCCAGAAGAAACACTTAAAGGGTTAGCGAAAGTTATCAGTGACCACCATCTATATGCAATTGCTGATGAAATTTATAGTGACCTTGTATATGGTGTTGACCACCATTCTTTAGTTTCAATGATTCCAGAAAGAACGCTTTTTATTTCCGGACTTTCAAAGTCACATGCAATGACTGGCTATCGTCTTGGTTATATTGCCGGTCCCGAAGAAATTATGGCTAGCATCGGTAAAATGCACGCGTTTTTAGTTACTACAGTTACAAATAATGTTCAAATTGCAGCTGTTGAAGCATTGAATAACGGCCAGAATGACCCTGAAGAATTTAAGAAGATTTACGAAGAACGTCGCAACTTTGTTTTAGACGGCTTGCAGAAACTCGGCTTTGAAATGCCAAAACCTGAAGGAGCTTTCTATATTTTTGCTAAGATTCCAGAAAAGTTTGGCAAAGATGATGTTAAGTTCGCTCAGGACCTTGCACATAAAGCCAAGGTTGGGGTAACTCCTGGGAGTGCTTTTGGTTCAGGTGGGGAAGGCTATGTCCGTCTTTCATATGCCTCCTCTGATGAAGACCTCAAGGAAGCTCTAAAGCGCATTGCGGATTATATTAAAGAATTAGGATAAATAGTGAAGCTGGAAAGCAAGCATTATGCAGAATGGTTGTTTTCTGGATTTTCATTTTCCTGATATAAAGAGTATCTCTGCATATAATTTGCTATACTTAGTGTTAAGAAATTGACGAAGGAGATGGTCGTTTGGACGCCCAGCACTTATCAAAGAGATTAGCTACTGTAGCGAAATATGTACCAAAAGAGGCACGAATAGCTGATATTGGCTCGGACCATGCATACTTGCCAGCAGCTCTAGCCCTGAATAATCAAATCACCTACGCTATAGCCGGTGAAGTAGTTCAGGGACCCTATGAAAATGCCAAACATGAGATAGAGAACTTGAACTTAATGGATATTATCCATCCGCGTCTAAAAGATGGATTGGCTGCTATTGACGAAGATGACCAGATTGACACAATTACGATTGCTGGTATGGGTGGAGCTTTAATTACCAAAATTTTGGATGCTCATCCGGAAAAACTAGTAGGTGTTAAGCGATTAATTCTTCAGCCAAATATTGGGGAAAGTCGTTTACGCAGATGGTTGATGGATCACCGCTATCAAATTATGGCCGAAGAAATTGTAGCTGAAGACGGGCACACTTATGAGATTATCGTGGCTGAATTTTCTCCAGTTCCATTTCGTTATAATGAACGGGAGTTAGATTTTGGCCCCTTCTTATTGGAGAAACAGTCGAGTGTCTTTAAGAAAAAATGGGCAAATGAATACGAACGTCAGAAAAAGATCCTCCAGCAAATGAAAGCAGCTAAAGTTCGTCCAGAAGATAGAATTAAAAAGCAACAGATCTACCTTAACCATATTAAGGGGGTGCTTTAAGATGACAACAGGGATTGATATTATTAGTCGGTTTGAGCAATTTGCGAGTCCACAATTAGCCGAAAAATGGGATCACCCCGGTCTTCAACTAGGTAATCCTAATTTAGAAGTAAAAAAGTTGATGACTACATTGGATGTTCGCCCTGAAGTAGTGACTGAGGCTATTGAAGAACATGTTGATTTTATCTTTGCTCACCACCCAGTTATGTTTCGTCCAGCTAAAGATCTCGATTTACGAAATCCGCAAAATAAAATGTATGCCCAATTACTTGAATCTGGGATTACGGTTTATGCAGCTCATACCAATCTGGATACTGCTAATGGAGGGATGAATGATTGGCTGGCTGATCAATTAGGCTTAGTTGATACAGAGCCTCTAATTGATGCCGGGAAAGATCCGGTAAGTGGGGAAAAAATTGGTATGGGGCGTGTAGGAAATATTGACAGAGATTTTACCGCTGAGCAATTTGCAAAATACTGTCAGGAAACCTTTAACGTACCTAATCTTCGTTGGGCTGCTCCTACAAACAATCGTCTTATCCACCGCATAGCAATCTTAGGAGGTTCTGGTCAAGATTTCTGGCAAGCAGCACTGAAAAAGGGAGCTGATGCCTATGTGACAGGGGATACAACTTATCATTTTGTGCAGGATATGATTAGCAATGGTTTAACGTTGATTGATCCTGGACATCATATTGAAGCAGTTTGTGAGACAAAATTAGCTGAACTGTTTAATAATTGGAAAGAGGACTATAATTGGAATATAGAAATCGTTCAGAATTCTATTAATACAGACCCATTCAACTTTCGTAGCTAACTTATGAAGGGAAGGATAAATATGACTGAAGAAAAATACGAGGGCTTACTACCACGCTTCCTCCAATATGTAAAAACTGAAACACGTTCTAATCCTGACTCTGAGACAGTGCCATCTGATCCTAAAGAAACGGCATTTCTTAACGAATTAAAGGATGAATTAATTGAATTTGGCTTAAAAGATGTACACATTAATGACCAAAGTTCCTATGTATTTGGTACGATTCCTAGCAACCTTGATAAGGATGTCCCGACGATTGGATTTCTCGCTCACGTTGATACAGCAGACTTTAATGCTCATAATGTGCAACCACAAATTGTCGAGAAGTATGATGGTAAAAGTGACATTGTTTTAGATGCCGATGGTAAATATTCCCTGACAGTAGAAGAATTTCCTAACCTTAAGAATTACAAGGGAGATACCTTAATTACCACTGATGGAAGCACACTTTTAGGGGCTGATGACAAATCTGGAGTTGCTGAAATTATGACAATGGCGGCTTATTTGATGACTCATCCAGAGATTAAACATGGTAATATCAAGATTGGTTTTGGGCCAGATGAGGAAATTGGAACAGGGGCAGATAACTTTGATGTTGATGACTTTGGAGCTGATTTTGCTTATACAGTTGATGGTGGACCATTAGGAGAATTAGAGTACGAAACCTTTAACGCTGCCCAAGCAGAAATTGAAATCGATGGTAAAGACGTTCATACAGCAGTTGCTAAGGGAACGATGATAAATGCTATCCAAGTGGGAATAAACCTCCATAATAGTTTGCCAGCACATGAGCGGGCTGAAGAAACAGAAGGTCGAGAAGGATTTTTCCACCTATATAAATTTAATGGTAGTGTTGACCATGCATCAATGACTTATATTATTCGGGATCATGATCGTCAAATATTTGAAGAGCGGAAGCACCTATTAACCCGAATTGTTGAAGGATTAAACACCAAATTAGGCGGCGAGCGGGTTCAGATGAACTTGTATGATCAGTACTACAACCTTAAAGATGCGCTTGTTGGCAAGATGGAAGCTGTTAATGTAGCAAAGGAAGCGATGAAGGAATTGGATATTAAGCCGGTCATTTATCCTGTACGTGGGGGCACAGATGGCTCAACTATTTCTTATAAAGGTCTCCCGACACCAAACCTTTTCGCTGGCGGGGAAAATATGCATAGCCGGTTTGAATATGTTTCTCTGCAGACAATGGAAAAAGCGGTTGATGTATTGCTAAAGATTAATGAATTGAATGTAAAAACTGGAAAATAGTTAAAAATGATAGGATCCATTGTGCGGTTAGCTGAGCAAGTGGATCCTATTTTCTTTCATTAAAAAATCCTTGCAATGAAAAGAGAGATTAGGTAGGATAGTTAATGTTGTAAATAGTAATCGTTACGTTTTTCGGAGGAAAAGGAATGAAGAAGTATATATTAGGCGTTTCTGGACTCGTTGTGGCATTATTAATTATATTAGGACTGTCATTTATCCCATTTAGACAGACTAGTACCAGCCAGAAGCCAATTCGTGTAGTGACAGGGATGAACTTTTATGGTGAAGCTGCAAAGGCAGTTGCTGGAAAGTATGGAAAGGTAACAACTTTAATAGACAGTTCCTCTGTTGACCCACATGATTATCAGCCAACTACTAGTCAAGCGAAGTCAGTAGCTAATGCCAATGTTGTCATTGAAAACGGGCTAGGATATGACCAATGGCTAAATAACATGGTAAAATCTAGCAACTATCAGAATCAGTCGGTAATAAATGTAGCTAAATTGATGAATAAAAAAAGCGGCCAAAATGAGCACTTATGGTATCAGCCGGAAACAATAAAAAAACTTACTCAAGAATTAGCAACCGAGTACGGAAAACTTGACCCGAGTCACAAATCTTATTATCAAAGGAATGCTAAAAAATACTTAAAATCATTAGAATCTTTAGATAAGCAGATTAGCCAAATTAAAGCACGGATTAACAGTAATAATAACCAAGTAGCAGTAAGTGAACCTGTTTTTGACTATGCTTTAGAGAACTTAGGATACAAGGTGATTGATTCCCACTTTGCTCAAGCAATTGAAGAAGGAAATGATCCTTCGCCAAAGGATATTCAAAATTTACAAGAGGCGATAAAGCAACATAAAATTGCCTTCTTTGTTGAGAATTCACAAACAACTAATACGACCGTTAATAGTTTGGTTAAGCTGGCACGTGAAAATAATATTCCGGTGTTAAAAGTAACCGAAACACGTCCAAGCAATAAGAAAAATTACCTTGAATGGATGCTATCACAGTACAAGGATTTAGCGAAAATTCAGTTGGAGGAGAAGTAAAGTGGCAATAGTTAACGTTAAAAATCTTACTGTTGGTTATGGCACTCATACAGTAATTAAAGACTTAAATTTTGATGTAGATCGAGGAGACTTCCTGGTAGTAATTGGAGATAATGGTGTAGGTAAAACTACTTTAGTACGCGCATTGTTAGGCTTTATTAAGCCCAAAGGAGGCACGATTAACTTTGCTAAGGGGATTAAAACAGGTTATGTTCCTCAATTCCGAAATATCGATCAAGATTATCCTCTTTCGATTCGTGACTTTATTGCCTTAAATGTTCCTCATTTGCCAATACCATGGTTGAGAAAACCGGAACGGAAGCGCATCGAAGAAATCATCCAACAAACAAACTTAAGTCAATTAGCTGAAAGACCGCTTGGTTTAGCTTCTGGGGGCGAAAAGCAGCGAGCATACTTAGCGCAAGCTCTTCTCCCTCACCCAGAACTGCTTATTTTAGATGAATCTACTGCAAGTCTTGATAATGAAATGAAGTATGAATTATTGGACTTGGTAAAGAAGTTTCAAGAGGCAGGGGTGAGTGTCATCTTTATTACTCATGATTGGGAACTTGCTAAGAAGTATGGAACGCGTTTTCTCCAAATAACAGGGGGAGGATATACAGCAGGACCAATTTCAGAATTGCCGACTACATTCAAGGAGGGAAACTAATGTTAGAATTAAGTTTTATGCGGCATGCCTTTATCGCTAGTACCTTTATCGCAATCATGAGCGGCTTTATTGGAGTCTTTGTGGTTGCACGTAATCTTTCCTTTTTGACCCATACCCTATCTGAAATTGGGTTTGCGGGCGGCTCATTTGCAGTTTTCATGGGCTGGCCAGTATTAAATGGGATGATTCTTTTTACTATGCTGAGCTCAGTATTAGTAGGCCAGCTAAGCATTAAGGAATCACGGCGAGAAGCAGTTATTAGTGCGGTATCAGCCTTGTTTATTGGGCTGGGCATTTTATTTTTATCTTTGAGTAGTCAGACAGCTAGTTCCGCGGTTAATATCCTCTTTGGGAGTGTTGTCGGTATTAGTATGCAAGAAGTTTGGCAATTGATTTTTTTATCGATTGTAGTGTTTGCAATTATTTTAGTCATTTATCGTCTCCTAAAATTTGCTTCATATGATCCAATTGGTGCTCAGGTGAGTGGAATTAACGAAACATGGATTTCTATTGTTTTCCTGTTGCTGTTAGCATTGAGTGTTAGTGTCGCTGCTCAGATTGTGGGTTCACTTTTAATTTTCATCTTGTTAACTTTACCAGCAGCTAGTGCAAAATACTTTACTCATGGAGTAGCTAAAATGATCTTTTTAGCTATACTTTTTTCCTTGCTAGGAACATGGTTAGGACTATTTTTAGGTTACTTAACTAATTGGCCTGTTAGCTTCTTTATCGCAGCCATTGAGGTTGCTATCTATGCGAGTGCCTTATGGAAACAGCATCGACAAGAAGTTGGGTAAAATTAAAAGATCGGTGAAAATTCACACTTTTCACCGATCTTTTTGTAATAGGTATTATAAAATTTCTGATTAGCTAGCTTAATCTTTCGAAGGATCAGCTTTTCTACTAATAAAGTAAATGCAGTTAGCAGCAATTAAGCCAAAGATAACTGCTAAGATCCCAGTTAGAACATAATCGGGAGTAACGGATTCAAGTTGGCTGTCAATATAAGCCAAGATCTCTCCAAGAATAAGTGCAATGATGCCAGAACCAATATTAGCTGATAACAGTCTCAATCGGAACATCTCCTTGTCAATGTTAATTATTGTTATTTTAACACTTAGCAAAATTTGCGGCTAGCCTTTCTCAGCAGAAAGAGTCAAGATTTGTTATAATTTTTTAGAAAAGGGAGGATGGAAGATGAATTATGTGCCTTTACAGGTAAAAAGCTCATATAGTCTATTACAAAGCCCAATACGTATTCCAGAGTTAGTACATGAAGCCAAGAAACGTGGATATACTTCCTTAGCACTCACGGATGAAAATATTCTTTATGGTGCTGTAGATTTTTATAATGCAGCTCAAAAAGAAGGAATTAAACCGCTAATTGGAATGCAATTAAAGCTAGGTTTAGGCAATATTGACGGGACGAATCTTGAAATCCTCCTCTTGGCAAAAGATAATGTGGGTTACCAAAACCTAATGCAGATATCAACCCTTCACCAAATAAGGGATAACCAGCAACACCCGTTAACAGTGACTGAGATTAGACAATTTTTTCCTTCATTATTTGCAATTATTCCTCCGCAGGTAACAGTTTTTGGACAAATAGGAAATACCCAACAATTTTTACAGAAGTTGAAAGGATTTGTTGATAAAGACAGTTTGTTTCTAGGAACTAACTTAGAAATAGATTCAGTAAAACAGGACACACTCAAACAATTAGGTGAGAAAGAGAAGATTAACTTAGTAGCAGTTAGCCCAGTTGAATACCTAAATTCTGAGGACCTGTTTGCAACTAAAGTGTTACAGGCAATTGATGCCAATGTGCATTTAGAAAATATTAAAGAAAATTCGAGAACCTTAGGAAAACATTTTCTTCGAGAAAATCAGCAAGTAGTTCAGGACTATCAAGCTGCGGGACTAGGAGATGCTGTAGAAAAATCTAATCTGATAGCAGAAAAAAGTAACGTGAATCTGGAATTTAAGGCTCCGGTTCTTCCTCATTTTCCAACACCAGAGGGAAAAAGCTCTGCCATTTATTTGAAGCAACTCTGCATCCAAGGTTTACGAGAGCGAAAAGTTGCGCCGGGAATGAGTCTCAATGATTATCAAAGTCGTTTAGCAAAGGAACTAAAAGTAATTCACGAAATGGGATTTGATGATTACTTTCTTATCGTGTGGGATGTTATGCAATACGCACACAATCATCAAATTACCACTGATCCTGGGCGAGGCTCAGCAGCTGGTTCGTTAGTTGCCTATGCTCTAGCAATTACTGATGTAGATCCTTTACAATATGGCTTGCTTTTTGAACGTTTTCTTAATCCAGAACGAGCTCAAATGCCGGATATTGACCTAGATATTCCAGATAACCGTCGTGATGAAATACTAGATTACATTCACGATAAATATGGTCATCATCGGGTAGCACAAATTATCACATTTGGTACTTTAGCTGCCAAACAAGTTCTTCGGGATGTAAGTCGGGTATTCGGATTAAATAAGTTTGCCGTAAACGAGTTAACAAGTGCTTTGCCCCATGGTTTACATATTACCTTAGCAGGAAGTTTTAAGGAATCTCAATCACTACGAAATCTTTTGAATGATCATGAAAATTATCGCTTGCTTTTCAATGTGGCCCAGGCATTGGAAGGGTTGCCTCGTCATTATTCAACTCATGCAGCCGGGGTTGTCCTCTCTGAAAAGCCGTTAGATTCCATTGTTCCCTTGCAAAACGGGAGTGAGGGTTTACTAATGACCCAATTTCCCAAGGATACGGTGGAAAAACTAGGGTTGTTGAAGATGGATTTCTTGGGACTGAAGAACCTATCCATCATGGATAATACCCTAGAATTGATCCATCAAGAAAATCCAAAGTTTGATCTTAAACATATTTCATTAAATGATCCAGGAACATTAAGCTTATTTCAGAGTGGACGAACTGATGGTGTTTTTCAATTTGAATCGGCAGGTATAAGGGATGTGTTGGTTAATCTTCATCCAGATAATTTTGAAGATATTGTCGCAGTTAATGCACTTTACCGACCGGGCCCTCTAGAAAATATTCCTCACTTTATTGCTAGAAAACATGGGCAAGAGTCTTACCGCCTTCTTGACGAATCTTTGAGACCAATTCTCGCTCCTACTTATGGAATCTTGGTTTACCAAGAACAAGTAATGCAGCTAGCCTCTGCTATGGCAGGATTTACGTTAGGGGAAGCTGACTTGCTTCGGCGAGCAATAAGTAAGAAAAAACGAGAAACAATGGAAAGTATGCGGTCAAAATTCCTTAACGGGGCACTTGAACATGGTTACTCTTTAGAGATAGCTGAACAAGTATTTAATTATATTGATCAATTTGCTAACTATGGTTTTAACCGATCTCATGCAGTAGCCTACTCAAAAATGGCTTTTCAAATGGCCTACTTAAAGGCTAATTACTCACCAGAATTTTTCACATCACTCTTAAATTCAGAAACTAACATAGAAAAACTGAAAAATCATGTTCAGGATGCTCATGCCTTTGGGGTTAAACTCATCGGTCCGCGAATCAACCAAAGCCAAGTTGATTTTAGCCTCAACGGCGAGCAAGTCTACTTTGGCTTGAGCTCTATTAAAGGGCTGCGTCGTGACTTTATTCGACAAATAATCAATGAACGCGAGCAAAACGGTCCTTACAAGGATTTGCGAAACTTCATAAGTCGATTACCAGTAAAATGGCAAAGGGCAGAGTTGATTGAGCCTTTAGTATATTCAGGGACATTTGATGGACTTGGCTATAACCGTGCTGAAATGGTTGATGCCATACCAATGTTGATTTCAGGCATTCAGTTATTTGATAATGCGATGGAGTTAGAAAATGATCCTGCACTTCAATCCACAATTGAAGAACGAAAGGAATTTCCTTTGACAGAAAGGCTGGCAAAGGAAAATGAGTATTTAGGGGTCTATTTGTCGGGTCATCCTGTTACGCAGTATCAGCAGCTAGCATCCACGTATCGAGTGATTACAGTTAATCAGCTGAAGCCAAATATGAAGGCTAATCTTTTGGTGTTAGTGAACAAAGTGAAGGTGATTCATACTAAAAAGGATCACCGACAAATGGCGTTTATTTCTGGAACTGATCAAACAGGGGAGATAGAGTTAACAATCTTTCCACGGCAGTATGACAGATTTAGCAAAGAATTAGAAAGTAATAATGTCCTGTTGATAGCTGGTCATGCGGAGCAACGTGAGGGGCATGGGCTTCAGGTAATTGTTGATAAAATTGCTAATGCAGATACCTTACGAAAAGAAATGCGCTCGTCTTCTTCAAATGAAAGATGGGTTTTACGGATTCAACCAGAAAAAGCTAATGAGGAAACAATGGGGAAACTTTTTCGATTTATGAACCAATATCGAGGCAATATTCCGGTTGTTTTATACTACCCAGCAACTGATAAGAAAATTATGCAGCCCCGTTCACGGTGGTTGGGCACTCAATCTCAAATTAAAGAGGGGTTAAAGCAAATTTTAGGGCAGCAAAATGTTGTTTTGCAAAAAGTTGCAAAAAATAATTAAGGATCACACGGAATGATACCGCTTTCTCAAAATCTTTTAAGAAAAAGTACAGACAGGCATTTTGAAAAGTGCTATTATAAGGCTGTGCAAATCAAGGTATGCGATTGCAAACCGTAAGTTGATGCATAAATGCAAAGGAGAGATTCATTTATGAAGAAAACCAAGATTGTAAGTACACTTGGTCCTGCAAGTACAGATGTTGATACCATTGTTAAGTTGATTAACGCCGGTGCTAATATTTTCCGGTTCAACTTCTCACATGGTGACCACCCAGAACACTTGGGCCGGATTGAAAATGTTCACAAGGCCGAAGAAATTACTGGCAAGCATGTAGGTCTTATGCTTGATACTAAGGGTGCCGAAATCCGGACTACAGTTCAAAAGGAAGGCAAGATTAACTTTGAAATTGGCGACAAGGTTCGCATTTCTATGGATCCTTCAATTGAAGGTACTCATGAAAAGATTGCCGTTACTTATCCAGGCCTTTACGATGATACTCATGTTGGTGGTCATGTCTTATTTGATGATGGTTTGATTGACATGGTTATCGATGAAAAGGATGAAGCAAATAAGGAACTTGTTTGTCACGTTCTTAACCATGGTGTTCTTGGCTCTCGGAAGGGTGTTAACGCTCCAGGAGTTTCCATCAACTTACCAGGTATTACTGAAAAGGATAGCAGTGATATTCGTTTTGGTTTAGACAATAAGATCAACTATATCTCTGCTTCCTTCGTTCGTAAAGCTCAAGATGTTCTTGATATTCGTGAACTTCTTAAGGAAAAGAACATGGAAGATGTTCAAATTTTCCCTAAGATCGAATCACAAGAAGGTATCGACAACTTTGAAGAAATCATTGCTGTTGCTGATGGTTTAATGGTTCCACGTGGGGACATGGGTGTTGAAATTCCAGCTCAAAATGTTCCTATCGTTCAAAAGCATATGATCAAGCGTTGTAACGAATTAGGCAAGCCAGTTATTACTGCTACCCAAATGCTTGACTCAATGCAAGAAAACCCACGTCCAACTCGTGCTGAAGTTTCTGATGTTGCTAACGCTGTCTTTGATGGTACTGACGCAACTATGCTTTCTGGTGAAAGTGCTAACGGTGACTATCCTGTAGAATCAGTTGCTACTATGAATGCAATTGACATCAAGGCTGAAAATCACCTTTGGGAATTTGGTACTGAAAAGTTTGACTGGGACAAGTCAGATGTAACTGAAACGATTGGTTCTGCAGTTGCTAATGCAGCTAAGGACATGGACATCAAGACTATCGTTGCCTACACTGCTTCTGGTTACACTGCTAAGATGATTTCCAAGTATCGTCCAAATGCTGATATTGTGGCCTTGACACCAAATGAGCGCGTGGAACGTGGTTTGATGATCAACTGGGGTGTTCAACCATACGTTGTTGAAGAAATGAAGAACACTGATAAGATGTTTGACTTGGCAGCTAAGAAGGCTGTTGATCTTGGCTTTGCTAAGAAGGGTGACAAGATTATCATTGTTGCTGGTGTTCCTTTGGGTGTACCAGGTGCAACTAACTTAATGCGTGTTAAGACTATCGACTAATTTAGGTAGTTTTAATTAATAAGAAGGACTTAATGTTCTGCTATCAAGCAGGATGTTGAGTCCTTTTTTTAGCGCTTCATACTAGTAAAAAAGCGTTTGCCCGTGTAAAATTAAGTATTAGTAAGAAAACGTGTTAATGAAAGTGAGAGAAAGCAAATGAATTCATCACTAGGAAAAGTTGTCACAGCTATTATGATTGATGAGAACGATGAAGATTACTTTGTTCAACCTGACCGTAATGGGCAAACATACCGTCTTCCTAAAAAGGAAAGTCCTCAAAAATTACATATTGGAGGACAAGTGCGAGGCTTCGTTTATGAAAATGAGAAGCATCAATTACAGATGACTTGTGAGAATATTCCAACAATTCAGGTTGATCATTATGACTATGGTACTGTCGTGAATGTTCGTCGTGATTTAGGGGTGTTTGTGGACATTGGATTGCCAAATAAAGACATTGCTGTTTCTTTGGATGATCTCCCTTCTCTAAAACAATTATGGCCACAACCTGGCGATAAGTTGTTTATGGCTCTCCAAGTAGACGATAAGAATCGCTTGTGGGGGAAATTGGCTGATGAGGGTGTTTATGAAGCAATTTCTAATGCACCAACCAAACGGCTATTAAATCGTGATACTTATGCCACGATTTACAAGCTCAAGATGAACGGGTCATATGCCTTGACCGACCATTATCAATTGGGCTTTATTCATCCTAGTGAACGTGACCAAGAACCACGCTTAGGAGAACGGGTAAAAGCTAGAGTAGTCGGACTTTCTTCTCATGGCACTTTGAACCTTTCTTTAAAGCCACGGGCATACCAAGCAATCAATGAAGATGCTGAAATGATTTTAGCGATGCTAGAACATAATAATGAGCATCAACTTCCTTATACTGATAAAACGGATCCTAAAGTAATCCGTGACATTTTTGGAATTAGTAAGGGACAATTTAAACGGGCACTCGGTCACCTCCTTAAGGAAAGAAAGATTAAAGAAGAGGCAGGACAAATAATCTTATTAAACGGGAATGAGAAGAATGCAGACGAAGATTGATCAGTTTATTGACTATCTTGCTAATCAAAGAGGCCGGTCAATGAATACCTGTGATAACTATCGCCATGATTTGGAAAAGGCGGCCCAATTTTTTGTAAAAAATGGAATTGAGAATTGGGCTAATGTTGATCAATATGCAGCCATCAACTTTATTGCACAATTGAAAACAGAACAAAAGGCTAAAACAACAATTAATCGGCAAATCTCAAGTTTAAAGCAGTTTTTTCGTTACTTGTTACGCACTCAGCAACTTTCAACCAACCCAATGGACTTCATCGATCGAGAAAAAGTAGCAACAACTAGTTCACCGGTTGTTTTAACTGCTGATGAAATCAAACGTCTATTTCATGTTCCCAATGTAGCAACAACTAATGGAGTTCGTGATCGTGCTCTTTTAGAGTTGATGTATGGAACAGGGATGCAGGTAAGTGAATTAATTAATCTGAAACGTGATCAGGTTTATCTTGACCTTCGAATCTTAAAATTGCAAAGTGAAGCGGATAATCAACGAATTGTTCCTTTGGGTCAGTTTGCCGTCGAATGGCTAGGAAAATATTTAGCACAAACAAAGAATATGGCTAGCCCGTTTGTTTTTCTGAATCGACAGGGTGAGCCTCTTAGTCGACAGGGAATTTGGAAAAACTTTAAGAGCTGGGTTACTAAAGCAGAGCTAGATCCGTCTATTACCCCACAGGCACTTCGCCAAACATATATTGCTGATATGATTGACCATGGATCAGATTGGCAGGCAATTCAGGCCTTATTAGGCCAGAAAAGCCAGAGAGCAGCTAATCAATACATTCACTATCAAACAAAAGATCTCATCAAAATTTTTAACCAATTCCATCCCCGTGCATAAAATATTCAGTATTGGAGGCAGTATTATTGTTAGTTCGGTATCGAAAAGATTATGAAAAAATTGCCCTAGGACTTTTATCATTTCTGCCTGAATTGCAAGATTATGAACAGCTAACGACTGTAATCAATACTTCCTTAGAAAAGGGCTTTCACATTTATTTATGGAAAAATACGGAGGATAATCATTTTATTGGAATTATTATCCTGGAAGAGGGAGACCATTACATATTGGTACGTAATATTTCTTTTACCCCGACAGAACGTTCTGGAAAAAATGTTTTTGCGCTTTTATCAGCAGTTCATGAGGAATTCAGTTCCAAAAGGTTAATGGGCACATTGAAGACCCAATCATTAATATCAAATTGGGAGCGAACCAATGAAAAATGACCAAAAAGAAATTTCACAATATCCGTTTCAACCAACCATAAAGTTAAACGACTTTGAAGGACCATTAGACCTGCTCCTTCACCTAATTCGTCAATCTAAGATGGATATTTATGACATTCAAATTGAACAAATTACGCAGCAGTATTTCCAATATTTAAAATCGATGAAGGAACACCAGTTGGAAGTTGCAGGGGAATACTTTGTAATGGCAGCAACACTTATGAATATAAAAAGTCGAATGCTCCTTCCCCAGCCTGAAGTTGAGATTGAAAATGAATCTCCAGAAGAAGAAGATCCTCGACAAGAATTGGTAGATCAATTATTGGAATACCAGCGTTACCGAAAAGCAGCTGCTCATTTGAAGGATAAGGCAGATTATCGCCAGACGGAATATACACGGCCAGCTATGCACGTTCCAGAAGAATTAATTACGAAGCGGGTTGAGCCTGGTATTACACTCGGACAATTGCAGAAGGCTTTCCAAGAAGTTATTAATCGTCATCGCTTTACAATGCCAGTCCGGGAAACAGTCGTGGCAGAGAAAGTTAGTGTAAGTCAGCGAATGAAGCAAGTATTTAATCAGGTGTCAGATAGTCCTGTACGCTTTGAAGATCTGTTCGACCAAGATATTACACGCGATAATCTAGTTACTACTTTTTTAGCCATTTTAGAACTGACAAAACATCAAGCAATAAGTGTTCATCAAGAGAATATTTTTGGCAAAATAATTTTAGTGGAGGGACAAAAGAGTGACGAGTACCGAACTAACGAACTTAGCAAAGATTGAAGGACTTCTGTTTATTAGTGGAGATGAAGGCATAACCTTAGCTGACCTGGCTAAAATCAGTGGGTTTATGAAACCAGCAGTTATTGAGATGCTGACCCAATTAAAGCAAAAGTACGAAAATGATGAAGATTCAGCCTTAGTTTTGCTCAATAGTGGTGATACATATCGTCTAGCTACTAAACATGAACTTGCGTCGATTATAAAGCATTACTTCGAAGTCCCACTGACTGTGCCTCTTACTCGTGCTTTGCTGGAGGTTTTGGCAATCATTGCTTATCGTCAACCAATTACTCGCTTGGAAATTGATGATATTCGTGGTGTGCAAAGCTCAGGAGCCTTGCAAAAATTAATGATTCGTGGACTGATTAATAGTCAGGGAAGATTAGAAGCACCTGGAAAGCCGTTTTTATATGGAACTACTGATAATTTCCTGGATTATTTTGGTCTCTCATCGCTTAAAGATCTTCCTCCATTAGCAAAACAGGAAGACTTAGAGTTAGATGATATGAATGGTGATGTATTCCTTGAGGCACTAGAAGCTCGGCAAAAGGAGGACAATGAATAATGGAACGACTACAAAAAGTAATGGCAGAGGCTGGAGTGGCTTCACGTCGAGCATCAGAAAAGCTCATTACTAGTGGCCATGTAGCAGTGAATGGGAAAGTTGTAACGGAAATGGGAGTAAAGGTCGGCAATCATGATGAAATTTTAGTTGACGGGATGCCTATTCACCATGAGGCACATGTTTACTATTTATTAAATAAGCCCCGTTCTGTGATTACGAGTGCCCATGATGATAAAGGAAGAAAAACAGTTGTTGATATTTTGAAAGAAGATGGTGTAGAGGAACGGGTCTATCCTGTTGGTAGGTTAGATTACGACACTACCGGAATTCTTCTTTTGACAAACGATGGTGAATTAGCTAACCACTTAATGCACCCAAAATTTGAAGTTGAAAAAACCTATATTGCAAAAGTTAAGGGAAAATTGAGTAATGAAGAATTAAAGAAGCTTAGGTTAGGAGTAAGGGTCGATGGTAAGATAACAAAAAAGGCTAAAGTTAAATTACTAGAATATAATCATGCGAAGGATACGAGTCGCGTTAAACTAACGATTCATGAAGGAAGATATCACCAGGTTAAGTTAATGTTTAAGGCGATTGGACATCCTGTTATTAAACTTCATCGTGAATCATACGGCTTCTTAACTCTTGATGGTCTTTTGTCTGGTGAATTCCGTACTTTAAGGCCTGAAGAAATTAAGCAGTTGAAGAATTTTTAAATGGCAAATGATAGAAGACGGGAAGAGTAAGCACATCAAAATGTTGACATATCGGTAATTTGCCGTTATCATAGTTATATAAAAATATCACATGATTTGTCTTCAAGGCGTGGTGAGATTCCCGACCGGCGGTATGACAAGCCCGCAACCCATTTTTATGGTTGATCTGGTTAAATTCCAGAGCCGACAGTATAGTCTGGTATGCAGAAGATTTAATTTAACTACATAGATAATTACAATGTAGGTAGACATTGCGGACAAATGTTTGTGAGCAATGTCTTTTTTATTGTGATTATAGGGTGAGTTAGTAAATCAATTGATTTGAAGACAATCTCATTTGGAGGTTGTTATATTATGGAAAAGTCACAACAGAAAATACAGCAGAGTGTAGGCATTAGTTGTCTAAGTGCCCTTGCGTTCATCTTAATGCTATTCGAATTCCCGATTCTCCCAATTGCACCGTATCTGAAAATGGATTTTTCAGATCTGCCGGTTTTAATTGGCGGGTTCATTTACGGGCCTGTTGCTGGTATTTTAATTGCCTTTTTGAAATGCTTACTTCACGCATTAACTAGGGGCTTCTCAGTGGGCGAACTAGTCGGAATACTGGGAAATTTTGCTTCGTCGCTCGCTCTTTTATTGCCTTTTAGCTTTATTTGGAGACGGCATTCGTTAACTTTTAAACGGCAATTAGCTTTGGGAAGTATTTTATCAACAATTACGCTAGTTATAGTAATGTCTGCATTAAATATGTGGGTATTAACGCCTTTATATATGGCACTTTGGAACTGGAAGTCAACTTTGCCTATTCCTGAACTAATCGCCGTTGCAGTGGTACCCTTTAACCTTATTAAGGGGATAGTTGTTTGTGGAATCTTTTCGTTAATTGCCGTTCATTTACAGGCATGGTTGAAGCAAAAACAAATTAAATAAAAATTCTTTCAGGAGTAAGATACTAGATTTAATTTAGCCTCTTTCTCCGTTTTTAAATTACAGAGCAAAATTAAAAGAATGATAGGGATGACAATGGATTATTTATTAAAATTTTTTAGTGAGCAGCAGCCACGCCGAATTAGGGTGATCGAAAATACCTTAAAGAATAAACGGACTGTATCGACACTTTTTTGGGCCCAACAATATGGTATTTTAGGGTGGACTGGTGCTAATCGTTCGTTGACAAGAGAAAACTTTGATGAACAAATAAAGCGATTAGTGGAAAGTGGGTTAATAAAGGTAGATAACGAGAAAAAAGCCGTCTTGACGACGAAGGGAGTTTTGCAGCAGGAAGAAGCGAATTTTTATCAACCATCATTTGCCACATGGTATTGGCTTGCTGATACAAGGAAGGTTGAACAGCGGTTACAATTAGGGGTTCAGGTCGTTTCTGAGTTTGCATATCGCAATCGATCATATGCTCCCCTAACAACTGATTATTCCGAATTACAAAAGGTAAAATATTGGTTTCGAAGAGCAGGTAAGGATATTGAGGACAAATTTTTTCATGATATATCGATTTTAATTGATTCATTAGCAAAGGAAAATAAGCTCCTTGCCCAGTATCTCACCTATTCATTTTCAGGTCACGACCTGATTGGCTGGACCGACCATCAAGCACAAGAAAATTTGCACATTTCTTTAGCTAACCTTGAGTTACTAAAGTATGATCTATATTTAGCAGTGGCTGCTTTTGTGGCTAAGTATCCAGGAATATTTTCAGGTCTCTTTACTAACTTGTTAAAAGAAGGGCCACTAAGTCAAAGCAGCAGGACCAGTATCCAGCTTTACAATCAGGGAATGTCCTTAGATGAAATTGCTAAGCAACGACATATTGCGCTGGGAACCGTTAGAGAACATATTTTAGAAGCAGCGATAGTTTGCCCAACTCTACTTGACTTCGATGCTTTCTTTTCTAAGACAGTAAAAGAAAAATTAAGGGAGAAATATAAGGGAGACCCTGCAAGTTGGGAGTATGATCCACAGCTTTTCCCTAATATCGACAATGATTTTTTCTACTATCGGCTTTATCAGATAGTGGAGGGAGAGAAAAATGAAAATAGATGAGAAACAACTACAAGCAGACCTTCAGCAAAGATTCGGTTTTTCTAGCTTTCGGGAAGGACAGTTTGAAACGATCAAAGCTGCCTTACAAGGGGAGAATGTTTTATCAGTATTACCAACTGGTAGTGGGAAGTCTCTCCTTTATCAGTTTTCGGGATATTATTTACCGGGACAAGTTTTAATTATTTCGCCCTTAATTTCATTAATGCAGGATCAAATCGACCGTTTTCGTCAACAGGGGGAGAAAAAAGTATTGATGATAAATGGACAATTGCAAGGAAAGGATCGGCAAGAGGCTCTGAATCATCTCAATCAGTTTAAGTTTATTTTTACTTCTCCAGAATCGTTATCCAATAAACAGGTTTTAGCTGCACTTCAACGAATACAGATTAGCCTTTTTGTAGTTGATGAGGCTCACTGTATTTCTCAGTGGGGCCCAGATTTTCGGCCTGAGTATCTGCTCCTTTCTAAAATTCGTCACTTCTTAAACGATCCACCTGTATTAATGCTTACTGCTACAGCAACTCCTGAAGTTCGTCTAGATATTATTAAGAAAATGGGCTTGGATTCTACCAGTGTTCATCAGGTAATCCGTTCAGTTAACCGTTCAAATATCTTTTTGGCAGTTCACCAATTCACATCTCCACAAGAAAAGGAAGACGAATTGCTTGATCTTCTAAATCACCTTAAGGGCTCTGGAATAGTTTACTTTTCTAGTCGCAAAATGGCATCGCAATTTGCTGAAATCATTAACTTGAAAACTAATAACTCAACCGCAGCGTATCATGCTGGACTTTCACCTGTTGAACGGTTTAAGATTCAGCAACAATTTATGCAAAATCAGATCCAGCTCATCTGTGCAACGAGTGCATTTGGCATGGGAATAAATAAAGGCGATATTCGTTATGTAGTCCATTTTCACCATCCTGCAAACTTAGAAAGTTATATTCAAGAGGTAGGGCGTGCTGGAAGAGATGGAAAAGAAAGTTTAGCCTTATTGTTGTATTGCTCGGGTGATGAACAAATCCAGAGGAATCTCCAGCAATTTGAACTACCTTCTATTGACTTATTGCAGGCAGTAAAAAATAAGGAACTTCCATTAGAAAGTCTAGGTGAAAATGCGGAATTGTTTGATTTTTACCTAAATCACGGATATAGTGGCGAAAAAATCTTAGCCTCATTTAGGAAAAGACAGTCGGTACAAAGAAAACGGCGAGCTTCAATTGAAGAGTATGTTAATAATTCAACAGTTTGCCGTCGCCAGATGATTACAGATTACTTTGGTGAAGAGAAGGTAAAGCAAGGATTTTGTTGCGACATCTGCCAGAAAAACTATCTGGAAAAGTTTGTGCAAAAGGAAATAGAGGATAAGACTACCACCAGTGAAGAGATAGACTGGGAAAAGAGGTTAAGAAAACTGTTTAATCGTCCCTAAGATTATTGCTAGACATTCGAGTTGAAATTGCGCTACAATCAAAATGTTAATTTTTTAAGCAAAGGAGGGGAGCAATATGAGTGAACGGCGTGAAAATAGTCGACAAAATAACGAGCCATTATGGGATAAAACTTTTAATGGTAACGAAGATATTGGTAAAGATGGTCATCTATCACGGACAGAACACCGTAAAAAACGTGAACATAATTCTACTATCACGACGGTTTTGATTGTACTTATTATTATTCTAGCTGCTTTTCCTTTGATTTATTGGATCAACCATAAAGAGGCGTTAGACCACCCAGTGCGGACAGAGCAAGTAGCGCAATCGTCTAAAAAAAAAGCCCACTCGAGTTCTACTAAACGGGTAAAGAGTTCTTCTAGCTCTGCAAAGGCTATATCAAGCTCTTCATCATTAGCCAGTTCATCTGTTAGTTCAAGTTCAACCTCAACTTCTTCAGCTGCCAGCGCATCATCTAGCTCAGAGGTAAGTGGAGCTAAATATGTTACTGTTCAAAGAAATGGGAGTATTTATCGTATTGCCGCCCAAAATGGGATTACTGTTAACCAGTTAATGCAATTAAATGGTTTGAACTTAAATTCTCATCTCAGTCCAGGACAACAATTACGGGTACGTTAAATAAGGAGTGAACACGTTGACAAAAGGATTACAAGTAGCAATTGATGGGCCTGCCTCAGCAGGGAAAAGTACCGTGGCTAAAAAAGTAGCAAAAAAATATGGCTATATTTATTGTGACACCGGAGCAATGTATCGAGCAGTTACTCTTGCTGCACTGAATAAGGGAATTGACATTAACGATACAGAAAAGGTTTCAGATCTTGCTCAACATATTCAGATTACATTTAAGCCAGGTGACCCTGAACAACGAGTTTTCATTAATGCTAAAGAAGTTACCAGAGATATCCGTCTTCCTAAAGTCGCAAAGAATGTTTCTGCTGTTGCAGCAATTCCAGCGGTTCGTACTGAAATGACGAAGCAGCAACGTGAAATCGCTGCGGGAGGGGGGATTGTGATGGATGGTCGTGATATTGGTACTACAGTTTTGCCAGATGCCCCTGTCAAGATCTTTATGGTGGCTACAGCAGAAGAACGAGCACGGCGCCGTTACTTAGAAAACCAGAAAAAGGGAATCAATACTTCTACCCTAGAAGAATTGCAAAAGGCGATAGAATTACGTGATAAGAAGGATTCTACACGAAAAGTCTCCCCATTGACACAAGCCAAAGATGCAATTAGATTGGATACAACTAATTTAACGATTGATGAAGTTGTATCCAAAATCGGAGAAATAATCGAAAAAACTGAAAAACAATTTGTATAATGACTGGAAATACTTATGAATCTTTAGTAAAATATTAGTTATAGTTGATTGTCGCAAGGAGGATTTTTTTAAATGGCTGAAAACAACGAAAACAAAAACGATATGTTAGAAGCTCTCGACAGCATTGAAACTGTAAAAGTTGGTGATGTTGTTAAGGGTGAAGTATTGGCAATTGATGATGATCGCCAAGCTATCGTTGGTATTAAAGATGCAGGGGTTGAAGGTGTCGTCCCTGCTAAAGAATTATCAACCAAGCCAGTTGAAGACATCAATGATGCAGTTAAAGTCGGTGACGAACTTGATTTAGTAGTTATTTCTAAGATCGGTAACGACAAGGAAAACGGTAGCTACTTACTCTCACACCGTCGTCTTGAAGCACGTAAGGTATGGGATGATATTCAAAAGAAGTTCGATGCTGGCGAAACTATTACAGCTAAAGTTACCCAAGCAGTTAAGGGTGGTTTAGTAGTTGATGCCGGAGTACGTGGCTTCGTCCCTGCTTCAATGATTACTGATCACTACGTTGAAGACTTGAACCAATTTAAAGGTCAAGAACTTGATTTTAAGATTATCGAAATCGAACCAAGTGAAAACCGTTTGATCCTTTCACACAAGGAAATTGTTAAGAGTCAACACGAAGAAGCTGCTAAGGAAATCTTTGCTAAGCTTCAACCTGGTGACGTTGTTGAAGGTAAAATTGCTCGTATGACTAATTTTGGTGCCTTCATTGACCTTGGTGGTGTTGATGGTTTGGTTCACGTTTCTGAAATTTCATACGACCATGTTGATAAGCCATCGGACGTATTGGAAGTTGGTCAAGATGTTAAGGTTAAGGTATTAAGTGTTGATCCTGAACGTGAACGAATTTCACTTTCAATCAAGCAAACATTGCCTGGACCATGGGATGATATTGAAGAAAAAGCTGCTGAAGGTACTGTCTTGACTGGTACTGTAAAGCGTCTTACTAGCTTTGGTGCATTTGTGGAAGTATTCCCTGGTGTTGAAGGTTTGGTTCACATTTCTCAAATTTCACACAAGCACATTGCTACACCAGCTGATGTATTAAAGGTTGGTCAAGAAGTTAAGGTTAAGGTATTAAATGTAGATCCTGAAAACCAACGTCTTGGCTTGTCAATCAAGGCTCTTGAAGAACGTCCAAAGGATGAAGAAAACAATGGTAATGAAAACCATTCACGTCGTCGTCCACGTCGTAACAACAACAGCCGTAACAACTTCATGAATAACGCCCCTGAAGAAGAAAGTGGATTCTCAATGGGTGATTTAATTGGTGACCAATTAAAGGACTTGAAGTAATTAAATTAAAATAAAGGGGCTGGGTTATCCTCAGCTTCTTTTATTTTTAAATTTTTTAATATAAAGCGTTTAAATAATATTTACATTGATTTTAGTATAAACTGATAATGAAAGAAGGTGGAGACTAATGGCAAATCCAGTAGTTGCTATTGTTGGTCGTCCAAATGTAGGTAAATCGACTCTTTTCAACCGAATCGCCGGGGAAAGAATTTCCATTGTAGAAGATACTCCAGGGGTCACGCGTGATCGGATATACGCTCATGGAGAATGGTTAGGGAAAAATTTTAATTTGATTGATACTGGTGGGATCGAAATGTCAGATCAACCACTGCTTACACAGATTCGTGAACAGACGGAAATTGCTATTGATGAAGCTGACGTTATTATTTTGGTTGCTGATATTGAGAATGGTGTTACGGAGGCAGATGAGCAAGTAGCACGAATTCTCTACCGTTCTAATAAGCCAGTTATTTTAGCAGTTAATAAGGCAGATAATCCTGAAAGAAGAAATGAAGTATACGACTTTTATTCTCTAGGATTGGGAGACCCGTATCCAATTTCTAGTGTCCATGGTGTCGGAATTGGGGATTTACTTGATGCAGTAATTAATCACTTCCCAGAAACAGAGGATAGTGGTGAGGATGGAACAATTCATTTTAGTCTCATTGGTCGTCCAAATGTAGGTAAATCTTCATTAGTTAATGCGATTTTAGGTGAAGAAAGGGTGATTGTTTCTAACGTGGCTGGGACAACCCGTGACGCAATTAATACTACCTTTGAAAGTGCCGATGGTCGCAAATTTACGATGGTTGATACAGCCGGAATCCGGAAAAAGGGAAAGATTTATGAAAATACTGAGCGATATTCATTGATGCGTTCTATGCGGGCAATTGATGATAGTGATGTTGTCCTAGTAGTTTTAAATGCTGAAGAAGGAATCCGAGAACTGGACAAACATATTGCCGGCTATGCTCATGAAGCAGGTTGTGGTGTTATTATTGTGGTGAATAAATGGGACACCATTAAGGATAAGGACCATCACACAATGACAGATTTCACTAACCTCATTCGGAATGAATTCCAATATTTGAGCTATGCGCCGATTGTTTTTGTATCTGCAAAGACACATCAACGCTTAAATAAGCTTCCAGAGATGATTGAAAATGTATATGACCATTCACGTCGCCGTGTTCAATCTTCCGTCTTAAATGATGTATTAATGGATGCATTAGCAGCAAATCCAACGCCCACTCAAAATGGTCGTCGTTTGCGGGTATACTATGCAACCCAAGTGGCAATTCAGCCGCCAACGTTTGTTATTTTTGTTAATGATCCAGATCTAATGCACTTTTCTTACCAACGTTATTTGGAAAATCAAATCAGAAAAGCGTTTGATTTTGAGGGAACTCCAATCCGTATTATTAAGCGGAAACGTCAATAATACGAAAAATAACATAATTTTTCCTGAAAAGTGCTAAAAAAGCCGTTAAACCGCTTGTCATCAAGAATTCACTATGCTAATCTTTAAAATGAATTATACGAGATGTCGTATACTTCGTTAATTTTGGACCACTCAAAATTAACATTTATTGGTATGGCCAATCGGCTTCATATCAAACGCTGGAGGTGAAAAGTAATGGCTAACAAAGCAGAATTAGTAAGCAATGTTGCAAGTGCAACTGGTTTAACTAAGAAGGATGCTACTGCTGCTGTTGATGCAGTATTCAGCTCAATCCAAGCATCATTAGCTAAGGGTGAAAAGGTTCAATTGATCGGCTTCGGTAACTTCGAAGTACGTGAACGTGCAGCTCGTAAGGGTCGTAACCCTCAAACTGGTCAAGAAATCCAAATCCCTGCAAGTAAGGTACCAGCATTCAAGCCTGGTAAAGCTTTAAAGGATGCTGTTAAGTAATTTAAACTTAACAATAATGGAGTGTGGGTTTTACCTGCACCCTCAATCATAAATTTATTGAAGCATAACAATGAATAAAACTTATTCATTGTTATGCTTTTTAGTTTTCAGCCATGGATATATATTAACAACGTTTTATTAATATATGCTAAGATTAAGCATGATAAGGATCTGGAGGGATTTATATGACTTATGCAGAAAAAATGTTAGACCAACTTAATGAGGGTCACTTAGATGAAGCACTTCAATCTTTTAATGACTCACTGGCAAATGATAGTGATGAAATTATTTATAATTTGGCAGAAGAACTATATAGTCTTGGTTTTCTTCAGCAGGCCCGTCAAGCTTATCTTCAGCTATTAAGGAAGTATCCTGACGATGATGAGATTCGGGTTAATTTAGCAGAAATTGCCATTAATGAGGGACATAATGATGAGGCATTGACTTATCTTTCCCAAATAAAGCCAAGTTCGGATGCTTACTTACAATCCCTATTGGTCAGCGCTGACCTTTACCAAACTGAAGGTGAATACGAAGTAACCGAATCAAAATTGAAAGAGGCTTACCAACTGGCTCCAGATGAACCGGCAGTTGAATTTGCTCTCGGGGAATTTTACTTTATGATTGGAAAGTTCAATGATGCTATTCAGTACTACTTCCAACTTATTAAGAATGGTTATACCGAATTTGCCAAGGTGGACATTGCTGGCCGACTAGGTACTTGCTATGCCCAAAGCGGTCAATTTAAACAGGCTCTCGGTTACTTAAAACAGGTTAAACCAGAATATCAATCAAGCAACATTCGTTTTGAAACTGGCTTAACCGAATTACAGTTAGATGATACTAAGGCTGCCATTAAAACGTTGCAAGAATTAATTGAGGATGACTCTCAATATGCTCCAGCCTATATTCAATTAGCAACTGCTTATGCAAAAGAGAATAAGTATCAACAGGCATTACAAACTCTTCAAGAGGGAATGGCTGTTGACCAATATAATCCACAACTTTACGCTCAGGCTGCAGAGGTTACCAGTCATTTGGGTAACAACAAGCTCATGGATGAATACTTAACGAAGGCTCATGAATTGGATCCAGACAACCTGACTATTACTTTGCAATATAGCAATTTCCTTCTTCATATTCATAAAGATAAGGAGAATATTAAACTCCTAGAACCTCTAGTAGATGAAGATGAAGTTGATCCGCAAGTTTACTGGAATCTAGCCCGTTCTTACCAGCGACTTGATGATTTAGAAGAAGCTGGTAAAAACTATGAAGCGGCATTACCAACCTACAGCGAAAACCCAACCTTTTTAAAGGACCTCATTAGTTACTATCGTGAAGTTGGTGAAACTGACCAATTGGTTGATGAATTGAAGCATTACTTAACCCTTAATCCAAGTGATGATGAGATGCAAGAGTTGCTGCAACAATACGAAGAAGATTACTAAAATTGCTGACCACTATCAAAAAAGGATGAATGATAGTGGCCTTTTTATAAACAAATGAATGAAGAAAAACTTGATTTTTCGTGAGGGGGGGGTAGTAAGATAGTCCTTAATGATAGGTATTGGGAGGATTCTGATTTATGAAAGAACATAAGAAATTATATAAAGCGGGGAAGAATTGGGTAACTGCCACTCTTTTAGCCGCAGCTGTTGCTATTGGTGGTTTATATACGACAACAGCAGTGCATGCTGACAGTGCAGTTGCTCAGCAGATTGATCAAACGGATACAGCGGCACCAGCTACAGAGCCGGTACAAAGTTCATTGGCCGATCAGCCGGCAATCAGCAATCAAGATAGCAATCAAACACCAACGCGGGAGCAATTGGAACAACAAATCGAATCTGCTCAGCAGGACGTTAACCAAAAGCAACAGGCGGTAAATGAAGCAAGTGATAGTGCCGCCATGGCAGCAAGTAGATTTAATGCTGCATCTAATGCGATGAAAACTCAGCGTTATAGCAATGCAAGACAATCATTATCTGACGCTGTAGTTGTTAATAATGAACTTGAAGAAAAATTAAATGCACAAATAAGTTCTGAATATGCTAGTGCCACTTCTGAAATGAATAGTCAATTTGATGAAAAGAAAAAAGCAGATTCTGCGGAAAATCAGGCGTATGAAGAACAAGAAAAGGCTTATGATGCTTGGAAAGCACAATCAGATAATTCGGAACTTTACAAAAAATGGGAGGACGTTTACGCCGAATATAGTGAGTTACTTAAAAAGGCTAATGACGCGAATAGCAATTATGGGGTAGCCCAAGCAAAATTTAGTGAAATAAATAAGGCTAGTACTTCCTTGGTAAAGATGGGAGTAAATGGCACGCATAAAAAGTGGTTATATACCTATTATGAATTTGATGATGTTCTTATCAACCTGTTAAGTAAAGAAGATCAGAATAAGTATAATACAACAATAAACATAATTAAAAAGAATGAAGCGTTTATTGACAACCTCGAAAACCGATATCTTTTAGCAAATCATGATCAAATACAGGCTAATAAAGATTTTGACGATGCTAAGACTGCATTACAAACAGCCCAGCAAAAATTAGCCGACCTAAAAGCGCAGCTAGCAGCTTTACCGAGTGATAGTGGTAGTTCCAGCTCCAGTGCTGCCCAGCCAAGCGATAGTGGCAGTGCTAGTTCCAGTGCTGCTCAGCCAAGCGATAGTGGCAGTTCCAGGTCCAGTGCTGCTCAGCCAAGCGATAGTGGCAAAAATAACTCAGCTAATATCGATTCGGCTACTTACCAATTCAAGAACAGTATTTTGGACTCAACACCTCAATTACCAACCTCGAGGGTAGCTCAGTCCGACCGTAAGCAATTGCCACAAACTGGCGATAGGCAAAATATGGTGGCAGTCGCGGGATTTATTTTAGTAGGATTTACAACTATGTTCGGCTTGGGGAAACTTAAAAAGAAATAAAATTAATAAAAAATTGGGAGAAACAAATGAAAAAGCAAAAAATATTTCTTAGTTTAGGGGTGCTTATCTTAACACTGATGTTAATTGCTGGATGTGGGAACAGCAGTTTAAATTCTAAAAATAATTCAAGCGAGTCAACTAGCAGTGCAAAAAAGTCAGCAAAAATAAAGAAATCTGAATCCAAGACCAGCGAATCATCGCAAGCATCTATTAGTAGTTCAGTTGAGTCTTCTAGTAGTTCTGCCTCTACAGTAAATGTGTCTTATGATGATGCAGTGAGTGCATTAAGCCAATCTGGCATAGAAGATTTTAATTCTGAAGAAATTGCGCAGGACGAATCACATGCAGTAGACGATGGCTATGTCATTACCACTGGTTCAGGAGCTCACGGTAAAAATGTTTTTACAGTCACTAAAAATGGTAACGGCTATCACATTGATGCCCAGTATATGGGGAGCATTAATGGTGATTGGATAGTGGATCATACGGAGACTGCAAATGTTGAGTAAAAAATAAATTGGAGAATTACAATGATGTCTCATCGGTATTAGCCTAGTATCTAGTACCGATGGGGCATTTTATTATTAAGCATTCGCAAGACATTAATTGATTTGCTATAATCAATATTAACTAAAAAGAAGGACTTGATTAAATGATCATCAAACAATTACCCGCTGATTTTGAGCCGGCGCGGCCAATTTTGAAGCGAATTGAAGATGCGGGTTTTGAGGCATATTTTGTTGGGGGATGTGTTCGGGATACCATTTTAAATGATCCCATTCACGACATTGACATCGCCACGAGTGCCTATCCCAGTGAAATAAAGGAGATTTTTGACCGGACAGTTGATACGGGGATCAAACACGGAACCGTTATGATTTTAGATCACGGGACCGGTTATGAAACCACCACTTTCCGGACCGAATCGGGCTACCAGGATTACCGCCGTCCTGATGAAGTGACCTTTGTCCGTTCATTAAGTGAAGACTTGAAACGCCGTGATTTCACCATTAATGCCTTGGCTTTGAAGGAAAATGGGGAAGTCATCGACCTTTTCAACGGCCTCGATGATTTGAAAAAACACTTAATTCGGGCAGTTGGTGATCCAGATGAGCGGTTTCATGAAGATGCTTTGCGCATGATGCGGGCTATTCGTTTTGCAAGCAAATTAGATTTCAATATTGATTCTGAAACGGTAAAGGGGATTGAGAGTAATGCGCCTTTACTAGGGAAGATTGCTATTGAACGAATTAATGTTGAATTTGAGAAATTATTGCAAGGACAAAATCCGGCCGCGGGACTCGATATTATGTTGAAAACAAAGCTATACGAATTCTGCCCTGGTTTTAAAGGAAAACAAGCTCAGCTGGGCAACCTGTTAGTTCTTAATAACTGGCAAATTCAAAACGAGGCACAAGCGTGGGGCCTAATTACGTTTCAGTTGGGCTTGACGAACAATAACGAAATTTCAAAATTCTTACGCTCATGGAAAGCTTCCAACAACCTTATTCGTCAAGTTAAGTTGATGATTCCTGTAATTCTTGCAATGAAGAATCATGAATTTACTCCGTTGAAAATGTATCGGGCTGGTAGCGAAGCCTTGAAGGATGCTAATCAAGTAGCTAAGTTATACGGTTGGGCGATTGGCGAAGATGAACTAATCAAGGATTATAGCAGTTTACCAATCAAAACGAATCGCGATTTGGCTGTTGATGGTCAAACGCTTATTAAAGAAGCTCATGTGAAGCCAGGCCCGATGCTAGGGAAAATATTAAATGATTTAACGATTAAGGTGGTTAATGGCGATTTGCCAAATGATGAGGCCATGTTATTAGCGGAAGCAGAAAAATTTGTTGAAGAGGGATAGATAGAATATGCAGACAATGCAAGCAGAAGGGCTGACAAGTACGTACGGGGAAAAGGTACTATTTGATCAGGTTTCTTTTACTATTAATGAAAATGATCGAATCGGCTTAATTGGTGTTAACGGTAGTGGGAAGACCAGCCTTTTGAATGTGATTAGTCGGGAAACCAGTCCAGAAAAGGGTAGCATTACGACACCAAATGATTATTCAATAGGTTACTTGCGTCAACAACCTAATTTGGACCCTGAGAAGACTATAATGGATGCCATCTTTGAAGGTGAGCAGCCCGTCTTTAAGGTTATTCGGGAATATGAAATGGTTTTAGAGCAGTTTACTCAACACCCTGATGACCCCAAAATTCTGGATAAGTATACAAAAATTCAGGCTAAGATGGACCAGGAAGATGCTTGGGAAGCAGATAGTCGTGTAAAGACAATTTTGACCCAGCTAAAGATTAAGAACATTAGTCAAAAAATTAAGGATCTTTCTGGTGGGCAACAAAAGCGGGTTGGCTTAGCCCAGGTCCTCATCCAGGAACCAGATTTGCTATTACTGGATGAGCCAACCAATCACCTGGACTTAGATTCTGTCATTTGGCTTCAGGATTATTTAAAGTCATACAAGGGTGCCGTTTTGCTTGTTACTCACGACCGATACTTCTTAGACCAGGTAACCAACCATATTTGGGAACTATCCTTTGGTAAACTTTACCATTACGTCGGCAATTATCAGGATTTTGTAGAGAAAAAGGCTGAACGAGTTTCTCTAGAAAAGGATACAGAACGGAAAAACCAACAACTTTATAAGAAGGAATTAGCTTGGATGCGAACTGGTGCTAAAGCCCGGTCAACCAAGCAAAAGGGTCGAATTAATCGTTTCCACGAATTGGAAGGTAAAGTCGGTAATTTGCAAACGGATGAAGATATTACAATTAACCTTGGTTCGCAACGATTAGGAAAGGACGTCCTGGAATTTAAGAACGCTAACCTGTCATTTGCTGATCACGTCATTCTGAAAGACTTTGACTGGCTAGTTCAAGCTGGCGAGCGGATTGGGATTACCGGTGAAAATGGAGCCGGAAAGACAAGCTTATTAAACGTAATTGCCAACCGATTACCCCTTGACGGTGGTGTTGTTAAGGTCGGTGAAACCGTTAAGATTGGTTACTATACCCAGCAAACTGAGGGCATTGACGATGATAAACGGATGATTAGTTTCTTAAGTGAAATTGCTGAGAATGTTACGGATAAGGATGGTAATCGTCTCAGTGTTACGCAATTACTCGAACGTTTTCTTTTTCCTCGCTTTATGCACGGGACATTGATTCGTAAATTGTCTGGTGGTGAGAAACGTCGCCTTTACCTCCTTAAAATTTTGATGCAACAGCCAAATGTGTTATTGTTGGACGAACCGACAAATGACCTTGATATTAATACTTTGACGGTCTTAGAGGACTATCTCGATAGTTTTGCCGGCACTGTTATCACGGTTTCTCATGACCGTTACTTCTTAAATAAAGTGGCAGATAAGCTCCTCGTCTTCCAGGGAAACGGTGTAATTGACCGCTATACTGGACGATTTACTGATTATCTCAAGGAACAACAGGGCCAAAAAGAAGCCGAAAAGGCACAAGAGAGTCAGGCAAAGAAGAAAGAACCAAAGCCGGAACCAGCCAAAAAGGAAAAGACGAAGAAGACCAAACTGACCTATGCTGAACAATTAGAGTGGGAGAAGATTGACGAAGTACTGGACGATCTTGACCAGCAGCAACAACAAATTGAAGAACAAATGGCTAAAGAAGCTAATAATTATCAAAAATTGGCCGACCTTCAAGCACAACTCGATAAGGTTAAAGCGGAATTGGATAAACAAACGGCTCGTTGGGAATATTTAAGTGAATACGTTGATTAATTGGAGTGATAAGGAAAATGGCTGTAAATGAAAATGAACAACAATACTTGGACTTAGCACGATATGTTTTAGAACATGGGCACACAAAAAGCGACCGGACGGGAACTGGGACACGGTCAATTTTTGGTTACCAAATGCGGTTTGACCTTTCCAAAGGCTTCCCTCTCTTGACTACCAAAAAGGTTCCATTTGGCCTAATTAAGAGCGAGCTTCTATGGTTTTTGCGTGGTGACACTAATATTCAGTATTTGCTTAAGCACAATAACCATATTTGGGATGAATGGGCTTTTAAAAAGTGGGTTGAAAGTGGTGAATACCAAGGCCCGGATATGACGGACTTTGGTCATCGCTGGCTAAAAGACCCAGAATTTAAAAAAGTTTACTTAGAAGAAAAGAAAAAATTCTGTGACCGCGTGGTAAAGGATGATGAGTTTGCTAAAAAGTATGGCGACTTGGGGCTCGTTTACGGAAGTCAGTGGCGTCATTGGCAAACAAGCACTGGAAAAACTATTGATCAAATTGCCAATGTGATAGAACAAATTAAGACGACGCCAGACTCACGACGAATGATTGTGTCCGCGTGGAATCCAGAAGATGTCCCTTCAATGGCGCTTCCACCTTGCCACACGCTTTTCCAGTTTTACGTGAACGACGGAAAATTAAGTTGCCAACTTTATCAACGGAGTGCTGATATTTTCTTAGGGGTACCTTTTAATATTGCAAGTTACGCCTTACTTACTCATATGATTGCTCACCAATGTGGCTTAAAAGTAGGTGACTTTATTCATACTTTAGGAGATGCGCACATTTATTCAAACCATTTGGATCAAATCAAGGAACAGCTTTCCCGGACTCCTCATGAAGCGCCAACTCTTATTTTGCCAACTAAAGCTAAAGAAATTAATGAGTACGCTATGGATGATATTAAGTTAGAAAATTATACTGCTGAGCCAGCTATTAAAGCTCCAGTTGCTGTTTAGAATGGGGAGAAAGTAAAATGCGAGAAGTTAACTTTATATGGGCAGAGGACCTCGATGGGTGGATTGGAAAAGACAATCAAATTCCTTGGAAGGTACCAGTAGATCTTAAGCACTTCAAGGATCTGACAACCGATCATCCAATTATTATGGGGCGTAAAACCTGGAATTCTATTGGTCATCCATTACCTAATCGCCAAAATATTGTCTTAACCCACCAGGCGATTGCAAATGAAGAAGTTACAGTGATCCATGACGTGGAAACTCTTGACCAATTGATTGATGTTTTACCGGATAATAATGTTTTTGTTATCGGTGGAGCTAATATTTTCTCATTGGTGATGCCACTAGCTACAAAGCTTGAACGAACCATTATTAATGGACATTATAATGGGGACGTAAAAATGCCATCAATCAATTATGATCAATGGCATTTGGCTAAACGTGAAGAAATTAAAGATGGCGATAAGACCCAATGTTGGTTTGAAACCTGGGAATTAAACAAAGAATAAGATTGAAAAGTACATGAATGCTGTACCGAATAGGACAAAGAAGTGCCAGATAAAGTGAGAATATTTATTGGAATGACTATAAAAGATAGCACCAATTGTAAAGGTAACTCCTCCAAGGAAGAGTAAGCCAAAGCCAACTGGTCCCAATGCTTTCCAGAGGGGCCAAAAAGCAACTAGACAAAGCCATCCCATAATGATATAGATCACGGTTGACCATGTGCTTTTTTGTTTTAAATTAATACTCTTATATACAACACCAAGAACGGCCATTAACCAAATAATGCCAAAAATGGTCCAGCCGAGCCAACCGCCAATGCTAACGAGACAATAAGGTGTATATGTACCTGCAATAACAATATAAATCATTGAGTGATCGAATATTTGAAAAACGTGACGGGCCCTCGTGTAATAAAGAGCATGATAAAGAGTAGAAGAAAGATAGAAAAGCACTAGGATACTACCATAAATAGTGAAGGTGACAATTCGCATTGGGCTTCCTGTATAGGCAGCTCTTATTATTAGAATTATAAGGCCGGCGATTGATAATGCAGCGCCAACACCATGAGTAATAGCATTTCCAATTTCTAGTCCAACTGTGGTATGCGTACTTGACTTCATTTTCTACACCTTTCTCTCTAAGAGCAATGAATTTTAAATGTAAATTTGTTATACTAATTGAGTAATAAATAGGTTATACTATTAGTTAATCAAAACGATGGTTCATAAAACTATACTATCTAGTCTTATGAACTAGGTAAATTATAACACAACATTTTCTAGGAAGAGTGGATTTTCATGGGAAAGATTAAAATTGTTTGTGATTCCTCTGCTGGTTTAACCACAGAAGAAATTGAAAAATACAATATTACAATCGTACCACTAACAGTGATGATTGATGGAACAGTTTATACTGAACGAGAGACAATTGATAATAGTGAGTTTCCTGAATTAATGAAAAATGCTAAGAGTCTCCCTAAGACGTCACAACCGCCAATTGGCCGATTTGTAGATGTCTTTAATCGTTTAGGTGAAGATGGCAGTGAAGTTCTTTGTGTCGACATGATGGAATCCATTAGTGGAACGGTTCATGCTGCTGAACAGGCGGCAGGGATGACACAGACTAAGGTTACAGTCTATGATTCACAGACTACTGATCGGGGAATGGCCTTTCAGATTATTGAGGCCGCTAAAGTTATTGAGAATGGTGGGACAGTTGCAGATGCAATTGAACGAATGAAATACGTTTTAGCCCATTCTAAGCTGTACCTTGCCATTGACAATTTAGATAATCTGGTTGCAGGTGGTCGGATTAGCAAGTTTTCCGGTGCTTTATCTAATTTGCTAAATATTAAGGTAATGCTTCAAGTCTATGATGGTCAAATCCATGTAATTTCTAAAGGGAGAGGCAAAAAATCGCTCCATAAAGAATGGAGTAAAATTCTTGAGGAAATGAAGAATGGACCCAAAGTTAAAGGAATTGGTATTTCTCATGTGGAAGCCGATAGTGAAGTTAACCGCCTTTTAGAACAAATTGAAGAAATTGAACCAGGTAAGCATGTGGTAGTAAGGGAAACTGTTCCAATTATTGCTACACATACAGGATTAGGTGCTTGCTGTTTACTTTACTACACAGAATAAAATAACTATTGAGACTAGCTGGATACCAAAGGATTTTCCAGCCTCATATAACTATTAGGGACGTAATTTAAAAGGTTAAATTCTTTTATTACGCTCCTTTTTCTCTTGTAATAATTTAGAAAGCGGTTATAGGAATGAAAAAGCAAATTAAATGGTTACTAATTGTGATGGCCTTATGTTTAATTGGGTTGGGAGGGTTCTTTGGTTATCGTTATTATCATAGCCAAACAACTCAACAAGTAAAATGGGTGCAAAGATCTCAAGTTAAACTTGTAGCAATTGGAGATTCGCTCACATATGGTCAGGGAGACGAGACTAAGAATGGCGGTTATGTTGGGATTATTAAAAATAAAATTCAAAACAAGTATAAAAAGACAAAAGTTACTACCATTAATTATGGGGTTAGTGGTGACCGTTCTGATCAAATCTTAGCGCGTATTAATAAACAAAAGCAAATTCGCACAGATCTTAAATCAGCTAATGTTATCACAGTTACGGTTGGTGGGAACGACTTAATGCAAATTTTGGAAAAGAATGCCTTAGCAGGATCAGAAAGTCAGATTAAGACTAGTGTTAATAATGGGCAAAAAACGTATGAAAAGAATTTAACAAAACTTTTTAATGCAATTAGAAAAGAAAACAAAACCGCTCCTATTTTTGTGCTTAGTATCTATAATCCTGTCTATACTTATTTTCCTAATGTCACGATCATTAATGATTCAATCGACCAATGGAATCAAGCGACAAAAGGCATAACAACAAAATACTCTCAAATGTATTTTGTTGATATTAACCATTTAATGTCGTATGGTCAATATAAAACATCTGAACAACGGCAAAAGTTGATTGATAATGCTACGCAGACAAATCAAGGTAAGATTAGCCAGACACAAGTAATTAAAATTATGAATAATAAAGATCATAATTTGAATCAATACATATCAACAGAGGATAATTTCCACCCAAATCACTCGGGTTATGAGCAAATGGCTAATAAATTATTTAAGAGCATGGTAAAACACAATAGCTGGGAATTTGAAAAGGAGTAGGCATGGAAAAAAAAGAGAATCGAGTAATTAACTGGTGGAAGTGGGCATTTATCGCTCTAGTGGCGCTTATCGTTGTCTTAGGTGGTGTATTTGTTACTAAAGCAACTGCGCCAAACACGAAGACAGAAATCAGTCAGCCGATCAAACAAAGCGCTGCCTCGTTTAGCATTGAATTAAATAGGGATCAGATAAATGCTCTATCAAAAAACTATTTGAATAATTTCTTGAAGGATAAGAAGGTTAAATATCAGTTCATTGTTGGAAAACAATATGCTACCTTAATTGGGAATACTAAGTTCTTAGGCAGTAAAATTCGGTTTGCTATTAATTTTGTCCCTCAAAAGACGAAAGAAGGAAATGTTCTTCTTAAGGCCAAGGGATTAGCAATTGGGCAGTTAAATATTCCCATTAAGTTTGTAATGAGTTACGTTGCCCAAAATTACAAACTGCCAAATTGGGTAACAATCAATCCTAAGAAAAAGACAGTTCTTCTCGATTTAAACCGTTATAGTAAGAATCGACAGCTCAAGTACTCTGCACAAGAGATTAACATGCAAGAGGGTAAATTCAAGTTTCATATTAGTGTTCCAGCAAATTAGGAGGGATATCAATGGTACTTCGTGATAGCTTTTATCATTATTTAATGACTCAGCGAAAGCCAGCCGATGCAGATGAAATCGAGCAATTTGCTAATAATGCTTTTTATGATTCTACATTTCCTAAACAATCAACCAATTTTGATGAAATCTCTCAATATCTAGAAGAAAATGCAGATTATTTACCATCAATGACAATTTTTGATGCTGCTTGGGAAAAGTATCAAGAGGCAATGAACTAGGAGGGAGTTTAATGGCAACTATTCAATGGTTTCCTGGACATATGGCTAAGGCTTTGCGTCAAATTAGGGAACAAATGGGACTAGTGGATATTGTATTTGAATTAATTGATGCACGGGTTCCTTACTCTTCACAAAATCCAGAAATTGATCTGGCCGCAGGTGAGAAGCCTCGTTTGCTAATTATGACGAAGACGGATTTGGCTGATCAAAAACGTCTTAATGAATGGCTTAAATTCTTTAAAGAAAAAGGTCAACCAGTAATTGCACTGGATTCTAGGAAGCAAAACGTTAGTAAAATTGTAACAGCAAAGGCTAAGGAAATTTTGCAGGATAAACTGGCTGATAATCAAGAAAAGGGCATGAAAGAACGAGCTATTCGTGCAATGTGTGTAGGTGTGCCAAATGTGGGTAAGTCCACGTTGCTTAACCATTTGGTAAAAAAGAATGTGGCCGTTACCGGGAATCGTCCCGGAGTAACTACAGGTCAACAGTGGCTACGTTCTTCAGCTGAATTGGAGCTTCTGGATACTCCTGGGGTTCTGTGGCATAAATTTGCGAGTGAAAAACAAGGGTTAATGTTAGCATTATCGGGCGCTATCAAGGATAGTTTGTACGCCAAGGATGATGTGGCCCTGTTTGCCCTTGAATATTTAAGAGTAAATCAACCCGAACAATTAAAAGAACGCTATCATTTAAGTGATGCAGATATGGCTGAAAATGTTAGCAATCCCGACCTATTATTGACGATTACGCAAAAGATGGGCTTCCGTGATGATTATGATCGGGCTAGTGAACGATTAATTTTTGATTTACGGAAGGGTAAATTAGGACCAGTTACTTTGGAAGTGCCAGCTGATTTGAATGAGGACGGAATTAATGAATAAATTAACAATTGCCGAAGTTAAGACGCAGCTTCAAACAATTAATAATAGTGACGATCCTTTTATTAAAGAAATAAGGAATGACCGACGAAAGGGAGTTCAGTCAGCCTTGAAGCAGTGGGAACAACGAAGTAAACGACGGCAAGAAGCAGAGAAAGAATTTAAAGAACGCTTCAAATATGAAAATTATTTCTGGAATCAGGGCTGCCAATTTATTGCAGGAATGGATGAAGTTGGCCGCGGTCCGTTGGCTGGTCCAGTTGTTACTTGTGCGGTAATTTTAAAACCAACTTTTGATTTAATTGGGGTAACGGATTCTAAGCAACTAACCCGTAAAGAACGGGAAAAACTTTACCTGCAGATTGTCAATGAAGCTGTGGAGGTTAGCATCGCAGTGAATAGTGCTCAGGTAATTGATCAAATGAATATCTACGCAGCAACTCAGGATGCCATGATGACCAGCATAAATAAGCTTCATCATCAGCCTGACCATATTCTTGTCGATGCTGTCCCATTGCCAGAATTACCGATTGAACAGACAACGTTGATAAAGGGCGACCAGAAGAGCATTAGTGTGGCGGCTGCCAGTATTGTCGCCAAAGAGTACCGTGACCATTTGATGCATGATTATGACCGCTTATATCCAGGTTATGACTTTGCAGAAAATATGGGTTATGGTACCAAAGCGCATTTAGCAGGGCTTAAGCAGCTTGGAGCAACGCCAATCCATCGCCGTACCTTTAACCCTGTTCCTAAATATCTAAAAAATAAATGATAATTAAGGAATTCCTCGTACTAATTATAGTAGGAGGAATTTTATGTTACAGGTAAGAGAATTTTTATTTCGGTTGGCACTTTGTCCAGGCCTGACACCTTTAGCTAGATATCGACTCTGGAAAACTGCAGAAAAGAAACGCAACTTTAATGACATTTATTTACTAAGCGAACGGTCGGGAATAAGTGTTAATGCGCAAACGACTTTGCAGAATAAGTGGCATAGTTTAGAATTAAAAGAAATTGTTCAACGTAATCTTAAGCAAAATTATATAACGATTGTTGACCCCGAATATCCCGTTCAATTACAGGAAACTTTTTGTCCCCCATTAGTATTATTCTACCAGGGAAACATTAATTTACTAAAAACGCAAAGCTTAGCTATTGTAGGTTCTCGACAAATGAGTGGCTATTCGCGAGCGGTATTAAAAGAGCTGGTTCCTAAGCTAGTGAAGAAAAATATTACAATTGTTAGCGGTTTGGCGGCAGGGGTTGATGGCCTAAGTCATGAAATAACATTAGAGTGTTATGGGTCTACGATTGGTGTGATAGGAGCGGGATTAAACTGCGTATATCCTAGGCACCATGTTAATCTACAAGCAGCAGTTAGTCGACAGGGTCTACTTATCTCTGAATATGGTATCGATACACCACCACTTGCCTGGCACTTTCCTGAACGAAACAGGATTATTGCTGGTTTAGCAGAAACATTGTTGGTCGTTGAAGCGAAAAAGCATAGTGGTAGCCTGATCACGGCTAATATAGCTCTGAATGAAAACCGTAATGTCTGTGCTATCCCTGGTCGGATTGACTCACCCTTATCTCAGGGATGCAATGAGTTAATTTCAGCCGGCGCAAAACCAATTATTGATATAAATGACCTGTTATCGGAATTTCATTAAAAGAAAAGACTTGCATTCACAAGTAAAGTTCATTAAAATCAACTTTCGATTAGATATAATTTGACAGATGCTATGTAAATGCATTAATAATAGTAGTATTAATAAATTAATAATGTAAGGAGCCACTGAAATGGCAACTAATACTGTTAATAAAAAGACGACGGGAAAGAAGAAATCTACCCGCCGCACAAAACCAAAGAAAAAATTAGTAGTTGTTGAATCACCATCGAAAGCTAAGACTATCGGGAAATTTCTCGGTCGATCGTATAAGGTTGTTGCAAGTCTGGGTCACGTTCGCGATTTGCCAAAGAGCAGGATGGGAGTAGATATTGATAACGATTATCAACCGGATTATATTTCTATTCGAGGGAAAGGGGAAGTTATCAAGGATTTACGGAATGATGCTAAGAATGCTAAAGCTGTTTATTTGGCATCTGACCCCGATCGTGAAGGAGAAGCAATTGCCTGGCACGTTTCTAATATCTTAAAGCTTGATGATTCTGAGAAAAATCGGGTAACCTTTAATGAAATTACTAAGGATGCTGTTAAGAACGCATTTAACGAACCCCGAACCATCAACATGGATTTAGTGGACGCTCAACAAGCCCGAAGAGTTTTAGATCGTCTTGTGGGTTACTCGATTAGTCCGATTCTTTGGAAAAAGGTGAAGAAGGGATTGAGTGCTGGTCGTGTTCAATCAGTTGCTTTAAACTTGATTATTAAGCGTGAAAATGAAATCAAACAGTTTAAGCCAGAGGAATATTGGACGATTGATGCTGAATTTAAGCATGAGAAGGATAAATTCAAGGCATCATTTTATGGCCAAAACGGTAAGAAGATTGACCTAAAAAACAATGATGACGTTCAACAAATCCTTAAACAGATAAATAAGAAGGATGTCTTTACTGTTAAAAGGGTAACTAAAAAGGAACGTAAACGGCAACCTCAACCACCTTACACTACTTCTACTATGCAGCAGGACGCCAACAAGCGTTTGAACTTCCGGACACGGAAAACCATGATGGCTGCTCAGATGCTGTATGAAGGGATTGATATTAAAGAGGGTGCCCCAGTAGGGTTAATTACCTATATGCGTACTGACTCTACTCGGATTGCCTCGGTCGCTAAACATGAAGCTTCTAACTATATTCATGAAAACTACGGGGCCGATTATGCGGCAGTTAAACCAGTCAAAGGTAAGTTACCAGAAGGAGCTCAAGATGCGCACGAAGCTATTCGTCCTACCTCTGTTTACCGGACCCCAGCAAAAATGAAGCCTTATTTAACTAATGACCAATATAAACTTTATAATTTGATTTGGTCTAGGTTTGTTGCTAGTCAAATGACCCCAGAAATTCTTGATACCATGAACGTTCACTTAGATCAAAATGGGGTTGAGTTCCGGGCAGCCGGTTCTAAAGTAAAGTTTCCTGGTTTTACAAAGGTTTATAAGCGAGGAAAGGAACAAGATAATTTGCTTCCAGAGCTTCATGAAGGCGATTTAACATATATGATTAGCGATGATCCGGCGCAACACTTCACTCAACCGCCAGCACGCTATACCGAAGCCGCTTTGATTAAGACGCTAGAAGAAAACGGTGTGGGTCGTCCTTCCACCTATGCGCCTACTTTGGATACAATTCAACGGCGGTATTATGTGCGTCTTGTTTCCCGTCACTTTGAACCTACCGAACTGGGCGAAATCGTTAATAAGATCATTGAGCAACAGTTCCCTGATATCGTTAACGCAAAATTCACTGCTGATGTCGAAGGAGAACTGGATAAGATCGAAGAAGGGAAACGTAACTGGGTAAAGGTAGTTGATAGCTTTTATCAACCATTTGCCAAAGAAGTTAAAACAGCCGAGAGCGAAGTTGTTAAGATTGAGATGAAAGACGAATTAGCAGGAATAGACTGTGAAATTTGCGGGGCCCCAATGGTAATTAAAATGGGACGCTATGGGAAGTTCTATGCCTGCTCTCGGTTCCCAAACTGTCGAAACACCAAGGCCATTGTTAAAGACACTGGGATTACCTGTCCAAAGTGTGGTCAAGGAACTATCGTGGAACGTAAATCCAAAAAGAATCGGTTATTTTATGGTTGTTCTAAATACCCAGATTGTGATTTTGCCTCCTGGGATAAGCCAATTGGCCGTAATTGTCCTAAAGATGGTCATTTCTTAGTTGAGAAAAAGATTAAGGGTGGGACTCAGGTGGTTTGTCCAAACGGGGATTACGAGGAAGAACCACAAAAATAATTAAAATTTACTAAACTTTTATTAGTTTACTAATTTAAATTGTTTCTTATCTTTGCTATTATGCGGGTAAGAAGCTTTTTATTTAGAGAGGATTAAATGGAATATGATTAAGTTAGAGAATGAGAAACTTAGGGTAGAAATTGCAGAACTTGGCGCTCAGCTACACAGTATTAAACGTCAAGGAGATAATTTGGAATATTTATGGCAAGGAGATCCCACTTCTTGGGGACGTCAAGCACCAATCTTATTTCCGTTTGTTGGTCGGCTTAAAAATGATCAGTATGAGTTTAACGGAGTAGTTTACCACCAAACTCAGCATGGATTTGCCCGAGATAAAGAATTTAACGTGGCAAAACAGGATGAATTATCTGTGACCTTGGAGTTAAAAGATAGTAAGGAAACACGAGAAGTTTTCCCCTTTGCTTTTGACTTACAGGTACATTATGAATTAGTCAATGATACCCTTAAGATTGAATATACTGTTACCAACCCCGGTGACAGGTCACTAATCTATGCGATTGGTGCGCATCCCGGCTTTAACATGCCCCTTAAAGCCGGAAGTACGTTTAACCAAGTTGAGCTGTCTACAGCACCTGCAGAACGCTATGGACGGATAATATTAGCTGGTCCTTATAGTGACCTGGTATATCCTACTTCTATCGATATGAGTAATCCACTAAAATTAGATCATAATCTCTTTAGAAATGATGCGGTGATTTTCAAGACCAGTGAAGCCAACGTTGATTTTACTTTGACTGATACTTCTTGTGGTCATGGTGTACATGTGCAAACCGAAAGAACAGAATATGTTGGCGTTTGGTCACCATACCCAACAGAAGCAGATTTTGTATGTATCGAACCATGGTGGGGAATTGCGGATACACTAGAAAGTGATGGAAAATTATTACATAAACGGGGAATGCACCGTTTATCTAGTCATGATACTGATTATTATCAGTTCAGCATTAAGCCATTTTAAAAATTAATAAGCTAGGAAGTCGTCCTATTATGCGGTGACTTCCTAGCTTATTAATTTAATGCTCTTTTTTAGTTCTTAAATAGTGTCCAAGGCCAAAGTTGACCATTGATTCTGTTCCTTGAAAGATTCGTTTAATGTTACTCTTATGTCTCCAAATAACGAGGAGGGTTAGAGCCCCGGCAACTGTACCTAAAATTAGATCATGGTCGCAAAGAGCGATGATAAAGATTGAGGTAATTCCAACTATACTTGCACAACTGACCATACTTGTTAAGGCAATCATACTAACAAAAATGATACAAGCAACGATAAATAGCGGTGGATTATATGCTAGAAGAATCCCCGCACTAGTCGCCACTGCTTTTCCTCCATGGAAGTGATCAAAAATAGAAAAAGTGTGACCTAACGAGGCAAAAATACCGATTAAAAGAGGGTTGACGCTGTGAGACACCCCGAGCATATATGGTTGACTAGCGGCTAATGTTCCTTTTAAGATATCAAGCAACAAGACAACAATTCCAGCCTTTGCGCCTAATACACGGAAAGTATTGGTTGTCCCAATATTTCCACTTCCTAATTTACGAATATCTTTGTGGTAGAAGATTTGTCCAATCCATAACCCAGATGGAATTGAACCAAGTAAGTAAGCCACTACTACCATCCCAATAATTTCAAATGTCATTAATTAGCTCCTTTAAAAAGATTACTAGAATACGATAGCACGAATTGGAAGTAGGCGCTACTTTCATTAATAAAATTAAATAGGAGTTTGCAAAATAATTGTTAAATGAGTATTATCGTTATTGTATTTCCTTTTGTAAATAAATAGTATTTACAAAAGGAATAGTTAAGTTATAATTAACTATCGAACAAATGTTCAGAACGATAGGGAGGTCAATTTATGACCACGGAAAATGTAAAATATGATGCATCCTCAATCCAGGTGTTAAAGGGATTAGAAGCTGTCCGTAAGCGTCCCGGGATGTATATTGGTTCCACTGATGCTCGAGGGCTTCACCACCTTGTATACGAAATCGTTGACAATGCAGTCGATGAAGCTTTATCAGGGTATGGTGATGAGATCAATGTGACTATTGAAGAAGATAACTCAATCACTGTGCAGGATCATGGACGAGGAATGCCAGTCGGAATGCACGCCTCAGGGAAGCCTACACCAGAAGTTATTATGACTGTTCTCCATGCAGGAGGTAAATTTGGACAATCAGATGGTTATAAGACATCAGGTGGGTTGCATGGGGTCGGGGCGTCAGTAGTTAATGCGCTCTCTACTAATCTAACTTTGACCATTGTTCGTGATCATGAGCGTTATCAAGAGAAGTTCAAAGATGGTGGTCAACCAGTTGGTACTCTTAAAAAGCTTGGTCGTACTAAAGAGAGTAATGGAACGACAGTTAGCTTTAAGCCTGATCCAAGTATTTTCTCAACAACGGTATTTGATTACAATACCTTGGCTAATCGACTTCGGGAATCGGCTTTCCTCCTTAAAGGAATTAAAATCACCCTAACTGATAAGCGGCCAGGGCAAGAAAAACAAGATGTTTTCCATTTTGAAGATGGTATTCAAGAATTCGTCAGCTACTTGAATGAGGGAAAAGACACTTTAGGAAAAATCCTTTACTTTAGTGGCACTCAAGATGGCGTTGAAGTTGATGTGGCTGCTCAATACAATGATGGCTATTCGGAAACATTATTGTCTTTTGTAAATAATGTGCGAACACCGGATGGAGGCACTCATGAAGCTGGTTTTCGGAGCGCTTGGACCAAGACTTTTAATGAGTATGCTCATAAGGTTGGTCTCTTAAAAGATAAGGAGAAGAATCTCGAAGGTAGCGACGTTCGTGAAGGTTTAACCGTTGTGGTTTCCGTCCGTATTCCTGAACGACTCCTTCAATTTGAAGGGCAGACCAAGGATAAGTTAGGAACACCAGAAGCACGGAAGATTGTTGATTCAATTGTGAGTGAGCAGCTTGGTTACTCCCTGATGGAAAATGGCGATTTTGCGCAGATGCTTATTCGTAAAGCTATTAAGGCTAGAGAAGCTCGTGAAGCAGCGCGTAAAGCTCGGAATCAAGCACGAGGAGGAAAACGGAAGAGTCGCAAGGAACGTAACCTCTCCGGTAAATTGACACCTGCTCAATCAAAGAATGCCAATAAGAATGAACTTTTCTTAGTCGAAGGGGATTCAGCTGGTGGTTCTGCTAAGCAAGGTCGTGACCGGAAGTATCAAGCTATCTTGCCTTTACGGGGAAAGGTTTTGAATACTGAAAAGGCCAAGCTTGATGATGTGTTAAAGAATGAAGAGTTAAACACTATTATCTATACAGTAGGCGCAGGTGCTGGCTCCGAATTTAATGTTGAGGACTCAAATTACGATAAAATCATTATTATGACTGATGCGGATGATGATGGTGCTCACATTCAAATCTTGCTTTTGACCTTCTTCTATAAGTACATGCGACCAATGATCGAGGCGGGAAAGGTATACATTGCCTTACCACCACTTTATCGTTTACAGACAGGAAAAGGTGCGAAGACTAAGATTCAGTATGCTTGGACTAACGATGAATTAACCGCCTTAACTAAAAAGGTAGGCAAGGGAGCGCAACTCCAACGCTTCAAGGGACTTGGTGAAATGAATGCTGACCAACTCTGGGAAACCACAATGAACCCAGAAACGCGAACATTAATCCAAGTTCAAATTAGTGATGCGGAATTAGCAGAACGACGCGTGACAACACTGATGGGCAATAAAGTTGAACCACGGCGCGAATGGATTGAAGATAACGTTCAATTTACGTTGAGTGATGATAAAGAATCAGATGAATTGGTTGAAAATCGAGGTCACGTAGCACCCAAAAAGTCCAAGCAACAAGAAGAAACGGCAACTAATTTTGACCAACAAGAACTTTTTTAGACGATAAGGGAAGGAAAGCTCAGTATGAGAGACGGAAAAATTGAAAAAATGAGCTTAGAACAATTGATGGGAGATCGCTTCGGGCGTTATTCCAAATCAATTATTCAGGAACGAGCTCTCCCAGATATCCGGGATGGGTTAAAACCGGTTCAACGGCGGATCCTTTTTGCCATGAATAAGGATGGAAATACCTATGACAAAGGTTTTAGAAAGTCAGCCAAGTCAGTTGGTAATGTAATGGGTAATTTCCACCCCCATGGTGATAGCTCAATTTATGAAGCTTTAGTTCGTTTAAGCCAGGATTGGAAACTCCGTGAACCATTAATTGAAATGCACGGGAATAATGGGTCGATGGATGGTGATCCAGCAGCTGCGATGCGTTATACCGAAGCGCGTTTAAGTAAAATTGCTGGGTTAATGCTCCAAGATATCGACAAGGATACCGTGGAGATGACCCTTAACTTTGACGATACCGAAAAGGAACCGACAGTTTTACCTGCGCGGATACCAAATCTGCTTGTTAACGGGGCTACAGGTATTTCTGCTGGATATGCGACGGAAATACCTACCCACAACCTTGGAGAAGTTTTAGATGCTCTTATTTATCTGATTAGTCACCCTAATGCTAGTTTGGATAAGCTAATGGAATATATTCCGGGTCCTGATTTTCCAACGGGGGGGATCATTCAGGGTGTCGATGGCATTCGCAAAGCTTATGAAACTGGACGAGGTAGGATAGTTGTTCGGGCTAAAACCGAAATTGAAACCTTACGCGGTGGACGTCAACAGATTAACATTACCGAAATTCCATATGAAGTTAATAAGGCTCAATTAGTTAAGCGGATTAATGACCTGCGTTTAGCAAAGAAAGTCGAAGGAATTGTCGAAGCCCGAGATGAAACTGACCGTAGTGGCTTGAGAATTGCTATTGAGCTAAAGCGTGGTGCTAATGCTCAAGGGGTTCTCAATTACTTATTAAAGAATACTGACTTACAAATCAATTACAACTTCAATATGGTTGCAATTGATGACCAACGACCAATGCGGGTTGGCTTGAAGCGAATTTTGACTTCCTATTTAGAATTTCAAAAGCAAATTATTCGTCGGCGGACCCAATTTAACCTGAATAAGGCTCAACGTCGCCTACATATCGTTGAGGGGTTGATTAAGGCACTCTCAATTTTAGATCAAGTTATTAAAACAATTAGGGCTAGTAAAAATCGGAAAGATGCTAAGCAAAACCTGATTGATAACTATGACTTCTCTGCAGAACAAGCGGAAGCAATCGTTACCTTGCAACTTTACCGTTTAACCAATACCGATGTTACTGACCTTGAAAATGAGCAGAAACACCTTAACGAACAAATCGAAAAGTTCCAATTGATCTTAACTAATGACCAGGAACTCTCTAAGGTATTACGTAAAGAAATGCAGGCAATCAAGAAGGAATTTGGCGATGAACGACGGACAAAGATTGAAAGTCATGTCGAGAAACTCAAGATTGACACTAAAGTTACGGTTGCTAATGAAGATGTTGTACTTTTGGTTTCTCATGCCGGATATATTAAGCGCTCAAGTATTCGTTCCTTTAAGGCCTCACCAATTGATGAAAATGGTCTTCGGGAAGATGACTATCCAATCTTGATTAAGCAGACGACGACCCTTTCGCATTTATTTATGTTTACCAACCTGGGTAACGTTATCTATCGTCCAGTTCATGAAATTGCGGATAGTCGCTGGAAAGATACCGGTGAACATATCTCCCAAACAATTGGTTTAGCAGAGAATGAGCAAATCATTAAGGCACTTGTCTTTGATAAACTTGATCAAGCAGGAACGATCTTGATGGGAACTAGTGATGGTCAAATTAAACAAACTGCCTTTAGTGACTATAAACCAGGATCACGGTACAAGAGTCGAGCAACGATGGGAATTAAATTGAAAAATGATGATTCGCGACTAGTTAGCGTTGATTACTATGAACCTCAAGAAAATGATTCATTATTAACGATTAGTCATGAAGGCTATGCGGTTCGTTTTAAGGTTGATGACGTGCCAGTTACTGGTTTACGAACTGGTGGGGTGCGTGCCATTAACTTAAAAGATGGTGATTACGCTACTGACTTTGCCCTTATAAACAATGATGATAATCTAGCTATCTTGACTCAACGCGGTGCCTTTAAGGAAATGGCTACCAGTGAAATTGAGGTAGGGGCACGAGCTAGGAGAGGAGAATTAGTTCTGCACCGTCTAAAGAGCAATCCGCATAAGGTTGTTGATTTTATTTCTTATGGCGTCGATGAGCATACTGTTTTAGAAGCAATTACTGATCGACCAAGTTTCCAAGATATTGCTGTTGATGATTACCACTTGGGATCAGCTAAATCAAATGGAACATTTGTGATTGATACAGATACCCAGGGAATGCCACAAAAACTGCGGAAAAAAATAGTTAATGTGTTAACGGAAGAGTCAGTTACAGAATAATAATTAGAATAATTTAAATAATTGTTCAACAATCGTCTAAAATCCATGATAAAATAGAATCTGTAAGCTGTTCCACGTACTAGTATAACGTACAAGATGTGAACAAACAGGAGGAATTATAATGAGTAACAAAGAATTAGTTTTTGGTCATCAGAACCCAGATACTGATGCCATTACTGCAGCAATGGCCTTTTCATACTTTGAAAACCAACTAGGATATGAAACTGAAGCTGTAGCACTTGGCGAACCAAACGATGAAACCAAGTATGCCTTAGATTATTTTGGAATGAAGGCTCCCCGCGTGGTTGAAACTGTTTCTAATGAGGTTGATAAAGTAATGTTGGTTGATCACAATGAACCTCAACAAAGTGTTAGTGATATTGAGAAGGTAACTGTTACTCACTTGCTTGATCACCACCGAATCGCCGGTTTTGAAACTGCTCAACCCCTTTGGGCAACAGTTCGTCCTTATGGTTGCTCAAGCACTATCATTACTGAATTATTCCAAGAAAAGCACATTAATATTCCTACAGACTTAGCAGGAATGATGCTTTCCGCAATCATCTCAGATACTTTGCTTTTGAAGTCGCCTACTACTACTGATTATGATCGCGAAGCTGTTAAGTACTTAGCTAAGGTTGCCGGGATCGAAGACTATGAGAAGTATGGGATTGAAATGCTTAAGGCTGGTACTAACATTTCTAAGAAGTCAGAAAATGAAATCGTTGATGGGGATGCTAAGACCTTCGAATTAAATGGTGTTAAGGTTCGTGTTGGCCAAGTAAACACTGTTGATCTTGACGATGTGTTCTCACGTCAAGCTGACCTTGAAAAGGAAATGCGTAACTTGATGGACCAAAATGGTTACGAAACCTTCGTATTAATGGTTACTAACATCCTTAACAGTGATACTGATCTTTTTGTAATTGGTGACCATACTGATAAGGTTGAACAAGCATTTGGTAAGAAACTTGAAAATGACCGAATGAATCTGCCAGGTGTTGTTTCACGGAAGAAGCAAGTTGTTCCTCCATTGACAGATGCCTTTGAAGGTTAATAATAAGATTGAATTTAAGAAAAGGATGGGTTATGCAGTATTAGCCTATCCTTTTTGTATTGAGCAAAAAAATTGAATTGAGAGAAAATACCTGTAGAATACCATTAGAATATTTGTGGAGGCTGAGAAGATGTATTTGACTTTTACTGATGACGCTAAAGAGAGAGTATCAAAGTATTCCGCATCAAATAAAAAGATGATTTTAGATTATGATGATGGTGTTGGGCCGTTCTCCGCCATAGGTGATTGTGGACTTGAGGGTGGTTATAAGCTTATATTTGTAAATAAGGATAGAGAGTTTCCAGACTTTAATGCAAAGATTGAATCAAACCTAGGGGATATTTACTATAAGGATTATACGAAGCCCCAGTTTTCCGATGAGATGGAGCTACGTTTTAATTCGCGTTACTTTACAATGCCCCTTGTCTCACCATTTGGAACTCTGACAGAGAATGTGGAAATATTAGATTTAGGTGATGAAAAGCCTGATAAAGCAGAAATGAATACTGCTCATGATTGCTAAATTAAAATATTGTTAGAAATCACTTGATTCTTTAATATAAAAAGTGCCTATAATAGGTAAATTCATTTTATCTTTAGGGGTGCTTTTTTGTATGAAGATTAATTTTACATTAGCAAAACACCAGGATTTACCAGCAATCATTGCTATCTATAACCAAACTATTGCCTCACGAATGGTAACGGCTGATATTGAACCTGTTACTGTTGGTCAACGTGAACAATGGTTTAAGTCATTTGATGTCCATCATCCCCTATGGAAGATTTGTAATGAAGAGGACAATATTCTGGGTTGGATTGGACTGGAACCTTTTTATGGACGTCCTGCTTATCAGCATACTAGTGAAATTGCAATTTATATTGATCAGGATGCCCGTCATATGGGACTTGGCACACAAAGTTTAAACTTTGTTATTGGTCAATTGCCTAATTTAAATATTTCTGCGATTGTGGCTTACATTTTTGGCCATAATAAGCCCAGTCTTAACTTATTTAAAAAATTCGGTTTTACAGAGTGGGGTAAGTTTCCAAAAGTAGCAGAATTGGATGGGATACAACGGGATCTTATAATTTTAGGTCGTCGCTTTGATATGGACACTTATTAGGGGATGCTTGTTCTTATAAACCAAGTCATATAATTTTGAAAATATTTAGCAATTCCAATAATATTTGTCCTCAATCTATCTATCATTGCCTTCCAATTAGTTACAGTTTCCCTATACCAATCTATGTTTTCTTCTTAACTATTGAAATAATGGATAAATATTTCTTTGTTATATTAGGACGATTTTGTGGGCAAAGAAATATAAAAATGTAGGATGATATAGGAAAATATTGGAGAAGGATGAATTTCTCATAGGTTGATAAAACGTTGATATAACAGGAAAGAGGTTGATATATATGAGTTTAGACACAGCGATATTTGCCGGCGGATGCTTTTGGTGCATGGTTGAACCGTTCGATACATATCCGGGAATTGAATCGGTTGTCTCAGGATATACCGGAGGACACATTTCTAATCCTACCTATGAGCAAGTTTGCAGTGGGACAACCGGACACACCGAAGCAGTAAAAATTACATTTGATCCTGATATTATCTCTTATAAAGAATTAGTAGAAATTTATTGGCAGCAAACTGACCCGACGGATGCAATGGGACAGTTTCAAGATCGTGGAGACAATTATCGACCAGTTATTTTTGTCAATAGCGAAGAGCAAAGAAAGATAGCTGAAAACTCAAAGCAAAAGTTACAAAATAGTGGACGCTTCGGAAATGATAAGATAGTCACCCAGATTGAGGATGCGAAAACTTTTTATCCCGCTGAAGATTACCATCAAGAATTTTATAAGAAGGATCCGGAAAGGTATGCATTAGAGGAAGCCGGCGGACGTTCTCAGTTTAAACGAGAATACTGGGACAAAGATTAGAGCAATGTTATGAAAGTTCCCGAAAGTATGGGATAATATAAAAAAGATTATCTTAATAAAAGAAGGGACGACAAATAATGCGAAAACCATTTATTGTTGCCAATTGGAAAATGCATAAAAATGTGCAAGAATCTGTTAGTTTTGTTGAACAAATAAAAGATAAAATCCCGAGTCCCGACAAAATGGAGGTTGGAATTGCAGCCCAAGCTTTTGCGCTGCCAAGCATGGTGCAGGCAGCTGGTAATTCGGGGCTTCGTATTGTTGCGCAAAATGCAGCAGCTGAATATTCAGGTCCTTTTACTGGTGAAATTAGTTTGCGCGGACTAGCTGATGCCGGAGTAACTTATGTAATGCTTGGACATATTGAACGTCGCCGCCTTTTTGGAGAGACCAATGAATCAGTGCAAAAAAAGGTTCAGTCAGCCCTTCAGCGTGATGTAACACCAATTATCTGTACTGACGAGACAATGGTGCAACAGGTAGTAAATGGTGAAATTCACTATGTTTTTCATCAATTGATGACAGTTTTACATGGTATCTCTCTTGACCAAATTAAACGAGTAGTAATTTCTTACGAACCTAGTTGGGCTGTTGGTGCTGGCCAACATGCAAATCCCACGCTGGCGGAAGAAGGTTGTCGGTTGATTCGGCGCACAATTGCTGATTATTATAGCCATGAAATAGCTGATAATATTCGCATTTTATATGGTGGCAGTGTTAACCCTAATAATATTAAAGCATTGATGGACAAGCCAAATATTGATGGCGTCTTAATCGGCCGAGCAAGTTTGGATGTAGACAACTTCCTTAAAATGATTGAAAATGCTGAATTAAGTATCGCTAAAAAAGAAAAATAGTAAACAAAAGACTCAGAATTCATTGGCACTATGTTCTGTCAAGTACATTAGATGAATTTTTTACTTCATCTGTATGTTGAGGAACATTATAGTCTGCTGCCAAAATGATCTGAGTCTTTTGTTTACTTATCTTCCTTATTTATATTTTCCGCATAATTGCGTGCATTATAGAGTTCAAATACAATTATGGTTTCAATCAAAGTAATAATACAAATTACCAAGAATGTATATCCTTCAGGTAATATAAAAAGGAGAAGCAATAGTACCCAAGAGAACCAACTCCACATAGTTTCAACCTTAATCACTCGTTGAATTCGTTTGGTTGGTTCAATTCTTCCGGAATTTTGAAAAATACTTCTTAATTGTGAATACCACTTTACTTCAAAGAAACTCTCAAACATAAAAATAGCAATGAGAGCCATTAAATAAATACGCACCATTTTAACGCTCCTTTGGTTAATATTTCTTTAATTTTAATCGTTTTAGAAAGGTTAAGCAATTTATCTTACTTCGCATGACGTGCATTTAACCATCGTGATACAGAAATTGATAATGCATCTCCCAGTGCCAAAGGAATAAAAGCAGTAAAGTTTAAATGACAAACTTCAAACAGCATGAACATTGCCATCAATGGTGCTTGCTGCGAGGCAGTGAGGAAATAAGCAGCTCCGAGAACTGCACATTGGGTTAAGGTAACGCCCGGCATTATTTGAATATAAACCATTCCTAGAAAGACACCGATAACGGCACCAAGAGAAATGGACGGTGTTAAGATTCCACCATAGGCTCCTGATTTAATACTAAATAGGGTAACAAGAGCTTTAGTAACTAGACCAAATAAAAGGGCACCAATTACCCCTTTATTAATTGTTGTCGTATTCATTGCTAATTGGGCTAGCCCTCGACCATTTCCCATGATTTGTGGATAAAAGGCAGCAATTAAACCAGTAATGGCTCCCATAATGGGTAATTGATAGAGAACGTTTTTAGTGACAGCCCGATGAGCACTGGCTTTCTTAACACCCATTTTAAAGTAAGCGCCTAAAATACCAAGAAGGGGTGCCAAGATAATAACAATGGGTAAAATCCGTAAAGAAGGAAAATTTTTTGAGCCTACCAAGTAATAGGGTTTATAACCTTTAACGATCGACCCAATCAGAGTTGCAATAACTGACATGGTGAGACTCACTGCCACTACGCGGGCATTAACTTTTTTATAGAGGATTTCAATCGCAAAAACGGCTCCAGTAATCGGTGCAATATATACTCCGGAGAATCCAGCACCGGCTGCGCAAGCAATCAGCATTTTTTTATCTTCATCAGTGAGGTGGAGGTAATGATTGTGGTCAACAACCTGTTCCCATTTTTGGGCAATTGCAGCGCCGGCTTCCCGGGGAGCTAATTCACGACCAATTGAGTTACCGGTACCAACATAAAAAATTTGAGTAACAGTGTGAATCAATGTTTTGGCGAGTGGCATTTGCTTACCTTCTATCCCTTTGCTGATGGCAACTGGCTTGTAATGACGCTGGAGAAGGTACCAAACAATCGCAGCAATCACCGAACCAATAAATACTGAGATGAATCGGTGACTTGGACCAACCAGTAAGTCAACGGGCATCTGGTTATTCTCCTCAAAATTGAGGAAATACTTCTCTGCCAAGTCCAAGATAATACTTAAAATTAACGAACTAAATCCGACGATTACTGCGAGCACGATCGTCGCAATAGCTAATGATAAATTTTTTGAAATAACTTTCATATTCTCTTTTTCTCCCAATATTTGAATATACTTCGTTAGTTTATACCACAAGTCTTTATAAATAAAGAGTATATTTCTTATAAAGGAAGGGGAATAAGCTTTATAATTAAAGTTGATATAAAAATAAGAGATTTTCAAAATGAGAGGCAAAGACATCCTGGATGGCTCTGTCTAAATGAGTTTAATGTTACGGAATCTGTTGTAATATTAAAAAGTGAATGGGAATTAAATTTCTTGACAAGGTGATAGGCGAAGGATAGGACGCTGATTAGCATTCTGACTTAGTCTCGAGCCTTGTGGTTGATTTCCATGTTATCTTGCTATGGGCCGTAAAAACCGTTGAGGCTGAGAGAAAACAAAGTTTTCTCCCAGCCTCTCAAAAGTTTAATTTAATTTTATTCAATCTTTGCCAAAACTACGGTCACTTTCTAAGAATATGGGGACACTGGCCCCATATTCCTTAGCACCTTTCCACTTATTTTCCAACTAATAGAATGATTTTATCTTTTCAATTGTTTTTTGGATGTTTTCTACATCAATAACAGAAATGTCAACTGCTAAGCCAGCAAATCCCATTTTGAGGGCCTCTGGCATTTCATCCAAACTTAAATTATTTGGTGAAAGGACTGGTAATCGCGTAAGAGATGTTAGTTTAGCTGCATTTGGGAAAACATCTTTAGCATTATAGGCTAAGTAAGAAAGGTCAGAATAATCATTAGCTTTCCTAATTTCAGCGAGTGAACTGCAACGAGCACCAATAAATAAGTCTGTTTTAATATTTGCTGGTGCTTGAAGAAAAATGCCGTCAGCCCCAACTCGTTCTGCTATTTTTTTATCTTCGTTAATGATAACGGGGACTGAATAGTGATCACCTAATTCCACCAGCCGGCGTGCTAGAATAAGTCGTCCATCAGCTGTTAGCATTTGATCGTCATCTTGTTGATATTCAAATGCAGTAATTCCGGCTTGCATTGCTTTTTCGACGACTTCAAGAAATTCATAGGAATCATGATGAGTGTTTTGTGTTCCACCAGTTAAATAGATCTGAAGCATTTCTGGATTAAAAGTCATTGTGATCTCTCCCTCGATTTATTCTATCTCTATCTTAGCATACTACAAGGAGTTTACTTATTCAGATAGCTTAATAAATCGGGCAGGATTGCTTCTGCTTCTGTACGTCCAGTCTGATATAACTGGCGGATTTTTTTGACATTTCCTTCGACTCGAGAAACTTTAACAGGTTCTTTAGGAGCAATGTTGAAAACTTGACCAATCTTCTCTAAGTGTTGAATTTGAGCAATCTGTTGGTTATAAACTTCAGGACGACGAATACCAACTTCAGCAAATTCAGGGTAATCTTTAAAATAACGATGGTAAAGTTCCCGAACCCCTCGTCCAGTTGGCTTTTTCCGGTAAGTGACATTTTGCGTACGTACAACAATAATCTTATCAAAGCCTTGCTCTTGTGCTACGTCGTATGCAATAGAGTCAGCAATTCCTCCATCTAGGCAAAGTCCAGCGGTAGTAGGAGCAGGATCCATCATAAATGGCATTGAGCAAGAGGCAATTAAAGCGTTCTTTAAATCTTTTCCGGTATAGTCGGTAAAGAGTACTCGTTTACCATCAATCAACTTAGTAGCGACGGCGGTAAAATGGGAAGCCGAGCGTATATAGGCGCGTTCATCGAAATTTTGCCATGACCAACCGTGATCTTCAAAGAGGAAATCCATATTAATAAATTTTCGTTTAAAAATTCTTGCCATTGAAATATATTCGTGATCATGGCGGTGATTAATATTAATGTTAGCAGCTCGACCATACTGTTTAGCGACGAAGTTAACCCCATTTAAGGAGCCAGCAGACACACCAATTACGCTTTTGAATTCAATATGATGAGCTAAAAATGTATCACAAACTCCAGCTGTGTATTGACCACGGAAGGCACCTCCTTCAAGAACTAAAGCAGCATTATACAACATCAAAATCACTCCTTATATAATCTAGTTTACATAATTTAAATATTGCTAGTTAATTTCAGTAATTGTTTGTAGAAACTTTTCTGTAGTCGGCGAAAGAACTATATTTTTTCGCCAAGTGATTACATGGCCGGTTTCTGTACTTGGCGAAAATGGGATAAACTTAATAGTAGAATTAGGATATGAGCTAGCTACGCCTTCAATTGCTAAACTATAATAATTTCCGGTTAATAGTAATTGTAAAGCATTATTTGGCAGGTTATTAGTCGCTTTGATGTTAAGTTTTGTCTGATCTAACTTTAGGACATCGCTTATTTCGTCCCGGACAATATTTCGCACCGGAACAATGAGGGGCAACCTATACAGGTCTGAACGAGTGATCACTTTCTTATTAGTGATTGGATCACCTGCTTTAGCTAGTAAGCCCCAACGTTCCTTTATTGGCAATTCAATAAAATTATACTTAGCGGCCTCAACAGGTTCTAAAAGAATAGTCAGATCATCTAACCCGGCATCTAATCTTTGACGTAATAGATCACTATTACCATCATAAATATTAAATAGAACATTAGGATAATTTTCTTGAAATTTACTGATAAGTTTCATCACATAAGGAGAAATACTTGAAACGACACATCCAATGTTAATTGAACCAGACAATTCCTTTTCAGTATTTTGTAACTCATCTTTGGCTTGATTAATTAAAGTAATGATGTTTTTGCTTCGTTGCTCAAATAGGATTCCCTCCGGTGTTAAAGTAAGGTGGCGATTACTGCGATCAAAAAGGGGAACTCCTAATTCTTTTTCTAAGTCCATAATTTGGCGAGATAAAGTAGGCTGAGTGAGATGTAACTGTTGAGCTGCCTTTGTAATGTTATTTGTGTGGGCAACTGTGAGAAAATATTTCAGGACACGTATATCCATCTATAATCACCAATTCTTTAAAAGTTTAAATATATGAACATTGTAGATTAAATTGGGGTTAAGGTAAAGAAATCGTAATTGAATTTATTCAACCAAACTTGATGCAAGAAACGGATGAAACATTATTAATAATAAGTATTTTACATAGTATGATATCCGAATAAAATAAAGTTAATAGCTCAAGGAGGAAGTCAATTATGAAAAATGAAATGGAAGTAAAAAATGATATGTTTGGTTTTGGTGACAAGAATGTGGCTTTCGCTAAATATTTTATTGGGACTAGCTATCTCAATAGTTTGGTTTCTCCAGATGATAATATTGATGTAAATGTTGCCAACGTTAACTTTGAAGCTGGATGCCGGAATGACTGGCATATCCATCATGATGGTTTTCAAATTCTTCTTGTTACTGCTGGAGAAGGTTGGTACCAAGAAGAGGGAAAGGTTGCTCTATTGCTAAAGCCAGGGGATGTGGTGGCCATTCATGAGGGAGTTAAACATTGGCACGGCGCAACTAAAAATTCCTGGTTTTCCCATATTGCAATTACTAAAGGGACTAGTGAATGGTTAGAGTCAGTCGATGATAATTATTATGCAACATTAAATAAGTAATTAACTTAATAATAAAAAGCGTTATCAGCAACTTGTAATTGAGTGAATGATAGCGCTTCTTTTAATAATTAGCTGTTCTTTTTATTTCAATGATTCAAGTCGGTTCAATTACTATTCAAAATGGATTAATGGGAGTTGCCCTAAATCCTTCTCCGACCCTGCAAATAATAGATTCAAGTCATAAAATTCTACGAACGGTGAGTGAAAATATTTATGGCGTGTCTCCGCTATTCTTATTAACCATTTATTGTAATTTGTGGAGAAGGAGTTCTTCAGTATAAATCAATGACAAAACTATTTGATATAATTAATCATGAAATACAACACAATAGGAGATAAGTATTTGGAGGGTGAAATGAATAAGGCTGTAATTATGTTGGTTGAAGATGAAGAAAGCCTAGCGAGTTTTTTGATTACTGAGCTAGAACTCGAAGGCTATGAGGTCGTCTGGGCAAAAGATGGACGAGAAGCTCTAGAAATATTCAAAGAAAAAGAAATAACTTTAATCTTATTAGATTGGATGCTTCCAGTTTATGATGGGCTAACTGTATTACGACGTATTCGTCAATCAAGTAATGTACCAATTATTATGATAACAGCTCGTAGTCAAACTTCTGATATCAGCATGGCACTTGACCAAGGATTAGACGATTATATTACCAAACCCTTTGAAATTGAGGAACTTTTAGCACGAATTCGCGTTGTTTTACGGCGATTAGGTCAAGAGAAAACAGAGAAACACAATTATACTTTTGGACCATTTGAAATAAATTTACTGAAACATCAATTTATGGTTAACGGGAAACAGGTTCATTTAACGCCTAAAGAATTTTCCCTTATGGTTGCTCTAATTAAAGAACCAGGAGTGGTCCAAAACCGTGATGACCTTCTTAACGAAATATGGGGTTATGATTTTGATGGTCAGACTAATACGGTTGATGTTTATATCCGTGCTTTACGCAACAAGCTAGGCACATACCGAGATTTAATTAAAACTGTGCGGGGAGTTGGGTATGTATTAGGGGATGAACAATGAAAAAGACACATCCAGTAACTGCGGTGCAGCAATTAACCCGCCTTTTCTTAATGTTATTTACAGTGCTTTTGGTAGTTGTTAATCTTCTTTTTGTAGTTACAGCGACTAATCTCATCTATCGTTATGCTGATGATCAAGCAGAAGAAGTGATTGAGACAATCGAGAAAGACTGGCCAGAAAATCAAAATCAAGAAACTTTTTTAAATGCTTATGTTGCTCGTCAAGATGATGACGCAATTGAAATTACAGATGGACAGAAAAAATTTTCCTCCCCCAAAGCCCATAAAATTTTTAAGCGAATTGCTCATAGAAATTTAGCAATCAAAAATTTACAGCTAACACGCCATGGGGTTTATTATTTACGACATCAAAAAGTTCGTCCTAATCGAATTGTAAAAGTGGCAATTAACGTCGATGATTTAATTAAGTTAACTGGTTGGCTCTTGATAGTAACGTTGATAATCAATCTGGTAATACTGATTGTTACTCTTCCGATAATCCATCGTCTAGCTAATCGTTGGACACGACCATTGGCTAATTTAAGCACAGAAATTGATGCAATAAATCCGCAAAGTAATCAACTCCAGACTTTGGCCGTTCCAGAGCAGCCATTAGAGGTCCGAAAGGTTGCTCAATCCTTTAATCAGTTGTTATCACGTCAGCACCAAGCAATACAGCGAGAAAAAGAGTTTATTGCGAACGCCTCTCATGAGCTAAAAACACCACTGGCTGGAATTCTGGGTCACGTAAATTTAATAAGAAGACATGGAGATAAACATCCAGAATTAATTGGTAAGTCATTAAAGTATATTGATCAAGAAGCACAACGAATGAGTCAATTAATAAATGAATTACTGATTTTAGAAGGACATCAAACTAAAAAGTTAACAGAAATTAACTTATCAAAAATTATTTTCTCTGAAGTTGAGTCACTCCAAGGTGCTTATCCGCAGAGATTTATTACAGATTTACAACAAAACTTATCTTACTGCATAACAAAAGGTGACTTTCAAAGTCTTGTTCATAATTTATTAGAAAACGCCGCTAAATATTCACCAACTGATTCAAAGATTGATATTCAGTTAACTGGAGATGATGATCAAATAATTTTAAGAGTCGCTGATCAAGGTCAGGGAATTGCAAAAGAAAATCGCCAAAAAGTATTCGACAGATTCTACCGTGAAGATGAATCACACTCTAATGTGGTTGCAGGCTCAGGGATTGGGCTTTCCATTGTCAAAATGATTGTTGAAAAATATCACGGAAAAATTACGATTCGCGACAATGAACCAGTTGGAGCAATTTTTACAGTTTACCTTCCTAAACAAAAATGAAGATTTCTTCACCAAACTTTCACCTGTTCTTGGTTTTAGTTGGAAGATTATTTCGTAAAATAAAATTATCAATTAGAGTTCAGAAGGGAAGGATAAAAATGACAGAAAAAATTGAAAAAAAACAAGATCATCAACCAAACTCAGAAAAGAAGAAATCAAGAAAATTTCCTAAAATGAGTAAAAAAATGGTTATTACTGCTTGTATCTGTGGTGGAATCGTTTTAGGAGTAGGAGGTACAGCTGGGGTAGTGGCAATGCATGGTCATCATGATCGAATTGAAGCAGTTATGAAACATGAAAAGTTAGCTAAGAAGAGTGATATCAAGATTGACCAACAAGCAGCAATTGATAAATTCAATCAAAAGTATCCCGATAAACAAATTTATGAAGTTGAATTAGAAAGTGATCATGGCAAATATGTATACAAAATAAAGGGCTTTGACAAGACAAATGAATACAAGGTTAAAGTTAATGCCAAGGACGGCAAAGTAATTTCAAGTGAATCCGAAAAACTTGACCAAAACGAGAAAGAATACGCCCTAGACCCAGGCAAGGCAATTAGTCGTGATGAGGCAAGTCAAATTGCCGAAAAAGCAGCCAAAAAAGGTAGTGCTATCGAATGGAAATTAGAGCAGGAAAAGAAAAATCAAGCTGTTTGGGAAATTAAAGTAAAAGATGGTAGAACAGTTAAAGAAGTTAAGATTGATGCTGGCTCTAAAAAAGTATTAAACGTTGAAAATGATCATTAATAAAAGGGAGCGAGACAGAAGTCACAAGCGACTTCTGTCTCGCTCCCTTTTATTACAATTTTGTATTTAATGATGACTTTCGCGGTATTGTTGCGCACTCATTCCAGTCCAGGTACTAAAGGCACGGAGAAATGAATTGGTTTCTTGGTAAGCCAAGAGAAAAGCAATGTCATCGATTGTCATTGCCGTATTCAACAGGTAATTTTTGGCTAGCATTTCTCGCATTGCGTTTAATTGTTGCTGGAAGTTAGTATTCTCAGCCTTTAGTTTTCGCTGGAGAGTCCTTTTACTTATTCCTAATGACTCAGCAACGTCTTCAATTGCTGCCTCACCACGGGGCAATAATTCTACCAACGAACTACGGACCCTTTTTCCGTATGAATCATCAATATCAAGGTCAGCTAGCTTTTTCTTTAATTCCGGTTCGAGGTATTCAAGGATTGAGGTGTTCTCGGTAATGAAGGGGACAAGCAAGTCTACCATTTTGATTGTAATTGAATTAGTAGTGCCTAGTTCAAAGGGGACGCCATAGTAATCAATAATGGCTGGCTGGTCATCATTGAAAGTTGCGGTAATTTTAATCGGCTTAATTTTTTGCCCAGTGCCAGCTGACATTAGTTGAATCATAAATGCAAATTCACCTTTGACAAAGAAGTTAGGTAAGGGTTCTGTTGCGCTAAGCGATGTCAAAGTTATTGTTAATGTATCAGGTTTTTGCGTACTGTTATAAGTAACCGGACCGATTAATTTTTTATAGTGGGCCAACCGTTTAAGAAATTGATAACCATTTTTACTACAATATGCAGCAAAAATAGGCGGTGAGAAAGTTTCGATATTATCAGTAGCGACTAATTTAGTCGGGGACAGCGGATCGGCGGTTACCGAATCAATAGCATTGATCATTGCAAAATACTCTTGTTCCGTTAATTTTAATTGCTGATGAGCAAATGTATCTACTGGTAATTTTGCAATCCGTAAAATTTCTTGCGGATTAATTCCGTTAGCAGCTAATAGTTTTCCATAGCGACCATCAATGATAAATTTTTCCACTTAATTCACCTATTTCTTTTTATTATTAGACTGCTGGTCTGCCACAAACTTCATTGTTGGCTTTTTAGGCATCATTGGCATCAAGCCAACAAATGGCCTTTGCCAGCTAGTGAGACCCGCAAATACATTTAACTTGCCGTCGAGCATTGCTTGGTAGCCTTCTTCAGTAACTTTTTGTGGACTAACCCCATTAGCAAACATCTTTGTGTCGGTTAAGCCACCAGCTTTAGCAAAGCCAGTGTCCATTGCACCTGGCATTAAAGCAGTAACGGTTACCCCGGTGTCTTTTAATTCATACCATAATGCATCGCTTAATGAGGTGAGGTAAGCCTTGGTAGCATAATATTCGGCTTGGAGCGGCCCGGGGATAAGGGCAGCGGATGAAGAAACATTTAGAACATGTGCTTTCCCCCGTTTTATCATCTGTGGCAAGATTAGTTTCATTAATTTTGTTGGAACAATCATGTTAACCTTAGCCATATTAATATCTTGTTCCATTGTCCGCTCAAGGAAGGTTCCCTGACCACCAAGACCTGCGTTATTAATTAAATAGTCAACTTGAGTATTAGTCTCTTGTAATTTCTCAAAAATTTGTTCGGCGGCATCAAATTGTGTAAAGTCAACGGCAATCGTCATTACCTTAACATGGTATTTGTTAGTGATGTCGTGCTCGAGCTGGGCAAGTTTTTGCGGATTCCGTCCGACTAAAACAAGATTATCACCTTTTTGTGCATGGATCTTAACAAATTCCATTCCCAGACCACCAGTGGCACCAGTAATTAAAGCAGTTTCTTTTGACATAATAATTCCTCCTTAAAATCTTATCTTTCGTTTGATGTTGATTACATTATAGGTTGAAGAAAAGGAAAAGTAATATCATATGATGCCAAAATGACATCAAATGGCGCCAGTGGATAATTAGTATCAATATTAGTACACAATTTAAAGGGGAGGGTGGTTCGGAGTGTAAGTGGTCAAAGTAGCTTGTTGGGACTTTCCATATCAGCGCTTGGAATCCAGCCAGCTACCGCCCCCATTGGATAAATATCTTTAAAATAGTAAAGAGACTGAGTTAATTCCCAGCCTCCTCAAATTAATTTTTTAATCATCCCATACTTTTTTAGCAACGTTGAATGCGGACCAGGCATTTGGCCAGCCGACGTAAAAGGCCAATTGCGTGATTATTTCAGCAATTTCATCTTTTGTAATACCGTTATTCTTAGCTGTTTGCATATGGTAAGGGAGCTGTTCAAAGGCTCCCTTTGTAATCAAAGCCGTAACTGTTAACAGGCTTCGATCGCGGGGACTTAACTCTTTTTCTCGTGACCAAACCTGTCCGAATAATACGTCATCGTTTAGTTCTGCAAACTTAGGCGCAAAGTCACCAAACTGGTCGCGTCCAGCTGTTTGTTTCTTAGCCATGAAAATCTTCCTTTCCCAACTATGATTTTTGATTACCCTTACTATAAGCCTAGAAAGGTGAAATTGAAAATGCCAATAATAAGTAGGTAATAATGCAGAAAGTGAATGATTATAAACTCATTGTCCTAATTAAAATGTGGCATAGTGTTAAATGTATAGTGTTAAGTGTATAGTGCTAAAATTAAAACTAACCATAAAGGTGTTGGGGGAATTTGTTTTTAATAGGATCAGCGTACATGGCAAATATTAAAGCATGAAGGACATATTAGAGCTACTTTATTGACGTGATTTTCTTAATTCATTATGATTGATAAAGATAAGAAAAAGTGAGGATTATTATGAAAGCCGCTCAACTTACTAAGTACAATAAAAAGACTCCACAAATACTAATTAGCAATGCTTCTTTGCCGCCGCTCGGACCTGATGACCTACTAATTCAAGTTAAAGCGGCTGGCGTGAATCCATTGGATAATTTAATAGCGCATGGTGATTTGAAATTAGTTACCCCATATAAATTGCCGCAAATACTGGGAAATGAGTTTGTGGGAGTTGTCCAACAAGTTGGAAAGAATGTTGCTGAATTTAAAGTCGGTGACCGTGTATATGGGCGTAACCCGTTAAATAATATTGGTGCGTTTGCTGAAGAATTAGTAGTTAATCAATCTGCAATTGCCCACGTACCAGAATATCTTACTGATCAAGAAGCGGCTAGTGTTCCTTTAACTGCTTTAACAGCGATTCAAGCTCTTGAAGTATTACAGGCACACCCAGGTCAGACGCTATTTATTTCTGGTGGGACAGGAAGTTTCGGGGCGATGGCTATTCCGATTGCTGTTGCAAGAGGACTCAAAGTAATTACTAGCGGTAGTCCACAAAATCAACAACGGGTCGAACAACTCGGAGTAAGCAAATTTATTGATTACACCAAAGAAGATTATACAAAGGTTCTTTCAGGAATTGATTTAGTAATTGATACGTTAGGGGGCACCGAGTTAATTAAGCAGATGGCGATTTTACGTCCTCATGGAAAGCTTGTTTCCTTACGTGGAATGCCTAATAAGGAATTTGCTAAACGAATGAAAATGAGCAAGTTTAAACAAGGTCTTTTTAGTATTGCATCCCGTAGTATTGAAAAAGAAGCAGCTAAAAGAAAAATAGACTATCAATTCTTATTTGTGACAGCTAATGGTCAACAATTGGCAGACGCAAGCAAGATTTTGGTTGAAAATCAAATTCACCCCGCAGTTGGGAATGTCTTTTCCTTAGATGAAGTTCCGCAAGCGATGGAAAAAGTTCAACAGGGACATAATAAAGGTAAAGTAATCATTGATATGAGTAAGAAATAAATTTAAAAAATAAGACTAGGATTTCGAATCTTAGTCTTATTTTTTTACCATTCGGAATTAAATTTTCACCACTAATGCAATAATGGCGGATAAAATTCGTAGCTTGCTGTTAAATAGCTTCAAGAGGTGAAAGAAATGCTGATAACAACACATAACTTGACCAAAAAATACGGAAATAAACTTGCAGTTGATGACTTGAATTTAAAAATTCCGCAAGGGGCACTAGTAGCCTATCTTGGAACAAACGGGGCGGGAAAATCAACCACAATTAAGATGCTAACTGGCTTAATTAAACCAACCTCAGGAGTGATTGAAACGCAAGCTGACTTAAAAATTGGAATTGTATTCCAACAAAGTGTATTAGATAAAGACTTAACAGTTAAGGAAAACCTTATTAGTCGGGCGAAAATGTACAAACAAGTTGATGAGAAATGGATTAATCAATTAATAGTAATGATTGGTCTTACAAATTTTGTTAACCAACGCTATGGCACTTTATCCGGTGGTCAAAAACGACGAGTTGATATTGCAAGAGCCCTCTTAAATCATCCCACATTATTGTTTTTAGATGAACCGACAACAGGCTTAGATATTCAAACGCGAAATGTAATATGGAAACTCTTGAAAAAGCTACAAAACGAACAAGGACTAACAATCTTTTTAACGACCCACTACTTAGAAGAAGCTGATGGAGCTGATTTAATTTATGTGCTTGAAAATGGTCACGTTTTAGCAGAAGGTTCTGCAGAAGAACTTCGCTAAAAATATGCAGCAAATCGGTTGCGCTTAGTATTTGAACACAAGGTTGAACTTGATAAAGGAAGGAAAATCAATAATAGAGAATATATACTGAAAAATGTTCCGTTATTAGAAACGATCAAGCTGGTAAATAAATATGCAGATAACCTATCAACATTTGAGTATCGGGAAGGTAATTTAGATGATGCCTTTATTGCGATTACTGGAAAGGAGCTTCAATAATGTTAGCTTTGATGAAAAGAAATATTACCTTATATTTTCGCAACCGAGTAGGGATGCTAATGTCGCTATTGGGGGCTTTGATATCTTTTTTTATCTACGTTTGCTTTTTGCAAAATAATTTAGTTTCTTCGTGGGAACATGTTAGTAATATCAAATCACTCTTAGATGGGTGGATGATTGGCGGAATTTTAGCGATTACAGGACTCACAACTGCATTTGCAGTAATGGGACAATTGGTAAATGACCGCACGGAGGATGTTTATTGGGATTTTGAAATGACCGCTCTTACACCGCTTAAAATTTCTTTATCATATTTTGGCAGTACCGCTTTTGTCAGTTTTATTATGCAATTAATTGTGTTTGGAATTATGGTTGGTTATTTTAGCTGGCAAGATAACTTTATGATAGACGGCAACGAGCTGTTATTACTTTTACTTGTCACAATTATTAATACAATTTTTTCGACAATTTTTAGTCTGCTCATCGTTGAGTTTATTAACACGCATACAATTTACAGCAGGGTGGCAGCAATTATCGGCACCCTAGTTGGTTTTATGGTTGCAACTTACATGCCGATGGGTGTGCTCTCAGTAAATGCACAACGCTTTATTAAATTATTCCCTGGTGCTTATATCGCTGCTTCATATCGTGAAATTTTAACGAAACACTATATCATTAATGATTTTCCGCAAAATATGCGTCCAGAATTTACTAAATTTCTGGGGATAAAGCTAAGCATTACTCGACATCTCCTAACAAATTCAGAAAATCTTTTATTGGTATTAGGGGCTTCTTTATTGGGATTAATTTTATTTATTGTTATAAATCATCTAAAATATAAAAGAAATTAATATAAAGGGGCTCGAATAGTGAAAATTACTTACCAGCAAAATGATGAACTGCTTGAAGATGATATTAGAGTCAATATTGTTAGTAAAAAACGAACAATACAAGTAGAACGTTTAATAGAATATTTAGCTAAGTTTACAAAGCTCAAGGAAACAAACATTCCTATTAAAACAGATGACCAGTTTTTGATTATTAAGCCTGCTGATCTATTAATGGTAGAGGTCAATCAGCGAGAATTGACTTTCTATACTGTTAGCTGTGTCATTACAACAACTGGTAAGCTAAAAGATATTCAAGATCGACTGAATGACCCCAAATTTATTCAGGTTTCGCGTTATGCCATTATCAATATGGATTATTTACAATCTGTTGAAAACGGCTTTTCAGGAACGATGGTTGCAAAGCTAACTCACAACGTAAAAACCTCGATAAGTCGGAAATATGTTCCAGTAATTAAAGAATACTTAGGATTGTAGGTGAAACCATGATGACAAAAATATTTAGACGATTTTGTATGGGAATTGGCTTTGCAGCGACAACATACTTGATAATAATCACAATGAGAATTCAACCAACAATGCCAACGTTCCTCAATACAATAAGTGTGCTAATAATTGGAGGAATAATTGGGCAGTTAAGTTTGATATTTAAGACAGACTTAAGCTATTTAAGTGCGTTAATTATTCATTTCGTTTTAACGTTTATTTTAGTTTTAATAATGATTTGGATTAATCATTGGAGTTTAAACTTAATAAGCATATTAATGATTGTTCTAATTTATTTGATTATTTGGGGAATTATTCGCATTAATCAAGTTAACGACGTGAATAAGATAAATAAGAAATTAAGAGACCGCAAAAAATAGGACTAGGCTCTATTGGCTTGTTGAGTAGATTATAATTTTAAGTATGAATAAGAAAGTAGGGAATATCTTTTATTCGCCGTCTCCAATGGCTTGTGAGACTTTGAAAAAGATAGAATAGTGAAAAATGAAAGTTGAAATAAAAGAAAGCATTCTTTCAGAAGTATTTGATAAACATAAGGCGTCCATTTCTTCCTTAACGATTCATAAGCTTGCTTTGATTGCAGAGGAAGTATATTTTCCACGTGGAAGTATGGTTTTGGGAATTAATCAGACGCAAGCATTTGTTTATATTATAGTTAGTGGTCTTGCTAAATCTTATATTACTGATAAGCAAGGAAATGAGATTGTTCGAAATTTTATGTTAGAAAAGGACTTTTTGTTAGGCGAAGGATTGTTTTCAAACACAAGTTTAGAATCTTTTGATGCAATTGAAGCGCTAAATTGTCTGAGATTTAAAGCTGAAGATCTAAAACAATGTATTATGGAAGATAATCAATTAAGGGATTTTTACATTAAAACGTTAGAATCTACCTTACGATATAAAATGCAAAGAGAATATGCTTTTCAAAATTTAAGTGCAAAAGAACGTTATAAAATGTTTAAGGACACTTTTGGTCAAGCTGAAAAGAGAATTCCTCAAAAACAAGTTGCTTCTTATATTGGAATAAAAAAAGAAAGTTTAAGTCGAATACGAAAAAACTTTAATTATGATTAACATATGTTAATTATCTAAATGAGAGATGTTGTTATAGTTAATGCATCAACAAAGAAAGGATTATTAACTATGAACACAACTTATACAAACCAAAGAGCTTGGAAAGAAGTAGAAGATTTTCTTCCTGAAAAATATCATTATACTGAAACTTACCATCCTAAAGAAGAATTATGGAATTGGAGAGGCAATAGGGTTCATTTAGATACTTTTAGAAATAAGAAAGCAAAGGCCAAAATCATTATGTTTCATGGTGTTGGAACTAACGGGCGACAAATTTCAATGATTATTGGAGGTCCACTTGCTTTAGATGGATATGAAACGATTTCTGTGGATATGCCAAATTACGGGGTCACCCAAGTAGGTAAAGGACAGAACATTAGTTATGATGACTGGGTTCAATGCGGATCGGATCTAATTGATAAAGAACTCGATAGAGATGATCGACCAATTTTTCTATATGGCCTGTCTGCAGGAGGGATGGAAACATATCATGTTGCAGTCAAAAATAAAAAAGTCAAAGGAATCATTGGAATGACTTTTCTAGATCAACGTAGTAGAGATGTGCAAATGACTACAACAAGTAATTGGTTTTGGGGTATGTTTGCAACAAGATTAACGGAATTTGCAGTTAATTTTGGACTTTCAAGGTTTAAAATGAAAATGAGTATTCCATCAAAAATGTCGGCCTTGGTTAATGATCCTGATTGTTTGAAAGTAATGCTGAAAGATAGAACCTCAGGAGGAAATAAAGTTTCAATGAGATTTATAAATACTTATATGTCTTATAAACCCGAAGTTGAACCTGAAGATTTTACAGTTTGTCCAGTATTATTAACCCAACCAGAGGCCGACAAATGGACTCCGCAAAGACTCAGCGATCCATTTTTAGATAGATTAACTCATGTAAAAGTAACACGAACCTTATTAAGAAATGGTTCTCATTATCCAATTGAAGCAACTGCATTGACTGATTTGCATAAAGCGGTTTTAGATTTTATTGACGATAATTTGAATTGATATTTCAGGTATAAACAATAGGGAGATAAAAATTTTGTACAATTATTGCTGGAGATGGGACTGGCTTGAAGCCTAGCCCTATTTTTTATTATTCAGAACTTGCATAATAATGAAGATATATATTAACTGCCTAATTTTCTTCTAATAAATTCAATGGCGCAATCAATTGACTAGCCGTTAGAATTTGCGAAAAATGCTCCACACTTTCTGGGTGGGGATTATTTAACCATGCTTCGATGAGGCCGATCAACCCATCGACAATCATTACTAAAGCATAATGACGAGGAAGTTTATCGGTAAAATGAGCATTATAGAGGGCGACACGTGTGTCGATTTCGCCGGCAACCAGTTTCCATAATTGTTGTTTAAAGTGGGCATCACCGTTAGCTGAAAGGAGAACACGAAAAAGTTGCCGCTCATGATTGATAAGGGTAAGAACATTTGTAAGTAGAACAGTATATTGTTGCCACAGGGCTTGTTTATTTTTAAGATCTTGAAGAAAGTGCTGGTGATCTTCCCTAAAGGCAGCTTTCAATTGTTGAATTAGCTCCTCTTCTAATTGAGCACGTAAGTCATATTTATCTGCATAATGCATATAAAAGGCGCGCCGACTAATTTGAGCAGTTTTAATGAGAGAACTAATTGTCAGTTGTTCAAAAGATTGATGGGTTAGTTCTTTGATAAATCCTTGTTTTATTTGTTCATGGGTTCGCCGCCACCGTAAATCGTTCTTAGAGGTTGTCATTACTTAGATCTCCCTTTTTTATTGCACAGTTTAGCTTTTATTATAAATTGTATCGACTGGTTCGATTACTTACAATAAAAAGACTAAAAATCTAGATGGAGGGCAGAAAATAATGAGAAATATTGTTTTATTAGGTGGAAATGGATACTTAGGGCGTAACTTCACTAAGAATTGGTTAGACCATGACAAGGATAGTCACTTTTATGTTCTTTCACGGTCAGGCCAAAATCAGTTAGCCAATCCTGCAATTACAAATATTAAAGTTAATGTTACTGATGAACAAGCGGCCTTAAACGCAATTCCTGATAATATTGACTATATTATTGATTTTGTTGGTGCGCCAAGTAATGATCCGCAAGAATTTGAAAACTTAAACCAAAAGCCTGCTCACGTAATGCGGGTAGTTGCTGAAAAGAAAAATGCAAAGGCGATGGGCTTCATTGGCGGTATTTTGGGACCTAAGAAATTTACGACAGTGAAAAAGGAATTGATTAAATATCTTCAGGCAAGCTCTGTCCCATTAGCCTATGTAGAACCAACTTTAGTATATGGTGCGGGACGAAAAGATAAGATGACACGGAATGTGCCCGTACTTAAGTTTTTAGGGAATTTTTCAGCTAAATTTAAACCCGTATTGGTAGGAGATGTTGTTGAAGAATTACGGCAAAAACTAATCCAATTCAGTTAGTATACATTTAGAGTATACTGATATGATAATCAAGTAATGTTAGTTTGAAAACTTTGGTGCGAATATTTAGACAATGATTAAAGCAAAGGAGACGAAAAATAATGTCTAAATATAATGTACCTACTTTCAAATTAAACGATGGTAATGAAATTCCAGTAATCGGCTTTGGAACTTTCCAAATCCCAGCTGACGGCACGACATACAATGCGGTTAAGGATGCCCTGGCTGCTGGTTACCGTCATATCGATAGTGCTGCTGCCTATATGAACGAGCAAGAAGTTGGCAAAGCAATTAAGGATAGTGGTATTCCTCGAGACAAAATCTGGGTTACTAGCAAGATGTGGCTTCAAGACTACAAGTATGAAGATGCAAAAAAGGCTATTGAAACTTCCCTAAACAAATTAGGGCTTGATTATATTGACCTTTACCTTCTTCACCAACCATATGGGGCGGTTGACGAAGCGTGGAAGGCAGTCGAAGAAGCACAAAAGGCTGGTAAGCTTCGTTCAATCGGTGTTTCCAACATGACACCAAAACTCTGGAACAAGTTTGTCCCTAACTTTGATGTAATTCCTGCGGTAAACCAAGTTGAATTTAACCCTTACTCCCAACAAAGGGAATTACGGGAAATTCTTGCGAAGGATGATGTTCGCCTTGAAGCCTGGGCACCTCTTGGTCAAGGCAATGTTGACTTGCTTCATGAACCAGTAATTACAGCAATTGCTGAAAAATACGGTAAGAATGCTGGTCAAGTAATTCTCCGTTTTGAAAATCAAGAAGGAATTGTTGTCTTTCCTAAGTCCGTTCACGAAGCACGAATTAAGAGTAATCTTAATATTTTTGACTTTGAACTAACGGATGAAGAAATGGATCAAATTCGTGCGCTCGATAAGGAGAAGGGAATGCACGACCCAGATGCGCCCGGCGTTGGTGAGATGTTATTAAATGCATATAATATTCATGCTAACGATTAATACTTTTAAAGCATAGATAAGGATTAATTATAAGCATTTTTCATCATTGCTTTTTTACGTTAAAATTTATACAGCGTTTTAAGATAAAGGAGGCCCTCAATAATGGCAAAGACCCTTGTTTTATACTATTCCGCAACTAACACTACTAAGAAGATTGCAGAACAAGTTGCGCAAAAGCTAAATGCTGATATGGCAGAAATTCATCCAGCGCAACCATATACCGCTGCTGACCTTAATTGGCATGATGAAAGCAGTCGGACAACGGTTGAACAACACGAGCATAATAGCCGTGTTGACATTACGGATGATTTACCAGATATTACTAACTACGATAATATTGTTATTGGTCATCCAATTTGGTGGGCAATTCCGCCACGGATGATTAGCACCGTGATTGATCATCTTGATTTAAACGGGAAGAATTTAGCACTATTTGCTACTTCTGGTGGAACAAGCTATGATCGCTCACAAAACTATGTTGAACGAACGGTTAATGAAAACGGCTATGATACTAAGGTCAACCAAGGGGCAATTTTAAATAACCCGCGTCAAATTGATGGTTGGATTGATTCACTTAATTTTAAATAAAGAGAAGCGCTGAGGCTGGAGAAATCTAGTTATTCAGCGCTTTTTTGATGATATAAAAGAAGACTTTGACTATTAATCTAAAATTTTATCCGATTAGTCAAATTACTGGTGGTTCTTGTATTAAATATATGCAGTTTAAGGAATTTTTGGTAAAATGTAAGAGTTTTAAAACTAAATGGTCAATCGACGCAATTAGCTACGCTGGTTGACCATTTTTGTATATTTGAGGAGGATATTTATATTATGGAGATATTGGTAACGTTATTTGATTTAGTGTTTTTGGTTGCGTTTATAGTCGCAATTGTCTATGGTATTAGGTGGTTTAAAGGAAGAAAAGATAAAGAAAATGAATCACTTAAGAAAAATAAAAAATATTTTTGGATTAGTCTTATAGTAATGATTATTTCACTACTAATTGCTGGAATGGCGCAGGGAAGTATTGATGAAACTCAAGAACAACAAGCTACAGAACAACAGGAAAAGAACAAATCAAATTATAAGGATGATAAAGAAGATTTTATTGATCAATACGGCACACTTGGTTCTAAGGTTGAAGATCTTTCAAAGCAAGAAGGAAAAGAATGGAGCGATGCAATAGATAATTCTGATGATTTTGATGTAGAATCTGCCGTTGATACTATCCAAAGTAATCATACCGACGAGATTGATGAAATTGATAGTAAAGTTAGTGACCTGCATGACTTAGATCAAAAAATTCAGAAAAATGATTCTGTAAAGAAATCCGACAAGGAAACGATCCATAAATCGTACTTAGACTTAAAACATTTTGCTAATCATGCAACTAATATTAGTGGTAGTTACAATGATTTTACTGATGAGCATAATGAATTAGATCAAAAAACAGCAGACCATATGGAAGAACTTCAAGACCTATAGACAGCAGTAGTTTAATGGTGTTTTAGAGTTTTAGTCATATAAGTTTGGGGGAGCGAGACAGAAGTCACTTGTGACTTCGTTTTCGACGCGAAGCTAGCCTCTGGGAGCCCCCGCAAGCAATAATAGGCCTCTAACGTTCGGTTTTGCCGGACGTTAGAGGCCATTGTTGTACTGCGTATTTGCTTTTTATGAAAGTAACTTAACTTATGTCACAGTCCCTTTGCTTTTTAAACAATGGTAATAGATTATATTAGTTCTATAGGGAAGTAATATAAAAGCCAGTGTTTGAGAGAAAAGGCTTTATTCTATACTACTTGCCCTTCCTTTAAGCGGTTCAAGAAAACCTGTGCAACGTTAGATAATTGACGATTTTTATTCCAAATCAGATTATTTTGGTCAGTAACAGTAGGAGTTAAGGGACGAAAGGCAAGGTCGGTCCCAGTAATATTGATCAAATTTTGGTAGGTCAGCGCAACGCACGCTCCCGTTTCCACTAATAAACGAGCATTAAAAATTAAATTATACTGGCCAATGAAATTAAACTGATCGATCAGTGAACCGGCCCAACTTCTAAAAACGTCTTGTTGTTTTGATTGCGCTGACGTTAGTATTGGCAGGCCAATTAGATCTTGCGGAGTGATCTTTTTTTTTTTTGCAATCGGCTGATCTTTTCGGACTAAGATTCCCCAGATATTATTTTGTGGCAAACTAATGGAATGATAATTTAGGAGTTTTTCTGGCCCCATTATGATTCCGAAATCCAAGGTACCGTTATTTAAACGCTGGTAGATCAGGTCACTATCGCCACTTACTAAATTAATTTTGATATCTGGGTATTCTTTGAGCAGGTTACCAATTACAGTCATTACTGGTTGAATAGCTGTACTTTCTCCAGCCCCGATATCTAATGTTCCGCTAATGATCTTTTGCGATTGCAGGTCGGCTTCAGTTTTGTCAACGAGACCAGTAATCTCTTGCGCCCGTTCATATAAATAATAGCCCTCTTGGGTAAGTTTGATTTGCCGGTGTCCTCGTTCAAATAAAGTAATCCCAAGTTCTTCTTCAAGATCCATCAATTGCCGAGACAGAGTTGGCTGAGAAATATGCAATCTTTTAGCGGCATTTGAGATGTTCTTTTCTTGAACTACTTCGATAAAATACCTCAGTACACGGATTTCCATTTTGATCACTCCAATATGCTTTTTAACTATAGTATGCCATTAAATATAAGTATTTAACATTATTATAAAAACTCGCTAAGATATAAACAATAATTTCAGGCAAAAAGAGGGATGAAAATGAAGGAGATTCAAAAAGAAGAACTTGCGGCAATCACGGCTACGGCTTTAAAAATCAAGACTTGCTTCAACAATTGAATGGCCGCCCAGCATCGCAAAAAGAAATTCGCCACGTCCTTAATGATGTAACTGGTCAAAAAATAGATAACTCTGTTGAAATCCGCTTACCGATCCGTAGTGATTACGGAGCTAACCTGAAAATTGGGAAACAAGTATTTATCAACAGTGGTGCGATGTTTACTGATCTCGGCGGAATTGAATTAGCAGATAAGGTTTTAGTCGGACCCAATGTAACAATTATTTCGGTAAATCATCCCCTTGATCCAGAAAAACGCCATGGGGTTGAATTAAAATCAGTCCTTATTAAGGAAAATGCCTGGCTGGGTGCAAAAGCGACAATTTTACCAGGTGTTACGGTTGGAGAGAATGCGGTGGTGGCCGTGGGAGCAGTTGTTAATAAAGATGTTCCTGCCAATACTGTTGTTGCAGGTGTTCCTGCTAAAGTAATTAAAAAAATCGGAGGAGAATAATATGTCATTTGGATACATTACACCATTATCAGAAAACGTAGAACGGCAAAGTATTAATTTTAAAAATCGTTATGGCTTAAAATTAGCCGGTGACCTTTATTACGCTAAAGATTTAGATATTAAAGAAAAGCACCCTGCTCTAATTATTGGTGCGCCCTATGGTGGAGTGAAAGAACAAGGACCAGCCGTGTATGGTAATGAACTTGCTCAGCGTGGCTTTATTATATTAACTTTTGATCAAGCGAATATGGGGGATTCTGCTGGTGAGCCACGACGAGTTTCCTCTCCAGACTTATTTGCGGAATCATTTAGTGCAGCGGTTGATTATCTTGGCGTGGACGTTCCATTTGTTGATCGTAACAAAATTGGGACTATTGGAATCTGTGGTTCTGGTGGTTTTGCATTAGCAGCTGCTGCGGTGGATCCGCGAATTAAAGCCGTTGCTACCGCATCAATGTATGATATTACTGATGTTCGGGGGATGATGAAACTAAGTGATGAAGAGTTAAATAAAATGAAAGACGAGTTAGCTAACCAGCGCTGGGAAGATTATGCAAGCGGGATGCCTGAATATAAGCCAAGTTTTCCCACTAAACCTTACCCGGATATTGATGCATTGCCAGAAACCGATCCTATTACTAATGAATGGAATCGTTTCTATGCTGTCCCTCGTGGTTTTCATGCTCATGCTCGCGGAAATTTCACTACTACTTCTAACCTTGCCATGATGCAATTTCCGGCGTTAGCTTATATTGACGAAATTTCCCCACGGCCAATCCTTTTTATTTTTGGTGATCATGCTCATTCACGTGCTTTCTCGAAACGAGCTTATAAGCTAGCAAAAGAACCTAAAGAGATGTATGTTGTAGATGATTGTGAACATATTGACCTTTATGATCGGGTTGATAAAATACCATTTAAGAAGATCAAACAATTCTTTGATGGGGCTTTTGTAGAGGAGGATTAGATGAAAAAACATTCTCAATTATTAGTAGGTTTTGCGGTTATTTTAGTTGGCTTATTAGGGATAAGCTCGCGAGCGCATGCAGTAACCCATTATATCCAATCATCAACGCCGACGATTTTTGTTCATGGCTGGGGGAGCAGTTCTCATGCTGAAGAAAAGATGGCCAATGCTGCCCGTGATGCCGGTGTAACCAAGACAATTGTGCGGGCTAACGTTGACAAAAAAGGAAAAGTAACATTTAACCATCAAATTCCAGCAAATGCCATTAATCCCATTGTGGAAGTCAATCTTGAAGATAATAAATTAAGTGCATATCAAGATAATTACACGCAAGGTTATCATCATGGCGGCGAATACGTGAAAAATGTGGTACTGGCTTTAGAAAAGCAGCACCATTACAAGCAAATTAACCTGGTGGGGCATTCAATGGGAAACTTAGAGATTATCAATTATATTAATGACAATGTAAATGATAAAAGCCTTCCGCAAGTAGCCCACTTAGTAGCAATTGCTGGCCACTATAATGGATTAGTAGGGCAAAGTGAGACGCAAAATACTAAGATAAATCCTAAGACTGGCGAGCCAGATAAAATAGACTCTGCCTACCGCGAATTACTTGGCTTACGACAAAGCTTTCCTAGAAATACAGGGGATGTTGAGGATGGCAGCCACTCGGACGAAGATGTACCGGTAAATTCTGCTAAATCATTGAAATATCTAGTAAGTGATCGGGCCAAGTCATACCGTGAAGTTGAAATTCATGGAAAAAATGCTCAACACAGCAAGCTCCACAATAATAGTCAGGTAAACCGAGAATTAATTAAGTTTCTATGGGAAAAATAGTTTATCTCCGACTCTAACCGCAAAGTTAGTAATAAAAATGAAGTGTTCCTACTACTGTGGGCACTTCATTTTTTGTATAATTAAGAAGATAGATTACTGGGAAGGAGTAAAGATAAAATGAATAGAAGTTCGATTGCAGTAAAAATTGTGATTGTCGCTGTTTTATGTGCAATTGTTGGGGCCGCAATTTGGCATACCCAGAAAAGTAAACGTTTTGTTCAATCTACTACTGCAACTTTATTTTTTCATGGTGGGGGTAGTACTTACCGCGCCGAAACCGATATGGTAAATGCAGCTAAACGGGCAGGTGTTACAAATACGGTTATTCGGGCTGATGTTGCAGAAAATGGTAAAGTTACCATTCATGGGAACATGCGTAAGGGAGCAATTAACCCAATTGTTGAAGTTAATTATGAAAACAATCGAGAATTGAATTTTAAAAAACATGGGGAATATGCTACCAATGTGGCTAAATTGTTAAAAGAACGTTACGACATTAATAAGATAAACATGGTTGGTCATTCATTGGGTAACATCTCTATTATTTATTATATGCTAAAGAATGGTCACAATAAGGACATGCCGCAATTGCAAAAACAAGTTGATATTGCTGGCCACTTTGCAGGATTGAATTTTAACGGAATTCCAGCAAGTATCCAACAGCCAGCCGGAATGACGATTAATTCGAAAGGGAAACCTGATAAAATGAATGCTACCTATAAAGAAATGTTAAAGGCACGCCAGGCTTATCCAAAGAATCAAGTTGAAGTGCTTAATATCTATGGTGATATTGGTAATAAGACGGATGGTCGAGTAAGTAATATTTCTTCTCGCTCATTGCAATATTTAATTGCCTCACGAGCAAAGTCTTACACTGAGTTAAAAGTTACTGGAAAAGATGCGCAACACAGCAAATTACATGATAATGATAAGGTTAATAAGGCAATTATCAAATTCTTGTGGGAAAAATAAAACAATGAATAAGATAGGTTAGGAATGTAACTGACAATTTGCTAATTGTTCGGTTGCATTCTTTTTATACGAACTTATCTAGGCTTATCAAGTTTTATTATCACCAAAATACGAACTTATTTTAAAATAATTAGTGAAATCGTTCTTGATTAATGTATAATAATATTGAAACAGACCTAAGGAAGGAAGTTAATGTTAATGACAGATATTGAAATTGCAACTAATGCATCCCTTGAGCCTATTACAGCAATCGCGAAAAAACTCGGGTTAGATGATAGCCAAATTGAACAATACGGGGAAAATAAGGCTAAAATCAGTCTAAATATTGAACCTAATGAAAATAAAAAACATAAACTTATTCTTGTAACTTCAATCAATCCGACCCCCGCTGGCGAGGGTAAATCTACGGTCCTAATTGGATTAGGAGATGCCTTAAATCAATTGAACTATCAGACTACGATTGCTATGCGGGAACCTTCGATGGGACCTGTATTTGGTATTAAAGGTGGTGCAACCGGTGGGGGTTATAGCCAAGTTATTCCAATGGAGGACATTAACTTGAATTTCACGGGAGACTTGCATGCATTAACAAGTGCTCACAATACCTTAGCAGCATTAATTGATAATTACATTATGCGTGACAATGAATTAAAGTTAGATCCTCGAAGAATTATTTGGAAACGGGTGGAAGATGTTAATGATCGCGCATTGCGTAATGTAGTGACAGGATTAGGTGGACCGATGGCAGGAGTTCCGCGTGAATCAGGATTCGATATTACAGCAGCGTCTGAACTAATGGCTATTTTGTGTCTGTCTACTAGTCTTCATGACTTAAAAGAACGAATTAGTAAAATTGTGGTAGGTTACACTTATGATAAGCAGCCAGTTACGGTGGGCCAATTACACTTCCAAGACGCAATTACAATTATTCTCAAGGATGCGATTAAGCCTAATTTAGTCCAAACATTAGATCATACACCAACGATTATTCATGGGGGACCATTTGCTAATATTGCACATGGCTGTAATAGTATTTTAGCTACTCAAACTGCTTTAAACCTTTCAGACTATACAGTGACAGAATCAGGTTTTGGTGCTGACCTCGGGGCGGAAAAATTCCTTGATATTAAGCAAAGAGCATTGGGAAAAGTGCCAAATGCAATTGTAATCGTAGCTACGGTGCGGGCACTCGAATATAATGGGGGCGCTAAACTAGCTGACCTCAATGAACCACAATTAGCAGCTTTAAAAAAGGGGATGGCTAACCTAAATCGTCATATCAAAAACATGCAAAAATTTGGTATTCCGCTTGTAGTTGCCATTAATCATTTTACTGCTGATACTCCTGAAGAAATTAAAATGATTAAGGATAATTGTCATCTCTTGGGTGTGGATGCTATTGAAGTTGATGCTTGGGCAAAGGGAGGCGCAGGTACCCATGATTTGGCAAAAAAGGTAGTTGAATTAGCTGATCAAACAAGTAATTTTAAATCTGTCTATGATCTGGAAGATGATATTCAAACAAAGGTAGAGAAAATTGCAAAAAACATCTATGGAGCAAAAGAAGTTTCCTTTAGTAAAAAAGCAATAAACCAACTCAAAAAATTTGCCGAATATGGATGGAATGATCTTCCGGTATGTATTGCCAAGACCCAGTATTCATTTACTGACGACCAGAAACAATTAGGAGCACCAACCAACTTTACCTTCCATATTCGTGATTTTGTTCCTAAGATCGGTGCCGGCTTTATTGTTGCCCTTGCTGGAAATATGATGACGATGCCAGGGCTGCCAAAGGTCCCGGCGGCTGTTAATATGAAGATTGATGATAATGGCCAGATTACTGGCTTATTCTAAAAGGGGGATATGACGATGAGTCAAATTAGTGTCGTGATGGGAAGTAAGTCTGATTGGCCAACTGTTAAAGAAGCTTGTCAGGTTTTAGATCAATTTGGTGTTTCTTATGATAAACAAGTCATTTCCGCCCACCGAATGCCCCATGAGATGTTTACGTTTGCTCAAAATGCCGTAAAAAATGGGACAAAAGTTATTATTGCTTGTGCTGGTGGTGCTGCTCACTTACCTGGGATGATTGCCGCAAATACCCCATTGCCTGTCATTGGAATTCCAGGACAAACAAAGGCGTTAGGTGGACTTGATTCTTTATTATCAATCGTTCAAATGCCCGCTGGAATCCCAGTTGCTACTACCGCTATTGGGAAAGCAGGTGCTAAAAATGCTGCTTTATTATCCTTACAGATTTTAGGAATTACGGACCAACATATTCAAGACCAAATTATTGCTTTTAGAAGAGAAATGCATGATCAAGCACTCAAAAGCGGGGAGGATCTTGATGACTAGCCATTTTATTCAACAAGGAAAAACGATTGGTATCATTGGTGGTGGTCAGCTTGGGCAGATGATGGTACTGGATGCCAAACAAACAGGAATGAAAGTCGTTATTCTTGATCCAACACCTAATTGTCCCGCTGGTCAGGTTGCTGATGAACAGATTATTGCTCCTTATGACGACAAGAAAGCTATTGAGAAACTAGCACAAAAAGCAGATGTTTTGACTTATGAATTTGAAAATGTTGATTTAAATACGCTTGAAGCAATTTCTGATAAAGTTTATCTGCCACAAGGAACTAACCTCCTATATATAACAAAGAACCGATTACGAGAAAAATCGTTTTTAAAAAAGGCAGGATTAAAAACCGCACCTTTTAGGTCTGTTTATAATCAGGATGACTTAAGACAAGCAATAACAGAAATTGGCTATCCATGTGTTCTGAAAACCAATGAAGGAGGGTATGATGGCCATGGTCAGGTAGTTATTAAAGATCAAGAGAACTTGAAAATGGCAATGGAGCTTGTCGATAAAACTGAATGTATTCTGGAAGGCTGGGTACCGTTTGACCTTGAATGTTCAGTAATGGTGGGAAGAAATGAGGATGGAGAGGTAACTACTTTTCCTGTAGCAGAAAACATTCACAACAATGAAATTTTGCATCTGACCATTGTACCAGCAAGAATATCGAATGAATTGCAGGAAAAAGCTAAATTGATGGCTGTTCAAATAGCGGAAGCACTCAATTTACGTGGAATTCTCGGGGTAGAAATGTTCATTGCACATAATGGAAAAATTTATATTAATGAGTTAGCCCCACGTCCGCATAATTCCGGTCATTACTCAATTGAAGCTTGTAACTTCTCCCAATTTGCCATTCACAATCGCGCAGTTTGCAATTGGCGATTGCCAAAAATTGAGCTCCTGCAACCTGCTGTAATGGTTAATGTATTAGGTCAACATGTTCAAAAAGTCCGAGGACAAATAAAAGAAAAAGCTGGTTGGCATTTCCATGATTATGGAAAAGCAGAAATACATTATAACCGGAAGATGGGCCACGTTACTGTCTTAACTAATGATGTTAATAAAACCTTACAAGAAATTAATGATACTAAAATATGGAATTAAATACATTCATCCCTTTAGAGGAAAGAGAGGATTTAACTAGATGATCGATCGTTATACTAGTCCCGAAATGAAAAATATTTGGAGCCCTGAAACGCAATATCAATGCTGGCTAGACGTAGAAATAGCAGCCGTAGAAGCGTGGAGTAAACTTGGTCATATTCCAGAAGATGATGTTAGGAAAATTAAGAAAAAAGCCAAGTTTTCAGTTAGTGAAATTGCGGAAATTGAAGCTATTACTCACCATGATGTTATCGCTTTTACTCGAGACGTTTCAAAATCCTTAGGTCCAGAAAGAAAATGGATTCATTATGGATTAACTAGTACTGACGTTGTGGATACGGCACAAGGTCTACGATTAAAAAAGGCGAACAATATTATCAGAAATGATATTGATGAATTTATGAACGTGCTTCAAGAATTAGCAAAAAAGTATAAGTATACTGTCTGCATGGGGAGAACTCATGGGATTCATGCAGAACCAACCACCTTTGGTTTAAAGGCTGCTCGCTGGTATTCTGAAATGAAAAGGAACCAAGAACGTTTCGAACATGCTGCTAAAGCTGTAGAAGCAGGAAAAATTTCGGGGGCAGTCGGTACAATGGCAGAGGTGGAACCATTTGTCGAAGAGTATGTCTGTGAAAAACTTGGCTTACGTGCACAAGAGATCTCTACACAAATTCTTCCTCGTGACCTTCACGCTGAGTATATCGCGGCAATTGCTTTGTTAGGTTCAAGCATGGAAAATATTGCAACAGAAATCAGATCATTGCAACGAACAGAAATTCATGAAGTGGAAGAGCATTTTGCTAAAGGTCAAAAAGGTTCTTCAGCAATGCCTCATAAACGCAACCCAATCGGTTCAGAAAATATTACAGGTTGTGCCCGGGTTCTGCGTGGCAATGTTGTAACAGCAATGGAAAATGTTACGCTTTGGCACGAACGAGATATCTCTCATTCGAGTGCAGAACGAATGATTCTTCCTGATTCAACCTCATTAATTGATTACATGTTACGACGCTTAGGTAGCATCCTTAAGAATTTGGATGTATTTCCTGAGACTATGAAAAAAAATATGGATAAGACACTAGGCTTGATCTATTCAGGTCGAGTACTTTTGAAGTTGGTTAACTCTGGTATGACGCGAGAATCAGCTTATGATTTAATTCAACCATATACAGCAAAATGCTGGGCAGAGCAAGTACCGTTCCGCCCTCTTCTAGAAGCAGATCCAATAATTCAAAAACAATTAAGTCAAGAGGATTTAAATGATGCCTTTGACTATCATTGGCATCTACGCCATGTTGACGATATTTTTAAGCGTGTTGGTTTAAATGGGTATCTGTCAAATGGTATTGATGGATGCCGACACCTCTCACGTAAATGTGGGAGGTGTTTTTTTATGCAAACAGA
>JBCLSJ010000004.1:0-120270 GCA_041225415.1 Lactobacillaceae bacterium 24-114
AGCGCATCGACGAGCGCCTCAACAAGCGCTTCAGAAAGCGCATCAATTAGCGCCTCGACGAGCGCTTCAACAAGTGCCTCAACAAGCGCATCCGAAAGTGCATCGGTAAGTGCATCAACGAGTGCCTCAACAAGTGCCTCAATCAGCGCATCGACTAGTGCCTCAACAAGTGCATCAATTAACGCATCCGAAAGTGCATCGACTAGTGCATCAATCAGCGCATCGACGAGCGCCTCAACGAGTGCATCAGTCAGCGCATCGGTAAGTGCCTCAATAAGCGCTTCAACAAGTGCATCCGAAAGTGCATCGGTAAGTGCATCGACTAGTGCCTCAACAAGTGCCTCCGAAAGTGCATCAACGAGTGCGTCAACCAGTGCATCCGAAAGTGCATCGACTAGTGCATCAACAAGTGCCTCAGAAAGTGCATCGGTAAGTGCATCAACGAGTGCTTCAGTAAGTGCCTCAACCAGTGCATCAATCAGCGCATCGACGAGCGCCTCAACAAGCGCTTCAACAAGTGCATCAGAAAGCGCATCAATTAGCGCATCGACGAGCGCTTCAACTAGTGCATCAACAAGCGCATCCGAAAGTGCATCAACCAGTGCTTCAACGAGCGCTTCAACAAGTGCCTCAACAAGTGCATCAATCAGCGCATCGACTAGTGCCTCAACCAGTGCATCAATTAGCGCATCGACGAGCGCTTCAATAAGTGCTTCAGAAAGTGCATCGACTAGTGCATCAACGAGCGCTTCAGAAAGTGCATCGACTAGTGCATCAACAAGCGCTTCAGTAAGCGCATCGACTAGTGCATCAACAAGTGCCTCAACTAGTGCATCGGTAAGTGCCTTAACAAGCGCATCAATTAGCGCTTCAACGAGTGCTTCAGAATCTGCGATAAGAAGCACCTCAGAATCATTTAGCTTCTCAGAGAGCCTTTCAGTATCTTACTCAAGCTCAAATACAACTAGCGAGGCAAGTAATAGCAATTCTGTAAGCCTGACAGAATCACTAAATATAAACAGCCAAGCTAGTCTTTCGATGAATTCTATTAGCTCAGAAGCATCGGTACAAAGCAGTACGCTTCCACAGACCGGGAACGACCAACAAACATCACGGTTAGGAACTGTTGCTGGAGCATTATTAGGACTTCTCGGATTAGGAGCAGCTTCAAGACGGCGGAAAAAGGACTAAATTTTAGTTCATAAAAAGACAACCAACCCTTTAGACACTTGTACTGTGCCGGGGCGGTTGCCTTTTTTGTTTGTATTTGCTAATCTAGTGAAAATGAGTTAATAAAATCTTAATATCTCTTTCACATATTGGTAAAAGCTTATTCATATAATAATCTTCAGAAAGAGGGTGAACCTGATAAAACTTATTCGCCTTGTAAGAAAAATATTGGTTATCACACTATTACTATTTGTATTATATTTATATATGAATAGTAGGAGTGCTCAAGCAGCAACAACACGGTTGATTTGGAATTTCCGTGAAAATATTGCTCAGTTAATGGGCCAAGAATCAAGTACGAACAATAACAATCTTAATTTAAGAGATTCTGGTTCACGAAATATTACTTCTTCTACTGAGAGCGCTAAGACTGATGATACTATTTCAACTGGTGGTCGTTGGGCAAAACCATCTGCTACTGTCTATATCAATACAGGTAACGCCACTTTGGACGCAGCTACTAAATCAGCATTAGAACAGTGGAATCAGACAGGAGCTTTTACTTTTCGTCAGGTAGCTAATAGTGATGGGGCAAATATTGTAGTCCATTCAATGAATAATGCTAATACAAATGCTGCAGGGTTAACAAAGACATCAACTAATTCGTTAACTAATCATTTTACTCATGCAACAGTATATTTAAATCAAAAGTACTTATTGGATCCGAATTACGGATATGATGAACAAAGAATAATCAATACAGCAGAACATGAACTCGGTCATGCAATCGGTCTTGATCATGTAGATAGTCCTTCAGTAATGCAGCCTGCAGGATCATTCTATACGATTCAACCAGCGGATGTGCAATCAGTTAAAACTCTGTATGATGAACAATAAAATAAAGCTGAGAGGTAACTTGGTACACATAGATGTGTTTCGGTTACTTCTCAGCTTTTTAGTTTAATCATTTTTTCGTGCACGGAGCGCCCAGAGAATTGAAACTGTATCAATTACTTCTTGAAGCATGGCCCCCCAGAAAGCTGGAATAATACCAGTAGCAGCTATAAGCATTAGGATAGTGCAAATAGCAATTCCTATTAGGACAGCTTGTTTAGCGATTCTAATTGTTTCTTGGGAAATGGAAACTAATTTGGCAATCCTGAATAAATCGTCGTGGATAATAACAACGGATGCAGATTCACTAGCAGCAGTAGCACCATGCGCACCCATTGCAATCCCAACATCGGCAGTTACGAAGGATGGAGCATCATTGACTCCATCACCAACCATGAAGTCTGGATGACCGCTTTGAGGAATTGATTTAAGAATTTTAATTTTTCCTTGAGGAAGGAGATTGGTATATACATCATTAATACCAACTTGTTTAGCAACCTGTTCGGCAAAAATAGCTTGATCGCCCGTAAGCATCATTAGCTTTTCAACACCTAATTTACGCAAAGTATCCATAGTTTTTTTAGCTTCTGGACGTATATGGTCAACAAAGGTGATTGCTCCAGCATATTTTTCATTAACAGCTACATAAATGGCGGTATATGGCAAAATTTTAGCATTTCCTTCTGGATTAACGAAACTTAATTTACCTAGTTTGAGTTTATTAGATCCGATAGTTGCAATAATTCCTTTTCCGGTAACTTCTTCGATTTTAGAAACAGGTTCTAACTTTAAGGATTCTTTTTTGCTGTAAGCAATCAATGAGCGGGCTAGGATATGAGCTGAATCTTGTTCAGCACTGGCAGCAAGATTCAATAATTGATCTTTAGTATAAGGAGAGTCGGAAGAGAGAATAATGTCTTTGACTTCAAGATGGCCGGTAGTGATTGTTCCTGTTTTATCAAAGGCACCAGTTTTGGCATCCGCTAATTTCTCAAGAACAGTTCCTGTTTTAACAATAATTCCATTGCGTGAAGCACGACTCATCCCAGAAACCATTGCTACGGGAGCAGCCAAGATAAGAGGACAAGGAGAGGCTACCACTAGAACTTCCGCAATTCGAAGAGGGTCACCAGAGATTAACCAGGCCCCAAGCGCTATCACAATTGCAACAACCGTAAATGGAACAGCATAGCGATCAGCTAAACGAACAAAGTGAGCTGGAGATTTCTCGGCTGTCTCTACAAGTTTTACCAGCTGTTGATATTGACTATCTTTAGCAAGATTAGTTACTTTAACAATCAGAGAACTGGCACCATTAATTGCTCCAGACATTAATGAATCACCAGGTACTTTAGTAATAGGACGAGATTCTCCCGTTAAAGAAGATTCATCTAAATCACTTTCACCCTTAATCACTTTTCCATCTAAGGGAACAATTTCTCCTGGTTTGATAATAATGGTTGCTCCAACCGGCACATCTTGTACTTTAGTGTCTGTTACTTGTTGATTAGCTCCAATAACATGGGCAGTGTCTGGTGTATTGTCTAGTAATGTCTTTAATTCACTGTTTGCTTTCTTAGTGGCATAGTCATCTAGGGCATCCCCACCAGTAAGCATTATTAAAACAACCATAGCGGCCCAATATTGACTGAAACTTAGGGTTGCCACAACCGCTAAGATTGCCAGTAAGTCAACGCCATAGTTACCATTTTTGATTGATTTAACCATTCCAATCAACATTGATAAAGCAACGACAGAGCCCACAATTGTTACCAAAATTTGAGCCCAAAGTGGTTGTCTTAACCCGTATTGCAAGAAAATAGCAATTGCAGCAATTATAATGATTGTCCACAATTTTTGTTTATTTGTTATTTTATCCATAATTTACACCCCTCTCCCTTATATTATAAATTAAATTAGGTAAAAATGTAGAAAAGGGATTGACATGGAGGAGATGATAGAGTAAATTGATTATCAACATATGTCCTTTAATTTAGTCCCGTGAGGCTAGAAAGACGACAGTTTCAAAGTAGAATTAACTAACTTTAAAATTTTCGTTAACACCAGGCCTCCATGTAGCTTGGTGTTTTTTCTTTAGGACAAATTTTAATAAAAGGAAGTTAATTATAATGATTAAATCAGCTGCATTACCACTTGTTAAATTATCTCATTTTGTTTCCGTGGAAGACCTTTCTGCCGACCAAGTTCTTTCCTTGATCAATCGGGCAGAATATTACCAACAAGGTGGAGCAACTCCTAAATTGAGCGAACCTGTATACGTTACTAATGCCTTCTTTGAAAACTCTACACGAACACACACTAGTTTTGAAGTTGCAGAAAAACGCCTTGGATTGACTGAAATCTTCTTCGATCCAGAGCATAGTTCAGTTAACAAGGGTGAAACCATGTACGATACAATGTTAACCATGAACGCGCTCGGTATCGACTTGGCAGTTATTCGCCACTCAATGAATGCTTATTACGAACCATTGATTCACCCAGCAGCTGGTTCTCATTTGGATATGGGAATTGTTAACGGTGGTGATGGTAGTGGTCAACACCCATCCCAAAGTATGCTTGATATGATGACTATCCACGAACACTTTGGCCACTTTGACGGTTTAAAGGTAGGAATCATCGGTGATATTACTAACTCTCGGGTTGCTGGTAGTAACATGGAAATCTTGAACCGCTTAGGGGCATCAGTTTACTTCTCAGGTCCAGAATACTGGTACGATCATGCCTTTGACAAATATGGTAAGTACATGCCACTCGATGACTTAGTTGAGGAAATGGACGTTCTTATGCTTCTTCGGGTTCAACATGAACGTCATGACGGTGATGCTAACGAAGCCAGCTTCTCTGCTGAAGAATACCACGAAAAATATGGTATCAATCAAGCTCGTTACGATCGAATGAAGAAGGATGCAATTATCATGCATCCAGGCCCAATTAACCACGATGTTGAATTAGCTGCCGAATTGGTTGAAGCACCAAACTGCGTGTTCTACCGTCAAATGCAAAACGGTGTCTTTATGCGAATGGCAATGTTAGAAGCAGTTATCCGTGGTCGCAAGTTAGGTGGTCTAGAATAATGAAAACCCTGATTAAAGGCGGTCAAGTTTTCCTCAATGGTCACTTGACAAAAACAGATATTCTGATTGATAAGGGACGCATTCAAATAATAGGTCGCGACTTGAGCGAGGAAGGTGTGGACCACGTCATTGAAGCCACTAATAAGTTGGTTACACCAGGGTTAGTTGATGTACACGTTCATTTCAGAGATCCGGGTCAAACCTATAAGGAAACGGTGGCAACTGGTAGTCGGGCGGCTGCTCACGGTGGGTTTACCACTGTGATGACTATGCCAAACGTGGATCCGGTTCCTGATACTCCAGAACGCCTTTCCGCAATGATTAAGCATAATCAAGAGGACGGGGCCATCCATATCTTACAATACGCTTCTATTACCGAAAACCGTGGTGGGAACCAACTTGTTGATTTTCCAGAGATGAAAAAAGCAGGGGCCTTTGCTTTCAGTAACGATGGAAGTGGGGTTCAGACTGCTGGAACCATGTATCGGGCTATGGAAGAAGCGAAGAAGGTTGGCATGCCAATTGTCGCTCATGTTGAAGACGATTCACTCCTGTTCGGTGGGGTAATGACGGCTGGTAAGCGCGCAGAAGAATTAGGTTTAAAAGGTGCCCCAAGCGTATCCGAATCAGCTCAAATCGCTCGTGACCTGGTACTTGCTAAGGCCACTGGGGTACACTATCATATTTGCCATATCTCAACTAAAGAGAGTGTGGAATTAGTGCGACTGGCCAAGAAAGAAGGGGTAAATGTAAGCTGTGAAGTTACTCCTCATCATTTATTACTAAGTGATAGTGATATTCCAGAAAATAATTCCTACTACAAGATGAATCCACCACTTCGACATGAAGATGACCGTCAAGCCTTGATTGCTGGTCTGCTTGATGGCACAATCGATATGATTGCAACCGACCATGCACCGCACTCAGTGGAAGAAAAGCCAAAAGATGATATGCGCGGTGCGGCAAACGGTATTACGGGCAGTGAAACAGCATTCGAAATGCTCTATACCAAGTTTGTTCAGTCAGGTATATTCACTTTAGAACAATTGGTCAATTGGATGAGTGTAAAACCAGCTGAGGTCTTTAACCTAACTGAAGCCGGAAAGATTGAACCGGGAGTTCCTGCTGATATTGCAATTTTTGATTTGCAAACTGAAAGAGAAATTACAGAAAAGAGTTATCAATCTCAAGGGATTAATAATCCATTTACGGGTCAAAAGGTCTATGGAACCACGGATTGGACATTGGTAGATGGAATGGTCGCTTATTCACGTCAAGTGCAAGGGAGGTAAAATTTAATGCCAGATGTACGTTTAGCAGTTAACTTACCAGGATTAAAGATGAAAAACCCAGTGATGCCAGCTTCAGGAACTTTTGGCTTTGGCGATGTACCACAAGCACAAAAGTATGATCTTAATCGTTTAGGAGCCATCGTCATTAAGACAACGACTCCAACGAAACGAGTGGGTAATCCTCAACCACAGATTAAAGTACTTTCGGATGGTGTTTTGAATTCTGTTGGGTTAACCAATCCTGGAGTAGAAGTAGTTGCTAAAGAAAAAATCCCACAATTAAAGGAACAGTATCCTGACCTTCCCTTAGTTGCCAGTGTTGGTGGTGCTAGTGTTGAAGATTACGTCGAAGTAACGCAGCAATTGGTGGCAACTGGGTTAGTGGACGCACTGGAATTAAATATTTCATGCCCAAACGTGAGTCATGGTGGGATGGCATTTGGCACCGATGCACAAACAGCAGAAAAGTTAACTAAAGCAGTAAAAAACGTAAGTCGGGAAGTGCCGGTTTATGTTAAATTGACTCCTAATGTAACGGATATTGTGGAAATTGCTAAGGGAGTTGAAGCTGGGGGCGCTGATGGCATTAGTATGATTAATACATTGCTTGGACTAAAGATTGACATTAAGACTCGCAAACCCGTTCTCGGTAATGGGATGGGTGGTCTCTCCGGCGAGGCAGTCAAACCTTTAGCCGTACGGATGATTTATCAAGTATCGCATGCAGTTGATATTCCAATTATTGGTGAGGGTGGAATTGCTAGTGCTGAAGATGTGATCGAATTCTTCTTGGCCGGCGCTTCTGCTGTGCAGGTAGGATCCGCTCACTTTCACGATGCGCTCGTAATGCCCCACATCATTGAAAAGCTGCCACAAGTAATGGCACGGGTGGGAATTGCATCATTAAGCGAATTGATTAAGTAATTGAAGAAAGTCTGACGAAGCATTTTTCGCCAGACTTTTTATGTTGAATCTAACCCTGATTTAGCTTAAAGGAGTGGTGATAATATGGAGAGTAGAATTATGGAAAATCAATTACAAGCAATGATAAAGGAACTGACTGATCTGTATACCGAAATGAACTCTTTACGTCCCTTGTCTAAAAAGCAAGTAGAACAATTAGAGAAGAACGTGCGGATTGAGCATGTCTGATCCTCAAATGTGATTGAAGGAAGTACTCTAAATAGGTACGAAACTGCCTCAATTTTAAAGATAATGAAGTTGGAAAATAACAAATTTGCAAGGCGGTGAGCTAAGGATAGAACGATGATTAGCGAGGAACGAGTTGATTATCGTTTGGATCTAGATTCGAGTCTTACGGTTACGACGCAAAGCTAGCCTTCTAAGTTTCCCGCGATTAGACTCTGCAGCATTCGAAAATAATAAGAGGTCGGCGAAAATACCAAGTATTCTCCCGACCTCAATATTTTTACTAGTCTTCCTTGAAAAATCTATCTAAATCTTCCTCAGAATTTATCTGTTTTCCAGGTTTATTCTCCGATAGTTCACGAATTTTTAATGCTGCTAGCTTGACAATGCAAGCTTGAATTTCATGTGTATTTGCCATTATACTCACCTCGGAGTGCTTAAATCTTCCTATCCAAGAGTTGCTTCGTCGCCTTTTTGAGGGATGATTGAACTGTTGAATGTGGCAACTGATCAATTTCTTCCAGCGCCTTCTGGGTGAACTTTCTTGCTAAATCATGGGCTGCGTCAACGCCCCCATACTTAATTACTAATTTCTGGACGGCTACGGTATCTGCTTCTGTCATGGCCGTTTTTTTATTGAGGTAAGGCGCAAGTTCCTCGGCATGGTCTTTCATGATAAGAAGGAGGGGTAGAGAGTAAACACCGGTTGAAAGGTCTTCAAGAACGGGCTTGTTTAGCTTCTCGCCAGAAGAATAGTCCAAGATATCATCGAGAATTTGAAAGGCAATCCCGATATTTTGCCCAATTCGCTTAGCTAGTTGAATCGTACGGCGATCTCCACCACCAAAATAGGCTCCTTCTTGGGCAGCTAGACTAAATAAAGTAGCAGTTTTACCATTCACGTTCCGGAAATATTGGAGGAGGGACTGTTGGTGGTAACGATTATCCATTTGTCCTAATTCACCGGATAAGATTTTCCGCATGGCTTGAGAATTGGTGGCGAGGTATGGTGAATCGCTCATCGTTTCTACAAGTAGGTCAAAGAAGACAGTAAAGAGGAGGTCACCGCTATAGACAGCGATGTCCTTACCAAAGGCTGACTGGATGCTTGATAGGCCGCGACGTTCGGGAGAATCATCAATAATATCATCGTGAATCAAGGTTGCCATATGAAGGATTTCTAAAGAAGAGGCAATCTTAATTAGTTTTTCACTTTGCCAATTTTCACCACTCAGGCGAGCAAAGGTCAGGCAAAATGCGGGACGGAGATACTTCCCCCCGTTAGAAGCCATTTCGGTCAGAGCCGATTCAAGCTTTTTATTGTTTATGCTTATCCGTTGATTGATGAGTTCATTAACCTGGTTAAGCGTTTGACTAAGTTCATGATCACTGCGAAAATAATGTTTATTCATTGAATCGAAAATTCCTTTGTATTGGTGTACTATCATATTGTAACAATAATTTAGAATGAATGGGAAGAGGAGAAAATGTCATTAGATGTCTTTTTAGAATTAGTTGAAATAAAAGCAAAAACTGCTAGTATCCTCCCAATGCTTTTGGGTGTTTGCATGAGTGTTTACTATTATCACTCGTTCAATTTATTGGGTTCAATTTTATTCTTCATTGCGATGCTCTTATTCAATATGGCCGTAGATATGATGGATAATTACAATGATTATAATCATGCGGTTGATACGGAAAATTATAAGAAGAATACCAACATCATTGGTCGAGAAGGGATTAATCCTAGATTAGTGCTCACTATGATTATCATTTTTAGCGTCATTGCAGGTTTAATGGGAATCTGGCTTGTATTTATGGTTGGTTTGCCACTGCTATGGTTAGGAATCTTTTGTTTTCTTGTGGGAATCCTCTATTCTTCAGGTCCCCATCCGTTAAACGGTTTGCCGGTTGGTGAATTCTTTTCCGGCTTTACGATGGGCTTTATGATTATGCTGATTTCGGTGTATATCAACGCTTATCGAGGTTTTGACTGGTCCCTAATTAACCTGTTGCGAATCTGGTTGGTTGCTTTGCCAGCAGAGTTGTGGATTTCCAATCTTTTGTTGGCAAACAACATTTGTGATGCGCAAGAAGATGAGGACAATCACCGTCATACTATTATTCATTATATCGGAATTAAGGGTGGCTTGAATGCCTTTGTTGTAAAAAATGTCCTTGCGTTTGCAGCAATCTGTTTTGCGGTAATCCTCAAGTTAGCGCCCTTGACAATGTTGCTCACATTATTAATAATACCGTTTGTGGTTAAGCAAACACGGATTTTGCTTCATGAACAAGTTAAAACAAAAACATTCCCCAGCGCGATTAAGATTCTCTTGATCGGTACGCTCGTCCAAGTGGTGACATATGCGATTGGAGTATAGGAAAAAGGAAACTGGAAAACACTCAAAGCGCAAGGCGGTAGATAATTTCCGCAATTAGACTATGTAGTATTAGAACGCAAACAGAGGCTAGTGAACTGTTTTCACTAGCCTCTGTTTTTCTCCAGCTCATTTATTTAATCCCAAAATGAACCGCACCAGCGCCAAAGTTAAGGGGGACGTAATTAACCTGGTGGAAACCAGCGTTTTTCATCATCGCCACTAATTTTTTGGCAGATACGAATTGCTGACTGGTTTTTTGCAGGTATTGGTAGTCTTGAACCTTCCCACCCGCTAGACGGGCAACATAAGGGAAGAGCTTAAAATAGGCGTTCCAGCCAACTTTAACGATAGCATTCTCTGGTTGCGACATTTCTAAAATTCCCAGCTGACCATTTGGCTTTAGGACCCGGTAGATCTCCGCTAAAGCTTTATCGGCATCGGGAACGTTCCGCAAGCCAAAGCCGATGGTAACAATATCAAATGAATTATCGGGGAATGGTAAAGCCATCGCATCACCCTGCACCAGGCTTAGGTTACTAATACCGTGAGCTTTTTTCTTTGCAATTTCTAGCATTGCTTCGTTGAAATCAAGCCCGATAACTTTACCTTGTGGCATGCGCTGGGCCAGACTAATCGTTAAGTCACCAGTCCCACAGCAAATATCCAATGCAGAGATGTTTGGTCGAAATTCTAACCCAGCAAATAGCTTCTTACGCCATGCCTTTTGGGTTCCTAAACTAATGACGTTGTTGAGCCGGTCATAGTGGGGAGCAACCCGAGTAAACATTTCGTTAACTTCTGATTCGTTTTTTAAGTGATTTGTTTGTGACATTTTCTATTCCTTTACAGTCCGTGGATGAGCCATGACAATAAGACAAGCGTTGATTAAGAGTGTTAGACCAGTTACGGCAAAGACCATCGAGTAAGATGAAACCCCAGAAATAACTGAACCTAACAGTGAGCCGAGAACAGCGCCGGCAGCCTGGAAAGATTGATTGATACTAAAAATCCGTCCAAATGCTTCTGTAGGGACATTCAGTGTTAAAACTGTTTGCGCAGCTGGCATCAGCGCGGCATTAGCAAGACCTAGTAAAAATCGCCAAAAGGCCAACAACCATGGTGAATGAGTAAATGTCATTGGTACAAAGAGGATAAAAGCAGTAATTAACCCTACTTTTAAGACTCTTAGTGGACCAATTTTGTCCATTGTATGCCCCACTTTGGAGGCCGCAATTAAAGTTCCTAGCCCAGGAGCAGCCGCTACTACTCCGGCGACAAAAGCGATGTTTCCTTGGTTATTCATTAATTGCCGTACGTATAAACTGATAATTGGACTTATTGACATTGTTGAGGCAGTAACGATCATTGTAGTAAAGAAGGTGACGATAATGAGACGCAGGTTAGGAATTTCATGAATAATATCCTTGAGTGGCTTCATTTTTTCTTTCTTAATAGGAATAAAATGAAGCTCTTTGACTAGGAGGGATGTCGTGATAAAGACAAGCAGCATAAGAAACCCAGTAAGGAAAAACGGAATTCGGTAGCCAAACGCTCCAGATAAGAGTCCACCGAGCAAAGGTCCAACCAAATTCCCAGCAATCCCGGCAGTTGAAATAGCCGACATTGCCCAGCCGGACTTGCTATGGGGTGTTTCGCCGGCAATCAGCGCGGCAGCATTATTGATATACCCAGAAAAGGCCCCTTGCAAAAACCGCATACCGATAATCATCCATACGGATTGGGAAAGACCAGTAACGAAAATTGTGATGGCCATGACACCAGATGCCCGCATACACATTAATTTACGACCCTTTTGATCAGCAAGGCTTCCCCATAATGGAGAGACGATTGCTTGACTGATGAAGGTCGCAGCAAAGGCAAGTCCTGAGTAAAAGTTAAGTTGAAAACGGGTAAAAGTTCCCAGCTCATTGATAAACAATGAAATAAATGGCATTGTCATCGAGAATCCCATCCCGGTTATAAAACAGCCGAGCCAGAGGGTATAGAATGTTTTACGCCACTGGGGAGATAGCTCAGAATCCATGAAAAAGTCTCCTTTTTAAATCGTAGTGTTTTCAGTATAACAAGTTTGCTTTTAATTGGCTAATTGGTTTTCAAAAGAATTTACCTATAATCATGTTCTTTGGTACAATTGATGGAATAAGGCGAGGAGGTCAAAAGATGAAGAAAAGGATTGCAATTTTTTCAGATGTTCATGGGAACTTAACAGCAATGCAGGCGATGTACCGTGATAGCCGGCAGCAGCATGTCGATGACTATTGGTTCGTAGGTGACCTCCTTATGCCTGGCCCGAGTGTGTATGCAATCTGGAACCTTTTGAAAATCATGAACCCGTCAGTGATTGTCAGAGGAAATTGGGATGATCTAGTTGTTAATGGTGTCCGTGGAAAGATCGACGTTGAATATCCTTCTCATGTTTACTTTGCCCGCTTAGCCCAATATGTTGGTCAAGTGGCACCGCGTGGAATGGTTGATGAGATTGTCTCTTGGCCACTTGTAACCACAAAAAAAGTGGGACCATTAACATTTTCTATTTCCCATAACCTGCCTGCTCTTAATATGGGTCAGGATCTTTTCCCAACTCAACCGACAGAGAATTTTGATCAGCTTTTTACTTCGTCCGATATTGATATTGCCGTATATGCGCATGTTCACCACGAGATTATGCGTTATGCCAGTGACGAGCGGATCATTTTTAATCCAGGGGCCGTGGGGGAGCCATTTAATGGTTGGTCACGCTTACAGACTGATCTCCGCGCTCATTATATGATTATTGAAGTTGATGACTTAGGATTAGCCTCAGTCAATTTTCGTCATGTTGGTTATGATCGACAGCAAGAAATTGCCCTAGCCGAGAAGTCAGCGGTTCCTTACCTAGAACTTTATAAATTAATGATGAAAACTGGGAAGGCATATACGCATGATCCAGAACGCTTAACGCGAATGAACAAAAAGTATGGCTATGCCCAGCAATACCTTGATTATAGCCGGAGAATTCAGCAAAAATAGTTACTTAAATTATTGCAATTCTTACATTTAGTTAGTATAATAATAAGTAGAATTTGAATTGGTCGCAAATGTTTGATTTAGTAGTTTTGTAGCATTAGGATTATCAATAATTTTATTTACAAAAGGAGAAATACTTAATGGCAAAAAAATCCAAAATTGCTAAGTTACATCATCAAGAAGCCTTAGTTGAGAAGTACGCCGAAAAGCGTCGTCAATTAAAGGCAGCGGGTGACTACATCGGTTTATCCAAGTTACCTCGCAACTCAAGCGCAGTTCGTTTGTATAATCGTGACCATTATGATGGTCGTCCTCATGCATACATGCGTAAATTTGGTATGTCACGTTTGACATTCCGAAAACTAGCCCACAAGGGTCAAATTCCTGGTGTGAAGAAGGCTAGTTGGTAATATATTGTTAGGTTGAAGCCAAGTCTGACGAATCATCGTTGGGGTTGGCTTTTTAATTTTCAAAAATACTAATTTATTATTTATAATAATTCTAGGCAAATCCTTGATATTTTATATTCATGAGTTATACTAAGAATATAAATTAATTAAGAATTATTCTAAACAAGGAGAGGATATATATGATGAATTTTATTGGTCACGAGATTGACGACTTTAAAGTAAATTCATACCAAGATGGCACGACAAAGGAAATTTCTAAAGCAGATGTATTAGGTAAGTGGAGTATCTTCTTCTTCTATCCAGCAGACTTCTCGTTTGTTTGCCCAACAGAACTAGAAGCTCTTCAAGATAAGTACGAAGATTTCAAGAAGGCTAACGCAGAGATTTACTCTGTTTCTGAAGATACCGAATTTGTCCACAAGGCATGGGCAGAGGCATCTGAAAAGATTGCGAAGATTAAGTACAATATGTTAGCCGATCCAGCTGGCAAGTTGGCACGGATGTTTGACGTATTAGATGAAGACGCTGGTCAAGCCTACCGTGGTGTGTTTATCGTTGATCCAGACGGTATTATTCAATCATATACTATCAACAATATGGGCATTGGCCGAAGTGCAGACGAAATCTTACGGACGCTTCAGGCAGCTCAATTTGTTCGTGAACATGGTGACCGTGTTTGTCCAGCAAATTGGAAGCCTGGCGAAGACTCAATTAAGCCTAGTTTAGACTTAGTTGGTAAATTATAATAAAGTGCTGAACCCACTTAAGTCCTCAAATACTAAAGATGCTCTGATGATTGACTTATTATCATGGCTGAATAACTTAGACGGGGGAGGACAATTGACGTAGGTTCATCTCGATGAATTAACAACTTAGCCTCAATTTATGTGAGGAGGAAAATCGATGAGTAATCATGTTTATGATTTAATTATCATCGGTGCCGGGCCAGCTGGATTAACGGCTGGCCTTTATGCGGGAAGGGCCACGTTGGATACCTTAATTTTAGAGGGATCCAGCGTAGGAGGCCAGGTTACCACAACCTCAGTGATTTATAATTATCCCGGAATCCCTGAGGTAGATGGCACTGATTTGATGAATAAAATGCAGCAACAAGTAACATCATTTGGTGTTGAAATAAAAAGTAGCGATGTAGTGAAGTACAAAGACCTCGACCAGGACGTTAAAACGGTGGTCGATGCTAATGGGCAAGAATACTCAGCCCGGAGCATTATCATTGCGGGAGGCGCCAATCCTAAAAAAGTAGGCTTCCCTGGTGAAGACGAATTTCGTGGTCGTGGAGTAGCTTATTGTTCAACCTGTGATGGCGAACTTTTTAATGGACTGCAGATTTTCGTGGTTGGCGGTGGTTATGCTGCAGCTGAAGAGGCGGATTACCTCAGTCGTTACGGAAAACATGTGACGGTTCTCGTTCGTGGCGACCACTTTACCTGTCCACCATTGATTGCGGCCAAGGCTCTTGATAATCCAAAGGTTAGTGTAGAATATAATACGGAAGTCAAAAGCGTTTCCGGTGATAATTATCTGACCGAAGTTGTTCTCATTAACAACAAGACCGGTGAGGAAAAGACCTACCGTGTTGATGAGGGTGACCAAACTTTTGGGATGTTTATTTATGTCGGTACTCAACCAGCAACGAAGAACTTAGAAGGTCTTCTAAAGCTCACTGACCATGGTTATATTGTTACAGATGATGATCGCCAAACCAGTATCCCTGGTATCTTCGCGGCTGGGGATATTATTGAAAAATCTGTTCGGCAAATTGTTACGGCTACTGCTGATGGAGCTGAGGCAGCCACTAATGCGGAAAAGTATATTGCGGCCCAAAAGGAACGTCTAGGAATTCCAATTCGTCCCGCTAAGCGAGCTTTGCAAAAGCCTGTTGGTCAAACCTCATCCATTAAAGATAATACCCCAGAGCTAAGTCATCACTCGGGAAACTGGCTATCAGCAGAGATTGCAACCCAACTTCAGCCAATTTTTGATCGATTAACCAATTCGTTGACTCTGCAAGTTTTGACTAACGGAACGACTTTAAGTGATCAATTGGTTGGCTTTGCGACTGAATTTGCTAACCTCAATGACCATTTAAGTATGGAAACAAAACAGGCACCGGACAATGTGAAATATCTACCCCAATTGCGGCTACTGGATGAAAATGGGAATGATACTGGGTTACACTATGCTGGCATTCCAACCGGTCATGAACTTAACTCCTTGGCCCTTGGAATTTACAACGTAGCGGGTCCCGGTCAAACATTGGCTCCAGAGATGATTAATCGAATTAAGAAGCTCGCACCAGCTAATATTCGAATAGGGGTTTCATTAACTTGTCACTTCTGTCCAGATGTAGTAGCGGCTTGTCAACATATGGCGGCTCTTAACCCGGGAATTACGGCAACTATGATTGATCTTCAGCACTTCCCAGAACTTCGTCAAGACAAGAATATTATGAGTGTTCCAGCAACAATGATTAATGATTCACCAGTTATTTTCGGTAGTCAAACGATGGAACAATTAGTTAGTGCAGTAGAGCAATATAGCTAAGAATATAGCGAGAATTTGTAAGGAACTAGCGGATTGTCGTTTAGACTTAGACTTCAGTGTTGAAGTTATTTCCCCTAATTATGTAATCTAATCATTCTAAAATAAAAGGTCAGGAAAATACTTGATTTTCCTGACCTTTTATTATTTCCGAATGCTGCAGAGTTTAATCGCGGGAAACCTAGAAGGCTAGAGTCTAAGTCCAAAGATAATCAACTCGTTCCTCGCTAATCATCGTTTTATTCTTAGCCCACCGCCTTGCAAATTTGTTATTTCCCAGCGTCTTTTTATTTATTATAGATTTTCATCCGTTTTGAAATTTAATTGACAATAGTCGGTCATCTTTGTAATTAACTCTAAAGAGAGTTTCCGATAAGCACTGAGGGTATCGTTGGCAAATTGATTGCTTTGTTCTGTTAAATACTTTGTCAGTTCATGTCCCTTTAGTTTTGGTGCTTTTTCATCCACGTGACGAATCATTTCCTGGGCAGCGATGTTTCTTTCTTTTTGTACATCACGAAGTAAAGGAAGAAAGTCGTGAAGATGACTATCCACTAAGACACTGGCATGCTTAAAAATCCAATAGGCTGAATTTAATTGGGCTGGCAACTTTCCTCGAGTATATGCGAGAGGAACATTATTAATGCCATTAAAGAAGGGAACATAGGTGCTTTCGTTAGCTACTCCCATTGCTAACCAGTGAATGTCTGGTCCCTTACGTCCAGTTTGCAGAATATGTGATTCTTGGGTCTTAGCCAAACTAATTGGCCGATAAATGTGGGATGTCGGTCCATCTGTCAATGGATCAAATTCGGTTCCTTCAAAGTGATTGCTAAGATAACGTTGGGCATCCCGCACAGAGAGAAGACGGTCAGGCTTCATTAAAAAGGGAAGATCAGCTGATTCTGGTGTCTCATTATAGGCTTGTTTTGGACTAAACATTTGGTGACCAATCCACACTCGCGGTTCGCTATAGATTGCATCAGAACGATCAGCAGTTCCAAAAATTTTGCGGAAATTAAATGTTCCAGGTTCTGGGTTGAGGTCATTCTTTTCGACAAATTCGCGAATCCCTGGGTGGAACATGAAGTTGTCTGGGTCATCAAAGTCAATTTCCTGGATGGCTAATTGATTGGCAACGACTGCGTAACAATCATCAGGAATCCGCTGAGCAACCCAGTAGTGACCAGCACCAGATTCAAAGTACCACGCTTCATCGTCATCAGCAAAAAGAACACCGTTTGTTTCGCCAGTTCCATATTTAGCAATTAGATTGCCAAGACGCTGAACACCTTCTCGTGCCGTTTTGACAAAAGGTAATACCACAGTAACCATTGCTTCTTCATTGAGACCTTTCTCAACAAGTGGGTCTGCCCCCAATACAAGGTCGTTTGAATACGCACTTTCGGTTGCACTCATTGCCACGTTATATTCATTGATCCCATCTTCTTCAAACAGGCCATACTTATCTGTCCATTCAGGAGTGGCCGAATAACGAGCACTGTTTTCAGGAAGTCTTAACTCAAGTTTTGTCTCCTTGGAAACAAACTTAGAGCTGACACCGCCACGAGGGTGAATGACCATATGCTTTGGCCACGCAGCCTTTGCGTCTTCATTTCGGCCAATCATGATTGAACCGTCAATACTTGCCTTTTTTCCAATGAGGATACTGGTACAAGCTGATAATTTATTCGCCATTTTAACTGCTCCTTTGAATTATTATTTACAATTATATCACTGAGGAAATTCTTTCAAAATGAAAAAGTAGGAAATCTTAGTGGGCGATTTCTTAAAAGTGTTCTATAATTAGTTGACTATTTTTAATGGGGAAGAAGGAAAAATAATGCAACAATTATCCATGTTTATCGTGATGCTTGCTGCCTTAGTGATCCCAATAATGATGGCTCGCTTTAAGACATCAAGTATTCCGACAGCAGTTGCCGAGATTGTCGTTGGAATTTTGCTTGGTAAAAGTGTATTTAATGTAGTACAAGAGACCTCTTCATTAACGCTTTTATCGAGTTTGGGGGTTACAGTTTTGATGTTCCTCTCAGGGATGGAAATCAATTTTGAATTATTTAAGCGAGTTCCTGGACAAAAACGGGATTCAAAGTCGCCGGTTTCACTGGCAATTACTGCTTTTACCTGCGTGGTCATCACCGCCGCTCTTCTTGGTTTTTGTTTACGTTTATTTGGTTTGTTTAGTGATATTTTCTTGGCAACATTAATCTTTTCAACCGTTGCTTTAGGGGTAGTGATTGCTACTCTCAAGGAAAAAGAAATTTTAAGTCGTCCGGCAGGCCAAACAATTTTACTAACTGCGGTCTTAGGTGAAGTTATTCCCATGTTGGCCTTAACCTTTTACGCATCAATCTACAGTCATCATGCTGGACGCTTATGGCTTATTATTCTGCTATTTTTAGCAGCTATATTCTTGTTAAATCGATTTAAAGCACCATATGTCTGGTTCAATAAAGTTTCTAAAGCTACTACTCAATTAGATGTTCGTTTAGCATTTTTCCTAATCTTTACTTTGGTAGTAGTTGCTGAATCAGTTGGTGCGGAAAATATTCTGGGAGCCTTTTTAGCAGGGATGGTAATGAAGCTCCTCGAACCAAGTGAAGCAACGCAAGAAAAGTTAACTTCAATTGGGTATGGCTTTTTTATCCCAATCTTCTTCATCATGACTGGGGTTCGTCTTGATCTCAAGAGTCTGTTTGCTGATAAAGCTGCTTTAGCTTTAATTCCATTTTTGGTTTTTAGCTTTATCTTGGCTAAAATGCCAACAGTACTTATTTATCAACGACGGTTTACCTTGCGTAATTCGCTAGCTAGTGGCTTCTTAGTTGCGACAACTATTACTTTGGTTTTACCAATTCTTCAAGTTGCGCAGAATCTACACGCTATTACTAGCAGCCAATCGGCAGCCTTTATTTTGGCTGCAGTAATTGTATGTGTTGTTTCACCAATCATCTTCAACTCGACTTACAAGCTTAATCAAGAGGATCTAGTAAAAGAAAAAGTAGTTATTTTAGGAAGCAATACATTGACAGTTCCGGTTGCCCAACAATTATCGAAGAATTGGTATATTGTGCGTATGGTAACTGATAATGAGGAAAACTATAAGACTTATAATAGTGAGGTTTCTGACTTGAAGCTTCTCGATAATATGGACGAAAGTACGCTCGAAGAAGGCCAATATTTTGATACGGATGTCATGGTGATTGCCTTTAGGAGTGATGCTAAAAACTATAAACTAGCTAAATTAGCTAAGCAACGTGGAGTTAAGCGGATAATTGCAAGCGTTCAAAATCCACGCATGGATCCCGAACACATCGATGAATTAACTCGTCTAGGGGTTGAAATGTATAACACTTTCTTAGTGCAAAATAGTGTCTTACGGTCAATGATTGAGTCTCCATCAGTATATGAAATGATCTTGAGTGCTAAGTCTGGACTGTTCGAAGTCACGGTTCATAATAGCCGCTATGTTGGTGCAGAATTGCGAACACTACCATTTATTGACCAAATTACAGTCAGTCGAATTTATCGGAAACATCGCCCAATTTCGCCACGTGGAGATACTGTTATTGAGTACGGGGATCATATTTTGTATACAGGACCGTACGAAGTTGTTAACCACGTACGGCAAGTATTAGGTAAGCAAGCTTAAAAATAATTTAAGTGGCTTGGCTCTAATAACTATGGTAAGATTAAGAAAATTCAGTAAGGAGGGCATTATTCATGCCATTAGTACATATTGATTTACTTGAAGGTCGCACAGATGAACAATTAAAGGGATTAGTAAAGGACGTTACCGCAGCTATTTCTAAGAATGCAAATGTTCCAGAAGAACGAATCCATATTGTTTTAAACGAAATGCGTAAGGATCGCTACAGCGTTGCTGGTAAGATGGTAAGTGACAAGTAAGCGGACTTAACCGATTTTATTATAAGTGGAACAAAAAAGAGGTCGGTGAAAACCTGTGATGGTTTCCTGGCCTCTTTTTTACGAAAGGGTGAAATTATTTGAACGAACAACAGTATGTAATGGCAATCGATGAAGGAACGACCAGTACACGAGCAATCATCTTTGACCATGATGGAAATAAGGTAGCAATGAGCCAAAAAGAATTTCCCCAATATTTCCCTAAACCTGGCTGGGTGGAACATGATGCTCTTGAAATTTGGGATGCCGTTCAATTGGTGATTTCTGATGTGATGATTAAATCACAGATTAAGCCATATCGGATTGCCTCTATTGGGATCACTAACCAGCGGGAGACTACCGTTATTTGGGACCGTCACACTGGAAAACCAATTTACCATGCCATTGTTTGGCAGTCGAAGCAAACCAGTGATATTGCTGAACAACTGGTCGCTGATGGTTATGGTGATATGATTCATGAAAAGACTGGTTTAATTGTTGATTCTTATTTTGCAGCTACTAAGATCAAATGGATTCTGGATCATGTTGAAGGGGCTCGAGAAAAGGCAGAAAATGGTGATCTCCTATTTGGAACAATTGATACTTGGCTTTTGTGGAACCTTTCCGCCCGCCACGTGCACGCAACGGATGTGACAAATGCAAGTCGAACAATGCTATTTAATATTCATGATCTTGAATGGGATCAAGAAATTTTAGATGTTCTGGATATTCCTCGAAAAATTTTACCCGAAGTTAAGCCAAGCTCAGCAATCTATGGTTACACGGGTGACTACCACTTCTTTGGGGTACAAATTCCTATTTCTGGAATTGCCGGGGACCAACAAGCAGCGCTCTTTGGTCAGGGAGCGTACGAAAAAGGGTCAGTCAAAAATACTTATGGGACCGGCGCTTTTATTGTGATGAACACTGGCCTTGAACCGACAATTTCGCAAAATGGTTTGTTAACCACTATTGCCTATGGGATCGATAATAAGGTCTATTATGCTCTAGAAGGGAGTATCTTTGTTGCAGGTTCAGCCGTTCAGTGGCTTCGTGATGGTTTGCAATTATTTAAGAATGCGGCTGATTCTGAACGGATGGCAGTTGACGCTAAGACGACCGGGGGAGTTTATGTGGTGCCATCATTTACCGGACTTGGCGCCCCTTATTGGGATCAAGAAGTTCGGGGAGCAATGTTTGGCCTGACACGGGGAACTGACCGTGGTCAGATTGTGCGGGCGACCCTGGAATCCATTGCTTACCAGACCCGAGATGTAGTTGACACGATGGTTAAGGATACGAAATTACCGTTAAAGGCGTTAACCGTTAATGGTGGTGCTTCTAAGAATGATTTCATGATGCAGTTCCAGGCTGATATTTTACAAACACCAATTAAACGGGCTGCGATGGAAGAAACTACTGCCCTGGGAGCAGCCTTCCTCGCAGGACTGGCTGTTGACTTTTGGCATGGCCAGGATGAACTGAAAAAATTATCTAAAATCGGGGATGAATTCATGCCAGCTATGCCATTAGAGGAGTCTCAACGCCTTTATGGTGGTTGGCAACAGGCAATTAAAGCGGTACAATTTTTTAGTCATGGAGATAATGACAAGTAAAATTTAAGGGGTAGCGTAAATGGCAAAAACATTATCGCCACAAGAATTAATTGATAATTTAGAAGCATGGGTAAAAAGGTATCGGGAAGAAGAAGTGTGGAGCTTACACAACTCCCTTTATCTCTTGATTCTAGCCCAATGGAAATCGGTTAACCGTTTTAACCCAGACACTGCTACTGATGAAGATAAACGTCAGTATGAATTGTACTGGGAGGAAATGAATAAGTGGTACCGGTCATTTGAGCAATACGAAAATGAAATTTTTGGCTCGATGCCTGTGAGTGCCGGTGACCAATCGAGGTTTTTCCCTGATACCATGGCATCGCTTCAGGAGCGAATTATGAATAAGGTACCACGAGCACAACAAACGAAGGTAGTGGGCTTTAATAATTTCCTCAATATCTTGAATGTGAGTCTCGTTGATATTGCTCAGATTAATTTTGCTCAGCTGAGCCGGATTGATACTAGTCTCCTGATTGATTACTGGATGTGCTTAGAAGATGCGGTTGCCCAATATTAAATAGCAAAAATGAGGTCGAGAAAATATTTTGTATTTTCGTCGACCTCTTTTTATTTCCGAATGCTGCAGAGTCTAATCGCGGGAAAGCTAGAAGGCTAGCTGTGCGTCGTAACCGCAAGGCTCGAATCTAAGGATAGAACTATAATCAACTCGTTCCTCGCTAATCATCGTTCTATCCTTAGCCCACCGCCTTGCAAATTGGTAATTTTCCAGTTTCTTTTTTGTATGTAAAATTAAATTATTTTACTTTTCGCTACCTTTTTTCTGATACCTTTCTTCCACGCGTAAACCGTCTGCCGCGATACATGGTATTTTTTAGCAATTTCGCTATCAGTTAAATTTTCGTAGAGAACAGCCTCTAAATACAATCGCTCTTTTTGAGTACAACGCTCTTTTAATTGATTGAAGAAATCGTGATCCTCCAAGCGAGCAAAATTGATGGTACTTTGCGGATCAAGGAGCAGCCGGTTAATTTTATCTTCGTCTAGCATGTCGTTATTCAGTGACTCTCCTTGATGCTCAGTTAGTTTTGCCTCGATTCGAAAATGGTCCAAAAGCCGCCAGTAAATGCGTTTATATGCAAAATTCATTAATCGCCTTTCGTTTTCGGGATTATGAGGATCATCAGGATAATTAGCAAAAGCATCGGCGAAAATTAAGCATCCGTCCTGGAAGTAATCATCGTAGTTATCATTCAGAGGAGAGATATGCAGACGGGATAAAACACCATGAATTAGGTTTATCCGCTTGTTCTGCGATAAGTAAGTTAAGCCATCAGTAATTTTATTAATATTCATAATGGGAAATCCTTTGTGAGATTATTCCCAAGAGCTCTTGAGTAACCTTAATTTAGCAGAATGTCCTTCATTGAGCGAACGATAGGAAATACAGCAAATCAGCAAAATTTAGTTGACAGCGATTGCACTTTTCGGTAATTTTATTATCGTTCACTATTGAGCAAAAATTGAGGGCGAAAAGAGAAAATTTGGCGTTTGATTTAGGGAGGAGAATTTGATGACTGATGTTATAGATTTATCTTGTTTGGAAAAACTAGAGATTGATGAGGAAACTATTGCCTTTCAGCCACGTTGGGAAAATGTTCTTGTATTGGCAGCATATGGGAAGGATAAAACCTTTATTTTGACGATTCGCGGGGAGAAGATTATTCTTCATCAGCGCTTGAAAACAGTTTTACGTGACTTCAGTATGCAAATGGGGATTCGGCAAATTGAGACGAGAACTTTATTTAAGATGGTTAACGAGCGGACATTTTCTTTTGTGGCAGGCCACTATACATTGGTTCCTACTTGTGGCCACGGTAATCAGCAAGTTGTGTATTATATGGGACACCACGTTGATCATTTACAAAAGGATCCGCAGCGAAATGCCGTCTTGATTTCATTCGCGGCCCAAGATAAGTTGGTGCACATCTCAGTGGATTCATGTTATCGGACGGTAGAAAGACTGCTGACGAGTGCTAATGAGGCCGGCAAGATTCAGTTGGAAATGTTGAAAAATTTGTGCCATCAATTTGGTGTACAATCTGATGAGTTTGCAAGATATACGTGTTCAACTAGTCACGAAAATCGTTTATACCGTCTTCAGCATGAGCAGGTGTTTTTAGGTCAAATTATAGAAGCGGTACAACAAACGGCTGAAAAGCAGTATTCAGAAGACCTGCCCCCAGCTTTTTATCGGCAACTTCGCTACATTTTATCAGCTACCTAAGAGTTCACATATAATTGTTTAACATTTGTTCAGCAATTTGCTAAAATAATGGTGTTAAGAAATAGATAATATTTCCTAGTAAAAGAGGAGATTAGTGCCAGAAAATTAAAGTGTTTTCCCTTATTACCTATTCTTATCAATTGATTACTTACGCTTTGATTAGAGGAGATTAATTATGTTAGACAGTATTAAGAAAATAAGTTGTTTCGATTATACTTGTGGATTTTTGAATAATAAATGTCAAAGTGCAATAATCCTGTGGCTTGGTTTTCGACCATTTAATGCAAATGAACTTAAACTTTTGATTGATGATTTTAGCGGCGAAGAAGTTATGGCTAACTTGGATCAATTAAAACTTGCGGGCATTATAGAGCCAGTTCCTAATAAAGAAGAAAAGTGGAATTTGAGTGAGAGTGGATGGGAACTTCATGAACTTATTCTTAATGTTGCAATCTGGGGCTATCACCAAATGAACGATCTAGAAGGCAAAGAAAATAATCTGATTATTGAACCTGATAAAGCAGCAAGTATGGGTGAATTGGTGCGTTACCGGGATGAGTTTATGAAGAAATATCTAGGTATTTGATGGGAAATGGGGAATTAAAAATGAGAAAGGGTAAAAATACTGGGTTGAACTATGTTCACTCCATTATTGAAAATAAATGTTTGTACACTTTGATTTTATGGTTGGGTTTCCGACCGTTTAATGAAGACGAATTAGATCAATTGATGGACAAGTTTAGTGATAAAGAAATTATTGATGGTATTCATCGACTTCAGTATGCCGATATCGTTGAACCCATGAGTATAAGAGACCATTGCTGGAATTTGACCGGGGGGGGGGGGGCGTGACTTACGCGAACTTCTAATTGCTATGGCGCTTTGGGGATACGAACAAATTAATGCTTCAGGTAAAATGATGACCAATGTGCTCGTACGTCCTGACCGTAATGCGGGAATAACATCACTCCTATATTACCGCGACCATACATTAAAGGAATTATTTGATATTTAGTAAGCAAATCAGGATAGAAAAAATGAGGTCGGGAAAATACTTTGTATTTTCGCCGACCTCATATTATTCCCGAATGCTGCAGAGTCTAATCGCGGGAAACCTAGAAGGCTAGCTTTGCGTCGTAACCGCAAGGCTCAAGTCTAAGTCCAAACGATAATCAACTCGTTCCTTGCTAATCATCGTTCTATCCTTAGCCCACCGCCTTGCAAATTGGTTATTTCTCAGCTTTTAAATATTATATTGTCTGGTGAAAAATGAACCCGATACCATCGTCACAGAGATTGCTTCAAGTTTTTCCTATACCATGACGATATTCATCCTATGAGTTTATAGTGCTTCAAAATGGTCCTTTTCCTACAAAGTTTATTCTACCGATTCAGATGCAATTGCTACCATACTACCATCCATTGTCCATTCTTTAACTGTTGCCGGCAGAATGAAATGGGAACCTTTATGGATCGGATATTCAATTCCATTAACGGTTAACTTCCCATCGCCATCAATAATTGAAACAAGGGTATATGGACCATGTTCGTGTTGACGTGTCAGTTGACCATGAATGTCCCATTTGTAAACCGAGAAGAATGGGGAATCAGGTTGCGTGATCAGAGTAGTTACGGTAGAATCGCCAATTCTTTCTGTAGTAGAGTGAGGATGTGGTTCAGTAAATGGAACAGTTGTCACATCTTTAGATTGCTCTAAGTGAAGGTCACGTTTCTTTCCAGTAGCCTTGTCCACCCGGTCATAGTCGTAAATCCGGTAAGTTGTATCAGAACTTTGTTGGGTTTCTAACACCATGATCCCTTTATTTAGAGCATGAATTGTACCAGATGGAACATAAACAAAGTCACCGGTTTTTACTGGCTTCTTGCTAAAGAGCTTCTCCCATTCATGATTATCAATCATTTCGACTAATTCCTCATGAGTCTTTGCTGTATGTCCATATGTAAGGTAAGCACCTGGTTCGGCATGAATAACATACCAGCATTCAGTTTTTCCTAGTTCGTGTTCATGTTCTTCAGCGTATGCATTGTCTGGATGAACTTGAACGGAAAGACTAGCATTAGCGTCCAGAATTTTTGTTAACAATGGAAAGACAGGTGACTTGGGGTTACCAAATAATTCGGGATGATTTTGATAAACATCTGGAAGCAAATTCCCCTTATATTCACCGTTCTCAATTTCGTTAGGACCATGTGGATGGCCAGAAATTGCCCAACATTCACCAATGTCACCATCAGGAATTTGGTAGTCGAAATCTGTTTCGAGATGTCGTCCGCCCCAAATTTTTTCATGAAAAACCGGTTTTAAAAATAATGGTTCAGCCATTTTATCCACTCCTTAGCGCATTTCGTTTGAATGCGGTTACATAATATGTCTATTATTATACCATTATTCCGCTTAGTGCATCCTTGTAATCAAGGAAAGTTCCTTAAATTATTTGCTAGCTGACTCTTGCTAATACCATATTTAGTCAAATATTCATAGGGATCTTGATGGTCACCCCAGATGTTTGTTGTTACCCACAAGTGACTTTTAATTCCACGAGTATCTTTCTTTCCTTTATCCAGTGTGAGGGGAATATTATATTTACCTGCCATATCCCGTGCTAAAAGAATATAGGTTTTATAATCGGCTCTAAAGGTTGAGTGACTTTGAGCGTGGGCCAGTTCAATTTGAACGGGGGAGTTATTATTTGCCTCGGTTCCCGCACCCCAAGCAACAATCCCAGGTCGTTTAATTTGATAAACAATTCCGCCATCTCCAACAATAAAGTTGGTATAGGACTGGGTAGAGTTAATTGCTCGTTTCATATAGCTGGCGGTCTCTTTACCATTGGATTCGCTTCCGACATCATGGAGAATTATATATTTGTTATTTGCTAGCTGAGATGCCCCTTGGGTTGATGAAAGTTCATAGTCGTAATTAACTTTATAAGGGAGTTTTTGAATTCCGTCGCTCTTAAATGTGTAAGATACGCCATTGATAACTCGAGTTCCTGTTACCTTATGACCGTTTTTAACGTATGCCCAATTTCGCCCATCATAGTACCAACCATCTTGAATGAACTTATTGCCCTTTAAGGTGGCAGTTGTTACATAATGGACGGGATTATTTTCTTGGATATGCAGAAATTTATATCCTAGACCCCCTAAAACGAGAATAACAACAATAATTAAGAGATTTCGTCGGTTAAATATCGAGGAGGCCTTCCTCCTTCTACGTTTCAATTTTAATCCTTCTTTCGCTTACTGAGTGCGATTAATCATACATAATTTTAGGAAATGGAACAAGTAAATTTAGAATAATTTAAGAATATTACTGGCCCCAAGGCAAATTGATTGATGTTATAAAATTTAATTTATACAATGATAAGTATAGAAGATATAGCACGAGAGATTTTATTGGAGGGATTTATATGGGTGAATTAGATGGAAAGGTAGCAATTATCACCGGTGCTTCTCAAGGAATGGGTGCAAGTCATGCCAAGTTATTTCTTGAGGATGGTGCTCAAGTTGTGATTACTGATATTAATGCTGAAAAGGGTGAAGAATACGCTAAGTAACTTGACCCTACAGGCGAAAAAGTTATTTTTATTGAACAAGATGTTTCTAGTGCCGCAGACTGGGATCATGTTGTTAAGGAAACATTGGCTAAGTTTGGTAAGATTGACGTTCTGGTAAATAATGCTGGAATCAGTTTTAACAAGTCACTTTTTGATTATTCAGTGGAAGACTATTTGAAGATTGTAAAGATTAATCAACTTTCAACCTTCCTTGGTATTCAAAAGGTTGGGGAGGTAATGAAGAACCAAAATGAGGGTAGTATTATCAATATTTCCTCCATTGATGGAATTGTTGGTGGGGCAGTTGGCTATACCGACACTAAATTTGTTGTTCGTGGGTTGACTAAGGCAGCCGCTCTCGAACTTGCCCAATATAATATTCGGGTCAATTCAGTTCACCCTGGTGTGATTGAGACACCGATGATTAAACAAAATGATAATACTGAGGCAGTTAAGAGATTCGCCAAGACAATTCCATTGCAAAGAATTGCCAATTGAAGTCTCACAAATGGTAGCCTTCTTGGCATCCGATGAGTCCAGCTATTCGACTGGTTCGGAGTTCATTGTCGATGGTGGTTTAACAGCAAAGTAAAGAAGTTAAAAAAGAGAAGCTGGAAAATAACCAATTTGCAAGGCGGTGGGCTAAGGATAGAACGATGATTAGCAAGGAACGAGTTGATGATTATCGTTTGGACTTAGACTTGAGCTTTGCGGTTACGACGCAAAGCTAGCCTTCTAGGTTTCCCGCGATTAGACTCTGCAGCATTCGGAAATAAAAAGAGGAGGTCGGCGAAAATACAAAGTATTTTCCCGACCTCCTCTTTTTGATTTCAGTATTTTTCCAGCTTAGATTATTATTGTCCACCGCCTGTATTCGATGGTTGTGTCGTACTTGGCGTGGTGGGAGCGACAGAGCTGCTGTTAGCAGCTGATGAAGCGGAACTGCTTGATTGAGTGGAGCTACCGTTTAAGATGCTTTCAACAGTTCGACTTTCTGAAAGAGAAGAACTGCTGTTAGAGCTAGACGATGAGCTTGAACTTGAGCTTGAACTCTCGCTACTGGAAGATTCACCACTAGTCCAGGCTCCATACATTAGAGCCCATTTGGAATCCTTGATAACAAGTTGCCGTTTTCCATTAACGTTTACGGCTTCAACAGTATCCGGCATCTTCCAATTAGAAGCATGATTTTGACTATCGAGATATTGCATGATGCTCCGATAGAGGAGAATTGCAGCTTTCTCGTTACCATTTAGAATTGCTCCACCATTCATTGGTTCATCATAACCTGTCCAGACTGCAATTGAGTAATTCTTGGTATATCCAGCCATCCAGGAGTCCATGATCCCATTCCCCCCATTAGGGAAATCAGTAGTACCGGTTTTACCAGCTTGGTTAACACCACTTAGATATGCAGCGGTCCCAGTAGAATTGGAGTTGGTGAAGACCCCTTTAAGCATATCGGTAATCATGTAGGCCGTTGCCTTACTCATTGCCCGTGAGCCCTTAGGGGAGTAATTCTTAGTAGTTCCATCCTGAGTAGTAATTGAACTAATGTAGTAAGGCTGGTAGTAAGTACCACCATTAGCAAATGCTGCATAAGCTGCTGAAATTTGTAATGGTGAAATATAGAGGGCAATCCCGTTTTGTAAAGTATAAGGTTCTTTTTGTGAAATCCCTAAACCTTTTAAGAATTTGGTTGCCTGGCTAATTCCTACTTCTTGTAAGGTTCGAATAGCGGGAACATTTCGCGATTCAACTAAGGCTGATCTCATTGTCATATTCCCCTTATATTTACTATCAAAGTCCTTAAGTAACTTATTGGTTCCAGGCCAGTAGAACTTGGTATCAGAAACGGTCTTGAAGGTTGGCCATTGCAGGTATTCAATTGCTGGGCCATAATCCATCAGTGGCTTAGCAGTTGAACCGGAACTCCGGTTTTGTTGAACAGCCCGGTTAAGTCCGTAAACAACATTTGGATGACGACCACCGAGCATGGCAATAATTTTACCGTTATGAGGGTCAGTAACGGCAACAGCAGCCTGCATATCGCTACTTTGGAATGAAATTTCATTATTGGCAGCGTTATAAAGCTTCTTTTGTGCGTCCAGATCCATGTTAGTGTGAACAATCAATCCATCGGTATTCGGGTTATAACCCTTCGCTTGCAATTGTGCAAGCACTTCCTTGATATATGGATCGACTACTTTTTCCTGAACATTGGTTTCGCTGGATTCAACATCACCGTGATTAGGATCAAGACCTTCAGTAACACTTTCTTTTTTCGCAGCAGCCGCCTGAGATTTAGTAATGTAGTTGGAACGTACCATTGCATCAAGCACTTCGTCACGGCGAGCAGTAGCGTACTTAGTGTTTGAAACAAGCGGATTATAATTAGTTGGTGATTGCGGAATCCCAGCTAACAGAGCTAGTTGGGAAAGGCTCAATTGATCTAATTCTTTACCATAATAGTACTGAGCTGCTGTCCGCATTCCGTAAACTCCATTCCCCATGTATACCTTGTTGATGTAATACTTGAGGATTTGATCCTTACTAAAGTGACGTTCAACATTGATAGCAAGCCACGCTTCTTGGGCCTTTCGCTTTAGGGTTCGGTCGGATTCAGCAGTAGAGAAGACTGAAAGCTTAACCAATTGCTGAGTTAAGGTACTTCCCCCTTGTGTTCCGTTCGAACGCCCCGTAATGTTGTTAAAGGCCGCTCCGAAGATTCGCCGAATATCGACCCCGTGGTGCTTATAGAAGCGCCGGTCTTCGATTGCAACAACCGCTTTTTTTAGCGTGTCTGGAATTTGGGAATCGGTTGCATAATCGCGTTTCTGTGCTCCCAGTCGAGAAATTACTTTATTATTAGCATCGTAAATTACCGTTGTATTTTGGCTGGCCAGTTCACGTTGGCTAATCTTAGGTGCGCTAGAAGCATAGTAGAAAAACAGCGCGCATCCAGCAACGAATAAGAGGACAAGTGCCCCTAGTATCCATAGTAAGATGCGCTTAAATAATGGCCGCTTATTACCATTATTATTACTACCATCATCACGACGTTGAAGTTCGCGACGTGGTTCATCGTTGTTCGACATGATACTCTCCTTTTATTTTGTATTAGCAATTATTTGATCAACGACATCTAAATACGGTAATCGAGGATTAAGCTGGTACTCGATCTTGTAATTTAGTTTAGCGATGTCGTCGAGCGGAATTGATTTTCGCCCGCCTGTTAATTGCTGGTCCCAGTGGTCAAACAGGGTGGTTGCTGGTAATAGGTAGATTTGGTCTAATTCAGTAAATTTTATAAATGCAAAGCAAATACCACCTTGGTTGACACATTCACGCATATGCTGAATTTGGTGGGGATGAAAGTTCTTTAACGGAAAGGAACTCTTATTGCGGGTTTCTTTGGCGTCAAAGTCCAAATAATATCCTTTGTAAACCCCATTGTAGTCCGTAGTAGAGGGACGTCGGAAATAGGCCTCCCGGATTACGGCTGCACTCCGCTTAGGGTAATCAACTTTTACCAATTGAACGGGTGTTGGTTTCTTGTGGATAACAGCAATGTGGTTTGCTAAGTAATACTTATTGCTAGCGTTAATCTCATCCTCTAAAGACATTCCGCGTTTAGCGTAAATTGACTGGTGAGGAGTCGGCAAGTCATGCTCGGGGTTATATTGGCGAGCAGGCTGCTGACCATTGGGATAGTGAATTTTCACCGTTGATCACTCTCCTAACTAGAAGTATTATACCAGAGATGGTCAAAGATGATTGATACAGATTTATTACGCTTAACTGGTATAATGCAGGTTGCACACAAAATTTATTATCATTTTTGCTATTTTGCAAGTGAAAAATTATTAAATTTAGTTAAAAGAGTGGTGAGAAGGATGCGTCGTTTATGGATAACTGGTTATCGGAGCTATGAGTTAAACGTGTTTAAGGATAATGATCCGAAAGCAGAAGTGATTAAAGACGTGCTGCGAAGAAATTTACAAGCAAAACTAGAAGAATCGGATGAAGAATTCTGGCTGATTACTGGTCCGCAGATGGGAGTTGAGCAGTGGACCATTGAAGTTGCCTTAAGGTTAAAACCAGATTATCCGCAGTTGAAAGTTTCAATGATGCTGCCATTTACCGAATTCGGTCAGCAATGGAACGAAAATAACCAAGCAAAGTTGGCTGATCTGACGGCGGCAGTTGATTTTTCGGCTAGTGTCAGCGATCACCCTTACCAATCACCGCAACAGTTGCGGTCCTTTCAGACATTTATGCTAACTCATACGGATGAAGCACTCCTTATATATGATCCTGATCATGAGGGTAAATCTAAATATGACTACCAAGCAATTCAAAAATTTCATGAAAATAACGACTATTCTTACCGTCTTGTCGATTTTGATGAACTTCAAGAAGCAGCGACTGAGTGGGAAGAACGTCGACGAGACAAATAAAATCCTATCTCTTTTGTTAAGATAGGATTTTATACTTGAAATTGAAAGTTGAGTTAGGTATGATTAACACTGTATTATTCAGATCAAGTAATTGAGGTGTATACGTTGGATAACATTAAATTTACTCCACAAGATATTTTACATAAGCAGTTTAAGGAACGTAACATCGGTAAAGGTTACGACGAAGCTGATGTTGATTCCTTCCTTGATGATGTTATCAAGGACTATGATACTTTCAATAAAGAGGTTGACCGCCTTTCAAACGAAAATGAACGTTTACGGGCTAAAGTTGATGAATTAAATCGTCAAGTTGAGATTGGCTCATCAATGAATAATGGTGCTGCTTCTGTTCAACCAGTCTCCAACGCTACTAATATGGATATTCTTAAGCGTCTATCCAACTTGGAACGCCGTGTCTTTGGTTCACAAATGAACAGTGGCAACCAAGAAAACGACTCTCATTTACTTTAATTAATAATTGAATAAATAATGCAAGTCTTGGGTAATTGAGCATAGCTTTATGCTATGTTAGGAAGGTCCATGCTCGCACAGGCTGCGATGCCTGTAGTGTTTGTGCTCGCTGAAAAAATAAGGCGAGGTACCGATTTTCGGTAACGGCGGAAAAAAGGACTAAGGTTTTACTATGTCTGAGTATTCCTGAAAAGTGCCACAGTGACGATACGATAGGGGAAACCCTATTGGTGGAACGCGGTAAACCCCTCAAGCGGTAAACCCAAACTACGGTAGGGGAGCTTTGGATAGCAAATTGAAGCGATTCCAGGGGAGAGTTATTAACTCTGAGATAGATGATTACCTCGGCATAATCTTGCCTGATGATTATGCTACGACAAAACATGGCCTACAGATTCTTGCATTCAGGTAGCGATCAGTGTATTCACTGGTCGTTTTTTTATTGGCTCATCGTCAAGAAGTACTGATAGAAAAATTGAATAAGCATGATCAAGCAACTCGCACCTGGACCGCGCGAGTTGCTTGTTTTCTTTTCCAGTTAATTGCAATGGTAGGTATTGGGAAGTGATAAGAGAATCCAAATGCGGAAATTGAAGAAGTTACGAAAACCAGAGGCTGTCCGCTTAATGACTTTAATCTTGTTATTTGTTCCTTCAACGGGACGGTTAGTGTAGTTGGGATATTGAAAACTATTAATAATTTATTGTTTGTGGTTTCTAAGTGTCGGTTGGACCTTTTGTAAAACAAATGGTAAGGTAGTCCATTTGATTGCAAGTAAGTTATCTAGGTCAGCCTGATCGTGGTTATGGACAATTAGAATTAAGCACTGGTAATAGTTATATGCGTCTTTAAGCTCTACATCAAGATCAAGTAGGCGGTGAACAATCTCAACGTCGCTCAACTGGGCATGACCAAAATTACGTCGAGAGCAGAAATTATCGTACTTGAGTCTATTAGCCGGGGTAAGAATTAGTTTCCAGAAACGTTTTAAAGCTCGTCCTTCGGTCGTCCCCTTGCCCGTCCGATTCATTGCTTGAATCCTAATCTTGTTTAGAGCCCGATGAGCTTGGGCAACAATATGGAAGTGATCGGCAATAATCAGGGCATTAGGAAATAGCTTTTGGATCAGAGAGCGGTAGGTGTATAGAGGTCAACGGTAACGGTTTGAACTGCTAAACGCGCTGAGAGGTCATAGCGTAAGAAGTAGTTTCGTAAATATGTGTTACTTCGCGAATTGATGATATCGAGTGTCCTCTTATTAAATTAATAACTACTTGTAGACCTTTATGCCAAAATCCACCACTTATATAGAAGAAATAATATAATAATAGGAAAGGGGATGAAAATAAATGGAAAATGTAACGTTGAATAATGGAATAGTAATGCCAATGGTGGGGTTTGGTACTTATCAAATTACGGAAAATACAACCCTACTGAATGTTGATAAAGCGTTTCGACTGGGCTACCGTCTAATTGACACCGCTCAGTACTATGGAAATGAAGAGGGCGTCGGTGAAGCTGTCAAGGAAAGTGGACTTCCCCGGGAAAAAGTTTTTGTAACTACAAAGGTACAAACCACGGGTTATGAAGAAACAATTAAGGGACTTGATCAATCCTTAAAGAACTTTAATCAAGATTACTTTGATATGGTTTTGATTCATTGGCCAACCGGGGATGACTTAAATACTTATCGAGCACTTGAAACAGCTTATAAGGATGGTAAAGTGCGTTCAATTGGGCTAAGCAACTTCAATATCCCGCAAGTACAAGAAATATTAGATAATACGACAATAAAACCAGTTGTCGATCAAATTGAAACGCATATTCTCTGGCAGCAAGAACGAATGCATAAATTTTTGACAGGAAACCAGATTATTCATGAGTCGTATGCTCCATTAGGTGAAGGAAATCCAGGCTTCCTAGATATTCCAGTACTCGAAGAAATTGGAAAGAAATATCAAAAAACACCAGCGCAGGTTACATTACGCTATTTCGTTCAAAATGGAATTGTAGTTATTCCAAAGTCAACTAATACTAAACATATGGAAGAAAATATTAATATTTTTGATTTCAAATTGAACGGAGAAGAGATGGCAAAATTAAGAGATTTGGATGTTAAACAGTCGATTGATGGCTGGCCGACTTCAATGCAGGAGCAAAATTATTGATTAATTTACAAAAAAATTAATTGATAATATGATAAGTAAAATTTTAACATTTTATGTGGGGGGGGGTAAAATCCTTACTCTAATCACTAGTTTGCAAAAGACCGTTAAATCAATATTTTTGTCCGAATTTTTACACCATTTAGGTTATCAGTTAACAAGTGGAATCAAAAATTTTGTCTCATAATTTTCATGTTTTGTGATTGTTTTTTCATAGACTTGCATAAAAGTTGATAAAAAGACTTGAAATATCACAGTCACTACAGTATTGTTAATTATGATTCAAAGTAATTATTGGATCCAATTAGTACTTTTTTATATGTTTATTCAAAGGGAGGATTATTATTATGGAAAACCGTAATAATTCTGTACATTACAAGATGTACAAGGCCAAGAAGAACTTTATGATCGCTGGTCTTGCTACTACTGCTGCAGTTGCTGGTATGGCTTTAGCTAACACTGATGTAACTGCTCACGCTGATACTGTTGCTAACGACGCAACTGTTGCCACTGTTTCAAACAGTGCTGCTGCTACTACTGCTACTAGCGACCAAATTTCTGAAGCACAAGCTGTAGTATCCCAAGCTAGCGATAATGTTACTTCAGCACAACAAGCTGTTTCAGATGCACAAGCTGCTGTTAACTCAGCTAACAACTTGAATTCTGACGTTGCTGCTGTAAACAACGCTCAAGAAGCATACTCAGATGCTCTTGATAAGCAAACAGAAGCTGGAAAGGCTGCTGCTTCTGCACAAGCTGACTACGACCAAGCTAGTGCAAACGCTCAAGATGCAATCCAAACTGCAGCAAAGGCTCGAGGCTTTGCTGTTGATCAAAACAACCCAGCTAAGACTGCTAACGAAGCAGTTGCTTACTGGAACGCAATTTCAGCTGAAAACAATTCTACTGCTAGCTCAGTAGCTGCTGCACGTCCAGAAGCTGATACTGCTCTTAGCGAAGCTCAAGAAAATTATAACGTTCAATCTGCATACGTTGCTGATTTAGCTACTAAGACTAACAACTTGAAGTCTCAAGCTGCTTCAGCAGCAGCTGCTAGTGCTAATAATGCTGCTGTTCTTGCTGCTGCTGCAAGTGACATGGAAAAGAAGTTTAACTCAGCTGCTTACGAGTTGAACACTACTTACGCTTACAAGTTAGGTAGTGCACAAAATGATGTTACTTACTTCAACAACATGGAAGCTAAGGTTAACTCAACAAACGACCAAGTTAAGGATGCTTTAACTAAGCTTTCTGCATTCTTAACTGCTAAGGCTGCTAACGACAACGCTTACCAAGCTGCAGTTGCTGCTCAACAAGCAGTTAACAAGACTGAAAAGGCGTACGTTGATGCAATGCAAGCTCACAACTTGCCAAACAGTCAACAATTAGCTGACTTAGAAAACACTGCTGCTACTAACAACAACTGGGCTAACGCTTACGCAAACCAACTTAACTCTAACGCTGCCTACAGTGATGCAAATGCTGCTCTTAACAAGGCCAACAGTGCTCAAACTGCAGCCCAAACTAATGTTGACAACTACAGTAATGCTGTTGCTAGTGATGAAGCTGCTGTTAGTGCTGCCAAAACTGCTTTGAGTGATGCTCTTGCTCAACTTGCTAGTGCTACAACTGCTGCTGCTAAGACAGCTGCTAACGCTGCACGTGCTAATGCTGAAGATGAATTGTCACGTGCACAAGCACAATTAGATAGTGACAAGGCTAACCTAGAAGCTGCTAACAAGACTCTTCGTAATGCTAAGAAGCTTGTTACAACTGCTCAAACTAACTTGAACAATGTTTTGAAGCAAACAGTTGCTGTTAATGAAGGTACTGAAACTGTTAACATGACTATTGCTCAACTTGTTGATCTTGTTAACACTTGGAAGAGCAAAGCTACTACTGCTACTGAAAAGCTTAACTCAGCAAAGGCTAATTTAGCTGCTGTTAAGGATGTTCAAGCTGCTGTTGATGCTGCAAACGCTCAATTGGCTACTGCCAAAGCTAACTTAGTTGCAGCTCAAAATGCTTATCAAGCTGCTCTTGATGCCCTTAACGCATTAAATGCTGGTAGTGGTTCATCAAGTGAAGGTTCTTCAGCTTCATCATCTGCTGACTCATCAGCAACGTCTGATACTGATTCATCAGCCGCTTCATCAGCTACTGATGATAATAGCTCAGCTGCTACAGATGACTCACAAGCTGCTTCATCAGCTACTGAAAATGCAGCCGCTGCTACTAACAATGGTGCAGCCGCAACTACTGGTGCTACTGCTGCTAACCAAGCTGTTGCTACTCTTGCATCAACTGGTGCTGCTTCCGCTAGTCGTGAAGCTTCAGCTAATGACGCACAAGCATTGCCACAAACTGGTAACGAAAACACTAGTGCTCTTGTAGCTCTTGGTGCTGTTTCAGCTATGTTTGGTCTTGGCCTTGCTGCTAAGAAGCGTGAATTCTAATTTAACTAATATTAGAATTTCTTGGTGATAATTAAAATTTAGATTTACATGTTCGTACAGTAAAAGAAAAGCCTCAGGCTAAAATAGTCTGAGGCTTTTCTTATGCTCATTTTTAGTTAAATCCATATCAGCAATCTATTATAGGAGGATATGCTATTCATTTTCGTGAAGTTTTCGGTATTGGCTTCGAGTCATTCTTGTCTCATTATTGTTAGATACTGACTCTTCATTGTTTTCACGAGAGACAGTGTTGGTTGCTACCCCAACATCCATTTTAGATTTGCTGACTGCTTTGGCATATCCTTGTATATTGCCTACCTTCCCAGCTTTGATATTCTCAATGTTCTGGAGATTGAGTTTTGCATGTTCTAAATTGCTTTTTGCATTCTCTACTAACATTTCTTTAAGATTGTCTGGCAGATCATCACTTAATTTTTGTGCTTGAATTACTTCTTTTTGTGCATTGTTAAGGACATTCTTTGCATTTGATATATAAGTATCAATTTGAGTATTCATTAATTTCACTCCTTACTCAATCAATTATAAGGCATTTAGGGGAAGTAATCGATGAATTAATAGGTAGGGAACTATTAAATATGGTAAAATTATTTCGTGATTTTATATAAGGGGATTCAATTTATGCTTTTCTTTCTGAATGAAGTAATTCAAAGTAATAAATCAGGTATTGAGTTTGCACAAATGCAACGCTTGAATTTGTTCAATAAAAATAATAAATCTGCCAAAATTGTTACTAGACGTTACAGTAACCTTACTCACCAAGTTATTAATGAAGCTGGCATTGATGATGAACATTTTGTTAATATGTTTGACTATTTCCAGGAGGCCTGCAATGTTCCCACTAAAGAAGTAACTATCAAAGACCTGCCAATCGATAGTTCATGGACTCGCAAAGCTGCTGGTAATGACTACATTTTTGAAAAGGATGGTCATCGGGTACTTTTTGTTCGGCGAAATGATGGTACTGCCAAAACAATTATTAATGTTCAATATTTTGACCATTTTGGAAAATTGCTAAAAGTACAATGGTATGACAACCGTGGATTCATTTCCGTTGAGCATCTGTATGGCTGGGGTAATACTGTCTCCACTGAAAACTATTACACTCCATCAGGGAAGCTGGCCATTCAGTTATCTCATATGTACAACCGATCCTCAGAGGTAGTTGATAGTTATCGCCTCTTTAATTATAAGGGTCACAATTATCAATTTGCAGGACTTGGAGAGATGTTTAGCTTTTTCCTTGATCAGTTAGTTACGGATGAGACTATGTGTAGTAACGAACCAGTTGGTCTGATTGTTGATCGTAACTTGGAATTAGCTGAATCAGTGCTAAATATGAAGCACCGTGTTCCAAGGTACATGCAACTTCATAGTAATCACGTTAATAATTCAAAGGATGTAATGAATTCCACCTACAATTACAACTATACATGGGGCTTTAACCATCTTAAAGACTGGGACGGGGTTATTGCGTTGACTCGGCAACAACAAGATGATGTAAAGCTGCGTCTCGGAAAATTTGGTGTGCCAATTTACCGGATCCCAAGTGCGATTGTCTCGGATGAGGTTCGCAATGCTCCTCGGGTTCCATTTGAAAAGCGTAAATTGCATAATGTTGTCGTTGTAGCGCGCCTTTCACCAGAAAAGCAACAAGAACACATTATTAATGCTTGGCCTAAAGTTTTAGAAGAAGTTCCAGATGCTACCTTGGATCTTTGGGGTTACGCTAATGATGGTTATGATGAAAAACTTAAAAACATTGTGAAGACTTTAAATTTAGAAAAGAGTGTTCATTTTAAGGGCTATACCACAGAAGTAGGTAAGGTAGACGATGAAGCTCAATTGATGGTCCTTCCATCTAGCGCAGAAGGTCTATCGATTGCACTTGTTGAGGCTGAATCACATGGCCTTCCAATGGTGGCTAATGATATTAAGTATGGCCCAGGAGACATTATTATTGACGGACGTGATGGTATTTTGACTCGCAATGGTGATATCAAAGGATTAGCTAAGACTGTTGTAAGTCTCTTGACCAATCAAAAGAAGTTAGCAGAAATGAGCACGAATGCATATGAAGACAGTTATCGTTACTCCGAACCAGAAGTGATGAAACTCTGGCAACAGATCATTGATGACGTTAACGAAAAGGGGGTCAATAAATAGTGTTTTATTTTGTTAACCAATACTTATTAAGCAGTAATTCTAGTATTGAACACCGCGCAATTAAGCAGGTAAAACTATTTAAGCGTAATGATGCGGGAGCAAAACTAGTCACTCTCGACTTTGACCCAATTCTTCACGCGACGGTTAAAAGATTTGGCTTAGAAGATAATCAAGTAATCAACTTATATGATTTCTTTGCCCAAACCACAGATTACGCAGGCCATCAACTATTTGAAAATGATTTGAACCTATCTCCCGAATACCAAATTGGGGCAGGAGAAGTTCATGAAGTTAAGAAAATGGATCGCTTAGTTGCCAAAATTTACTTCATCGGTGGCACTCTTCAGCAAGTTGACCATGTGGAGTACTATGATGCCGCTGGAAACATTACTTTACGAGAACGGTACGATTACCGTGGCTTTAAGGCGGTTGACCAATTCCTTGGGCAAAATGGTGAAATCCATAATGAACGTTACTATCGTCCTGATGGTCAGGTTTACTTAGAAAAGTTTTATGTTCAATCTACTCAAAACACGCCAATTAATTCTTTGAATGTTTTGAAAAACTACAATGATCGAGACTACTATTTTGATGACCCAAATGGATTGGCTACTTTCTTCCTGGAACAATTAGATAAGAGTAATAATGAGCAAAATACATTCATTGCTGACCGTCCTGCTGTTTCGATTCCATCAATTGCAGCAATGCAAAGTCCTGATGCAAAGAAGTATATAAGTATTCCATTTAACCATGTTGCACCCGGAACGGATCCTGTTAAGGGACAATTAAATGGTTTGATTAGTAACGCAATTACTAACGATAATAGTCAGTGGGATGGTGTAATTGTGGATACGAAAAAGCAACAGGCAGACTTACAGAGGCGCTTAGGTAAAAAGTTACCTGTATATGCAGTCAATGCTTCCCCAGTTTCACATGCACGCCAAAAATTACCTCTGAGTTTACGTCGTGCAAAGCAAATTACTTATGTTGGGCGTTTAGCTGAAGATAAGGGAACAGGTAACCTCTTGAACATTTTTGCGGAAGTTCATAAGAAAGTTCCGGATGCTCAATTGGCTTTATACGGCTATGGTAGTCAAGAAGATACCCAAAAATATAAGGTTCAAGTTAAAAATAATGGATTAGAGAATTCTGTTATTTTTGCTGGTTATCAGCCATTCCTAGAAAATGCATACAATGGTTCACAGCTATTTATTGATACAAGTATCAGTGATGCTGAACCTTTAGCAATGGCTGAAGCTTTAGAACACGGTGTACCAGTAATTAGTTATGATTATCCATATGGGCCCAATGAACTAATTCAACCAGGAATGAATGGAGAATTAGTACCACTGAATGATACTAATAGGATGATTAAAACAATCGTTGACCTCTTAAATGATTCTGATAGGCTTCAGAAATTAAGCGATGGAGCGTATGCTAACCTCGATACCATTGATAATCAAAGCACTTGGCAACAATGGCAGAAATTAATTAGTGACTAGGTAACAAAAGGCATTTCTACTTTAAAGTAGAGATGCCTTTTGTCCTATAAATGCCTTTCTCTTGCTGATTTACAAAGATTGAAATTTAGGTTATATTTATAAAGTGTCAAATCTTGATTAATTGATAGTTGAAAGATTAGTCTCGACTATCAGAATATAAAGGGGTAAACGAAGTGAACGAAACACAGATTATGCAAAATAATTATTATAATGAAGGAATTAGCTTATGGCAGCTTCTGAGGATAATAAAGCAACATTTCCTGCTAATTATTGTGACAACAATACTGATTGGTGGCGCAACTTTCGGAGTGTCTAAATATGCTTTCACGCCAAAGTATACGTCCTCAGCACAAATTTTAGTTAATCAGAAGGACGCGACAGCTAATGGACAAGCATACACGAATCAACAGGCAGATATTCAAATGATCAATACATATAAAGGCCTTATCACCAATTATCAAATTTTGAGTGAAGTAAGTAAAAAACTGGCTAATCCAACTTCTGGTACAGTTGCTTATCATTTGTCATACAAAAAGTTGAAAAAGATGGTTAGTGTTCAGACAAGCCAAAATTCACAATTGTTTGAAGTTAAAGTAAAAGCAAATGATGCGCAAGAAGCATCCACAGTTGCTAATACTGTGACCGACGTATTTCAAAAACGTATTAAAGGAATTATGGGATTTAGGAATACTAAGGTAACCTCACGGGCTATTCCTCAAAGCAAGCCATCGTTTCCTAATGTGCCACTTTTTACGATTGGTGGAATTTTAGTTGGATTTTTCTTAGGAACAGTTATTGCTGTTATTAAAGAAACTGATCCATCGAAGAAATAGTTACGTATTCTTAGAAAGGGGGAGAATAATGCCCAAAGGAAAGATCAGTTCCGGAATACATACGGAACTTGATTTTCGCTTATACCGTGATGTTATAAAGCGAATATGTGATTTTTCTTTTAGCATCGTGGCAGTTATCATATTGGGTATTCCAATGATCATTATTGCCATTCTTATTAAACGGAATTCCCCAGATGGACCGATCTTATTTAAGCAAAAGCGTATTGGTAAAAATAATATTCCTTTTACTATTTATAAATTTCGGACAATGGTGGAAAGTGCTCCTCACCAGATGGCAACTGTTGACTTTGATCATCCAGAAGACTACACGACTTCATTGGGAAAGGTATTACGGCGAACTAGTTTGGATGAGCTTCCTCAGTTATTTAACGTTTTGAAGGGACAGATGTCGATTGTTGGACCTCGCCCATTAATTCCTAGCGAAACAACAGTATTAAAAATGAGAACTGAACTAGGAGCTAATAAGGTACTTCCAGGTATTACTGGACTGGCTCAAGTAAATGGTCGTGATAATTTAATTGGGGAAAAGAAAGCCCAAATTGACGCCTCATATGCTCAAAGAGTTAATATCTTTCTCGATATATTTATTCTTGTAAAGACAGTCTTTGATGTGGTTAAGGGAAGAGGGATTAATGGAGGAAAAAATAAAAAGTAAATGCAAAATTTAGATGTACAGCAAAATAAGAAAGTTTCCGTTTCGGTAGTCTTTTATAACCCGGCTAAAGAAGAATTACACCAAACTAAATACAATATCCAAAAATTGATGGCATTAAATAATTTTCAGTTTGAATTTTATTTGATTGATAACGGTTCACCACTACGAAAGATTGATGAAGAGATTTTTAATGATATTCAAGATACCGTTACCATTATTAAATTAGAGGAAAATTGTGGATTTGGGAAGGGACACAATACAGTGTTGTCTAAATTATCCTCTCAATATCATATTGTAATGAATCCCGATATTAGATTTAACGATTTAGAGGGATTTCAAAAGGCAATTAATTATCTTGATTCTCATAGGGAAGCGGTCTTGATTTCACCACTAGTTCGAGATGCTAAAACAGGACATATTCAATATTTAAATCGAAAACTGCCAACAGTTTTTGACCTGTTGATTCGTTTTATGGGACCACATGTATTTCCAAAGCGACAAAAGCAATTTACTAAGTATTCTAGTGGTTATGATCATATTCAGATTGAAGAAAATGCGACAGGTTCGTTTATGCTAGTTAGAACTCAAGTCTTTAAGCAAGTTCATGGATTCGATCCACGCTTTTTTATGTATTTCGAGGATACGGATTTATCTGTAAGATTAGCAAAAGAGGGAAAATTAATTATGTTTCCATCATTAACTGTCTATCATGGATGGCGACGGGCAAATCATTCATTTAAAGGGATGTTTCCAATGCTGCAAAGTATGGCGAAGTATTTTAATAAATGGGGCTGGCAGTGGTTTTAATGAGAGGTGGATTTATTTATGCGAATTATTGTCAGTGATTACGCTGCCTCACCAGAAAGTGGCGGAACTTTTTCTATTTTAGAGGATTTTTACAATGATGTTTTAAAAAACGACTCTGAAAATGAATGGTTCTTTATCTTATCAGGAAAATATTTTCCTACCTCAGATAATGTAAAAATTATTGTTCGCAATGATTTAAAACAAAGTAAAGTAAAAAAGTTATTTTTCGAACTGGGTAGCGGTCGCAAATTTATTAATCAATATCATCCAGATGCTTTTATTTCATTACAAAATATCAGTACTGTAGGAGTAGATAGTCCGGTTAAAATTGTTTATTTGCACCAATCACTTCCATTTTTCCAGGAGCATCGTTTTAGCTTTTTTAAAACAAAGGAACGAAGTGTTGCCTTCTACCAGCGATTAGTAGGAAAAATAATTAAGTATAGTATTTCCAAAGAGCAACCAACAACTATTGTTCAAACAAAGTGGATGAAAAGAGCACTTGAAGAACAAACAAAATTATCCGGTGAAAAAATCGTTACTGTTAGTCCAAAAATTCCCAAGGTAGATGATGGTCACTATTTTGATAATCAATCTCACTCTTTTTTTTATCCTGCTACGCCATATGTTTATAAAAATCATCAGGTGATTTTAGATGCGGTTAAATTGTTAGAGGAACAGGGAAGCAATAATTTTAATGTGGACTTTACTCTAACAAGGGAGCAATTAACAATTGATAGTGATAATGTCAAACTATTAGGGTATTTGCCGAGAAAAGAAGTATTAAAGATGTATGAGGACCATATTTTAATTTTCCCATCTTACATTGAAAGTTATGGACTACCTATGCTCGAAGCAGCTCAAAAGGCAGATATAATATTGGCAGCTGATATTGAAATAGCTCATGAAGTATTATCAGGCTACTCAAATGTCTATTATTTTTCTTATCAGGATCCTGTTGCATTAGCTCGCTTAATGGAGAAGGTAATAGATGGAAGGATTAGATCTGATTCACAACCAATTAGATTGCATTATCGTAATGAATCAGTTTTGCAAACGGTACAAAAAATCATTAATAAAACGGGGAGTAAGCAATGAAAAAGCAAGTTACCGTTCTTATGTCAACATATAACGGAGAAAAATATTTACGTCAGCAAATAGATAGTCTTTTAGATCAAGAAGGGGTTGAAGTAGATATTCGTGTTCGTGATGATGGATCCACAGACCAGACATTGTCAATCTTAGACGAATACCAACAAAAAGGTCTTTTGCATTATTATATAGGGGAAAATTTAAAAACTGCCCGTAGCTTTTTACAACTTGTTCTTGATAGCCCTGAAAGTAAATATTATGCGTTCAGTGATCAGGATGACGTTTGGAATAAAAATAAGTTAAATCGCGCAATATCATTGATAGAAGAGCACGAGTCTATGACAGAAATGCCGGTTCTTTATGCTGGCAGTTTTAAAATGACCGATCAAAACTTAAGGGGAATCCCAGGCGGAGAAGGACATTTTACAACACAAACCTTTGCTAATGCGATTGTTTATAGTTGTTGTACCGGTTGCACAATAGTGATGAATAAATCTTTGAGAGATTATTTAAAAAGTAAACCATTACCCCAACATATGTTAATGCACGATGATTGGGTTCATAAGGTTTGCTTAGGAGTTGGAGGAAAAGTCGTTTTTGATTCGAAGCCAATGATGCTTTATCGCCAACATGGTAACAATGTGGATGGTGGAATTCATTCGATTAAGGATAAAATCAATAAGGTTTTAAGCGAGAGGCGTAAAAATGCAAGGATTATGACCACCCAGTTAAAAGAGTTATTGAGTTTATATGGTAATCAATTACCCGAAAAAAATAAAAGATTATTGACTCATGCGCTCGCTTATGGTCAAGGAAGTCTTATGAAGCGTTTGAATTTGGCTTTTGATCCTACCTATGCGATTAAAGATAAAGCTAGTTTGAATCATGAATTTAGAATCTCGTTGTTGATGAACTATTGGTAAAAGGGAAAGATGATAAATGAATTTGAAACGAATTAGCTGGTTTTCTATTCCTGGATTATCAGTTTTATTAATTTTCTTAAATGCCTTAATTCCAATGCCACTACTAGTTGGGATTGAATTTGTGATTCTTATGTTGAATTTTAAACGGATCCGCATCGTTTACTCACTAGCAATAGCATTGGCAATTGTATTCTTTCAGTCTTTCTTTTGTATAATCCTGGATACCGACACATTTACTCTTTTTCTCCAACAATTTATCTCAATTTGTATTACAGCAGCCTATTGGCTCACCTTTGTTCATGAGAATAACATTATGGTGTACTTGCGTCTCTATAAGCAATTAGCCATATTTACCGCCTTTGTCTCAATCTTTCAATATATTATGAGTCTAGTAGGGATTAGTTCATTGGCAACGATGTCCTGGTTGATTGAAGACCAGCAGCGAACACCGGTTGGAAGGTCCGCAGCCTTCTTAAATGAACCTTCATATTGTGCTCTTGTCCTTTTCCCTCTTGTTTTCTTTGGTATCTATCAATTGATTGGACGTTATAAATCTTTACAAAGCTTTAGATTGAAGCCTTGGGAGTTTATTGTAATTTTTGCCGGTTTCTTTTTCACCGGATCTTCTACCGGATTTTTTGGGGTAGCCGTAACTATCATCGTTATTCTATTAGAATATGGTTTTAGTTATAAGCAATTATTGATTCTATTTTTGGCTGTGTTTTGTTTAGGCGCTGTTTATAATAATGTGAGTTTTATCAATCAACGTTTGAATGATAGTATTAGCCTAGTTCGAGGCAAAGAAAGCCTTGATACAGTTAATTTAAGTAGTCAATCATTAATCGTAAATGGAGATATTGCTGTTGATAGTTTCAGAGCTACGGATGGCTTAGGAGGCGGAATGGGCTCTCATCCAATTTCCTATGGTAAATTTGTCGGAAAGTATGGTCCTAACATCGCATTACAAAATAACTACGATGCTAATTCATTATTGTTCCGTATTATTTCGGAATTAGGAATTGTCGGTCTTGTCCTTCTGGTAGTCTTACTTTATAAATATCGTTTCAGGAAGAACTATAATCCAGCAACGGCAATGTATAAAATCATTAGTCTGATGTGCCTTTGCTATATCTTTATGCGTCTTTTCCGCTTTGGACATTATTTTGACTGTGGTTTATACATGTTTATTGCCATTTATTATCAATGCTCTCAAATTAGCCAGAATTACAAACTACCAAGATGGAATGGAAAGATAGAAAATGCAGAAAAAGATTAGACAAAATTTTATCTTTGCTTTTACAGCACAAGCAATTTCATTAATTGTTAGTTGTAGTACCAATTTAGTATTACCCAAGATATTAAGTGTCTCTGGGTATAGCTATTGGCAACTTTTTCTATTTTATTGTACGTATATTCCATGTTTGGCTTTAGGATTAAATGATGGGATATATCTTCGTTACGGAGGATTACATCGACAAGAGCTAGATAAGGATGCAGTGAAAAATCAATTAGTTGTTGGTATGCTTTACCAGCTTGTTTTGGGAATGATATTAACACTTGTTTTCATTGCTTTTTCTGATTCACCTGAGCGACGCATTCTCTTCTTCCTTGTGTTGATTTATTATCTTTTCTATAGTGGTCATAATTTTCTGGGCTTTATTTTCCAAGCTATCAATGAAACAAATATTTATTCAAAGTCAATTATTGTAGTTCGGATACTATTTTTCACATCCCAAGTTGCGCTAATGATAATGGGTGTTCAGGATGTGAATATTTATATCATTTTCTATATTATTGCCATTAGTGTGGCCTTTATATACTTACTAGGAATGTTTTGGCCGGAAATAACAACAGGTACATTTTCACTTAGTAAGGGAATTAGTGAATCTTGGCTTAGTATTCGTGTTGGAATTAGTTTGATGATTGCAAATATTTGCTCATTATTAATTCTGGGTGTTTGCCGGCAGATTATTGATGTTCGGTGGGGACTAATTGCCTTTGGAAAGGTTTCATTCTCCCTGACACTGATGAACTTTGCTTTAACCTTTATTACCCAAATTAGTTTAGTTCTCTTTCCCGCCTTACGAAGATTATCTGACGATCAAATTCAGCAATACTACATTAAACTAAAACGAGGGCTATTTTACTTTCTGCCCTTGATGTATATCGCTTATCTACCATTAGGATTCCTGTTGAAATTGTGGTTACCTAAATATGCAATTAGTATTGATTATTTGGCGACCGTATTGCCAATTTGCTATTTTGATTCAAAAATGAACCTAATAGGAAATACCTTCTTTAAGGTACTCAATAAACAGGTATTATTGTTAAAGGTGAATGTGATTACAATTGTCTTAAGCACAATAATGGGATTATTAGCCGCCTATATTTTTAATAACATGTATTTGGCTGTTATAGGGATGGTCATTGCTATTATGTTTAGAAATGTTTTGGCCGATCTATTATTAAGTAGAGACTTAGAGGTTAACGTTCTACCATCTGAAGTTCTCGATATTCTTTTAGCAATTCTCTTTATTCTTTGTGCAAATTCACTTGATTGGTGGTTGGCAATGTTGGGGATGATAGTACTGTATGGAGTACGTATCTTAATAATGAAGCATAGAATTTTACGGGAAGGATAATTATGACAAGTAAGAGAATTTATACAGGATTTGACCTAATTAAATTAATCGCTGCAGTGGGAATCATTGCTATTCATACTCATGCGCCTTTCCTTAACGTTGCAGGTCGCTTGGGAGTCCCTTTTTTTGCAATTGTTTCCGGATTTTTGTTCTTTAATCACTATCAACAATTAACAAATGCTGAAGAACAAAGAAGCTATTTAAGGAAATTCTGTAAACGAATTTTCTTTCTATATGCTATTTGGCAAGTTATCTATATTCCTATTGCAATCCATCAATTTAGGGTTATTATGGCCTCGTTAAAGGGATTCAGTGTTAAAAATTTAATGATTTATGTAATTGATTTTATCTTTCCAGCAGTTTACAATGCGCAGGGAGTCGATCTTACTAAGGACGCCAATGGGTGGGGACCATCGTGGTATCTGTTAGCGTCAATTGTTGCGATGCCCGTTTTTATTTTCCTATTAAAGATTTTTCGGAATCATGTAATTCCTGTACTTTTACTTTGTTTGTTTATAGAAATATTTATTATCCTTTCCGATGAGTTTGGAAGCATAACCCATTTAGAACCAATTTTTAATCACACGTTCTTAAGGCTATTAATTTATTTCTGCTTGGGCTACATACTGGTTAAGTATAATGAGCAAATTAAAGCTTGGCCGCAACAACGATCAATCGTGTTTTTTGCATTGTTATTTTGTTTGTTTTTTGCTGAAAATCTATTAGTACATTTTTATAGTGGCACGTATACCACGGAAGAGATTATTACAACGGTACCAACAGGCTTTATGTTGGCAGTCGTAGCAATTAATTTCCAACCGAAGTTAACCCATCCTGTTCAGGTCAGAAATTTGAGTACGTTTCTATATTGTTTTCAGATTTGGCCAATTGTGGTGTTAGAAAAGCTATTAGAAATTGTCAGCTTAAAAGGGCAGTATATTCTTTTGTTTATTTTGGTGATGCTTGTTTCTCTAGTTGCTGCTTATATTTATGAATGGTTATGCAAACGATTTAATTGGGGCTTCCTAAAATACATGGTTTAACTCTTTACTGAGGGAGAGAAAGTAATGAAAAAAATTGGGATATTAATCTGTTTGTTGTTTTTATTACTGCCAATTACCGGTTTTGCAGATACGATTCCTAAAATGGATGGAGACTTCTCCGATTGGCAAGGTCAGCCAATGGCACATGCTAAACATTATCAGGTGGCTTTTATTGTTCAGGGAAATTATGCCTATGTTTATATTGAAAGTCACGGCAAAATGCCAGCTCGTTATTCTCTCTCTTTTAAGAAATCCCAAGTCTTTCATATTTCACTGAAGGATTCAGAATTTTCAAGTGGAAAAGTAAAGAAAAGCAAGTGTATGCTTTATGATAAAAACAAAAAGTTAAATTTAATTGCCTATACTGTTCAAAATAAATCAGGCAAAATTAACCGTTTAGAGATGAGGATACCTTTAAGAGAATTAAATAGAAATGTTAACCAGTCGATGGCAATCAGCTTTTCTATTTTGTCATCCGATAAGGTAACGATAACTACTGCAGGTGTAAATACATTTTAAAAAACTATTAAATAGGAGAATCATGATTAATTTTTACTTACTTATTGGAATAATAATTTGGGTTTATCTTTTAAGCCTCTTAAAAAGGGCAAGATTGACTGCATATTATTTTTGGATAGGTAGTATAGGATTGTTCATGATTCTTTCTTTTGCATTTAATATGTATTTTGTTTGGTTAAGTTCTCGACTTATAACCGAGATCCTTAAAAACTTAGAGCATTATATTCCTGGATATACTATTATTTCTGCTTATAATCTCATTTCTCTTCATCCAAGTACTAGTAGTTATGTAAATTTATTTATTAATTATGAGTGTTCTGGTGCGATAGAGATATTTATCTTTGAAAGCCTGTTATGCTTTTTTCCCGTCTATTCAAAAACGGAAAAGATAACGTTAGGGGCAGTTGGCTTTTGCTGGATTGTGGGGACAAATATTATTCGTCTCCTTTTCCTCATTGCTGTCATTGATAATTGGGGAGCCCAGTACTTATTTATTGCTCATTCAATTATTGGACGATTATTTTTTTATACAGCAATTATTATTCTTTACTATAATGTATTTACAAAGGCACAAATTATTCGTGGATGGGCAAAGAAAATATAGGGGGATTTAATAATGTTAGGAGCGGGAATTATAATTCAAATTGGATTTTGGATATCTTGGATGTTGATTCCAATAATCTATGAGCTTATTCCAGCACTCTATGGATTTGTAACTCTTGCACTTGCAGGTAAGAGGTTAGGAAAATCTCAACAAATAAGAAAACTTCCCAGAATTTCTTTGATTATTCCTGTTTATAATTCCGAGACTACTATTTTTAATTGTATTGCTTCAGTTGATAATTCTTCATATCCTGATAACTTGATTACAGTGATTGTAGCTAACAATAAAAGCAGTGATAGAAGTTTTGGAGAATATAGGAAGGCGCATAGAGAATTCAAAAATTTATATATGCAATGGCTTGATACGAGTAAAGGGAAGGCCCGTGCCCTAAATTCCGCTATTTATCATTCAACTGGGAAATACATTATACATATTGACAGCGATGGAATTCTGGAGAAGGATGCCTTACTGAATATCGTTAAAAATTTTGAAAGTAACCATTCAATTGACGCTCAAACTGGAACAATCCTTACTCAAAAGAACCTTATCAAGAAAACAAAAAATCATTTTCTCAAATTTCTCCGAGAAAATGAATATTTTGAATATGCTCAATCATTTTTAGCTGGACGGGCAATAGAAAGCGAAGAAAACCATTTATTTACGATGTCTGGTGCCTTTTCGGCATTTCGTCGCGAAAAACTTCTTCAAACAAAGCTCTATAATATTGAAACAGTTGGCGAAGATATTGATATGACCTTTCAGATAAGGTATCAACTTAATGGAAGGGTTACGCTATGTCCAGAAGCAATCTTTTATGTTGATCCTTTAGATAGCCTGGGCAAGCTCTATACTCAACGCCAAAGATGGCAGCGTGGAGAATTGGAGGCTATCCATTATTTTATGAATAAGAGAGATCTTGGTTTAGGTAAGATAATGAAAAATTACGTAGTTCGTCGATTGATAATGGACCATACCATTCTTTTTCTCCGAATAATATGGTTAGCAGCTATTTTTATATTAATTCCGTTGGGGTATTCATTTAATTTAATTATCAATTCTTTCCTAATCTTATATATACTTTATGTGTTTATTTGCCTGTTAAACTTTATCAATATCGAGTATTATTTGCGCTTTTTCCCGGCAGATCGACGTTTTTATCTTTCAAAATGTTACATACTCATAACTTTACCGCTGTATTATCTTTTATGTAGTTTTATTCAGTTTATAGGAATTATTAATTCAATGACTGAACCAGCAACTTGGAAGGCCAAATCCTTTAGTAGTGAGTTAAAATTAGTGGGAGAGATTTTTATGCAAGATTTAAGGAGATTAACTAAAAATGGAAGAAAATGAGGAATACAGATTAAGTTTCTTTGTAAATGCAACACATCAAGTTAGAATTGATGGCAAAATTTCTTCTAAACACCCACATACTTTTGAAATAACCTGCTATATTAGAGCAAAGAAGTTAGTGGCATTTGAAGCAATGGAAGAAAATGTAAATCAGGCTCTCAACCAATTAAAGGACCAGTACCTTAATGCTTTACCCGTATTTAAAGGGAAGAACCCTACACTTGAGAATATTGGTAGGACGTTATTTAAGGTTGTTGAAGCAAATTTAAATGGACTGGAGTGTAATTTAACAAAATTAATAATATCCGAATCACCTGTCCGCTCTTTTATCATCGGAGAATAGAAATAGGGGATTCAACGTTCGTTTGCCTAAGCGTTGAATCCCTTTAAATCTTTAAATTAAAAACTAATTAACGTTTCTTCTTACCCCAATATTGGAATAAATCCGTCCGTAAAGCACCGTTATACAATTTACGTTTCTTTGTTGCTGGGGCACCATAGTATTTCTCAAACTCAAGATCAGCAGTCAAGATGTACTTGCTCCAGGTGGTCATTGGTCGATAGATATCTCCCATTTGTCGATAAAGTTCGTGGACTGATGCTTTATCACTCAGCCGCTCTCCATATGGTGGATTGGCAACGATAACACCGTTGATTTTGTCCGTGTGCCAATCCTTAACAGCTAACTGCTTAAAAGTAATATCATGAGTTAAACCAGCTGCCCGACAATTCTCCTGGGCAATATCAATCATCTTTTGGTCAATATCATAACCGTGAATATCTAACTCCACATCATAATCAGCTTTACTATCAGCTTCATCGCGAACTTCATCGGAGAGGTCAGCCGGCATTAGGTTAGTCCATTGCTCACATACAAAGGATCGGTTAACACCAGGCGCAATATTATGACCATACAAGGCAGCTTCGATTGGGATTGTTCCTGAACCACAAACGGGGTCCACAAATGGATTGTCTGGGAACCAGTGAGCTAACATGACCAAAGCGGCCGCCATATTTTCCTTTAGTGGCGCACCTCCTTTGGCTTTTCGGTAACCACGCTTAAATAAACCAGGTCCAGTGGTATCGAGGGTCAAAAGAACATGATCCTTATTGATTGCCACCTCTAAAGGATAAAGGGCGCCAGTTTCGGATAAACGGGTACGACGATGGTAAACTTCACTGAGGCGCCGTACAATAGCTTTTTTCACAATGGCCTGAATGGAAGGCTCATTATGTAGTTGGGAATGATGGCTTTTCCCTTCGACAGGAAACTGACCGTCCACCGGAATCAGACTTTCCCAAGGTAATGCCCGTGTGCGTTCAAAAAGGTCATCAAAGGTTTTAGCTTCGAATTCCCCAACAATGATCTTCACCCGATCAGCTGTCCGTAACCAAATATTAGTCTTTAAAATATCCTTAATCGTTCCCATATAACGGACACGACCATTTTCTACTCGGGTATCATAACCGAGATCTTTTAATTCCTTGCCGACAAGCGCTTCAATCCCAGAAGCAGCCGTGGCAATTAACTGATATTGTTGCAAAGTAAGAGCTCCTTTTAACGTTTGTTCTAATAATTAATTTTAACATATCCTAGCGCTGACTAACATTCTTCTGAAAGCTCGCCAACGCATCCTGCCAGCTTGGAATTTCAAAGCCACTCGCTTTCGCCTTGTCTAAACTCATCACTGAATGTCGGGGACGGTAAGCCTTTTGTGGGTACTCCGCTGAGGTAACGGGACTGACGGTAATATCTTCGTCCTGGAGAATCTCTTTGGCAAAGTCATACCAAGAACACTCACCATCGTTAGACAACTGGTAGATTCCGTAGTCCAGTTGGTGTTGATAAGCATAGAGCATAAATTCAGCTAAGGTTCTGGTCCAAGTTGGCCGACCAATTTGGTCATTAACAACTGTTAGGTGGTCGTGAGTTTTAGCTAGGCGCAACATGGTGTAGACAAAGTTACCGCCGTATTGACCAAAGACCCAGGATGTCCGAATAATGTAATACTTGTCCATAATTTTCTTAACGATTTCCTCACCAGCGAGCTTAGCCTTACCGTATTCATTTTTGGGGTTCGTTGGATCAGTAGTTTGATATTCCTCGGTGTTAGTCCCATCAAACACATAGTCAGTACTAATGTAAACTAAAGTAGCGTCATGGTCCTTAGCTGCTTGGGCGACATTTTTGGTTCCCGTTTCGTTCACTGACCAGTTTAAATCCTTAGCTTCGTCTTCAGCTTTGTCCACTGCTGTATAAGCTGCACAATGGAAGACCACATCAGGATCAACTTCATCAAAGCGTTGTTTTACCATGGTTTCATCGGTAATGTCTAGTTCATGCGAGTCAAAGGCAGAATAAGTAATTCCTTCTTCATCTAACAAGTGACATAGTTCAGTGCCTAATTGGCCCTTAGCTCCGGTAATTAAAATTTTTGTCATCATTTTCTCCATATCCTAAATAACGAGGCTGGGAAAATACTTTTGTATTTTCACCAGCCTCATTTAGTTTTAAATGTTACATAGTCGAATCGCGGAAATCACCCGCAAGGCTCGAGTCTAAGTCCGAACGATAATTAGTCCGGGTGCCCCGGAACTAATCACCGGTCTATCCTTAGTCCACCGCCTTGCAAAGTGGGTGATTTCCAGCTTGATTTTTTATTGCCCATTTTTAGCATATTTAGCTTCAACAGCGGCCTTTTCATCCTTCCACCAATCTTCATGGTTAGTGTACCAATCAATGGTATGTTGAAGACCGTCTCTAAAGTCGGTAAATTCTGGTTTCCAACCTAATTCAGTTTGTAACTTAGTAGCATCAATGGCGTAACGTAAGTCGTGCCCAGGACGGTCTTTAACTTGGTCATAGGCATCGACCGGTTGACCCATTAATTCAAGGATCATTTCGAGAACTTCCTTATTGTTCTTTTCGCCATCGGCCCCGATTAAGTAGGTTTCGCCAATCTGACCCTTAGTTAAAATATCCCAAACCGCACGGGAGTGGTCATTAGTATGAATCCAGTCACGGACATTCTTACCAGAACCGTAAAGCTTAGGCCGAATTCCAGATAAGATATTCGTAATTTGCCGTGGAATAAACTTCTCAATGTGTTGGTAAGGGCCATAGTTGTTAGAACAGTTAGAAATGGTTGCCCGTAAACCAAATGAGCGAACCCAAGCGCGAACTAATAAGTCGGAACTAGCTTTGGATGAAGAATAAGGGCTGGATGGCCGGTATGGTGAGTCGGGGGTGAATTTTTCACCAAGACCTTCACCGTGACCAGGTAAGTCCTCTCGTAATGGCAGATCTCCGTACACTTCATCGGTGGAGATGTGGTGGTAACGCACATCGTACTTCCGACAAGCCTGAATCAAGCTAAAGGTACCTTCAATGTTAGTCTTAATAAATGGTGTTGGGTCAATCAATGAGTTATCATTGTGACTCTCGGCGGCATAGTGAACCACGGCGTCAGCTTGACTAACCAGCTTATCTACTAACTGTTGATCACAGATATCACCAACGACTAATTCCACCTTATCTTCTGGCAAGCCAGCGATGTTAGCGGGATTACCGGCATAAGTGAGCTTATCTAAAACTGTGATATGTTCAACTTCCGGGTGGTGATTAACTAAGTAATGGACAAAGTTGGAACCGATGAAACCGCAGCCACCGGTAACGATGATATTCTTAAATGCTTTTTCCATATGTTCACGACTCCTTAAATTTCACCATAGACAAATGGGTTGTCCTTTTCAAACTCGGTTAAGGTTGGTTGAGCGGCATCCTTTTCAGATGTAATCGCCTTATCAAATTCAATTGGCCAATCAATGTTAAGTTCTGGCGTCTTAAAGGAGATTCCACCATCGGCTTCAGCGTTATAGTAGTTGTCACACTTGTAAAGGAAGTTAACATTATCAGTTAAAGTTAAGAAACCATGTGCAAAGCCACGAGGAACTAATAGTTGGCGGTGGTTGCTGGCAGACAGAATGTAGCCTTCCCATTGCTTGTATGTTGGTGAACCCTTACGGAGGTCCACAATAACATCAAGGACAGCACCAGTAACTACCCGAATCAACTTCGTTTGGGCTGCTTGTCCCCGTTGGAAGTGAAGACCCCGCAAAACACCAGCACGAGTAGATAATGATTGATTATCTTGGACAAAGTCAATATCGATTCCCGCTGCCTTAAAATCACGTTCAGAGTAAGTTTCTTCAAAGAAGCCCCGATTATCACCAAAGACCTTCGGGGTGATGATCTTAACATCTTGTAACTTAGTTGTTTCTACGTTAATTTGTCCCATTAACTATTTATCCTCCTAATCTTCGTTAGCTAACCGCAATAGGTATTGACCATAATCATTTTTCTTTAATGGCTGAGCTAACTTAACTAATTGATCTTTATTAATGTAGCCCATTCGGTAGGCTATTTCTTCTAGACTAGCAACTTTAAGATTTTGTCGCCGTTCAATAGTGGCAATAAAGTTAGCAGCTTCTAGCATGGAATCGTGAGTACCGGTATCGAGCCAAGCATAGCCTCGACCCATCAACTTCACATCAAGCTTACTTTGGCGTAAGTATTCCTTATTGACATCAGTAATTTCTAGTTCACCCCGGTCAGATGGCTTAATGTTTTTGGCAATATCTACCACATGATTGTCGTAGAAGTAGAGACCAGTGACGGCATAATTACTCTTTGGGTGAGCCGGCTTTTCTTCGATAGAAAGGGCGTGCATTTGATCATCGAAGTCAACGACCCCGAAACGTTCCGGATCGTTAACGTGATAACCAAAGACGGTGGCCCCATCAGTTTTCTTCGCCGCCGATTGAACTAATTCTGACAAACCAGCCCCGTAATAAATATTATCGCCAAGGATTAAGCAAACACTGTCATCCCCGATAAAGTCTTCACCCAAAATAAATGCTTCCGCCAGGCCATTTGGCTTTTCTTGAACCTTGTAAGAAAAGTTGAGGCCCAGAGAAGAGCCATCTCCCAATAATTCTTGGAAGAGGGGCATGTATTCCGGTGTTGAGATAACCAAGATATCACGAATCCCGGCCAACATGAGCGTTGACAATGGGTAATAGATCATTGGTTTGTCATAGACTGGAATTAATTGTTTTGAAATGCCCCGAGTAATCGGGTACAGGCGGGAGCCGGAGCCACCCGCTAAAATAATGCCTTTCACCGGTATCACTTCCTAATTATTCAATTAACTTTATTGATGGATTATCATACCTAATTATTATCATATTTTATAGGAGAACGCGCAAGAACCATTATGAGTTTAAAAGTAACTTTTGTAAAAAAAGAGCCACAGCATAATGCTATGACTCTCCCAATTAGAACTATAAATTATTGGATTCCAAAACCTTTTTATAACATCTTTATTATAACTCATTCTGATTCGAATGTTAATCCTTAATTTTAATGAAGAGGATATTTTATTTCATATTTGTAATTAAGAAGAAAACAACAAAGATAATGAAAAGGGCATACATCATTGGGGAAACTTCCTTGTAACGCTTGGAAGCAATCATTGTGATCGGATAGGCGATCATCCCCAAAGCTAAACCATCAGAAATGGAATAAGTTAATGGCATTCCTACAACAACTAAGAAGGCAGGAAACGCAATTTCAAAACGATCCCAATTAATAAATTTTAAATTACCAGCCATTAACACCCCAACGATAATCAATGCAGGAGCTGTTACCGTAGTAGGAACAACGGCTAGCAGAGGACTAAAGATCATTGAGATTAAGAAAAGAATACCGACAAAGACAGCCGTTAAACCAGTTCGACCACCCATAGCGATTCCCGCGCTAGATTCTACAGAGGTTCCAAGAGGAGCAGTACCGAGGACCGCCCCTTCAACCATTGCTAGCGAGTCGGAAAGAAAGGCCTTCCCAATCCGGGGAATCTTTCCATCTTTATTAACCATACCGGCCTGTTGGGTCATTCCAATTAAAGTTCCCGCAGTATCGAAGAAAGTCACTAAGAGGAAAGTAAGGACAACCATAAATAATTGAACAGTATTGATGTCTTTTAAGTGGAAGACTGCTTGTCCAAATGTTGGTGCAATACTTGGTGCGCCTGCGACAATTCCATTTGGCAACGGAATTTGTCCGATAAACATTCCAAAGAACGCGGTAACAATCATTCCTATAAAGATTGAACCAGGAACGCGAGCAGACATCAAGATAATGGTTAAGATAAGACCGAATAATGTGAGCCAAATATCAGGGTTATTAAATGAACCGAGACCAACCAATGATGATGAATTGTTAACGATGATTTTTCCGTTTTGTAAACCAATAAAAGCGATGAATAAACCAATCCCTGCTGAGATAGCATATTTAATATCGGTCGGGATAGCATCGACAACTTTTTCCCGGAGCTTTAACACAGTAATTAAAATAAAAAGAAATGAGGCCACCAGAACACTAGCCAAGGCGGTTTGCCAATTAATGTGCATCCCGATGACAACGTTGTATGAGAAAAAAGCTGCACTCCCTAAAGTTGGTGCTAAGGCGATAGGGTAATTAGCAATGAATCCCATTAAAAAACAACCAATTGCAGTTGCAACTGCCGTAACTGTAAAGGCAGCTCCACGGTTAATTCCCGCAGCGTGTAAGATGTTTGGGTTGACGAACAAAATGTAAGACAGACTCACGAAAGTTGTCAGAGCAGCAATCAATTCATTGTGAACCGTTGTTCGTGCTTCGTCTAAATGAAAAACTCTATTTAGCAATTTTCAATCTCCTTCTGCTTAAGATAAATTTAAGAAATAGTTTATCACAGAAAAGGAGGAGTGTGAGAATTATTTTTTGATGATAAATAATGGATGAGAATTAATAATTTATCGTTTTATATTATTAGGCATAACGCACTCCTTAATTTCTTTTGATAGCTATTTCATTTATAGGATAAGTGATTGCTTATCCTATAACGAGAAAAAATAAAGTGAAGGGATGCGAAATACATGGATACAATAAAGACTAGAATTTAGGGAAATGCAGTAGTTGTCACAATTCCTAAGTCACTTGGTATAAAACCCGGCGTCGAATATCGTTTTAGTAAAGGAGAGAATGAAACATTGATATTAACACCAACAAAAAAGTTCCCGAAACCATGGAAGAACTTTTTAAGGATTGGCATGGTCAATATAAGACACCAGATGATTTACAATATTGGGATGATTTGAGTCCAGAAGGAGAAGAAATGTGGTAGAAGAGTCAAATGAACTAAAACGAGGAAGCATTATTTACATTAAGTTTGATCCTTCAGTAGGTATGGAAATTCAAAAGAGGAGACCAGCAGTTGTAGTTAGTGATAGTATCCTTTCCCGTACTTCTCCGTTTGCTTGGGTGGTACCAATGTCTCATGGTTCGTTTAATGGTGAGAACTATCCGCTTCATGTTCACTTGGATGAGCGGACACAGACAGACGGAACTATCTATGTTGAGCAATTAAGGTCTTTAGATTTCCATAAATGTCAGTGGCAATTTGTAGAAAGGATGCCAACGGATTTGTTTGAGGAAGTAGAGAAAAAGCTGCAATTAGTCATTAAATAAACGACAATGCCCTCTAGGCACACCGGGCAAGAGTGATACCTAGAGGGCATATTTATTTTCTAATTAGTAGCTTTTTGTAAAGCATTGATAACAGCAACTTTTTCTTTTTCAATTAGGTTAACCTTGCCTTCAATGACCCGAGTATCCATTTTGATTTCACGGGTAAGGCCAGGAGTATCTAGTTTTGGTGTGAAGAAGTCTTTGAATTCGGCTAAACGTTCTGGAGTATGGAAAATGCTAGCAGTGACGGTAATAAAGGTAGCAAACTCCATATCACCCCCAACAGTCTTTTCTAACCAATTCCAATCATTTCTAATCCAGTTCCAGGCAGCTTGCTGACCAACCGGATTGGCTAAGACATTCCGATACCATCCACGTAGATCTTGTGGCTTAATCGTTTCAGAATTTTCAAATTCGGTAATTAATTCAGCAATCAATTCAGGATTTTTTGAGCTTGTGGTAGCGGCATTAAGATCAGACTTGTAGCTAGCATCAGTTGTGTCTCGATATTCACCGAGCAGTCGGTGTTCAAGATCAGTTGTTCCGAAGTTTTTAACCTCATTCTTCAATACTAAGGGACGAATATCAGCGGGGAGCTTAGATAAACTATCTTGGAATTCCATAAAGATTTCATGTGCACTTTTAATTGCAAATTTGTTTTCTGCATATAAGGCTGCCCCCAAGATAATTGGTCGGGTGAGTTGATCATCATTGCTTTCGTTTAATTTTGGTTCCCAGCCAAGACGAGTAACTTGATCCTTACTTAATTCATTGACAAATTGCTTTAATAGTTTTTCTTCATCACTATTAGGGGTTACAAATTCTTTGAGTTTGTTGATAATAGCATAAAGGGCGGTGTTAACAATTTCAGAATGACTCTTCGCAAATTTCGGCAAGAGGGGAATCAGGTCAGCGTAGGAAATTTGTTGACCATCTGCTAAAAGACGGAGGTCCTGTAATAGTTGACGTTGAGAAATATTATCTAGTTCGTCAATATGATCTAAAATATCATTTAAGAGGGTCTCATCATATTTCACGATAAAGTGAGAATTATTGTCGACATTTAAGCGGAACGGAATACCATTTGCTATCCGTAATTGTTGGTAATCTCCTAGGTCAAGCGTTTCTTCCTTCATGATTTGAGGAGCGTCTTTATAGTTAGCATTTAATGGAATTTGCCATAAGCGACCTTTATCTTCACCTTCACCAATAAAGAATTGACGCTGACTTAATTGTAAATGACCATTGACTACTTTGGCATCAACGACAGGGTAACCAGGTTGTTCTAGCCATGATTGCATAATCGCTCCAATATCAAGGTGAGAAGCCTTACCTAAAGCATCCCAGAGGTCAGCCCCGGTAGCATTGTTGTACTTGTGCGTTGCAAAATAATTCTTCAAGCCTTCACGTAGAGCATCATCCCCAATTAATGAGCGAACCATTACCAACATCCGTGAACCCTTAGCATAAACGATGGCACCATCAAATAAGGCATCAATTTCAGCTGGGTTATTAACTTGAACGTGGACGGATTGAACGCCATCTGTTGCATCACGTTGGAGAGCCATTGGTGCTTCTGAGGTTTGGAAGAGTTCCCAAATTTTCCATTCTGGGTGAATAGCATCGACGGCAATGTATTCCATCATGTTGGCAAAACTTTCATTGAGCCACAAGTCATCCCACCATTTCATAGTTACGAGGTCACCGAACCATTGGTGGGCTAGCTCATGGGTAATAACAGTCGCAACGAGGCGTTTCATATCAAGGGATGTATTCTCAGGATCAAGCAATAGGTAGGCTTCACGATACGTAACCAGTCCCCAATTTTCCATGGCACCAGCCGAAAAGTCGGGAAGAGCTAACTGCCAGGAATGAGGAAGAGGATATGGAGTTTCATAAAAGTCTTCGTAGAATTCGATGGCCTTTTTAGCAATTTCTAAACCAAAATCAAGTTCCTTAGGTTCATGGGCCTTAGTAGCAAACACACCTACCTCAATACCACTCTTAGTCTTTGTCTTCTTGGATTGGAGGTCCCCAAAGGCAAAGGCAACCAGATAGGTAGACATCCGGACGGTTGGTTCAAAGTAATGGATACCATTTTCTTCTCGTTCTTCAGGCATGTTAGCAATAATAGTTTCCCCAGGTTGTTCATCAAATTTAATGGCGAGACTAAAAGTTGCTTTAGCCTCTGGTTCGTCAACAGAAGGGAAAGCTTGTCTAGCGAATGTGGTTTCAAATTGTGTTCCAATTACTTGCTTTTTTTCACCGTTGACCTTGTAATACGAAGGGTAAATTCCCATCATAGTATCGGTTAAAGGTGCAGAATAAGTAATGGTAACAGCGACTTCACCAGCATGTGGTAATTCTAAATCAATTGTTTCGGCTGGATCATTAATGGTAAATGGAATATCATTTCCTTCTACTTGGACCCGTTTAACATTGAGAAACTTTTGGTTGACGCTAATCTTGTTAGATTTTGCAGTCCCTTCGATAATGGTTTGTCCATCAATGGTTTTAGCTTGGCGGTTAATATCAAACATCAAATCATAATGTGACGGTTGAAAATCTTCGTATAGACGTTTAATTGCTGTCATTTTTTTCACCTAACCTTTAATTAATAGTAGCTATTATACCGTAAATTTTCCTTAAAGAAACAAATCAGCATTCCACGTTAAAATTTGCTATAATAGTGGGCGATTATTCAAGCTGTTGTAAGGCTTGATTTGCCAAATTATGCGCACCATGATTCTCTCGTTCAGTTATCCATTGAGTTACGACTGTGGTGAATTGGTCGATCAATTGATTTAATTCGCTTAACTGCTCGGCAAAGTTCTTTGAATAATTTTTCCCAATGGCATCGCTTAATAATCGGCTATCCGTATAAAAGAGAACAGTTTCATTATGTGGATAGTGCTTCATTAGGTAGGTAAAGCCGGCAATTGCCGCTGCAAATTCACCCTCATGGTTAGTGGCTAACGGGAGTGCTTGAGAAAGCTGTTTTTGCTGATGTTGGTCAACAATCAGGATGCCTAAACCTGTTGGGCCAGGATTTCCTTTGGTAGCAGCATCAGTATATAATTTAATCATTTATTTCACCTCATCTGAAAGGAATATGAATATTATGGAAGAAGAAACACACTATTTTTACCAACCTGATTTAACCGGAGCCATTATCAGCTGGTGTTGGACATTTATGATTTTTCTGCTTGGACTTATCATTTGGCTAGAAATTACTCATTTTCAGTGGATAACAGCAGTTTTATTTGCTATTTTTCTTATCTTTGTTGTCCTCGAAATTTTTCGGCGTATAGTAGTGATTACACCTACCAAGATGACATTTAGCCGGGTTTTACAGAAAAATTATTTGGTGATCCCAATTGCCGATATTCGGCAGCCACGTTTTACCAAACATACAGTTAATTTTACCGTTAACGGCGAAGTTTTCAATTTTACCTTCTCAAAAAAAGCTATTCGACGGCTTAAATTAGCCTTGAAGGCTCAGGAGGAGAAGCAAGCATGATAATCGTTTATACAGTTCTTATTCTGGCTTTAGTGGCGCTTGATCAATGGGTAAAGTACTGGGTAACCGTAAATATTCACTTGGGAACGGACCAGGTGCTAATTCCTGGCATCATGAACGTGACTAACCTTCACAATTATGGGGCAGCATGGAGTATGCTCCAGGGCAAGCAGACCTTTTTTAGTATTATTACAATTGTTGTGGTTGTGGGAGTTTTGTATTGCATGTGGAAATTTCGCAAACAACGGGGGAAAATGTTATGTTTTAGCTTAATTTTAGCGGGTGCTGTTGGTAACTTTATTGATCGAATTAGTCAGGGATATGTTGTCGATATGTTTGAGTTTGTGCCGGTTAATTTTCCGGTATTTAACGTAGCAGATATGTGCTTAACTTTTGGTGTAGCAATCTTAATAATTATTATACTGCGTGAGGATGAGTGAAAGTGACAGATAACATCAAATTAACCGTTGATGAAACAATGACGGGACGACTAGATAAGGAGTTAGCCCACCACTTACCTGACATTTCCCGGTCCCAATTAAAAAAATGGATTGATGATGGCAATGTCACGGTAAATGGTGAGAAGGTTAAGGCTAAGTATAAGCTAGCGGGGGGTGACCAGGTAGAGATTATTCCCGAAACCCCGCAGGAAATTGATTTAGAACCAGAAAATATTCCACTTGATATTGTCTATGAGGATGACGATGTGATTGTGGTTAATAAGCCACAGGGGATGGTCGTTCACCCATCTGCTGGTCACCCTAACCATACCCTGGTCAATGCTCTTTTGTATCATTCACCGCTTTCCACGATTAATGGGGAATTTCGCCCAGGAATCGTGCATCGGATTGACAAGGATACGTCGGGGTTATTGATGGTCGCTAAAAATGACCATGCGCATAAGTCACTGGCAGAACAGTTAAAAGCAAAAACAAACAAACGAGAATATGTCGCCTTGGTACATGGGGTGATCAAAGAAGATCGTGGAACCATAGATGCACCGATTGGTCGTTCAAAAAAGGACCGTAAAAAGCAGGGGATTGTCGGCGATGGGCGTCCGGCGGTAACACATTTTACTGTCTTGAAGCGTTTTAAGCATTATACCCTTGTTAGTTGTCGCTTAGAAACGGGAAGAACCCATCAAATTCGGGTACATATGCAATATATTGGACATCCCTTAGCTGGCGATCCTTTATATGGACCACGAAAGACACTTCCGGGAAATGGACAATACTTACATGCCCGATTGCTTGGCTTTAAGCATCCCACGACTGGCGAAGAGATGATCTTTACTGCACCCCTTCCTAACTACTTCGAGAAGATGCTGGATCATTTGGAAAAAACGGATAGAAACTAAGAATAGTTGTTTGAATCCCAATTAAATGACTATATAATAATAAAAGAATTAATAAAAAGGAGTGAGAATTGTGACGGCTCGATACCTAATTTTTGAAGATGGAACGGTATTTGCAGGGGAAGGATTTGGTTCACCAGCAGTAACCTTTGGCGAAGTAGTCTTTAATACAAGCATGACCGGGTATCAAGAAATTATCACAAATCAGATTTATGATAACCAAATAGTCACGTTCACCCAGCCGAATATCGGAGGTTACGGTATTCAACGTAATATTTATGAATCGATTGTACCAACCGTCAAAGGTGTAATTGTTCGCTCTCTTTCGAACGTCAAAACCGATAATATTCGACGCTTAACTCTTGACCAGTACCTGCGTCAGATGAACATCCCCGGCATTACAAATATTGATACCCGGGCTATTACTCATAAATTGAGAGATGCAGGAAAACCTCTCAAGGGTAGTATCGTCCCTGTTCCTGATGATCACGCCTTTGATCAATTGCACGCAACAGTCTTAACTAACCAGCAAGTTGCCCAAGTTTCTACACCGAAGCCTTATCCTAATCCTGGAATAGGGATGAGTGTGGTAGTAATTGACTTTGGGTTAAAAAATGGGATCTTACGGGAATTAAGTCGGCGTAAGTGTAATGTTACTGTTTTACCTTATACAGCCACTGCTGAGGAGATTCTCCGACTTGATCCGGATGGGGTAATCCTATCTAGTGGTCCTGGAGATCCCCACTATGTTAGGGCATCCGTGTTAGATACCATTCGTGAGTTACAGAAACAGGTGCCCTTATTCGGGATTGGTTTAGGTCATGAACTATTTGCCCTGGCAAACGGTGCGCAGATTGCTCCATTAAAAGTAGAACACCATGGGATGAATCATCCAATTAAAGAAGTAATTACTGACCAGATTGTTTACGCTAGTCAAGCAGAAGGATACGTGGTTGAACGTGATTCTGTTGATCGCTCTAAGTTGCTTGTTACTTATACAGATATCTTAGACAACAGCATTCAAGGACTGCGCCACCGTCATTATCCAGCATTTTCCGTGCAGTTTTTTCCTGATGGTGCTCCGGGACCAGATGAAACAGATGGCCTTTTTGACGAATTTATGGAAACGATGAGAAGAAGGGAGGAACGGTAGCTATGGAAAAACCGAAGTCAGTCTTAATCATCGGTGCTGGTTCTAATAACATCCAGCATGGGGGAGAGGTTGATTCAGCTACCTATCAAGTCGCTACCTACCTCCACCGCGATGGGGTAGAAACAATCCTTGCCGATAATAATCCATTTTCCTATAGCTTGAAGGATAGCTCAGTTATTGATTACTCATCTATTGGACCATTGACAGTCGATCACCTTCTTGAATTGATTAAAAAATATCAGCCAGAGGCAATTCTGCCCACCCTTGGTAGTCGCCATGCTTTCTTCTTGACTCAGGAACTCCTGGAAAAAGGGGTAATGCGGGAAAATGACATTCGCTTGTTAGGACTCCCTGAAGCAACTATCCGTCAGATTAACAACCCCGTATTACTAGAACGGACTTTACGGAGGATGAATGCGCCAATGAAAAAAATTGCAACGGTGAACAATTATCCTGAAGCGATGCAGACCGCTAACGAAATTGGTTATCCAGTTGTTGTCCGTTCCGTACTACCAAAAGTCAACAGTACCCGGCAAATTGTCCATGAACGAGCGGAGTTATCTGCGGCTGTACAAAAGTGTCTAAGTCAATCACGGGCTGAGCAGGTTTTTGTTCAGCAGAGTCTAGCTGGTTATAAGGAAATTGAGGTAGTTGTCCAAAGAGATTCTTCCGGCACAATGATGATGTTAGGGATTACCGAAGATATGGATCCAATTGGAATTCATGCAGGTGATTCAATTGCGTTTACACCTGCATTAACCCTTCTTGACCGACAGATTCAAGATATGCGGGACACTGCTTTTGCCATTACTCGCAAACTACGCGTAGTCGGTGTTAATCATATCCAATTTGCTTTGAATCCTATTACGAGCCAGTATTATGTGATTAAGGTGAGTCCATATTTTGATCGAATGGTTTCATTTATTGAACAGGCGACTGGCTATCCTGTGACTAAAGTAGCTGCCCAGCTATACCGCGGAAAGTTGTTACGCGAAATTGATTTAGGTGACCAGTATACAAAGCATGCCGCTATTATTGAACCAGCGATGGACCACATTGCAGTCAGCATTCCTGTGTGGGGTGAATCTGAGGAAAAAGTGGGCAAGCAAGAACTGGGAACCAAGAAAAAGTCAGTTGGTTCGGTCTTTGGGATCGGAAGAAGCCCAGTAGAAGCCTTATTTAAGGCGCTGGGGTCTCGTTACCAGATGCCGACGAATACCCAAATCGATGTACAAAGTCGGTTATCTGATGATGAAATTGTCAACCGATTGATACATCCTCATGCTGGACGCATTTTCACCTTACTTGAAGCGATGCGCCGTGGATACACTATCCATGAATTGACTGAAATTACGAAGATCGATCCTTTTTACTTTGACCAGTTAGGACAAATGAAAGATGTCCTAAATGACTTGGTTAAGTCACCGGGAAAAGAACCGGTACTCATCAAGGCCAAACATATGGGTATAAGTAATCAATTAATTGCTCACTTATGGCAGATGAGTCCTAAAATGGTTTACCAGATGACTCAGGATCATAATTTATCCTTCAAATATAAAGAAATTGAACCGTCTGCCGGTGAATTTGATCAACATACTCAGACCTTTTATTCGGCGATGGAAGATGAGAATGAAGCTAAAACTCTTTCACAGCCAAGTGTCCTCTTTGTTGGGACTGGGGGGTTACGCTTAGGTTTGAGTAATTCGGCCGATTTTTTCATTGCTTCTATGATGAGGGAGTTACATACGCAAGGATATAACACTATTATTATGAACAGTGATCCGAGTTCTGTGACGATGAACACTTTGATGGCTGATAAACGGTATATTGAGCCAGTTACGCCAGAAAATCTTCTGTCAATCGTTGAAATTGACCAGCCACAGTTGATCTTTATCCCGGCGAGCTATTCCAATATCTTGCAAACGTTAAAAGATTACAATTTACAGAGCAAAGTCATTTCCTTACCGGACGACCGGCTTCATGAGCTGCCTCAAAAGAAGAATCCACTGATTGCCTTGAACTATCTTTGCTATGGTCGAGGAATCCGATTGCTGAATACAACTGCGGGATTAGCAAAAAAAGGTTCTACGGCTTATGACATGGTTGATTTAACCCTACCAGCAAGTATAAGTGATAATGACTTAGCCAAGTTGCACCAAGAAGCAGTTGAAATAATTAATGGCCAGGGTAAACCAGGTTTTTACCAGGTGATTTTTGAGGATCGAGATGATTCCTATGAAGCATTAATGGTTCAGCCAATTCCACTACCAGAAATTGCTTTTATGTCAAAAGCCTTGGAAATTAATTTACCCGCTTTACTTGTGCGTTCATTATTTGATGAAGAATTCGATTTGAATGCTACTAATATTCAAACACCAAAGAAAAACGTAACTTACCATACTGCATTCCCACTTTCCTTGTTGCATAGTAATCCAGAAGCCATAACGAGCAGCAGTCAAATGATTGGTGCAGAGATGGAATTTGGTGACGAAATTAAATAGTTTTATGAAAGAGCAAAGCCTCCGTCGTGTCCGCATTATGAACATGAGGGAGGCTTTATTGAATAGAGATTTCCTAATTATCCAGCTTTTTCGGTGTCACATATAATGTTTTCTGGCCCGTAAACGTGACAAAACCGGGTTTAGCTCCATTTGGTTTATGAAGACGTTTAACAGGAAGATAGTCTACGGGAACATTATCTGATTCGCGGCCTTTAGAGAAGTAGGCAGCTAGTTGAGCTGCTTCTAAAAGAGTATCTTCATCAGGATTAGCGTCGCGTAAAATCACATGGGAACCAGGGATGTCCTTAACGTGGAGCCAAGTATCGTTTTTATTAGCGATTTTGAAACTTAATCGGTCGTTTTGCATGTTGTTTTTTCCCACCAAGACAGTCGTTCCGTTGCTCGTATGGAATTCCTCAGGCTTGCTTGGACGAACTTTCCGTTTCTTCTTACTAGACTTCTTTTTTTTGATATAGCCTTGCTCTTGGAGTTCTACTTGAATTTCTTGAATATCAGCTGGGGAGGCAAGGTCAATCTGGCTTTCAATGTTGGAAAGATAATCAATTTCCTCCTTGGTGAGCTTAAGTTGTTCATTAACATAATCCACAGATGCCTTCAACTTCTCATACTTGGTAAAGTACTTTTGAGAATTCCGGGAAGGAGAAAGCTCGGGATCCAAGCTAATTTTCAATTCTTTATTGTCGTCATAGAAGTTTGGTAATGTAACTTCAGTCATCCCAGTCGTTAGCTTATTCAGGTAGGTAGTAAGGATTTCACCACGAATACGGTAATAATCAGCTTTAGCTGCATCAGCTAACTGGTCATTCAGTTTTTTAACTTTCCGTCGATCTTTTTTTAACTCAGTATTAAGGACACGCAATACCTGCCCAGCTAATTCTCGTGACCGATCTCGTTGGGCCTTGTTAGCATAAAATGCATCGAGCATGGCAGAAAGAGTAGGGTAGTGGATGGCTTTCTTAACACCAGTGGGCAGGAAGACAGCAAATTGTTGCTTTCCGTTATTGTCAATATAGGTTACGGGGTCTGGATTTTCAAAATGACTTAAGAAGGTATGGGAGGTAGTTGGCAAATCATTACTTGATAAGAGTTCGGTTGCCAATTCATTAGCTGATTGTTTTCCCAACCCTTGATAGTTCATTTGTAGCTGCTTTGCCAAGTCTTTTTCATCTAAACCCTTGCGAATCAAATCAGTATATATCTGGTTAGGCAGGTAGGGATTAGCCCGATCTTGCTTTGGTGGCATGATAAAGGTCGCACCAGGAAGTAAAAGACGGACTCGGTTTTGATCAGAGCTAACGTGTTTGATTGAGTCAATGATTTTATTAGTTTTTTCATTAACTAAGGACACATTACTATGACGTGCCATGATTTCCGTGATGAGGACAAGGTGTTGTTGATCGCCTAATTCATCTCTGGTATTGAAGTTCATTTTGATAATCCGATCATTATCCACCTGTTCTATTGATTCAAGAATTGCCCCTTCCAGGTACTTCCGCATGGTCATTGCAAAATTAGATGGCACGGGTGGATTTTGGTAAGCAATCTCAGTGATTTGCATCCGTGGGTAGGTAGGGTTAGCCGAGAGTAGTAGGGAGTAGTTATGCCGATGAGCCCGAATCGTCATAATTAATTCTGCGGGATAAGGTTGGTTCACTTTAGCTACTCGGCCAGTTGCTAAAGTTTTGTTCAGCTCATGTACAATGGCATGGGTAAATAAACCATCAAAGGCCATTTCAATTTCCTCCTTCATCGCTCTAATTGATAATGTCCATTATACCCGAAAAAATTAGGATATAAAATTACCTTACATTTTAGTGGGGAATACTTGAACATTGGGAAGTAATAATGTAGATTAAATAGGTATTATATTTATTCTTAGACCAGTGTTATATGGTGATAACTTAACGCTGTTGCCTGGTCACTATTTGCAATTATTCTAAAATCAAAAATTTCTATTGGAGGCAGACTTAATGAAAGTTGCTGTTGTTACTGATAGTACCTGCTATCTCACCGATAAAGAGATTGCAGATAACAACATTCATGTGGTACCAATTCCTTTCACTCTTAATGGTAAGACATATCAAGAGGGAGTGGATATTACCACTGAAGAATTCTATGATCAACTAAAAACTACGAAGACATTTCCAAGTACATCTCAACCATCTATCGGTGAAATGATGGAAGTATACCAAAAATTGGCTGATGAGGGATACGATGCCGTTATTAGTATTCATTTGACGAGCACAATTTCTGGCTTGCTGGGAAACATTACACAATTAGCTGAACAAATGAAAGATACCATCCGGATTATCCCATTTGATTCAAGTATTACAGTTAAGTTAATGGGGTATCTAGCCATTGAAGCGGCTAAATTAGCTAAGCAAGGTACAGACCCTGATGAAATTGTCGCAAAGTTAACTAAGCTTCGTGATACTATTCATGATGTCTTTGTTGTGGATGATTTGCAGAATCTCGTTCGTGGGGGCCGACTAACTAATGCGTCTGCATTTGTAGGCTCAATTTTACGGATTAAACCTTTGTTATCCTTTGATAATCCGCAACATGAGATTGAAGCCTTTGAAAAGGTTCGTTCGATGAAGAAGGCAAAATTAAGAGTGGAACAAATCTTTGATGAATCAATTGCTAGCTTAGATTACCCAGTACGAGGAATTATCGTTCATGCCAATGCTGAAAAAGCAGGAAAAGAATGGATGGAAAAGCTTCAAGCCGATCATCCAGATATTAACTTTGAATTATCGTACTTTGGTCCAGTTGTAGGAGTGCATTTAGGCCAGGGTGCCTTAGCCCTTGCTTGGATGCAAGATACAGAAAAGAAGTCCTTATAATGTTGAAAAAGTCACATTTTATGCAGGCGATTGTTTGGATAATTTCCTTAATAGTTATTTGTGCCTTTACTCCCCTTAACCTCAAAACATCTATTCCAACAGGGGTGGCAATTGCACCAATTAGCTCTTTGCTTGCCATTAGTTCGCTCAGCTTGTTAGGAACGTTAAGCAGCACTGCTCTAACCATTGTTGCCCAATTGATTTTAATTTGGTTTAACCAGAGTAATTGGGTTAACTTAGTTGTGGTAGCCTTAACGACGCTCTTTATGGGCTGGTTTATCAACTTCGCCTATGCCGATTTAAAAACCCTCAGTCATCAAAGATTGATGGTGGTTGGTTTGACGAGCGGGTTAATGATTTTAGTTCTAATGGAGATTGCTTATTCTTTAATAGGAATGCAAATGACAGGAACTTTGATTGGACTGGGGGAGTTTGCTCGCCTTACTTTACCAATTACACTGTTAACAGCCTTATTCTATACTTTCTTGATCCCTCCGCTGGGAGTCCTTTATCGCTTTATTGGTCGCCGGTGGATTAAACGGGAAAAAAATGAAGAAGCTAAAGAACGAGAATCTACTATTATTGATTTAAGTAATCACGACAAGAATGACAATCAATCAAAAGATAAATAATGAAAAGAAGCTGAGAAATAACAAATTTGCAAGGCGGTGAGCTAAGGATAGAACGATGATTAGCGAGGAACGAGTTGATTATCGTTCGGACTTAGATTCGAGCCTTGCGGTTACGACGCAAAGCTAGCCTTCTAGGTTTCCCGCGATTAAACTTTGCAGCATTCGTAAATAATAAGAGGTCGGCGAAAATACAAAGTATTTTCCCGACCTCTTTTGTATCAATTAAGGAGAAAATTATGAATCTACTATTTTCAATTGACGACCGATTTGTCCGCCAATTAGAAACAGTGTTACTCTCTATTCATTTAAACACGGAAGCACAAGAATTGAATGTTTATGTTCTTCAAAAAAATCGTTTAGAAAAGGAAGACGAGTTGGTTGCTGTTTGTAAAAAATTTGGCATGACTTACCATCCTATTTTTGTCAAGGAATCATTATTTGAAAATGCACCAGTGACAGACCGTTATCCAACAACTATTTATTACCGCTTGTTAGCCCATCAAATATTGCCGACAGATTTGCACAAAATTTTGTATTTAGATGCAGATTTACTATGTATTAATGATCTTTTGCCATTGTATAATACTCCAATCGATAACTACCTTTATGCGTCTGCCATTCATGCGAGTTTAACGAATACCACGGATGTTATTAACAAAATTCGTCTTCAAAACTTTGATGCAGATGGATATTATAATTCTGGAGTACTGCTGATGAACCTAGATGAGATTCGCAAAAAAGTTGAGGCAAAAGAGATCTTTAATTATATTCGGGAGCACCGATTATTGTTACCTGATCAAGATGTACTCAATGCGTTATATGGGGAATATATTTTGCGAGTACCTGATCAGTTATATAACTTTGATACTCGTAACCTACAAATCTACGAAACTATTTCATTAGGCGAGTGGACCCTTGATTGGGTAATAAAGAATACAGTGATTTTACACTATTGTGGACGGGATAAACCATGGCTAACCACAAAAAATAGCGGTCGGTTAACCGCTTTGTATAAGCAATATTTCCATATGATGGGAAAGACTGTTGCTAAATTAAAGAGATAGGTGGCCACTCGCAAGAAAACTTTGGTGGAAGTTAGCTTGGGGATGAAAATATTGCTTGTCAAATTCGTCAATGTGGCCGTGAAATAATTGTACGTTTTTCCTGTAAAGTCAGTTGCTAAGCTGATCTTTTTGGTCAAGTGTTACCTAACAATGTAAAAAGAAAGAGGCCATCTACTGCTTCATCTTCAATTTCATGTTCTTACTTCTTTTGTATTAGTAATATTACTGTAATACGTTTATACTAAAGATGAGAGCGAGATTATTCGAGTATTTTGAGTTGCAAGAATTGAACATAATGTGTTAAATTGGTTTAGTTGTGATTAACATGTGAAGTAATTATGATTTCACATTATAGAAGGGAAGGTAATAGGAATGCAATTACGCAAAGCTACTATGGACGATCTTGATACTGTAGTAGATATCCTCCGCGATGGCCAAAATCAACTTGCTGAACGAGGAATTGACCAATGGCAAGGTGATTATCCTAATGTTGAACATATCAAAGAAGATATTCAACATGGCTGGGCTTACTTAGTAGAGTCAGATGATAGTCAAACGGTAGGTGCTTTAGCAATTGTGGATGCGCCAGACCATTCATATGATGAACTTGATGGAAAGTGGTTATTAGATACTGATAAGTACAAGGTTATCCACCGAGTTGCCATTCACTCAAAACATGCCGGTAAGGGTTACGCTTCTCGTTTATTTGAAAGCGTTATTGACTACATTAAGGATAACCGTCCAGAGGTAGAGTCCTTACGCATCGATACCCATAAAGATAACAAGATTATGCAACATCTTATTACTAAGAATGGTTTCACTAAGGTTGGGGAATTACACGGTGTTTATCGCCCTGAAGAAGAATCATTTGTATATGAATTAATTACCCATCCTGAAGATAAGGATGCTGAATAATATCTGAACATTCAGATAAAGCGAGGCCGGGAAAATACGTCTGTATTTTCACCGACTTCGCTTTTTAATTATTAGTTCTTAAAACTATGAACTGGCGCAGGAATAAGACCGCCACGATTAATCATTGTAGTACTAGCTGCCTGATTAACTGCCATTACAGGAACTTGTCCTAATAATCCGCCAAATTCGACTGTGTCACCAATCTTTTTACCGGGAGCTGGAATCACCCGGACAGCAGTTGTTTTATTATTAACCATCCCAATAGCCGCCTCATCAGCAATCATTGCACTAATTGTTTCTTTAGGAGTATCGCCTGGAATGGCGATCATATCTAAGCCAACGGAGCAGACGGCTGTCATGGCTTCAAGCTTAGAAATATTAATGGTCCCTGCTTCGACTGCCTTAATCATACCAATATCTTCAGAAACGGGAATAAATGCACCAGACAAGCCACCAACATGGCTACAAGCCATAATGCCACCTTTTTTTACTGCATCATTTAGCATTGCTAAAGCAGCTGTTGTTCCATGTGTCCCTACTTGTTCAACCCCGATTTCTTCTAGGACTTCAGCAACTGAGTCACCAGCAGCTGCTGTTGGTGCAAGCGAAAGGTCCACAATTCCAAATTGTACGCCTAATTTTTCCGCGGCAACTGTTCCCACCAGCTGTCCCATTCGGGTAATTTTAAAAGCGGTTTTTTTAATGGTTTCAGCTACAACATCCATGGATTCGCCCTTTACTTTTTCTAAAGAGCTTTTAATGACGCCCGGCCCTGATACCCCAACATTAATCACTACATCCGGTTCACTCACTCCATGGAAACCACCTGCCATAAAGGGATTATCTTCAACTGCATTACAAAAAGTGACTAACTTAGCATTAGTCATCATATCAAGTTTCGAACCCGCTACCACGACTTCTCCCATTTGAGCGACTGCATCCATGTTTATCCCGCTTCTAGTTGAACCGATGTTAACTGAGGCACATACAAAATCAGTTTCTGCCAGAGCTTCAGGAAGAGAGGCAATCAATGTGCGATCCCCATTTTGATAGCCTTTTTGGACTAATGCACTATAACCACCAATAAAATCAATGCCAAGGGTTTTCGCTGCCTTATCTAAGGCTTTTGCATATTTAACATAATCCTGATCTTGAGAAGCTGCCGCAATGAGAGAAATAGGGGTAACCGTCACTCTCTTATTAGCAATAGGGATTCCATATTCAGCCTCTATTTGTTGACCAACAGCAACCAGGTCTTTTGCCTTTGTCGTAATTTTGTCGTAAATTTTTTGACAAGCAATACTGCTATCGTTATCAATACAGTCAAAAAGAGAGATTCCCATCGTAATCGTTCGAATATCTAGATTTTCATTTGAAATCATATGACTAGTTTCATAAATTTGTTGAGAATTCATTAATGGTGCTCCTTTACTGATTAGAGGTTGTGCATTGCATCATAGATTTTAGCATTTCGAAGGTTGATTTCTACGCCAATTTCTTTTCCTAATTTGGTAAGTTCGTTTGTTAGTTGGTAGCTATCAAGGCTATCTGGAATCATGATTGACATCATCATGACAAAATTTTCCTCCATAATTGTTTGGGAGACATCCAGAATATTAATCTTGTTTTTTGCTAGTAACGCACTTACCTGAGCAATAATTCCTACTTGGTCTTCACCAAGGACACTTAATACAGCTTTCATCAGAATAATCCTCACTTTCTCTTAATTTTCTAATTGTATTATAATAATGCAAATATTTCTACCGAAAATTATTATGATAAAATGATTCTGAATTATTTGAATTAATGAGGAGAATATGTATGGCAATGACACGTGGTGACTTTAAGTTTGCTCTTAGACAGTCCATTCCCGTTCTTTTTGGTTACGTTACCTTAGGAATAGGGTATGGACTATATATGCATAATCTTGGTTTTTCTTTTTGGTATCCGACATTAATGGCGCTAACGATCTATGGTGGTTCGGTAGAGTTTGTAATTGCTAATATGCTCTTGCAGCAATTTAACCCGGTCAATGTCCTCCTGATTACATTAGTGGTGGGATTTCGGCAATTCTTCTATTCTTTATCAATGTTAAAGGAATATCGTCATGCCGGATGGCGTAAGTGGTTATTGATCTTTGGTTTAACCGACGAGACCTTTGTGATTAATTACTACACCACTGTTCCAAAAGACCTGGATAAGGTGAAAGTAAATACTTGGATCACCTTGCTCGATTGGGGATATTGGGTATTGGGAGCATTCCTCGGTGGCTTTCTTGGTAGCATCCTTCAATTACAAATTAAGGGGCTTGATTTTGTGATGACGGCATTATTTATCGTATTAGCATTAGATCAGTTCTTGAAGGAAGAACAGCATGTTAGTTCCGTTAGTGGAATTTTACTGACGATAGCTTGTCTCTTTGTTTTTGGGAAGACGTATTTTCTGATTTTTACATTACTCTTCCTCGTGCTTGAGTATTATGTGATTCGTCAAAGGGCAAGGAGGAATGCAGAATGACAGTTATTCAACAAGTTATTTCGATTGCCACGGCTGCTTTTGCCAATTTTTTAACGCGAGTAGGTCCTTTCTTGATTTTTGATCATTCAAAAAATGGTAAAGATCAACTTAGTCCCTTTATTGAAGGCTTGGGAAAGTTCCTGCCACCAGCCATTATGGGGATGCTAGTGGTTTATTGTTTTCGCAACGTGAACTTTCTAGCAGGAACCCATGGAGGTCCCGAAATCATTGCTAGTATTATTACGATTTTGGTTCACTTATGGCGAAAAAACATGTCATTGTCACTATTACTTGGTACAGTTTCATACATTATTTTGGTTAATTTCATTTTTTAATTTAGAATATGGGATCGGTAGGAAATTCTTGAATTCTTACCGTTCTTTTTTATTGACCTGGATTATCTACAGGTGTAAATTTTAAAGAGAGGTGAACTTATGGACGAACGAATTGATATTACACCAGCCGAATGGCGAATTATGCGTATTGTATGGACACTGGGGGATGTAACCAGCAGCCAAATTATCGAATTAATCCAGAAAAAGATGGACTGGAAGCCAGCTACAATTAAGACTTTAATCAGGCGTTTAGTCGACAAAGGGGCATTAAAGGCAGAGCGTGAGGGAAGAGCATTTCGTTATTCTCCGTTGATTGACGAGCAGATAACGATGAACGAAATGTCAGATCAACTGTTTAGTAGTATTTGTCAGATGCATGCTGGCAAAACTCTAGCGCATGTTATTAATCAAGTAAACCTTAGTAAAAGTGATATTAAAGCATTACAAAAACTTCTCCATGAAAGGGCGAAAACAGCTCCGGATGAAGTTGAATGTGACTGTTTACCTAAGACAATGAAAATTAGCTGTGAGTGAGAGTGAGGGGAGACAATGACAAGTGACGCACCAATGACTCCGGGAGAACGTCTGCGCAAGATCATGAAGGTCATGCGGGAATACCACTTTGTCAGTAATTTTTACCACCAAAAGAATCCAGATGAAGTTTGCGCTGCCCTAGAAAAATTAGGTCCCACTTTTATTAAGATGGGACAAATTCTTTCCACTCGACCAGACCTGGTGAGCCCTGCCTATATTAAGGCTTTTAGAAAACTTCAGGATGCTGTACCACCTGATCCATTTTCCGTTGTGCAATCAACCTTTGAAGAAGAAACGGGCAAAAAAATTGACCAGGTATTCAGTGAGTTTGATAAAAAACCATTTGCCTCAGCATCAATTGGCCAAGTTCATCATGCTACACTAAAGGACGGCACACCTGTTGTGGTAAAGGTTCAACATGCTGACGTAACCCGGCTAGTTGACACTGATTTAGCCTTAATGAAGCGGGCAGTAGAGCTTCTGAAATATGTACCGACTGGTATTACGGTTGTGAACCCCGCTAAGATCATTGATCAATTAAGTATCTCCTTAAAAAAAGAAATTGATACAATGCAAGAAGCTAAAAATGGAGCTGAATTTTACCGCTTAAATAATGGAAATGGGATTATTGAAGTTCCTAAAGTCTACCTAAAATATTGTGCGCCTAAAATACTAGTCAATCAGTTTATGCCAGGAAAAAGCATTAAGTATTTCGCTAATAAACCGCTGAGTATTGATCCGGATATTGCTAAGGAAGAAAAGATGATCCGTCACACCATTGCTCAAGCCCTAGTGAAGAACTTTTTGAAACAAGTTTTCATTGATAACTTCTTCCAAGCGGACCCTCATCCAGGAAATATTTTTATTGACCACCTAGCTGGAAGAGAGCAGGGAAATGATGAGATGGGGATTGATAAAGAAATTCACAAAAACATGGGCGGTATTTCTTTTGATTATGAACGGAAGTCGAGCTTGCCTCCTTATCGCATTATTTGGCTTGATTTTGGCATGATGGGGCGGATACCTCCCTCTACTGCTGACGGCATTGCCAAGATTGTGTTAGCCATCAATACTCAAGATATCCGGCGCATTGGTCAAGCAATAATCGTTATGTGCGAACAAACAGGCCCCTTTAATGAACAGGACTTTTACCACGATTTAGGCCATTTTATCAGACCTTATCTTAATGCTGGGTTAGCAGATATTAACTTTACGGAAATGCTTTATCAAATCGTACAGCTTTGTCGAAGAAATAATTTACAGATTCAGTCAAGTGTGACAATGCTTGTGCGAGCTTTTGGAATACTAGAATCAATAGTAGCTAAGCTTGATCCATCGCTTTCCATGATTGAAGTTGCCCGTCCGTTTGGTAAGCAATATATTAAGCAACATTTTAATTGGCGGGATCAACTGGATAATAGCTTATGGAGAAGTTATCAAGCTAGTCAGGATCTTACTAAGATGCCGGGGAAATTCAATAGCTTCCTCGACGCAATTAGTGAGGGTAATGCGCGGATTAGTTTCCAGTATTCCAAGCAAGACCAATTAACCAGATGGGGAACTAGAATTGTTAACCGGTTGATCGTCGCAATTATTTTGGCTGCCGTAATTATTGGATCCTCTTTGCTGGTAGAGGGTAGTCCAAATAGCTCTCACATCTATCGTTTAGGAGTGACTGGTTATGTGATTGCAGTCGCGATTATCTTGCTAATGGTTGTGGCAGAATTGATTCACCGTTATCGGAAATGGCAGCAGGAGAAGAAACGTTACAAATGATATATTTTGGAATAATCTTACTTATGGGACTGATCTGGTGGCCCTGGCCACATCAGAAGAAATTGCCGTCATTATTAACCGGGCTAATTTTTCTTTTGATATGCCTAAGCTATGAACAAAAGAATGCTTTTGTTGGGATAATGTTAGCTTCTTCTGTTCTGATTGCGTGGATAATGATTATTCAGTCGGTTCTTGTCCGCCACTTTCAAACTATGAAAAAACGGGGAGCTTATAATCTCCGGGTTGTCCTTTTGTTGCTTTTAAATATTTTTATTTACCTTCCCTTGTTGGATGATACTTTTAATCAAGTGAGGGGGCTAAATCGATTTATCCTTATTGCAGCTGGAATAACGGATTTCCTGGTAACAACTAGTTTGATAATATTTGCTCTTCTCGTTCTCATTCTTCAACAATTTTCCAAGGCTAATCCTAGTGATGTTTTACTGGTGCTTGGCGCTGGTTTGAAAAAGGGAAAGGTCGGGACAATCCTTGCTGAACGGTTAAATAGAGCGATTGAATGTTGGCTCTTGAACAAAAAGGCAATTGTGATTGTTAGTGGAGGAATACTCCATGGAGAAGAAACATCCCAAGCAGAGGAAATGACTAACTACTTGATTCAAGCAGGAGTCTACGCTCAACAAATTATTCAAGAGAATCAAGCGAAAAATACTAGGCAAAATCTTATCTATACTGAAAAATTAATTAATTACTATAACCTTCAAGGAAAACAAGTGCGCGTTGTGACAAGTAGTTTTCACTTGCCACGAACATGGATTTACCTTCATCAGTTGGGGTTACATTGGCAACTAACCGCAAGCAGGGTACCGTTGACCCAATTGCCATTAACCGTCACCCGTGATTATTTAGGAATCATTCGCGACCATAAGTTGTTGGCATCTATTACTGCTATATTGATCGTTGTAGTCGGTGAAATAATTATGTAAACTAATATATAAAAAGACAAGGTCGTGAAAGTACTCATTGTATTTTTCATCGGCCTTGTCTCAATTTTTTGGTTATTTTTTAATTTTTACTTATTTGTGTAAACCGCAACTTCAATTAGGTTTCTATCAGGATCATGAATGTAAATGGAGGTCATTGCACCTTCTGACCCATGCTTTTCAATCGGTCCCGCCACTATATCAACATAGTAACTCTTGAAGTGGTGGACGATATCTTCTACCTGATCACCAGCCACTAAACATAAATCTGCTGAACCAATTGTTGGCTTCTCTGCTTGGAGGTCATTGGTTCTTTCCGGGGTAACTAAGCGGATTAATTGGTGGCCGCAGCGTAGCGTTACTACCTCATCAGTGGTTTGGTCGTTAATAATGGGCATATCAAATACTTCATGATAAAACCGAGTAGCCCGGTTTAGATCGCTCACTACCAGGACAACATGGTCAATTCTTCTCATTTTCATTAGGAGTTCCTCTTTTCTAAAATACTATTTTAATTTTCACATTGGCAAAGTTATTGTGCAAGCGTAAAATCTAAAATGAATGAGGAGGATGAAGATGAAAAATATCTTGGCGGTTGGCCTTTTTGCTTTTTTTGGCGGTATTTTGCGTTACTTACTTAGCAGCTCATTTAGTGATGCGGGAATTTTGATTGCAAACGTGGTAGGCTCATTTATTTTGGCATTTTTAACCTATTATGTAATTGAAAAGGATCTCTTAGCTGGCTGGTTGGACTTAGGATTAGGAACGGGAATGATTGGTGCTTTTACTACCTTTTCCTCGTTTGCAACCATAACGATTAATTTAACTGAGCAAAGTTTTTTAGTTGGTCTTGGCTATTTTCTTTTTAGCATTTTAGGGGGCTTTTTAGCAGCCTTTCTTGGTTACTTATTGGCGCAGTTACTAATTAGATTATGAGGTATGGAGGAGAAGTATGATTATAGTTGGATGTGGTGCGGCGCTAGGGGCGATTGCCAGATATCTAATTACCTATTGGTGGAAATATTTTAGGATTGATTGGCCATTCGCCACCCTAATTATCAATTTATCGGGAGCATTTTTTCTCGGGTTACTCATGCAAAAACTAGGAGGTAATAGTTTTTCAGGTCTCTTTTGGCAAACTGGTGTATTAGGTGGATATACGACTTTTTCCACTCTCAACACGGAATTAATTGCCATGTATAACGATCACCAGTGGTTAAAATTTACTTCTTACCTTTTCCTTACATATCTTGGTGGATTAGGGGCTGCTTGGTTGGGATTGATAATCTAGACAAAAATCAGCTTTTTGAGAGTCGAAATGACTATTCAAAAAGCTGATTTTTAATTGCTATTAAAGCTATACAGTTTCCTGTTTTCCTTTTCGTTGGTTAGAAAGCCAATGAACAACAAAGTAAAGCAAGACCAAGATAGCTATTCCAATTAAGACTCCGATAATTCGCTTGAGGTTACCCTTGAAGATGGCATCCCCACCAAAGGCGTAAAGAAAAGAAGTAGGGGCCATCCCGATAGTGACAATTGTCATGTATTGACGCCGGTTAATATTCAGTCTGGCAGCTGCATAGTTGACAAGGACACTAGGAATGACAGGAATCATGAAGCCAATGGTCATATTAAGAAGAGGGTGCTTTTGTTCAGTCAATAGGTGTAAAATCTTGTGCTTTTTCATTCGGCTAGAAAGGTTAACTTTACGAATAAGACTCATAACAACGCAATTACCAAGGATATTACCACACCAATTAATTAAGAATCCAAAGATAGGGCCATAACTTATTCCGGCGAAAATACAGATAACGGAATTAGAAAAGCCAGGAATGGCGTTCAAAATAGCAATTAACCCTAAGAGTAACAGTGCATTTCCCAAACCATGTGAACGGACCAATTGAGAGAGCATTTTGTGTTCTTGGTGAATGGGATGATGAAATAAGAGATTTATTTCTGGTAGATAATTTTGAAAGATGAAATAAAGGATAACGATAGCCAGAATTGTACCGACACCAATCAATAACCATTTATTAATTTTATGTTTTTTCATAATAAACTTCGCTTTCTTAAAAATTAAAAGTGGAGATGGGCTTTCTTAAATAATTTAAGCAGGGATTTCCGGAGAAGCGGATCATGGGCATAAATGTAGGTTCCGTAAACACCTCGTTTGAACAGAACGTTTAATGAATTCATGATCATCCGGTTTTCAAGGGCAAGTATTTCTTCAGGATCCGTCAGGTCAGACCGCTTCTTAAATGCTTCTGTATCTGTATATTTGTCGAGATTAATTTGTAACTTATTCGTGCCTGGAATTTGACTAATTGGTGGCCCAATAATGATTCCGGTGTAATTAAGATCAAAGCCTTGACAAGTATAGATAGATCCTACTTCATTAATGGTCTTAGGGATTTCAGCCCAAGGAGTGACCGTGTAATTATATTGATCCCACGGGAGATGAAAGCGACCTTCGTTAATATAATGTTTACCTCCATCTAGAGTGGAGGGGTAGCCTGATGTAGAAAGAATCCGAGATAATCCTACTTCATTGTTTCGGTGTACGATGGCTTGCCGCATTTCTTCTGTATCGTCATAGATTCTAAAGTCATATCCTTTACGACTATTTTCAGGGAGCGGTTTTAGCTCATAATTGCTAGTAAAGTCGTTAAACCAGTCGATAAGATCATCGGGTGCTGTCATCCGAAACTGGTGGGTTAGATAATAATCTTCATGAGCATAGCTGTGAGTGATTTTTTGCAACCTTTCTGGCGTCCATAAGCTTTTCATCCGTAAGACTTGGTACTGGTCAAAAACAAGGATCACTACTTTAGCTCGCCTGATAATTTCTGTTAACTGATTATCATAGTAGAAATTATTGTAATGGTCTGCCTTAGAGAGCAAGAGGTGAGCTTCATCAATGACAGCAATATCAATTTTCGTGGATTGCTTATCTAGTTGATTAATCAGAGAAGTAGGACGGGTAAAGTCCTTTTTATAGAGGCCTTTAATTGGTCCGGCAATTTCCCGATAAACTTTTAATATCTCTGGATGGTTAACAAGAAAGTAATTAGTACTCCCGTAAAAAGGAGAGTGTTTATCTGTCCGAGCGCTTTTTTGGATTCTTTCAAACAGGGTGGATAAAACAACACTCTTGCCTGTGCCTGCATCCCCATAAATAGTAAAGACTGCTGGAAAATCTTTTTGCATGTGAACTGCAGCAAAGTCAATTATTTGATTAACTAATTGACTTTGTTCTTCGGTTAAATGCTTAAATGGGGATAACTTCTCCGTTGCTTCATTAGTTACATAATCCATTTTCTCTAGCCCTCTTTACTTAATTCACCCTTTAATCTTATAAGAGGAAAGGATATTCGTCAATTTAAAATCGTCGTTGATTTCTCCCGCATTATAAAACGTGTTAAAATAAAGAAAGTGCTTAACTCGTTTTAAGTAAATTATAAAAAGGTCATCGATCGGAAAGGGCGACAAAGATGAATCGACATCCAGATTATCTTCTTAACCGGGTAAACGAACCGGATGATATTAAAACAATGTCTCTTGAGCAACTAAAGCAATTGGCTAGTGAGATGCGGCAACTGGTTTTAGAGCGTGACTCTGCCATTGGTGGACACGTTGGCCCCAATTTGGGGATTATGGAAACAGCAATTGCTTATCACTATGTCTTTAATTCACCCCATGACAAGATTGTCTGGGATGTTTCTCATCAATCATACCCTCACAAGATGCTGACAGGGAGAAAGCTTGGCTTCTTAGATCCAGATCATTATGAGGACGTTTCTGGGTATACTTCTCCAGAAGAAAGTGTTCACGACTTCTTTGAAATTGGTCATACTTCAACCTCAATTGCGTTGGCCGTTGGATTGTCTCAGGCACGGGACTTAATATCACCAGAATCCAAGGATAATATTGTTGCTGTTATCGGTGATGGTTCTTTGAGTGGGGGGTTAGCATTTGAGGGCTTGAATAATGCTGCTAAACTAAAATCAAACCTCATTATCGTCGTTAACGATAACCAAATGTCGATTGACGAGGATCAAGGTGGCCTATACAAGGGACTCAAAGAATTACGTGAAACTAATGGTAAGGCAGCCAACAATATCTTTAAGTTTATGGGACTAGATTACCGCTACATCGAAAACGGTAATGATTTGGAAACCATGATTCAAGCCTTTAAAAATGTAAAAGATATTGACCACCCAATTGTGCTTCACGTTAATACGCTTAAAGGAAAGGGCTACCTACCAGCCGTTGAGGATAAGATGGATTGGCATTGGCAACCACCTTTTGATATTGAAAGTGGTAAGTTGAAGAATACTCCTAGCGACCAGGAAACCTATAACGATGCTGTTATTGAGGAATTGGGACGCCAAATTGATGATGGACAACCTGTAGCTGCCATTAATGCGGCAATTCCTGGGGTTTTCAACCTTAAACAATTCCAAGCTAAATATCCAGAACACTACTTTGATGTTGGGATTGCCGAACAGGATTCTATCACTACAGCAGTTGCCATGGCTACTTCCGGAGTACGACCAGTTGTATTTGAAAATAGCACCTTCCTTCAACGGGCTTATGACCAATTGATTCATGATATGGCATTAAATGATGCTCCAGTGGTTATGATTGTCCGGGGAGGAACGATTGCTTCTGGCTCCGCTACTCACCAAGGTACCTTTGACATTTCAATGATTTCCAGTCTTCCAAATATCGAGTATCTTGCGCCAACTAATGTTGAGGAAATGATTTCAATGTTACGGTGGGCATTGAAGCAAACCGAACAACCGGTTGTAATCCGTCAACCAGAAAAGCAACTGATTCATGGACAACCTTCACAAGACGACTACAGCCAAATTCATTATGATGTTGTTCGTAAAGGTAGCGAAGTAGCGATTATGGCGGTCGGGGACTTTTGGAAGCTAGGTGAAGAGGTTCGTGAACAACTCGAAAGTAAACTTAATATTCACGCTACCTTGATTAATCCTAAGTCAGTAACAGGAATTGATCAGGATTATCTTCACCACCTTTCTGAAAATCATGATGTAGTGGTTACTTTAGAAGATGGAAACGTTAGTGGAGGCTTTGGTGAGACGATTGCGCGCTACTATGGAACAAAGGATATGAAAGTATTAAACTTTGGGGCACCACGCGAATTTGCTGATAATGTTCCATTAGATGTGCTTTACGAATGGTATCACTTAACGCCAGAACAAATTGTCGATGATATCGAAAGTGTTATTCACTCACTGTAAAAATAAAATGTAATTTGGAAATCCTTCCGTATTGGTTATATAGAGACCAATAATTGGGAGGATTTTTATGTCAAAAAAGTATCCAAAAATCAAAAAGTATGTCGGAATTACTTCTGCTACTGTTTTAATGACAATTGGGACTTGTTCGGGGATTTCATTAGTAGCAGTGAATGCTCAAGAGCTACCAACTAGTGAACATATTCAAAATCAAGAAGATGTTAAAGAAGTGGTTCGAACGATTAAGGTTGATGATCCATATCGGGGGATGCAGACTATTACTCAAGTTGTTCGCTTTGCTAAGCACAAGGATAAATGGGTAGCCCAAACGCCAAATTATTGGCCAACTTTTATTTTGCCGAATTATGATGATTTTGAGCCAGACATTTCTCAGGTTAAGGCAGCAAGCGTAAAGCCTGATGATGAATGTCAAACTATCACTATTAATTATCACCAATACCGTCCAAGCGAACGCGAACAGTTATTGAGCAGAATGTCTACTTTTTATCTTTTCGATGAGAATTTTCAGATGACTTTATCTCCTGTGAATGTAAATCAAGTAAAGGTGGGTGAATGGTATTGCTTGCCAAAACCGCCAAAAGGATATGAATATGTTGATGCCGATGCTTTACCGAAAAACTTTAAAGCTTACCATTCAATAGGAAATTACTATCATTTATTGGTAAGACCCATTCAGAAAGAAAATGTTAGTAACGAAGAAAAGGTTGTTGAGCGGTCAATCCATTTTGAGCTGCCAACGGGGATAAAGAGTGTTATTCAAAAGATTAAATTTGCTCGAGATGTAAAAACGATTAGTGAAAAGCTAAATATTAAGAGCTTTGGTGAATGGCGATTGGTTGAAGAAGGTAATATAGAAATCCCCGTAGTTAATGGCTATCATGCATCACTAGGTAAATTACCAACGGTTGCTGGAAAATTACCAGAAGAGATAGAAAGTCCAGTAATAATTAATTACACTGCTGATCAAGACAAAAATAAAGATGAACACCTGGATAAATCTAGTGGTGGGGATGACAACTTAGTAAAGGATGAGACGGAAAAGGCAAATAATAAAGGAGCCCAGACAGAGGTAAATGATAATGAGAAGGAAATAGTAGATGAGGAAGAACAAATAGGAACTGGGAAGCCAGGGGATGACAGTAGTCAAAGGATTGATCTCGAGTTGAAAGATCAAGAGGCGCAAACCAACGAACAAGAAGACAAAGTCAACGTTATCGATGAGAGCACTCAGACGGAGGAAGTTGGTCAAGTTGAAGTAGATAATGAAAACAGTCAGACAGAAGGAAAAGAAGTAGGAGTATCGGAGAAAATCAATGAAAAAGAGATTGACGTTCTTCCTCCTATAAAAGATGAAAAACACCTTACGGATAAAGGAGAAGCAAAGGAGAAAGAGGTCGGAAGTCAAACTGATAATATTGAAGGCAAAATAGAAACAAAAGATCAAAGGAGTCAAACAGATGAGGAGATTCCAGACAAAAAGACTCCAAATATTAGTACGAGGGAAGATATTCACAAAACTGCTTTAACTCGAGAAAAAGCAAAAAAACCAGTTGGACTGCAAAAAGCGGAAGCAGGCAATGAGGATAAGCCCATGAGTGCATTAACTGATGATGAAGTTCAACGAGTTCTTGACCAAACTCAGGCAAGCTTAACAGATTTGGCGAAAAAGGATGGCAAAGCAGGCACTTCCCACTCATTACCCCAAACAGGGAATGAGGTCGGGACAAAGACTACTGTGGCAGGGATATTACTAACTGCTATCGTTGCATTTACGTCCATGTTTTTTCTTCACCGACAAAATAAAAATTAAAAAAGACTTGTAATTTTAATCTTCTAATAGTAATCTAATGTTATTAAGAAATTACTCGGAGGGATTAATTATGAAAAAGTCAAATCACATTAAGCATATTCTAACCTCCACCTCAACCACTACAACAACAATTAACGTGGTTGAGTACCTTTAATAAACAAAAATTCTGAAAGTTAACAGCTATCCAGAAATGTTACTCAACCAAGCCTTAGAAAAAGACGAATTAGGTTGATAGCTTTTTTGGGTAGCTTTTTTGGTTAAAGGAATGGAGAATTGATATGAGTGAGAATAAAGTTAAATTAAATAGAACGATGACGCCTGGGCAAATGGAAATGATTGCTATTGGTGGGACAATCGGTAGTGGTTTGTTCATGGGGGCAACTTCAACAATTAAGTGGACTGGGCCATCTGTTTTACTTGCATATGCATTTGTTGGTTTAGTCCTTTACGGGGTGATGAGAGCCCTTGGGGAAATGATTTATATTAGTCCAGGTACCGGTTCATTTGCCGACTATGGATCTAAATACATCCACCCAGTAGCTGGTTACCTTACCAAGTGGAGTAACGTCTTCCAATTTATCATCGTGGGGATTTCAGATATCATTGCAATGAGTCAATACCTGAACTATTGGTGGCCCAACTTACCAGACTGGATTTCTGGATTAGTGATGATTGTGATCTTGACTTTAGCAAACTTGGCTTCTGCTAAGGCATACGGTCGTCTAGAATTCTGGTTTGCGATGATCAAAGTGGTAACGATTATTGTTATGATTATCCTTGGTTTAATGGTTATTGTTCTTGGTTTAGGGAATAATTGGCATCCAGTTGGTATTTCTAACTTGTGGACTCATGGCGGTTTCTTTACTGGTGGCTTCATGGGCTTCATGTTCTCCCTCTCAGTTATCGCTGGGTCTTACCAAGGAATTGAGTTACTAGGAATTACTGCCGGGGAAGCAGAATCACCACGTCACGCCATTGTTAAATCTGTTAAATCAGTTATTTGGCGAATCTTGATCTTCTACATCGGGGCAATCTTCGTTATTGTTTCGATTTACCCATGGAATCAATTGGCATCTGTTGGTTCTCCATTCGTTGAAACCTTTACTAAGGTGGGAATCACTGGAGCTGCCGGAATCATTAACTTCGTCGTATTGACGGCTGCTCTTTCCGGAGCAAACTCAGGTATCTACAGTGCGAGTCGAATGCTCTTTAAACTCTCAATTGATGGTGAAGTGCCAAAGTTCTTTAGCCGTCTGTCAAAACGGGTTGTTCCTAATGTAGCGATTATTACGATTTCGTTTTGGATTTTGGTTGGTTTTGCCGTTAACGAATTAATGGCAATCTTCAACTCCCAAGCACAAAACATTTTCGTTATTGTGTATAGTTCAAGTGTCTTGCCAGGGATGGTGCCATGGTTTATTATCTTGCTTTCTGAACTTAACTTCCGGAAAGAAAACCCAGGCGAATTGAAGGATCATCCTTTCAAGATGCCACTTTATCCAGCTTACAACTACTTCAGTTTAGCTTCATTAACGATTATTTTAATCTTCATGTTCTTTAACCCAGATACTCGGGTTTCCGTTTCTGTTGGTGTTATCTTCTTAGTAGTAATGTCCATTATCTACTTTGTTCGCCAGAGAAAGGGTAAGGAAGAAAAAGTGGTTGATTAAAAATTAAAAGGGGTCGGCGAAAATACAAAGTATTTTCGCCGACCTCTTATTATTTCCGAAATGCTGCAGAGTCTAATTCCAAACGATAATCAACTCGTTCCTCGCTAATCATTGTTCTATCCTTAGCCCACCGCCTTGCAAATTGGTTATTTCTCAGCTTCTTTTCTTTAGTTTATTGGAGTTACAGCCCCGTTTTGATAATTAATACTAATATTTCGTTGAACATTTGGAACGAAAACATTAAATTCTAGTGAACCATCACTGGATTTGGCCTCGATATGAGCACCTGAAGGAACAAGGTTGTTGCCATTGTATAAGTTGGTAACACGATAACGTACCTGCTTATTTTGATCCAGTGCCTTGCGAACTAATCCTTCATAATAGTTTTGCCCAGTAGAACTCTTACTCCGAGCTTCGTTAGCCCAGGCAGTTTGAGTGGCAATATTAGCAGGATTTGATTCGGAAGCATTAAAGTTCCTAAGCCCACCAACAAGAGCATAGCCAAGGAGGTGACCTCGATCATAAGCATGAGAATAACCACCGCTTAGGTTATGAATCTGAGCAAAGCCAGCGGGGCGCCAATTAGTTGCTCCATTACCAGTCTGGGAACGGTTTTTGTATTGACGAGTAGTCTTATTTAACCAAGCATCACCTTGCCAAGCACGATTTTGAGAGTCGACTCGATTTACCGCATACGGGGCATTTGAAATATTGGCATTCATATTTGTCTTATTATCATTAATAATAAAGGCACCGGCACCATTCCAAGTAACCGATGTCCCTAATTGTTGCCGAACGGAAGTCGTCAGCACAGATTCAGCTTGTTGCTGAGTGGGTGGTTGGTATTTGCTTGTTCGATAGCGACTAGTTAGCTTAATAAGAACGCTTTGGTAATCAGCGTTAATAATTGTTGGATTCTGAATAAATGTAAATCCTGTAATTATTGTAGCTACGAGCAGAAATATATGTCGCAAGCGTTTTTTAAATTTCATTTATCAAACCTCTTTTTCTAATGTCATTCTTATTTTACCGAAATGAACGTATGTTTGAAATAGGGGATTTGATTTTTATGATGATAGAGCGCGATGGAACGCGATTATCACTTGCAAAAAAAGTGTAAATAAACGAAAATAAAGTTATTAATGTTTTCGGAAAAGGATTTAGCTTATGACAGAAAGTTCTAATATCAAAAAAATTCATATTGCCTTCGATGGCCAAGAAACACCGCCTTTAAAAATCAATCAGCTTTTTGATACTAAAAGGTTCGACCAGTTAACAGCGATTACTGGCCATATTAGTGCAAACTTTATTAACAAGTATTTAAGTGATTTTATCAGTGTTAATATCGTCTTAAATTCTGTCAAAGATACTAGTGAACTTAGTGCTGACGAAATGGTAACTAAGGGCGCCTTAACTGAGGCCTTATTGAGTTCTGCTAATAAAGAATCAGTAAAACTTTTTTCCCTCCTGACGAGTGAAAATCAGGGGAATATACTTAATAATCTTTTTCAAATTAGTATTGCGCCGACGCAAGTTATCCATTCTAAGTTTTATCTCTTAAGTAACTCAAGGACCCATGATACACGGGTTATTTTGGGAAGTGTAGATCTAACTGAGGAATTCTTTGATAATAACCGCAATCAATTCGAGGAAGTTCTTGTTTTTGATGATAATGTTCGCCTCTACCAAAATTTGATGGACCATTTTAAAAATGACCTCAAGCCTAGTCTCCGGCCTTTCTTCACCAACAACCTTGTTAAAGCTGCGCAAAGGCAACTAGATGAGAGTAACAAAGATAAGAAGGCAGAGGAAAAAAGTGTTAATTCAGTCGTTATTTTAGATAATGAGACCACCGATAAAATTGCTCAAGAAGATATGGTGGACTTGCTAAAGCATGATGTTCAGCATGACATTGACCACCATCTGGTTTCAGAAGATCTTCCTAAAGCCATGAGAAATGTTACGGTGGATCGTTCATTAGAAAAGGATCGGTTGGCAAAAGAAGTTACCCAACACGATACAATTTATACCCTTCAAAAGGAGTCTGTTTCTCCTCGGGCTGCCAAACCAAAACTAAAAACTCGTGAAAAAATCACCAAGCAGGTTCAAGATGCCCTGATTAGTGGGATGTCACCTCAACAACGGGATGCTGAGAAAAAATATACAACTTTCTTGTATGACCGTCCAATGGAACGAAACCTGGCAAATAATAATAGTGGTTTGTATGTTCCAAACGATACTGGCACACACCCAATCCCATTTGGTAAAATTGCAACGATTTCCGAAATCCGTGATAGCTTGAAGAGCATTGATGATGTGATGAAGGGTTATCAAAAGTTTGTTGTTGATTATGATAATGATTATGGCAAACGATTTTTTGAAGCAATTTTATATAGCTTTACTGCGCCATTTCTTTGGGAGATCCGTGCTAAATCGAGTTTGAATCCTGAAGACGGGAATGATGTACCTAACTTCCTAATTTTAGGGGCAACCGCTGGATCCGGAAAGTCAACTTTATTACGAATTATTAATCAATTGACATGGAATACAGACCGTTCATTAATTGATTTTGGGACAATTTACCCATCCCAAACACCACAGAAAAAAGCAAAAACGGTGGAAGCGATGGAGCACTATATGAAGTTAGGTAGTTCTTATCCAGTCTTGTTAGATGAGATTGAACCGTACTTCTTCCAACAAGATCAGTATAGTCGTCACCTAGTTGTCGATATTATGAATGAATTAGTCAATCATCCACAACCAATTGCGCCTTTAATTGGAACAACTAACTACGATTCAGGCTTTACGATGCTTCGGGAAACAGCAAGACGCACTTATTATCTGCAAATTGATAAAGTAATTGATGAATCACAAAAGGGCGAGGCTAATCAATATATCTATAATGTTCGTCAAACTCTTAATAATACTCTCTTTAAAGATTTCGTTATGCGAATGGCTGATTTATTAGAGGACGACGAAACACCTTGGCGAGACTTTAACTCAGCTAATGGTCATCTCGACTTTCTAGCAATGACCCGGCAGTTATTTAAGAAGTATTATGAAATGGCTGGATTACCAATTCCCGAATACTTTGCCGAAACAATCTGTGACGACTTTAAGGAAAGTTCTCGTAATCGGTGGGCGAAGTTATACCTTACTCAAAAAGATGATTTTCAGTATCGTCAATCTGACAATAGCCTACTATTTGATATTTCTAAACTAAATACCTTTAATGGTTTTACTGCTGATAGTATTGAAAAGTATCGGAATGCACTGCCAATTGAAATTTGTGTCGATGGTATTAATGGCAAAAGAGGTAAGTTTGTAGAAATTAAAGTTCCAGAATTTTTCCGTTGGATTGGTGAACATAATCCATATGAAGAATCACAATCTGAAACTGATAATGGTAAACAAGAAACAACAAAAGACCAAAAAACTGTAAAAAAGGGCTTTTGGGCGCGCTTATTTGGTTAGGAAACACATCAATTTGAAATCGAGATGAGTTCATGAAACGTTTATTAAAGGTTATTGTTGGCTTATTCAGTACCCTCCTTATTCTAGCTCTAGTGGTGCAATTTCTAATTCTTTTACCGATTCCTGGTCGTCATCTTCAGACAAAGGATTATCAAAAGGATTATCGTTATGTGGACGTGCCAACAATCTTGGTTCCTGGGTGGGGTGGTAATACAACTACTTACCGGCGAATGATTAAGTTTTATCAGAATGAACACTATGCCCAAAAGGTAATGACCGTCTGGGTTTCTCCAACCGGCAATATTAAGACTAGCGGAAATTATACGGGACAAAAAAATGCATTAATTCAAATTTTATTTAATTGGAACTACAATGCTACCTATCATCCCCAAGTAGCTCAACTAAAGAATGTTCTCCACCTGCTTCATGATAAATATCATATTTCCACAATGAATGTAATTGCTCATTCATATGGAGGAACTGAATTCATGCATGCTTACATGGGGGACAAAACTCTGCAAAGAAATATTCAACTAAATAAGTTGATTTTCCTTGGTGTGCCAGTTGAGGAGAGTTTTGGAGTAAAAGATAAATTTGTGCCTGATCTCAGGAAGAAGTCGACGGATAAGAATTTTAAGCAATTGGAAAGAGAAATGAGGGAGTGGCAACCGCAGTCAAAGGTAACAATCTATAATGTGATGGGTGGATCAGACGAGTCAGTCCCAAAGATTCAGTCCGAAATGCTGCAGAGTCTAATCGCCTTTCATCCTCATATTGAATATCATCAAGTGGTGGTACCACACACTAGTCATTTCCAACTTCACAGTAGACAAAGCATTCAACGTCGAATAGCAAATATTCTTTGGGGGAGGTAAAATATTAATGAAAAAAGAACAGGGTCAAGTTACTGGGATTATCTGGCGCGGTTCAGAGGATCTTAAAACTTATCAAGAACTAAAAGAATATGCGGAAGCTAATTCAATTACGGTTTCTGCGGCAGCTAAAAAATTATTATTGCTAGGGTTAAAAGAAATTGATAACTAAATGAGGGACGTCCACGGGAAATTATCCAGTGGACGCTTTTTCATGATAAAATAAAAAGATATTGATTCAATTAAGGAGAGAAAAGAATGGAAAATAAGACGAAAACAGTATATTTCTGTGCTGGTTGGTTTAGTGATAAACAAAATGATGCTTACCAAAAAGCAATTGAGGCTATTAGAACTAATCCGACAGTTGACGTAGATAATTCCTATATTCCACTTGAGCATCAGTACAAAGGACTTCGCGTTGATGAACATCCCGAACTATTAGAAGATCGTGAATGGGCAATGGCAACATATAATGGCGACCGAGTAGGGGTATCCACAAGCGATGTGTTGTTGGCTGTTTATGTTCCAAATGAAGAAGATGTGGGGATGGGCGTGGAATTAGGAATGGCGTCAGCTCTAGGAAAATTTATTTTAGTTGCCATTCCGGACGAAGATTGGGGCAAACCAATTAATTTAATGAGTTGGGGGATTGGCGATCAATTTATTAAATTATCAGAGTTAGAACAATTTGATTTCAACAAACCAGCATTTAATTTTTATGATGGTGCTGTTTATTAAAAACGAGTGAGACAGTGAAATACTGTTTCCTCGTTTTTTATTCAAACAAAGATAGGTATTTTCCATATCCCTCGGCCTGTAATTGTGAGATTGGGATAAAGCGCAGTGCAGCTGAATTTATACAATAACGGAGGCCGCCGCGGTCAATGGGCCCATCAGTAAAGACATGGCCTAAATGAGAGTCAGCAGCTTTACTTCTTACCTCAGTCCGTTCCATACCAAATGATTGGTCACGTTTTTCTTGAATTGTCTGGCGATCAATTGGTTTAGAAAAGGACGGCCAACCACACCCCGCATCATACTTATCTAATGAGGAAAAGAGTGGTTCACCGCTAACAACATCGACATAAATTCCCGGTTCATTAAAATGGTTATATTTACCAGTGAAGGGTGGTTCAGTTGCGGCTTCTTGTGTAACTTTGTATTGAGTTGGAGTGAGCTTTTGCAGAGCTTCAGCTTTTTCTTCATGATTCATATAGAACTTCTCCTTTATTTCTTATCTTTACATTACTAGTAATACCGAATTTTGAAGATAAAGTCGAGAACTTTGCCTTCCTGACTTTACATTTATTGTAAAAGAGCGCTACAATAGTTACATATAAAGCGTCCTTAGTGTAATGGATAGCACATGAGATTTCGGTCCTCATGATCCGAGTTCGACTCTCGGGGGATGCATTTTTGAGAAAATATTGCTGAATCATAAAAAGCCTACAATCGTTGTTACATAAATGAAATTGCTACTGAGGCTTTTTGACATATAATAAAAAACAGCGATAACAAATAAATGTTACCGCTGAAATAACTACTTGCCTAGCCACAATGGCTATTAAGCAACCAAGCAAATAGTTGCTTAATAGCCTTTTTGATTAGCTCTTTTATGTGCTTATTAGGCACAATCAATATTACTATGCACCAATGATGCAATTGGGACACCTCCCAACTTGCACATATTTGTGGAGTGATTAGTTCCAACAGTGTGCTCAACCATTGTATCATAAGGTGTTTGTGATATAATATATATATCAATATTACTATGCCGGTGTGCAAAATGGTTTCAGTTGATTACTTAAACCGTACCGGTAGTTGGGCGCCTAATAAGCGCCTTTTTTTATTTTATCTAGTTCGCATACTTTTGGTACACTAAGCCTTTTGAAACGTTGATATAAAACACTTCAAAGCCAGCCCGCTGGGGACGTATATTTTAGTAATATTGATGATAGGTCGATGATCCTTATTAGATAAGCGATAATCGACTTTTTTGGTTGCTTTTGCTTATAATAGAAGTACTATCAACTAAGTCACCATCCAAGATTAGGATGAATAATAGAAGAAAATTATTGGAGAAAACATAATGGAACTAAAAGAAATAATTAAACGCAGTAAAGCCATTCGCCAAGCATACCACCGCTTGGAGGAAAAGCATCATGGCTCAAAATGGACAGTGGACGAAGATTTATTAGCCCTTTCTAATGATATTGGCAACCTTGACCGCCTAGTGATGACAAGGGAAGGTCGATATTATGATGAAACTCCTTATCATTTAGAACAAAAATTAGCCGAGAATATTTGGTGGCTCTTGGAATTATCCCAGCGGCTAAATATTGATATTGAAAAAGAAATAGGAGAGTTTCTCTCTAGTAAAGAGAAGCAATTAGGGATTAAGTCAGAAAAGGAAAAGAATGATGAAAAGAATAATCGCGATTGATATTGATGGTACCCTCTTCAATGACCAAAGTAAGTATGATATTGAGCGGTTCAACCGCGATTATGCCGACTTACTATCTAAAGAAATTTTAATGGTCCCTACCACGGGAAATAGTTATGACGCGGTTAGACAAATTTTCTGTTATTCGCCCCAGGTCACTACTTTTATTGCAGAAAATGGTGGGAGAGTAGTAGTAAAAGGTAAAGAGTTAGGAAGTCGGCCGCATCCATGGAGTTTTCTTAACCAGTTAATTCCTTGTTTGGATAATTATCATGCGGACCTCTTATCCCTTTCTGGCAGTCAGCAAACTTATATTGAACGGCAATATGAAAATGTTCCGGTCCCATTTTACCCGCATCATTCATACTTTACTAATTTAAAGGAGATTATGGATGACAACATTTATAATGTAAATATTAGTTGGTTTAGAAGCAAACTGCACCAAAAGAAAATTCAAGAAATAGTTGACCACTTAAACCAACAATTTGTTGGGCAACTAACTGCTACTTATAGTGGCGCGTACGGCATCGACATATTACCATTTGGAGTAAATAAGAAAATTGGCTTGAAAACGTTAGTGGAAAGCTTTCCTAATTTGTCCTTAACTGATGTAGTGGCTTTTGGGGATACAAGTAATGATGTTGAAATGTTACAAGCGGTAGGAAGAGGTTATGCGATGAAAAATGCTACGCCTGATCTCTTAGCAGTGGCAGATCAAGTAACCGAAAAAGATAATAACCACGAAGGATTGTTAAATGAAATTGAGAATTTATTCTTATAGTATTTAAATTATGTAAACCAAAAGAATAATGTTCAAAATTAGCTCTCAGACGCAATGAAAATTAGATTTACAGGTAGTAGATCATTAAGAAATGTCTGAGAGCTAATTTTTAATTTAAACTATCCTATGTAACGAAGTGTTATTTGTATATAATAACACTTCGGAAATACTGATTTATTAAGGTTTGATTTTGTAGAAAAATATAGATATGTTATTATTAAGGATAACTAAATAATAACACTATTACTTTAAGAGGTTAAAATGAAGCAACTAGTATTACCAATCAAGGATTCAAACGTCTTAAATGAGGTTCAAGATACTCTCTTAAATAACTTTAAGGCTGGCAGACGTAATTACACGATTTTTCAAGTTGGCAAAGCAACGTTATTACGAGTAAGCGATGTTCTGCGCTTAAAACAATCAGATGTCTTTGAGGAAAATGGCTTGCTCAAAGAACATGCGTTTATTAAGGATAAAAAGACAGGTAAACAAAATACTTTATATCTGCGACCAGTGGCAAATGACTTATTAATGTATCAGCAATGGCTCAAGAAAATGAACTATGAAGGAACCACAGCTTGGTTATTTCCATCAATAACACGACCAAGCAAGCATATTGATGAGCGACAATTCTATAATGTCATGCATGAAGTTGGCAACTTATTGGATATTAATTATTTAGGTACACATACGATGCGTAAAACTGGAGCATATCGGGTATATGTACAGAGTAACTATAACATTGGTTTGGTAATGAGTTTGTTGAATCATTCAAGTGAAGCAATGACATTAAAGTATCTAGGACTGGATCAGACCAGCCGTGAAGAAATGTTAAACAAGATTGATTTTGGTTAGAAGTTTACATAATTTATGATATATAGATTTATGCAACTTCATATTAATATAACTGATGATTAAATTGAGTATGATAGCAACATAAACCAATCAGCAATCTTAAAAAATCACCAGCGAATTTTTTGTTAGGAGATAAGACAAAGATAAGCTAAAAAGTACCTGAAAAACTATAGAACAAACTTAGCAGGATAAGCAAAGAAATGAGTCCGGGGGCATTTTATCATTATCGGTAGCATTAAAACTATAATTTTAATGACAGGTTCATTTATTAAAATACATAACCCCTTCGATTAACTAATCTATCTAATAGCGCAAAATTTTATTACTAATTAAAAATGCATTATGTTTTATAAAACTTCTATAAATAGATAAGATAATTATAAGGAGGTTTTTAAGATGAAATATACTAAATTAGGCGTTGGTATCGCTTTAATCATACTTGCTATTATTATCCTTATTCAGGCTATTTTCTACACACCGGATATTACAACATCTATGCATATCGTGACGATGATTGCTGGAATTATCATTGCCGCTTTGTACTTGGCTTCAGGAATCATATATGTTTGTACCTTCAGATCTGACGGACTTGGTGGCGACATTGCTTGTTTATCAATGCTCGTTGTTAGTTGGGTTCTCGGAATGGCTACCATCAAGGTTGATCTTTCCTTACAACTATGGGCTTGGTTAGCTTTAATCGTTGGTGGCGGATTCTTTGCATGGCAGATAGTGGAGAACCGGGATTAATTTTACCTTTCCCCTCTTCCCCTACTTCTAAAACAAAAGGCAGGAAGCTTGAGTTTGCTCTCATGCTTTCTGCCTTCTTATTTTAGTTATCTCTCCACTGTTAAGAATATGTCTTTGCTTTGATGTTTGAAGTACCAGTTCACCATTTTCCGTTATGTCGATAGCAACACCTTCGAGGGATTCATTATTTATCTTAACGCTAATATTGTGATTAAGGATCAGTGACTTTTCTTTGTAGAGGGACAAATGTAATCCAAAATTATAGTTAGGAATATCCTGAATAATTTGATTAATAATTGCTGCTAGTAAATATTCCCGCATAATTGAATTGTCTTGGGTAATAGAGCCAGCCACCTGCTTTAAAGATGACGGAAATTCTTCCGTTGAAATATTCAAACCAACCCCACAGACTAAGCGATCCTTCACCGTTTCTACTAGAATTCCACCAATCTTTTTATCTGCTAAATAAATGTCATTGACCCACTTAAACTGGAAGTTTTTATGGGGGAAAGACTTGCTTAATGACTTAAAGATTGAAACTGCAATCCCTGTTGTAAATAAGCCTGGATTTGCTGTTTGCGGAGGCAAGATTAAGCTGAAATAAATCCCGGTATTTGCCGGTGAATAAAAAGCACGACCGTATCTTCCATGACCATTGTTTTGTTTATTAGCAATAATCACTCGTGGCTTATTTGAAGGGTTCCAGCTACACTTATTTGCAAGCTCTTGTGTTGACCCAACAGATTCATGAATCTCTAACTCGCATTTAGGTAACAGTTCCTCTAACAGCCTTTTATTATACATAGCCATTAGATTAAATGAACACCCTTATCAACGTAAATCACATCTCCTGTCACTCCGGTAGAAAGATCACTCATTAAGAAGGCGCAGGTGCCACCGATTTCTTCAAGAGTAACATCTTCACCATCTACAGTACGTGATTGAGACATCTTTAATAAATCACTATGACCTTTAATACCGGTAACTGCTAGGGTTTTAACGGCTCCCGCAGAAATAGCATTAACCCGAGTATGAGCTAGCCCTAAGTCACGTGCCAGGTAACGAACGCTGCTTTCCAAGGCTGCTTTAGCAATTCCCATCACGTTGTAGTTAGGGATAGCACGTTCTGAACCAAAGTAAGTCAAAGTTACGATACTTGCGGGATCAGTGAGCAATTCTAAAGAGTGTGCTTCTTTTGCTACAGCAATCAATGAATAGGCGGAAATATCTTGTGCAAATTCATAACCTTGGCGGCTACTGTTGAGGATACTTCCGCCTAATTCTTCCTTTTTCGCGTAAGCAATTGCATGAACAATACCATCGACCTGTCCTACTTGCTCCTCAATTGTTATAAAGGCTTGGTGAATGCTATCGTCACTGGAAACGTCACATTCTACTAAAAGGTCCCCATCGGTAGTCAATCGTTCGACACTTTTCTTCATACGTTCATTTTGATAAGTATAAATAATTTGGGCCCCTAGCTTAGTCATCACTTGTGCGCATCCCCAGGCAATAGAGCGCTTGTTAGCTACTCCCATTACTATAATTTTCTTACCAGCTAATAAGTTTTCCATTATGTTGTATCACTCCTTAAAATTTCCGGTAACGTTCTCTTCTTCGTGCTAATAACTGTTCGCCTGTGAATTGATTTAAGAAGTTAAGGCGTTTCTCAAGTAGTCTTTGAATATTTGCACAGGTTTCAGCATGATCATTGCTTTCTGAGATAATTCCCTCGATAATCTTATTCTTCAAAAGTGGTTCTGGAATCATCTGCATAACTTTAGCCGCTTCGTCTGCTCGTGAACTGTCCTTCCACATTATTGAAGCGAATCCTTCTGGTGAGAGAATGGAGTATGTGCTGTAATTTAGCATCCAGACTTCATCTCCGCATGCTAAAGCCAGCGCTCCCCCACTCCCCCCTTCTCCGTAAATAACGGTAAGGATTGGCACGGGAGCTTGACCAATTTTTAGAATATTTTCCGCAATGGCTGCTCCTTGACCTTCTTCTTCTGCGTCTTTACTGGGAAAAGCCCCTGCAGTATTAACAAACAAGAAAACTGGTCGCTGAAACTTTGCTGCTTGTTCTACCAAGCGTAATGCCTTTCTGTAACCTCCCGGCATTGCAGAGCCGAAACGTTTAGCAACTTTTTCTGCAGGCGTTTGACCGCGATCAGTTGAAATAACGGTCACTGGCTGACGATCAAAACTGGCTAGCCCACCAATAATGGCAGGATCATCACTTCCAGCGCGGTCCCCATGCAATTCAAAGAAGTCGGGAAAAATAGTATTAATAATTTCACGTCCGGTTAATTTGTCATCACTACGCGTCAGTTTAACAATTTCGGTTGGCGAAAGACGCTCATTCATGTTTCATTCCTCCCACTTTTAGTAACCATTCTATGGTCTGCTTTTCATCTTCACGTTTAACTAAGTGATCAATAAAGCCATGTTCCAGAATGTTCTCTGCAGATTGCAGGTCTTTTGGCAATTTCTGGTGTATGGTTTGTTCAATCACTCGTCGCCCAGCAAAGCCAACTAAAGCATGTGGTTCTGCTAGTGTAATATCCCCATCCATGGCAAAACTTGCTGTAACACCGCCAGTAGTTGGATCGGTGAGGACAACAATGTAAAGAAGTCCGGCAGCAGAATGTTCAGCAATCGCTTGAGATACTTTCGCCATTTGCATGAGGGACATAATTCCTTCCTGCATTCTGGCGCCACCGGATGCCGTAAAAAGAACGACTGGCTTTTGCTCGGCTGTTGCATTTTCAAACAAACGAGTCAATTTTTCACCAGTGATGGTTCCTAATGACCCCATAATAAATGTAGGATCCATAATTCCGAGGAAGAAATCTTCTTTCCCAATCCATGCTTTGCCGGTTAAGACTGAATCATTTAATCCAGTCTTTTTTTGCATCTGAGTGACCTTTTCGAGATAGCCAGAGAAATTAAGGGGATCACTAGTTTGTAAATTAGCATCCATTTCTGTAAAGTCATCAACTAACCAGGATAAACGTTGGCGAGCAGAAATTCGAAATCCATAATTACAGTGCGGACAGGTCGCATAAGCCGTTAATTGTTTTGCTAAAATTGTTTCTTGGCAATGTGGGCACTTAATCCACATCTGATCAGGAACTTTAGCATCGGCTTCCTTATCCGATTTGATATGGCGTTCACTTAAAGTGTTATTTTGCTGGTATAATTTCATGCACTTTTACCCTCCTTCCACAATGGTAAAAAGTTTTTCTCTAAGAAGGTAGTCGTAGCTGCTCCTTGAAGGAAGGTTGGATTGTTTAAAATCTCAAGATGGAACTCCTGATTGGTAGTTAGGCCAACAATCACCATTTCGTGCAAAAGACGTTTGATTTTCTCAACGGCTTCCTTTCGGTCATGTCCTAACGCAATTACCTTAGCGATCATTGAGTCATAATATGGAGTAATTTGGCAACCCGGATAAATGGCTGTATCGATTCGCATCCCAAGGTTTCCTACGGGTAAATAGAGGTAATTAATGGTACCTGTCATGGGCATAAAACCTTTTTCCGGATCTTCAGCGTTAATTCGGCATTCAATGGCCGCCCCACCGATCTTAATATCAGCTTGGCTAAAAGGCAAACGTTGGCCGGCAGCCACTAATACTTGAGCTTTAACCAAGTCAATTCCAGTTACCATTTCTGTAACTGTATGTTCAACCTGGATTCGCGTATTCATTTCCATAAAATAAAAGTTATGGTGGGAATCCATTAAGAATTCAATGGTACCAGTATTTTGGTAATTAATAGCATTGATTGCCCGTAAAGCAATTTCACCTAGCTCTTTTCGCTTAGTAGGAGTGATAAGCTGACAAGGGCTTTCCTCAATTACCTTTTGCTTATTTCTTTGCAGCGAACAGTCACGTTCAGGGAAATAAACTGCATTCCCGAAGTCATCCCGAAAGACTTGGACCTCAATATGTTTAACATTTTCCATGATTTTTTCTAAGTACATTCGGCCATCGGAAAAGGCTAGCTTAGCTTCATTTTGTGCTTCTGCAAATGATTGACGCATTTGCTCTTGATTTTCAATGCGACGAATCCCTTTTCCTCCACCACCTGCAGCAGCTTTTAAAAGGACCGGATAACCAATTTGATTAGCTACCTTGATTGCTTCTTCCACTTCCAAAATGTAACTATCACTTCCGGGAATAACTGGTACCCCACACTTCTTCATTTGTTCACGGGCATGTTCCTTGTTTCCCATTAAATCAATTACTGAGGACTGAGGGCCAATAAACTTAATTCCACACTCCTCACACATAGCCGCAAATTCTGCATTTTCTGATAAAAACCCAAAGCCAGGATGAATTGCCTGTGCCCCTGTTCCAATAGCTGCCTCTAAAATGTTTTTGACATTAAGGTATGAGTCTTGTGCACGAGCAGTTCCTACACAAACAGCTTCATCAGCTAGTTGGACATGGAGACTTTCTCGATCCGCAGTGGAGTAAATTGCTACCGACTTGATACCGAGTTCCCGCAATGAACGGATAATGCGAACAGCAATTTCACCTCGATTAGCTACTAAAACTTTTGAAAACATATCAACACCTAACCAATCATAAACGTTAATTCAGCATTACATACTCTTTCACCATCAACAGTTGCAATTCCCTTACCAACACCAATGTTGTGCCGGATCTTTTCTAATACAACTTCCAGCTTCATTACATCGCCTGGACGAACCACCTTACGAAATTCTGCAGATTGAATACCACCAAAATAAGCAGTCTTGCCTTTAAAATCTGGCTGGGAAAGTAGGGCGACAGCTCCTGTTTGCGCTAAAGATTCAATGATTAAAGCACCAGGTAAGACAGGATTATCAGGAAAATGGCCGTTAAAAACTTCTTCATTAATGGTGACATTTCTAACCGCAGCGGCCTTTTTACCTGGCACTAACTCATCAACTCGATCAATTAGGAGCATTGGATAGCGGTGAGGGATGATTTTTTGTATTTCTGTTGCATCTAACATCTTCTTATTGGGCCTCCTCTTCAATTGTAAAAAGTGGTTGTTCCACTTCGACTAATTCTTCATTATCAACATTGACAGCCGTTACTGTTCCTGAAAAGTCACTCTTAATCTCCGTCATCATCTTCATGGCCTCAATTACACAAACCACATCCCCCTTATGTACTTTGCTACCAACACTTACATAGGGAGCTTCATCAGGTTTTGGCTGAAGATAAACTGTTCCCACAAGTGGAGCCTTAATAACTGCACCATTAGTTTGTGGTGTAGATTCTGGTTTTGCATCATTGTTCTCTTGAGAGGCCTCTTCGCTGGTTTTTACTTGTTTGTTTTTACTAAGGTAAAGGTGAAAATCTCCATCACTAATATCAAGTTCACGGATATCAGAATTCTCAAATTTATGCATTAATTTTTGAACATCTTCAAATTTCACTACTTTCCCTCCCATTTCCGGAATGCTAATACGGCATTATGACCACCAAAACCAAAAGAGTTGCTAATTGCGTATTTAGCATCTGGTGATTCTTGATTGTCTGTGGTAACTAAATTAACCCTGCAAGCTGGGTCTTGATCATAGCAGCCGACGTTCACTGGCAATTTTCCTTCACGTAAGGCTGCCACAGTTAAAACAGCTTCAATTGCTCCTGCTGCTCCAAGTAAGTGTCCCGTCATCCCTTTACTGGAACTGACAAGGACATTACTTTCTTTACCAAAAACCTGATTAATGGCTTTTGCTTCCCCTTCATCGTTGGCGTGAGTAGCAGTACCATGGGCATTAATATAGGAAACATCTTCTGGTTCAACGTGGCCTTCATCAATTGCTGCTTGCATGGCCCGAGCTGCTCCCTTACCTTCTGGATCCGGTGAAGTAATATGGTAGGCATCAGAAGTAGCCCCGTAACCAACAACTTCACCTAAAATATTAGCTCCCCGCTTTAAGGCATGATCTAAATCTTCCAATACTAAGGTTGCTCCTCCTTCCCCGAGAACAAATCCCTGACGGTTAATATCAAAGGGAAGAGAGGCTTTTTGCGGATCAGTAGCAGTGGTTAATGCCGTCAAGGCCGCAAATCCAGCGATCCCAATTTCATTCACTGAAGCTTCGGAACCCCCGGCAATCATGACTTTAGCACGTCCATCTTTAATGTGGTGAAAGGCTTCACCGATAGAATGGGTTCCGGTGGCACAAGCAGTTACGATAGACATGGAAATATTTTGGGCATTAAATTTGATTGAAATATTACCAGCTGCCATATTGGAAATCGACATTGGGACAAACATTGGAGAAACCCTCTTCGGCCCCTTATCATGCATCTTGATGATTTGTTCCTGAATTGTTGTTAAACCGCCAATTCCTGATCCATAAATAACTCCAAGTTCAGTTGGATCAGTATTGCTTTCGTTAATCCCGGCCATTTCCATCGCTTCAGTCGCACTTTGAATTGCGTATTGGGAGTAAAGATCCATGCGCCGAGCCGCTTTCTTTCCGACAACTTCTGCTGGATCAAAATCATCAATTTCACCGGCAACAGTAATCCCAGTTTCGCTAGCATCAAACTTACTAATCTTCTTAATACCAATTTGGCCAGCCAAACTGTTATTAACAAATTTTTCTAAGCCATTACCATTGGGGGCAATTGCACCCATTCCTGTAATTACAACGCGTGACATATTTAACCTCCTTAAATTGTCATTCCACCATCGACAATAATCGTTTGCCCAGTAATGTAGTCATTCTTTGCAAGAAAGACGATTGTATCTGCCACTTCATCAGTTAAGCCCAATCGCTTTAATGGAATCTTTTCTAGAATTTGTTCCTTCACCCGGTCTGAAAGATTCGCAGTCATATCACTTTCAATCATTCCGGGAGCTACTGCATTACAACGAATCCCACGTAATGCTCCTTCTTGGGCAATTGTCTTAGTGAGGCCAATTAAGCCGGCCTTACTAGCAGCATAGTTTGCCTGGCCGACATTACCATGGATTCCCACAATACTAGCAAGATTAACGATTACTCCCGATTTTTGCTTTAGCATTTTTTTCATGATTAATTGGCTGAGAATGAATGGCGCTCTTAAATTGATATTTATTACCGCATCGAAGTCAGCGGCCTTCATCCCCATCATTAGCTTATCCTTAGTAATGCCAGCATTATTAATTAAAATATCAATATTGCCAAATACATTCCAAGCATCCTTGGCTAGTTGTTTAACCGTATCATCATCACTTAAATCAGCCGAGAGATACTTATAGTCGGCCTTAATTGCTTTTAATGCTTCTTCTAGATTTTCCGGAAGAGCTTGACGATGACCATGAAGAATTGTCTTGGCGCCTTGGCTAGCAAACGATTTAGCAGTTGCTGCTCCAATTCCACGAGTACTCCCTGTAATTAATACAACTTTATCCTTTAAGTCCATCTTGCCACTCCTCAATAAATTTCTGGTAATCGTCTAGGTTAGAAATATGATTGGTTTGTAATGACGGTTCTACTTGCTTAGCAAAACTTGTCAACGCTTTCCCTGGACCGATTTCTAGTGTCTGCGTAATTTTTTGATGGTTAATGAGATATTGTAAATCTTCACCAAAATGAGTTGGAACTGCTAATTGCCTCTCCAAGATTTTATTAATATTATCCTGAGTAAAGGGTCGGATAATGGTATTGCTAATAACGGGAATAAGGGGTTCGTTAAAGTGAACATCTGCTAACCGATCATGCATTTTCTCTCGCGCCCCATTAAATAATGGAGTATGAAAGGCACCATTAACTTTAAGAATGATTGCTCGTTTGGCTAACTTAGCTTGTTTAATTTCATCAACAGCCAATTTGAGACTATCAGTTGTTCCGCCGATAACCAGTTGCTTTGGTGAATTATAGTTAGCAATATAAACATGATGACCATCTTGAAGGAGAGAATTAATTAGCTCTTCAATCTGATTAATTTCAGGGCTCATCACCGCTGCCATTGTACTTTCGACCTTATCTGCATCTGCCTGCATGTATTTAGCACGATCAACAAGTAAACTTAGGCCTGTTTTCATATCGATGGCGTGACTAGCTAGTAAAGCAGCATATTCCCCTAAGGATAAACCGGCCATTCCAGCAATTGGAAGTTCAGGAAGGTCGCGTTCCAACATTCGATAAATTCCATAACTTACTGTAACTAAAGCAGGTTGGACAAATTCTGTTTTTTTCAACTGTCCCTGCTTATTTTTCATTATTTCCAGCAAATCAAGGTTACAAATCTCGCTAGCATCTGAAATAATCTTTGAAAAAAGAGAGTCGGCCATTAGCTCGACTCCCATTCCCGATCGCTGTGCACCTTGACCGCTAAATAGTATTGCGTAACTCATTATTTTTCATCTAGTTGTTTCTTAACGAAATCAACAACATCTCCTACTGTTTCAATTCCTTCATCAGCATCCAATTCGATATCAAATTTGTCTTCTAGTTCATTCATGATTTCAAAAACATCGAGGCTATCTGCATTTAAATCATCTTTGATCTTAGCATCTAGGGTAACCTTCCCTTCGTCAACATCAAGTTCATCTACTGTAATTTCTTTTACGTTATTAAAAATCTCTTCTTTAGTCATTATTATTACCTCTTTAATATTTTAAAATTATTGTTCCGATACTTAGACCACCGCCAAAACCGCTTAACGCGATGATATCGCCCCTTTTAATTAATCCATTATTAATACTTTCAGCTAAAAGAATTGGTTCACTAGCTGCAGCTGTATTGCCATATTCAGCGATATTTATAGGGAATTTATCGATTGGCTGGTCTAAACGTTTAGCAATCTGTTGGATGATACGTTGGTTTGCTTGGTGAAGAAGGAAGAAGTTAATTTCATTTAGCGTTAATTGAGCGTGTTTGACAGTTTTTAAGATTGAATTTGGAACCTCGTGAGTGGCAAAACGATATACGTCGCGTCCTGCCATAGAAAATGGACTCAATTGACTAACTGATTTTGGAAAAATTTCTTCGTTGCTAGTCATTCCAGCCACAATTTTATTAGCTAACTTGCCAAACGTTTGCCAATCTTTTGCTAATAAAGTTTTTTCTTTTACCTCTTCTTTTTTAAGAGCACTCCTCCGGCACCATCACCAAATAACACGGCAGTTGAGCGATCATGCCAGTCAACGAGTTTAGATAAGACTTCGGCACCAATAACTAGCGCATACTGCCAGTCATAACTTTTAAGCATAACTTCGGCAGTATTAAATGCATAAATAAATCCACTGCAGGCAGCTGATAAATCGAAAGCAACCGCGTTTTTTATACCTAGTTTTCCTTGCACAATAGTAGCCGTGGAAGGTGTATAAGCATCTGGAGACATCGTTGCAATGATAAGTAAATCGATTTGCTGTGGTTTAATATCGGCTTCAAGAAGTAATTTTTTTCCTACCTTTAATGCCAATTCAGAAGTATTTTCTCCTAAGCTCACATGACGATTCTTGATTCCTGTACGCGATTGAATCCACTCATCATTTGTGTTCATTATTTCTGATAAATGATCGTTACTAACTGTATAGGGAGGTATATAGCTAGCAGCTTGCAAAATTTTGATGTCTTGTGCCAAATAATTCACCTTACTTAAGCATGTTCATTAACAAAGTCTTCTAAGTTTTGTAGAGACTTTTTAATTACTTTTAATTCTTCTTCATTCATTCCTTGTAAGAAACGTTTAACCATCATATTATGAAATGCTCGGTGAGCCCGATATAGGACACGACCTCGTTTGGTCAACGCTAACCGAACAATTCTCCGATCTTCTTTATCCCGAATCCGTTCTAGGTATCCCTTACGAATTAATCGGTCGGCCATTGATGTCATCGTTCCTGGTGTCAAATGTAATTTATTGGCTACTTGGGAAATTGTTTGATGATTATACATACTAACCGCATCAATGGCGTGCATTTCTTTGATAGTCAAATCACTAAACGTACTCTTACGAAGCTCATTTTCTTCGATCCAGAGAATACCTGAGTAAACATTAATAAGTTGTTGGTTAATTTTTTTATAGTTATTATCACGTTCCATAATGTATTTCTCCCTTTAATTTATTTTCACAGTACAAATTATTCGATTATCAAAATACATTATAAATGATAATAGACGCTCTTGCTAAATCTTTTCGTAGCGTTCAGCAACGATAAAAACTAACTCGGCGCTGCAAGCAACCTTGCCATTTACAACAGCTTGAGTCTCAACTATCCCCATTTTAGAACGAACCTTTTTAAGAGCTATTTCTAGTTTAAGGACGTCACCAGGACGAACCATCTGCCGGAATTTGGCCTTATGAATAGCACCAAGGTAGGCAGTCTTTTTATAAAATCGTGGTGACTTCAAAATTAAAATTGAAGCAGCCTGTGCCAATGCTTCTATAATTAAAACGCCTGGCATTACTGGATTATTTGGAAAATGCCCACGAAAAAAAGATTCATTAACCGTAACATTTTTAGTGGCTACAATTTTCTCTTCAGGAACTAATTTGTCTACATAATCGATATAACAAATTGGATAACGATTAGGGATTAGATCCATAATTTCTTGAGCAGTCATTATTGCCAACAAATCTCACCTTCTTTTACAATTTATTTTGAACATCAAAATATTCGATGTTCAAATTATATTCAAAACTATTTTGAATGTCAAACTATTTTCAAAAGTTTATTTACTATTTTTTGAAAATGCTCTTTACTATAGTCTCCCAAGTTGGTAAAATATTTATTGTTGTTTACGGGAAATAGCTCAGCTTGGTAGAGCACCTGGTTTGGGACCAGGGGGTCGCAGGTTCGAATCCTGTTTTCCCGATATCCAAAGTAAGGCTGGAAAACATTATCGTTTTCCAGCCTTTTTACTAATCTAATTAGGAGTGAAAGTAATGGAGTCTGACAAATACCTAACGCTTATTCAAAACGAGCTCAAGCAATTGCCTTCTTATATCAATGACTATTACTTAGGAACTAATCATGCTGTTACTACCACTTATCAATACCTTACTGAAATCAGACGGTTCTTTGATTGGTTACGGGTTTCTAATCTTTCTAATGCAGAGAAAAATATAGAAGTGACAACAGAGGAATTGGCAAAACTAAGGCGTAATGACATCATGCTTTATATCGATCACCTTCGTCATATGACCAACGCTCAAGGACGTCTTAACTCTCCTACTTCTATCAATCGTTCCATCAATGCTCTCCGTTCTCTTTTTAAGTATTTAACCGTCACCGCTGACGTAAATGATGGGGAACCATATTTTTATCGAAATGTGATGCTAAAAATTGATTCCCTTAACGATACAAAAACTCTTAACTATCGCGCACATACCCTTGCTTCTCATATGTATCGCGGACAGATGAAATTTGATTTTATCGATTTTATCGAAAACCAATACCCAAAGCAATGTGATAAACGTGCTCTCCCAGCGTTCGAAGTGAATAAGGAACGTGATATTGCAATTATCACCTTAATTCTAGGGACTGGAGTGCGGGTTTCTGAAGCGGCCAATGTTAGTCTTGGTGACTTAAACCTTAAACAGGAGTTACTAGATGTAATTCGAAAGGGAGGACAACGCGATTCAGTTCCCATTGCACCTTGGGCTATTAAGTATATCCAAGAATACTTAAAAATTCGAGCTACCCGTTATCATGCTCTCAAAAAAGATACCGCTCTTTTCCTAACCATTTATCATGGAGAAACTCGGCGAATGACCGCTAATTCCATCGAAAAAATGGTTAAAAAATATTCAACTGCCTTTGGTCATCCTCTGACTCCCCATAAATTACGACATACATTAGCTTCTGAAATGTATAATGTGACTAAAGATCAAGTGTTAGTTGCTCAACAATTAGGTCAAAAAGGAACATCAGCAACTGATCTTTATACACACGTTGACCAAAAAAAACAACGAGAAGCGTTAAATGAAATAAGCGAACACCCAGAAAAATAGGCTAGCACATATTGGCGCTTCCTTTAAATACTGCTAAAATAGAGTTTGAATATACAAATAAAGGTATAGGTGATATTTATAAATGAATGATGGCTTAATGAGTTCGTATTGGTTTCAACTAATACTTATTATTGTAATTCTGCTGCTGGCAGCCCTGTTTACTCTTCTTGAGTACTCAGTTGTTAAGGTTCGTCCGAGTGAGTTGAAAGAATTAAAGCAAACCAAGAAAGTTCAACGTGCTGAACACATGGTCAGTAACCTAAATGAATATCTTTCAACCGCCCAAGTAGGGGTAACAATGACTTCGCTGATCTTAGGATGGATTGGTGACCAATTTATAACTAACCTCCTACTAAAAGTTACGGTTATACCGGCAGATATTCGTGAAGTTATTTCACCAATTTGTGGGGTCTTGATCTTCACATTCTTCCACGCAGTTTTCACTGACTTGGTTCCCAAAAATATGGCAATTGATCGACCAGTGCAAATTTTACTATCAATTGTGCACCCAATTCAGTTCTTCCACACTATTTTCTACCCATTTGTATGGTTATTTGCGGTTGTGGCTGCTTGGATTACTAAGTTACTAGGTTACAATGTTCAACCAGAAGAAGATACTTACTCTCAAAACGAGATTATGACTCTTTCCCAGCAATCAGAAAAGGCTGGTGAAATGGCTAAAGAAGACGTTATCTTTATGCAACGTGCTTTTGAAATGAATGATAAGGTTGCAGAAGACATTATGATTGACCGAACACAATTAGCAGTTATTGATATTCAAGCTTCAATTGCTGACGCTGCTCAGCTGTACTTTGAAAAGAAATTTACTCGTTTCCCAGTAGTTGCTAATAACGATAAAGACCACATTTTGGGCTATATATTTGCTTACGATATCATGCGGCAAAACCAGATTAACCCCCAACAATCGATTCGGACTATTATGCGGAAAATTCCGATTGTTTATGAGAGCGAACCAATCACAAAAGTTCTTCAAACGATGATTAAGAAACAAGTGCCGATCGTCGTAGTTCAAGACGAATACGGTGGTACTTCAGGGATTATCACTGATAAAGATATTTATGAAGAGCTCTTTGGCACTGTCGGCGAAGAAATTGATCATGCAACATCTGATATGATTGAAAAGAAGAATCCAGATAGCAAGGGTAATCCGACCTTTGAAGTTTCTGGAAAGATGCCACTCGATGACTTTGAGCGATTCTTTGATACCAAGATTGAACAGTTTGAAAATTCAGAAGTTACTACTTTGACTGGTTTCTTCTTAGAACGACAATATGACCTGAAAGTCGGTCAACCAATCCGGGTTGACAACTTCTCCTTTACTCCACTAGATCTTCAAAATGCTTATGTAAATAAGTTTAAGGTTGTTTACATTAAGCCATCAAAGAAGCAGGATAAGCAAGACGGAGAAGAAAAATAAATTACATTAAAAAATCCAGCATTCGGTTATGCCGAACGCTGGATTTTTTTATAGCCCTGCCTTTGCACCAATATCAGTACGATAGAAGCAGTGAGGCTCATCCAATTCTTTTAAGTATGAATAAACTTTATCATGGGCAACCTGAAGCGAGGAACTTTTAGCTGTTACCATCAGAAGACGTCCCCCATCTCCTACCAAGTCGTTTAATTTTCCACCAACATTGGCATACATAATTTGAACATTATCGTCAGACGGCAATTCGCCAAGTTTTTGACCACGCATTGGATCCTTAGGGTAGCCCTCTGCTGCTAAAACAACACCAAAGCAAGCATGCGGATCTTCAATAATTCTTGGGAGTTTCCTATTATTTAAGGAAGCATCTACTAATTCAAAAAGGTCGGTTTTTAATCGGGGCAGAACTACCTGAGTTTCAGGATCCCCCAGTCTTACGTTATATTCAATCACTTTTGGGCCATTGACAGTCAAAATTAAGCCAATATACAAAATTCCGTGGTAATCAAAACCGCCTCTGGTTAGACCCTCAACGCTAGGCTTCACCACTTCATCTATCATCTGTTGACGATCTGATTCTTTCAGTTGAGGAAGTGGACTATATGCTCCCATCCCTCCAGTGTTCGGGCCTTTATCATTGTCATAGGCTCTTTTGTGATCCTGAGCCATTGGCAATATTTGATATTCATCCCCACTAACAAGAACAAACATTGAATATTCTGGTCCTACTAAACATTCTTCAAGAATGAGACGTGATTGATCATCATTAAACATCTCATTAATTATATCTACTGCTTCGTTATGATGTTGGGCAATCGCTACTCCTTTCCCTCCAGCCAAACCATCCTTTTTTATTACTAGAGGAAAGCCAAATTGATCAACCTGATTGATTGCCGCCTGCTTAGAGGTATAGGAAACATGTTTGGCAGTTGGAATATGATATTTTTCCATAAAGTTTAGAGCATATTCCTTTGATCCTTCTAATTGAGCTGCTCGTTTATTAGGCCCAAAAGCATTTAAGCCAGCCGCATTAAATTCATCAACAATTCCATTAACCAGGCAATCTTCCGGTCCAACAAATGTCCAAGCGATATGATGACTTTTGGCAAAATCGATTAGCCCCCGAAAATCATTTTTATCAATGTCTACTGTCTGAACACCAACTGTTGCCATTCCAATATTCCCTGGAGCACAATATACTTGGTTAACATACGAACTAGCTTGCAGTTGCTTAGCGATCGCAAACTCTCGGCCACCTTCACCAATAACTAATAGGTTGACTTGCTTTCCCATCTAAATCTCCTTATTTTCCTAGTGTCTAAAGTGACGAATTCCTGTTGTCACCATTGCAATCCCGTATTTATTGGCCATATCAATTGACTCCTGGTCACGAATAGAACCACCTGGCTGAACAATTGCTTTAATTCCATTTTGACCAGCAAATTCAACACAGTCACCAAATGGGAAGAAGGCATCTGAAGCCATTACGGTTCTGTCATCAATATCATTACCTGCATGTGCAACAGCGATCTTTAGCGAATCAATTCGATTAGGTTGTCCCTCACCCACTCCTAAGGTTCGTTCGTCATTGGCTAAAACAATCGCATTTGACTTAGCATGTTTGACAGCCTTCCAAGCAAACATAAGGGACTTTAATTGTTCTTCAGTTGGTTTAACGTCAGTAATACATTGCCAATCATGATAGTCTTCTTTTAGGGTGTCCTGATTTTGAACCAGAATCCCACCCATCACGGATACTACTTCATCTTTGGTTGGTTCGTCCTTTTTACTGAAATCCAAACTTAGAAGGCGAATGTTTTTCTTTTTTGCGAGTAATTCATAAGCATCATCATCAAAGCCAGGTGCAATTACAATTTCTAGAAAAATTTTATGCATCTTTTGCGCGGTTGCTAGGTCCACCTTTCGATTAAGTGCGATTACACCACCGAAAATAGAGACTGAATCGGCTTCATAAGCTCGATCCCATGCTTGTTCCAATGTTTCTCCGCGACCAATTCCACATGGATTCATATGTTTCATTGCAACCACAGTAGGCTCATCAAATTCACGGATACAACGTAATGCCTCGTCAGCATCTTTAATATTGTTGTAAGAAAGTTGTTTACCATGTAGTTGCTTTGCCTGAAGAACTGAGAATTCCTTTGGTAATGCATCTTCATAAAGAGAGGCCTTTTGGTGAGAATTCTCACCATACCGCATCTCCTCTTTTAGATTCCATGTAAGCGTCAATTGTTGAGGAAGTGCATTCTCTACTTGTTTATTTAGATATTGTGAAATCAATGCATCATAGGCTGCTGTATGACTAAATGCTTTAGCAGCCAAACGCGCACGCGTAGCCAATGTGGTATTACCCTTACTCTCTATTTCGTCTAGTACTTGGTCGTAGTCATCTTTATCTACCACAATTGTCACGTCTTGGTAGTTTTTCGCAGCCGAACGCACCATACTTGGACCACCAATATCAATATTTTCAATTGCATCAGCTAATTTAACATCTGGCTTTTCGATGGTTTCTTTGAATGGGTAAAGGTTGACGCAAACAAGATCGATCGGGGTAATATCTAATTTTTTTAGAGTCTCCATATGTTCCGGCAATTCACGGCGCGCTAATAATCCACCATGAACATAAGGATTTAACGTTTTGACACGGCCATCTAAAATTTCAGGAAAGTGGGTAACATCTTCAATGCTAATACACTGAACACCTGCATCGTCTAAAACCTTTTTAGTTCCTCCGGTTGAGATGATTTCATAGCCATTTGCTTCTAAGCCTTTAACAAAAGAAACAAGGTTGGTTTTATCGGATACACTTACTAATGCACGTTTCATTGATTAATTCTCCTTTTCTATTTCTGTAAGTACTTGCTTTAAGGCAGTTGGGAAAAGCCTGTATTCAACTTCATGAATTCTAGCCTCTAAACTTTCAACAGTATCCGTATGATGAATAGGGACATGTTCCTGCATAATAATTGGCCCAGAATCTACTCCAGCATCTATATAGTGAACAGTTACTCCAGTCTGCGTTCGGTTATCGTTGAATGCTCGTTCAATCGAGTGTAATCCTGGATATTCAGGAAGCCATGCCGGATGAATATTAATGATTTTATGATCATAATGATCCAAAATTGTCGGACCAACCACTCGGAGATAGCCAGCTAAAACGATAAAGTCAATTTGATACGCTTTGAGGAGATTCAACAATTTTTCTTCGTATTTCTGTTTTGCTCCACAGGATTTAACCGTAAATGCTTCGGCAGGAACACCGAGGCGGGTTGCTCGTTTCATCACCAATGCGTCCGGATGATTACAAAATAATAATGCCAGTTCTCCAGGCATGTCACCTGCTTGAAAATGGCGAGCTAAAACCTCAAAGTTAGTTCCGTTTCCAGAAGCCAAAATCGCTACTTTCATTGTCTTCCCTCACTTAATATTAATTTTTTCCGCATTTTGGGGACGTTTTTGTAGGTGACCAATTTGATAACTTTCCTCTCCTTGCTCCTTTAATCGCCGTTGCACTTCTACTAATTTATCTGGCCTGACTGCTAATACCAGTCCAATACCCATATTGAAGGTTTGGAAACAATCAGCAGGAGATAATTTACCTAATTTTTGCAAATAGTCGAATATTGGTAATACTGACCAGCTACGAGAATGGATCACAGCCTGTAAATCATCGCTGAACATCCGTGGCACATTTTCAATCAATCCTCCGCCGGTAATATGACTAATCCCGTGTATCAGCTTTTTATGAACTAAAGGTAATACCGCCTTTACGTATATTCGGGTCGGCGTTAAAATCGTTTCCCCAATTGTCTTTCCTTCTAATTCAGCTGGTCGTTCTTCCAGTGAGAGCTGATGATCCTTGAATAGGATTTGGCGAACAAGAGAAAAACCATTGGAATGAAGACCACTGGAAGGAATGCCAATCAATACATCTCCAGCTTTAGGGTCTTGGTTAGTCATTAGTGAGTCTTTCTCCACAATGCCAGTCACCGTTACGGCCAAGTCATATTCATCTTGCTGGTACATATCTGGCATCTCTGCGGTTTCTCCACCAATTAATGCTGCACCAGATTCATGACAACCGGCAGCAACACCACTAACGATTTCCGCCATTTGCTGGGGATCATTATGACCTGTAGCGATATAGTCTAATAGGAATAGGGGCTCTGCTCCCTGTGCCAAAACATCATTGACACACATCGCTACAGCATCAATGCCAATGGTGTCATGCTTTTTCATTCTTTGAGCTATTAGTAGTTTGGTGCCAACACCATCAGTCCCGGAGACAAGTACCGGATGCTGATAATTTAATTCGCCTAAATCAAACATTCCTCCAAAGCTGCCAATCTCGCCGAGGACGCCAGGACGACTTGTTGAATTAACAGTTTTTTTTATTCGGTTAACTAATTCATAGCCAGCGTTAACATCAACACCTGCTTCTTGATACCGACTCATGATAATCGTTCCTTTCGTATCCGCTTTTCTTGTTCATTAAGAGATTTTAGGTAGCCCTCTTCATAATCATAAAGGGGTGTTGGGTAATTACCATTAAAGTAAGCAACCGTTAATCCACCATTGGGAGCATCTCCTGCATCAGGAATATCAATGGCTTTAATAAGGTTTTCGACACTTAAAAAGTGAAGAGAATCAGCCTCAATCAAATCTCGCATTTGGGTTACAGAATAATGGGACGCCATTAATTCCGAACGAGTGGAAATATCAATCCCATAAAAACAAGGAAACTTAAATGGAGGAGAGGCCACCATCATATGCACTTCTTTTGCCCCAGCCTGTCGCAACATTTTAATAATTTGTTTTGAAGTCGTTCCCCGGACAATTGAATCATCAACTACAATCACTCGTTTTCCATTAACGACACCACGGACAGCAGATAATTTCAATTGAACTCCCCGTTCCCTTAAAGATTGAGTTGGCTGAATGAACGTTCGGGCAACATATTGGCTTTTAATTAATCCCATTTCATAAGGCAATCCTGATTCTTCGGCATAGCCGGCTGCGGCTGACAGGGATGAGTTAGGAACCCCAATAACCATATCTGCATCAATATGGTATTGACGAGCCAGCAAGCGTCCCATTTGCTTTCTCGCATTGTGAACTGTAACTCCGTGAATGATAGAATCTGGACGAGCAAAGTAAATATATTCCATTGAGCAAATGGCTAACTGGGTCTTAGTTGTATAACGATCAATATGGAGGCCATCACGATCCACAACAATTAATTCACCTGGCTGTACATCTCGTACAAACTTGGCATTCACTATATCCAAAGCACAAGTTTCACTGGCAATTACATATGTACCATTTTCTAACTGACCAATACATAGAGGGCGAATTCCATTAGGGTCTAAGGCGGCAATTAAGCGATCCTTCTGTAAGAGAAGGAAGGCAAAACCACCTTTAACTATGTTGAGACTCTTTTTTAAGGCTGGAATAAAGCCATCCTTGATATACTTGCGAACCAGGTGAATTAGAATTTCTGTATCAGAGTCTGATTGAAAAACTGCCCCCTCATCCTCAAGTTCACGTCTTAAACTTACCGCATTTGTTAGATTTCCGTTATGGGCCAAAGCTACATCGCCATCATGGAAGTGGAAGAGAAAAGGCTGGATATTTGCAATTGAATCATGACCACTTGTTCCATAACGGACATGACCAATCGCTGACTCACCAATCAAATGCTCTAAATCAGCAGGATCAGCAAAAACTTTGGAGAGATAACCACGATCACGATGCTGATAGAGTGTGTTTCCATCAGTAGAAACAATTCCCGCACCTTCCTGGCCACGATGTTGGAGTGTATGGAGACCATAATATGTCAACTGGCTTGCGTCCTGAGCTCCAAAGACACCGAAAACTCCACATTCTTCATTTAATCCTTTGATTTCAGTTGGCATGGAATAGCCTCCTTCCATAATTGTTGTAGTTCACCAACATTTTGATTAAGCTGTGCGTCCTTTAAATGGATTTCCAGATAGTGATTGTTGGTAACTTCTCCAATAAATTGAGCATCATTACCAAGAGCTCGCTTAATATTTTCAGCTTGGTCTTTGGCAACAGTGATAATAAATCGACCTGGAGTTTCACTAAACAATTGTGTAGCAGTCATTTCCTTTAAGTTAAGATCTAACCCAAATTCTGTATTAAATAGAGTTTCAGCTAGAGCAACTGCTAACCCACCCTCACTCAGATCATGAGCACTAACCACGTGTCCTGCTTTCATTTCTTTGAGGAGAGTTTGCATATATGCGTGAGTATGCCGTAGGTCAAATTCATTGACAACTCCACTGATATTACCAGTCATCATCTTTTGCAGTTCAGATCCAGCGTAATCATCAAGAGTTGTCCCAACAAGAAATACTTGGTCTCCGGCATGTTGGACGTAAGACGGAACTAAGTAATGAACATCTTTAATTAGTCCTACCATTCCTACCATCGGAGTTGGGTAAATAGCCTGACCATTATTTTCGTTATATAGGGAAACATTTCCAGAAATAACAGGGGTATTAAACTGTCGACAAGCGTCCGCCATTCCTTTCACTGATTGGTGCAACTCCCAAAAAATTTCGGGATCATTAGGATCACCATAGTTTAAACAATCCGTAATGGCTAATGGCTCTGCCCCGCTAGCAATAATATTAGCGGCCGCTTCAACGATCGCTATCTTTCCTCCGACTTCGGGATTGAGATAAACAAAACGACCATTCCCGTCTGTGGACATTGCTAATGCTTTACGCGTTCCACGAATTCGAATTATCCCAGCATCACTGCCAGGACCAACCAACGTGTTAGTACGTACCTGGGAATCATACTGTTGATAAAGACTACTTTTATCTGCAATTGTAGGTTGTTGAAGTAATTTTCTTAACGTTTCTGCAACGTCTGTTATAACTGGTACCCAAGCTGGCTTTTTCTCTGCTTCTTCAATGCGGGTTGGCTTTTTCTCTTCACTTTTTTCTTCTAAAACATCTTCAGTTAACGTGGTAACTGGAATATGGCATACTTCTTGCCCATCATGAAAAAGAACATAATCATGACCAGCTGTAATGCGCCCAATTGTTACCGCTTCTAATTTATAAGACTGAAAAATCTTCAATACATCTTGCTCATGACCTTTTTTTACACAAAGAAGCATTCGTTCCTGGGATTCACTTAACATTATTTCATAAGCAGACATATTGCTTTCCCGTTGCGGGACTAGGTCAAGGTTAAGTTCCATACCACTATGCCCTTCAGTCGCCATTTCAGCACTTGATGACACAATTCCTGCAGCTCCCATATCTTGAATCCCAACTAACCAATTAGGATATTGAGTAATTAGTTCAAGGCAAGCTTCCATCAGTAACTTCTCCATAAAAGGATCGCCAACTTGGACGGCTGAGCGTTGAGTTTCATTTTCATCACTAAAGTCTGCCGAAGCAAATGTTGCGCCGTGGATACCATCACGTCCCGTTTTAGCGCCAACATACATGACAGCATTCCCAATTCCGGCTGCTTCCCCTTTTTGAATATCTTTTTGCTCCATTAAGCCAACGCTCATCGCATTGCAGAGAATATTTCCTTGATAGCAGGCATCAAAGGTTGTTTCACCGGCAACTGTGGGAATTCCCATACAATTTCCGTAATCGCCAATTCCACGCACGGTATTTTCCACTTTCATTCTCATTTGCTTATCATCACTTAGTTCTCCAAAATGAAGCGAATCAAGAGAGGCAATTGGTCGTGCTCCCATACTGAAAATATCTCTTAAAATACCTCCAACACCGGTAGCTGCTCCTTGGTAAGGTTCGACTGTTGTTGGATGATTGTGGCTTTCTGCTTTAAAAACAACTGCTTGACCGTCATCAATATCAACTACTCCAGCTCCTTCACCAGGTCCTTGTAAAACTCGCTCATTCTTATTAGGAAAAAGCCTTAAAACAGGTTTAGATTTTTTATAAGAGCAGTGCTCACTCCACATTGCAGCAAACAATCCGGTTTCAGTATAGTTAGGGAGCCGGTTAAGAAGTTTTTCACTAATATACTTATACTCCCCTTCACTTAAATTCCAATCTAAGTACGGTTTTTTTGCTTTAATTTCTTCTGGGGTCATTGCTTGTTTCATTAACTATGCCTCCACTTTTGCTATGCCATTTTCTAATAAGGATTTAAAAAGTCTTAAACCATCAGTATTACCTAAGAGCCCTTCAACTGCTCGTTCTGGATGAGGCATCATACCTAATACATTTCCGTTTTGGTTTGTAATCCCTGCAATATTTCGTAAACTTCCATTTGGATTTTCATCAGCGTAGCGAAAAACAATTTGATTGTTTTCTTCTAGAGCATCCAAAGTTTTTTGGTCAGCGTAATAGCATCCTTCCGCATGTGCAATTGGTAATTTAATTTGTTCTCTATTTTTATATTGAGTGGTAAATGGTGTTTGATTATTTACCACTTCCAATGAAACAGATTTACAAATAAAGCGTTGACTATCATTTTGCTTAAGAGCCCCTGGTAATAATCCTGCTTCCGTTAGAATTTGAAATCCGTTACATGTTCCAAAGACTGGGTTACCCTTCTTAGCCATCTTGATAATTGCTGGCATTATATTTGTGAAACGAGCAATTGCGCCTGCCCGTAAATAATCTCCGTAAGAAAATCCGCCAGGTAACATAACTGCATCAAAACCATCTAAATTATCTTTTTTATAAGAAACATATTCTACGTCGGCTTGACAAACTGAATGAAGCGCTTCATATAGGTCAACATCACAATTCGAACCAGGAAAAACAACTACTGCAATCTTCATTTAATCTTCCCCCATTACTTGATAAGTATAAGTTTCCATATTGACATTGATCAGAAGTTGTTCAGCAATTTCTTGAATAATCTTTTCTATCTCACTATCTTGATCATTAATTGTTACGTCAAAAAATTTACCAACTTGAACCTTTGTTACTTCTTTATGGTTCAGACTATGAATAGCTTCCTTAATAGTTTCTCCTTGAGGGTCAAATACCGATTTTTTATAAGTAACGAAAATACGAACTTTAGTCATTAATCTTCCTCCATAATTACAGCTTGTAAACGGTCAAAAACAGTATCATAGGTTGTAGTTAAATCGGCTAAATGACGTCGATAGACATCCTTGTCCATATGTTGATCTGTTTTAAGATCCCATAAACGACAATTGTCAGGCGAAAATTCATCAGCTAATACAATTTCTCCGTTGCCTAGTCGACCAAATTCAAGTTTAAAATCAACAAGTCTAATACCAGCCCGTTCAAAGAGATCTTGTAGAATACTATTTACTTCTCGACAGAGTGTCCACATTTTCTTTAATTCTTCAGAAGTAGCAATATTTAGGGCAACTATTGCTGATTCGTTAATAAAAGGATCGTCTAATTTATCATCTTTATAAAAAGTTTCCTCGACCGGGTTTGAAAGAGCTTGACCTTCTTTTAAGCCGTAACGACTAGCAAAGTGCCCCGCAACTATATTTCTGGTTACAAATTCAAGGGGAAACATTTCACACTTCCAGACTAAATCTTCGGTAGGGGATACCTTTTTAATAAAGTGAGTTTTAATACCCGATGTACTGAGGTAGTGAAAAACAAGGTTAGAAATTGCATTAGCCGCCTTTCCTTTTCCACTAATATGATCCTTCTTTTTACCGTTCAATGCTGTTGCCTGATCTAGGTAAACAACACGTAATACATCTGGTTTCTCAGTTTGCCACATTTGTTTAGCTTTCCCGGTATACAGTAATTTTTCCATAGTTGCGAAACTCCTTTTTTATAAAAAACGCGAACATTATTATGTCTATAAATAATTTCATTCGTTATTTGTGTATTTAATATACCCTTTAATTATCACCTTTGTCAATGCAAAATACGATTATTTCATTATTTTTATCTAAAAATGTTCGTGATTCTAGAAATCAAAATGAAAGCCACCGAAAATACTTGCGTCTGCATTTTCGGTGGCCTCAGAGTTTATATTAATTTAAACGGGTCTACACTATCTGGTATTGATGAAAATCAATGCCGGTTTTTTGTGCGCAAAAAAGGACATCTGCTGTGCCCTATTGTACAATCAATTCACCACAAATATATGTAAAGAAGGCGATGCAAATG
>JBCLSJ010000005.1:0-2587 GCA_041225415.1 Lactobacillaceae bacterium 24-114
TCTGTTTGCATAAAAAAACACCTCCCACATTTACGTGAGAGGTGTCGGCATCCATCAATACCATTTGACAGATACCCCTATTTTAGATAGTAAATTTTTAAATTATATTTTAACGTAATAAATCATAAATACCATATAAGGCAACGAGGACAATGACAATTGCAAAAATCCATTCACCCTTAGTAAATACGACCTTTTTATGTTGCTTACGTGCCCATATATACAGAGGAATACCTAGAGCATAAAAAATAAACGAAATTAACGTGTATTTAATATTAGCTGAGTATGCCATGAAAATGATGTATAGGAATGCAAGAATACCAATGACCATACCGGCCCAACGACGGTGTTTAGTATCTGTAGGGAATTCACCAGCATCTTTCCGGCTAATTTTGATCAAGTACATTGCAGAAAGAAGATATGGTGGAACAGTCATAACCCCGACAATAGTTAAGAGCATTTGGTAGGCACTTTCATCAAAGTGAGCAATTAAAATAATGATTTCAATTACGAACGTGGCAATGATGATTGAAAATACTGGCTCACCATTCTTTGATACCTTAGCAAATGCACGCGGGAATGATCCATCTTCTGCAGCAGCATGTTGTGGTAATTCAGCAAGCATTTGAATCCAAGAAATCCAACTAGAAAAGACAGCAACTAGCAATGCAATTGCAATAACATCCCGACCAATGGTATTGTGCCATAAGTTTGTCAAAATATAAGCAGTTGATGGGGAAGTCATCTTAGCTAATTGACCATATGAGTAAGCACCAAGAGAAAGCATCCCAACGAGAGCATACATAACTAAACAAATAACAAAACCAATAACAGTGGCTGGGGCAACTTGTTTTACGTTACGTGCCTTACCGGACATAACAACAGCCCCTTCAATACCACCGAAAAGCCAAAGAGTAACCATCATGGTATTCATAAGTTGGTGCATTACACTCCCCATTGGCTTATCACTTACAGATGGAACAGCATGTGTAGCGTTCATGTTAGTGGTAAAAGTATGAATATTAAAATGGAATAGTACAGTTGCCATAAATACAAGGACAACTGCTAGCATAATTGCAGTCGCAATCTTTTGAACACTACTTGAAACTTCAACCCCACGTAATACCAAAGCAGTAATGGCCCAAGTAATAATTGATGCCCCAATTACCGATGGCCAGTTATTACCACCTGTAAATGTTCCAGGGAAGAAGTAATCTAATGTGCTCATAACCAATACCGCATAGGCAGCGTTGGCAGCACATTCACAGACAAAATATGCCCATGCACTGAAGAATCCGGCAAAAGAACCAAATCCGACTTGAGCATATTTATAAAGACCGGCTGTTAGGTCAGGCTTAACATCACTTAAAATAACAAACATTTCAGCAATAAACCAAATACCTATACCTGTGACGATCCAAGATAAGAGTTGGGCGGTAACCCCGGCTTCCATCGACATGTTCTTTGGAAGGTCAAATACCCCTGACCCAACCATGGCACTAACACATAGAGCAACTAAACCAACAAGGCCTAGCTTCTCTGCGGAAGATTTTTCAGCCATTATTTACACATCCTCTCAAATAACAAAATTGTTATATGTAAGGAATAAGGATGTGCTTTGTTCAAGCTAAATATAGCACTATTGTGATTTTTATTCAATCTCGCTATGGTGGATAATAGGAGCTAAATCGCTAATTGGTAGCATTTTCAGGAATATAAAATTATTTTTGGAGCATAAGAAAAAGCAGCTTATGCCAATTATTGACATAAGTTGCTTTTTGATTTGTTTAATTACAATCTCTAATTGAAATTAAATTATTTAAATCCGCCGACCGTTACTGTCAAAATTATACCATTGACCATCAATATATTGTTGGCCAGTAACAGCATACTTATACTGTGGACTAAAGTAATAAGAATAAGTGTGTCTACCATCAGAGCTTAAAGTAGTTTGCCATCCGGTAATTACTTGCCCATTAGTAGTAGATGAGTAGTACCAGTGACCATCAACATAACGCCAACCAATTTGAAGTTGCCCCTTATCATTGTAGTAGACTGTTCGACCATCGGGAAGAGTAGTAAATCCAGTAGCCATATTTCCGTTATTGACATTAAAGTAGTACCAGTAACCACCAATATTACGTTCGCCATTAACTAAAGCTGCTGTTTGAGGATCATAATAAACTGTACGACCATCGGCTAATTTTTGGAATCCAACTTGAAATTTTCCATCATTTCCTATTAGATACCAGTTATTACCTATATGTTGTTCACCTACACCAGAGACTTTAAGAATTCCCGTATTTTCATCAAAAGAATAAGTTGAACCATCAATTACTATATTGCCACTCTGACGAATCCCGTCAGAATTAAAGTACTTCAATGTTCCCGTGGTTTGGTCATATGTCAATCCAGAATGAGCCATATTTCCATTTTTGGTATCAAAGTAATACCATTTTCCATCTATTTGAACATTTCCATTTTGTAATTGTCCATCTTCATTGTAGTAGACAATCCGACCATCTGCTAGCTTCTGGAAACCTGTAGCCATTCGGCCATTTGCAGGTAGGAAGTAGTACCAGTGTCC
>JBCLSJ010000005.1:2687-6594 GCA_041225415.1 Lactobacillaceae bacterium 24-114
TCTCCACGGTACATATTTCCATTTGTTTCACTAAAGTAGTATGTGTAACCATCATCTGCTTTAGTTAAGCCATTTTGCATTTGACCTTCTTCGTTATAGTAAACAATCCGACCATCTGCTAGCTTCTGGAAACCTGTAGCCATTCGGCCATTTGCAGGTAGGAAGTAGTACCAGTGTCCGTCTAATTGCAGTTCTCCACGGTACATATTTCCATTTGTTTCACTAAAGTAGTATGTGTAACCATCATCTGCTTTAGTTAAGCCATTTTGTAACTGCCCATTTTCTGCATAATATACAATTCGACCATCTGAGAGCTTCTTAAACCCGGTAACCATTTTACCGTTTTCGAAGTAATACCAATTATCATTAATATTAACTTCTCCGCTAGCTGGTTTACCAGTCGAAGGATCTGTATAAGTAACTGATCCATCTGTTTGCTTTTCAAACCCTTCTGGCAGATGAGTATTTAAGTAGTTAAGGCGATCTGTTAACTCTTGATTAATTGTCTTTTTTAATTCATCAAGTTTCTGTGCCTGTTCATCCTTCAGTGCTTGAATTTTTTCAGCATCTGCTTGCTTTAAATCCGCTAATTTACTATCCAGTTGTTTTTTTAGATCACTTAAATATTTTGAAGGATTATTGTTTTTGATAATTTCATCATTATATTTCGAAATAGCAGAGTTAAATGCTTCAGTGTAATTATCCTGATTTGTCTTTTTCTTTTCATTTAAAGTAGCTTGGAGCGTTTTTAACTCATCAGCAATTTGTCCTTGAATTTTTTCAAGATTACTATTTGCTGTACTTAATTCTCCTTGCGCTTTTTTTAATGCCTGTTGTGCTGCTGATTTTGCTTCTTCTGTTGCAGAACTCAATGCTTCCTGTGCCTTATTAACTTGCTCCTGAGCATCATTTACAGCAGATTTAGCACTATCAGATTTAGCATTAATTGCTGCTGCCGAAGCATCGTAGTCTGATTGAGCAGCTGAATCAGCTGCTGCCTGTGCGCTTGCTGCATTTGAAATTGCTTCTTGCAATTCACTTTGAGCAGCTGAATTTGCATTAGAGGCTGGATCAGTAGCTGCAGCACTTGCTTGCGCATACTGACTATCATTATCCTCTTTCATTTTTTGTTCTGCTGCAGAATTTGCCTTTTCTTGATCCGCAATCTTATCACTGTACTCACTATTAATTGCAGCGGTTTGACTTGTAAGAGTTGCCGAAGCTGCTGATTTTGCAGCATTAGCATTAGGTGCCGTTGAAATACTATCATTAGTCTGTAACTTATCAGAGACACTAGTTGTCACTTGAGAGTTGTCTGATGCATGAGCTGTAAGCTCATTTGTAGCCATGATCCCAAATGATAAAGCTAACCCCGCAACTAAAACAGTATTTTTAATTTTTTTAGAATGAATATTCCTTTTATTCATCTTGTTACTCTCCTAACAATCAATACTAAACTTCTAACCTATAAATTATACCATATACTTTTTCAACTAATATTGCATTTCACTATTCTTGAGTGAATTTTGTATCACAATAAAGGACAAGCTTTTATTAATTTAGAAAATTAATTTTGTCCTTTTCCATTAAATTTTTCTGTAAAGGTTTCTTCTTCAATGTTGAATCGTGGCCGCCGTTTAACTTCTGCAAAGATTTTTCCAATATATTCGCCAATTACACTAATTGAGATTAATTGAATTCCTCCTAAGAACCAGATAGAAATCATAAGTGAGGACCACCCTGTTGTAACATGTCCCATTATCTTTTCAACCAAAGTATATATCATGCATCCCACACTTATTAAGACTGTTAAAACTCCTAGATATAAAATTAAATGAATGGGCGCAATTGAAAATGAAGTAATTCCATCAAGTGCAAAATGTAACATCTTTGTTAAAGGATATTTGGACTCACCAGCATATCGTTCTTTTCGAGCATAATATACTTTTGTACTTTTATAACCTACTAACGGAACCATACCACGTAAGAAAAGATTTCGTTCTGGGAAAGATAGTAATGCTGCTGTAGCTCTTTTACTTAAAAGCCGGTAATCGGCTGAGTCAGGCACCATTTTTACACCCATACTTTCCATCATCTTATAAAAAGCTAAAGCTGTATTCTTCTTGAAAAAACTATCTGTTTTTCTACTATTACGAACACCATAAATTACATCATATCCCTCAAGATACTTATCAACCATTTTAGGAATAGCATTAACATCATCTTGAAGATCAGCGTCAATCGTAATAATCATATCAGAATGAGGTAGTGCAACCTCCATCCCAGCAAGTAAAGCATTTTGATGACCGTAGTTTCTTGTAAACTTAACACCAGTTATATAGTCGTATTCTTTGGTATATTTACTTATTAATGACCAAGTTTTATCTTTGCTTCCATCGTCAACAAAAAGTATTTTACTTTCTCTACTAATTTTATCTTCTGACATTAACTTTGTCAGAATCTCCCCCAATTCTTTGTGGGTCTCTGGTAAGACAGCTTCTTCATTAAAGCATGGGACAACTATCGTTAATGTATTTTCTGAACTCATACTCTTTAACCTTTCAACATATATTTCACTATATAGTATATATACTTATTGCACATACTACCATATCAAAAATAAAAAAGCGTGTTCAAATACACGCCTTTTTATTACAAAGATGAAACAGCCCAACCACGGTATTCAGATGCAACCTTCCCAATAGATTGCCAACTATTAGCACCATAATCAAAAATACCGTAATGATGGCTACCTTCCCAATAACTATTATAGCAGGGATCATAAATATGGAAGTAACCGTTGTGGTATCCCAACATCACTTTAATATGGTTTCCTTTTCCTTGGTAGGCACCTTCATATAGTGACCATCCATAATATAGAACTGGGTGTCCACTGGCTACCAAATCTGCTAATTGGTTAATTGAATAACCTGAAACGCTCTGAAGATTAGAGTCCCAATTTCTACCAAACGCTGCTAAAGCATCTGGGGTAACAGGTCCTCTAAAGTTCGCGCTACTGTAGACTCCACCATATTGAGGAAGATTGTTATAAAGAGTCCTTAAACCAGGGTATTTTCCTTCCCCACTCAACAACATTCCTAATGATGCTGCTCCGCATCCTTCAGGTGCATAAATGGGTGTAAATTGGCTATAGTAACTCATTGAATGAACCTGCCCATTGTTATAATCAGCATAATGAACATCCCAATCACCCCATGAACCATTGGCATTAAACCAGCCATGTGCCATCCTACCTTGTGAATTGTAATAAACTGTTCGACCATCTGGAAGTACTTGGAAACCAATAGTCATATTACCGTTGGATGGGTTAAAGTAGTACCAATCCCCATCAATTTGTTGTTCACCAAGTTGTAACCGTCCTTGTGAATTATAATAAACAATTCGACCATCTGGAAGCTTTTGGAAGCCAATAGTCATGTTACCGTTGGATGGGTTAAAGTAGTACCAATCCCCATCAATTTGCCGTTCACCATTAACCAACTGTGCATTAATAGGATCATAATAAACAATACGGCCATCTGCTAATTTTTGGAAACCAGTCACTAGTTTATTTTGATCATTCATCAAGTACCAATGATTCCCAATTTTATGCTCACCAGCTCCTGTAATATTAAGCGATCCCGTTTTTGAATCAAACGTGTAGTCTATACCATCAATAGAAATGATACCGCTTTGACGAACACCATTATTATTAAAATATTTTAGTGTTCCACTTACTTTATCTAGAAGTAAGCCACCCTTTGCCATATTTCCATTTGCTGGATCGAAGTAGTACCAATCCCCATTGGCCATCTGCACATCCCCATTTCGCATTTGACCTTCTTCGTTATAGTAAACAATCCGACCATCTGCTAGCTTCTGGAAGCCTGTAGCCATCCGCCCATTG
>JBCLSJ010000005.1:6694-10820 GCA_041225415.1 Lactobacillaceae bacterium 24-114
ATGTGTAACCATCACTTGCTTTAGTTAAGCCATTTTGCATTTGACCTTCTTCGTTATAGTAAACAATCCGACCATCTGCTAGCTTCTGGAAGCCTGTAGCCATCCGCCCATTGGCAGATAGGAAGTAGTACCAATGACCATTTAACTGCAATTCGCCCCGGTACATATTTCCATTTAATGGACTTAAGTAATATGTGTAACCATCACTTGCTTTAGTTAAGCCATTTTGCATTTGACCTTCTTCGTTATAGTAAACAATCCGACCATCTACTAGCTTTTGAAAACCCGTTGCTTTTTCTCCGTTAGAAAGATAATAGTACCAATAACCATTTTCTTCTTTCTCCCCAGATTTTACATTTGACTTTACTGAAGTATTCTCTTGTTCTGAATCTTTAACATTCTTTGATTTATCTGATGCACTCACAGTGTTTTGAAAACTCGCATTTTCCTCATTCAAGTTCGTACTACTATCTGTAGAAGCAAACTGCATTTTTGTCCCATGTGTCGAATTTTCAATGTTAACTTCACTTTCTTCTGTGCTTTGAACAAGCCGATCTGAACTAGAATTGTTATTTTCTTCAGATGAGCTCTTTGTTTGTAAAGCCACAGTCTGATTAGAATTAAGAGTAGTTGTATCTGCGCTAACTGTTTGATCTATCCCAAACAACATAAAACCAAACACTGCGGCAGTAACAAGTAATTTCCCCGATTTATAAAGTTTATAATGAATTTTCATTATTTCCTCCCAATAAAAACATAAAAATAACAATCTAAATATTAACAGAAATTTTGTTAAAATCAAGCCTACCTATAATTTAGATTAATTAGAAATTATAGGTAGGCTTGAAAAGTTATATTTTATATTTTATTGATAGTTTATTAGCGTCTAAAAAAATTAGAGCTGAAAACATAATATAGTTAGCCAATGCAAGTAGTGATAAATTAGATATACTAATATGAGCATCAAGTAGCGCAAATAAATATGTCATATAACTCACGAAAACTGCTATCACCGCATTTACAAAAAATTTTCTTGAGATACATGCCATTAATATTAGTAAAACATCCGCTACATACATATAGCGCTCATGCATACTTGGTAAAAACATTACACATGTCCAACAGGTCCAAGTTGCAATTATTAACATTTCCTGATTAGTAAGTAGCTGTTTATTATTTAATATGAATAGATAAACAAGTAATAAAACTACAAGAGTAATACATATTAAAAAGTTCCTCAGCATCTCATATGTACTAATGTTTTTCATTATAGATGAGGTAGTTAACAATCCCGAGAAGTTAGGTATATTCAAATTTATTCTAGTTTCATTGGTTTGTCCAAAGTAGATTTCAAATGGGGCAAAAATACTTCTCCCCATTATAATCCCTGGTAAGCAGCAAACGTAAAAGCTTAATAATGATAGGAAAAAGTAAAAAATACTAAATTTCTTATTCATTAAATAATATAGCAAGAAAAAAGGAACTATAAAAATAGACTGTAATTTAAAAGCAAAAGCTATTCCCAAATAAACAAAAGCCAATTTGTTTTTATTCTTTAATAAAGACAAAATACTAAGTAATAAAAATGAGGCATAAATTGAATCACATTGAGCCCACATACCTGAATTCATAATTATTGTTGGGATAAATAAAATTATTGAGTACACAAAGAGAAATTTTTTCTTTTTTTGAGTATTTTGAAAATTAATAACTATTAATCCACCAGTAATTGCTAAAATATAGTCAAAAAAAACGGATAAGGCTTTATACCAAAATATACTTTTCCCCGGTAGATATGTAAATAAACTAATTATAAATTGATACGTAATTCCATAATTACCCACCTGACTTTTGAGCGCTCTAATACCTCCCTGCGCACTAATTTGGTTATACCATGGATTTAAAAAAGTATTAAAATCATACGATTGAAAAGGGAAAAGACAAAGACGAACGTATAGGGCTAAAAGCGAAACAAGTAAAAGTACAATATAAAACTTATACTTTAATAGTTGATTAATTATTTTTTGTTCTGTGACAAACATTATATTTAAATTACCTTTCTTATCAAATGATTTTAAAAATTATTCTAATGGAATAAATGGCTGCTCATTTTCCTTGTTCTCATACAGTTTATTAACCTTCTTACTAGGAACAAAAGTTATTCTCATCCTTGTTCTAACTATATGGTGAGAATAAAGCGTATTTTGTAACCATTTAGCCATATCAAATGAATGAGGCCAGTTTGAAGTAGTGATTTTCTTATTTGCATTTTCCTGATCTAATGGTACATAAACCTTAACAGAATTTTTACCTTCTTTATCAGCTCTAACTATCTGATTAATAATATAATTATCAACCTTTATAATTGTCTTGCTATTATATGGAGAATTATTAGGATAAATATAGAGTCCATTACATCCAATAGTTATAAATCCTACCAAACTAATAATTAATGGTAAAAATATCTTTATTCCACGAATAAATCTTATGCAACTAGCAATCGATATATTTACTAGAAAAATATAGAAATATATTATTGGCCACATTGCATCCACTCGACTAGCATAAAAGCTTCCCGCCTTTACATAAGCAAGAATAAGATAAACAAAAGCTATACTCATTGAAAATAATGCAAATATACTTAGATACATATAGTTATTTATCTTATTTCTGGAATTCCTTAGCAAAATTAAAAATGAAATTAATATAATTATCAAGCTAGAGAATAGAAATGCTCTATTTTCAACCAATACTAAATTTCTAAATTGAAGAATCGTATTAATCAATCTAGAAAAAAAAGAACCCTCATTTCCCTGACTAACACTTTGAGCCCTTTGTCCATTTAAATCAAATAATATTGTTAATAACCATAGTAAGAGAATTGACAAATAAAGACTTGTATTTCTATATATTTCTTTTAGATTAAATTTCATTCTAAGAGAAATTAGGAGAATCTCAAATGAACAGTATAGAGCTAATATGATAGTCATTTGAGTATTGGATAATAGAGTAAAATATAGAACCGTTATAAAAAATGCTTTCCTCTTTTCAGATAAATTAGCAAAATAGTTATTAAAATTCTGTTGTTGTTGCATAAACATTACCAAAGAAGCGTTTAAGCAACCGGGAATAATGTAAAAAAATCCACAAGCCAAATCAACTGTCCAAAATCCATAATAACTACTTCCATTAACATGCTTGAATAACACAAAAAAGGACAAAAGAAATAGACTCTCTAATAATAAAGATAATTTATAATCAATTTTCAATCTAATCCTAACTAATTTGTAATACATATAGCAAACTAATACAATAAAGAAAGAAATTATCATATTAGCTATTATGCTTAACGAAAAAATATAGTTATGAGTTAGCGGATAGATAAGAAATGCCGATATATATCCTCCTAACGGCATTAATAATTCTGGAAGGACTCTTGTCGGATTCCATCCTCCCCAAATTGGAAACGGTAGTCTTATTGCTCCTATATATCTCCAATCGTCCCCATCAAACGGTAAGAGGGGGGCAACCTCCATTAAAAAAATTACCATTGCTATAAAGAAAAATATTTGTACTAATGCAACTTTCTTTTTCAAAATTTCAACCCCTAAATTAAGTATTTTAGCAATCTTTTTAACCTTAAGTCTAGTAAAATAAACATTAAATTGCAATGACAAATAAAAAGAAACAGTTCGTACCAATTGGATGGAACTGTTTCTTATATTATATATTAAGTATTTTAATTTACACAAAGTGATTTCCAAAACTAGTTCAATAGTCTAGCATATCCTAACGAATCAACTTGATACCGTTTACCATCAATAGTTACTGTGGACGTTGAGGCACTCTTCAATTTTCCTTCATTATCGAATGTATAAGTTAAACCATTAATATTCGTGGTACCTGTTACCGTTTGACCATTATCTCCATAATACTTTATAGAGTGATTTTCTACATCATAAACAAACGAGTTCGTGATCATATGACCATCAGTTAAACTAAAGTAATATGATTTTCCATTAATATGCTTACTACCATTTACAATATGGCCTTCATCATCATAATAAGTAATTCGACCATCTGGTAATTGAACGAAACCGGTTGCCATTCGACCATTATTAATATC